>JBEKTY010000095.1:0-31513 GCA_049515555.1 Thermoguttaceae bacterium
GGAGAAACGCCTGGTCCTGAGCGCCCTGGGCAACGTCCCAACCGTCGAGGCCCTCACGCTGGTCGCGTCGCGCCTGGACGACCCGGCGGTGAAGGAGGAAACCTGCCTGGCCGCGGTAGCCATCGCCGAGAAGATCGCCGCGGGCCACGCCGCTGAAGTGAGCGTGGCGATGAAACGGGTCGCCACGCTAACGGCCAACAAGAAGCTCGCCGCCCGAGCCGCCGCGCTGGCCCGCCAGCCGCAGAAATAGCGCCAGTCCGAGCCGCACGCGGCCTGAATAAGCGGCTATTCAGGTCTTACGCCCCTTGTTTCATTAGCGGAGGGACATGGACCGTGATCTCGGCGGGAAAAACGTGCTCATTTCCTGCCACTTTTTCTGTTTTGCGGCAAAAGAACACAACGAATTAACGGGTGAGATTATCGTGTTCTACGTCAAGAAGGCCCAAATCAACTTGTTCCCGGCCTGTCAGCGGTTGCCCGGCGGATGTACAATGGCAGCGTCGGCCCTGGAAGCGGGGGCGGGGCGGCCTGGCCGAAACTGCATGGCGCAGGGCCGGCGATGAGTTCCCCCGAGCACTGGATTCCGGGCGGTGGCGCCCGCGGCCGAGCCGCCCGGCGTGCACCGCGCCGTTGTTCTGCCGCGGCTTGAACCGCAAAGGGAGGTGACAAATGGTCGCACGGGATTCGGAGCAGTATCGGCCTTTGGCCCTGGTCGGGCTGACCGCCACCGGGGTGCTGGCCGGCGCGGCATTGGGCGCCGTGACCAATTTTTTCAACGGCTGGCTCAGCCCCGCCTATTTTCGCAACATCCTCGGCTGGCACGATGTTGCTGACGAAGTGCTGCGGCGGGCAGTAGTGGCCCAGGGCATCTTGGAGGGCCTGGGCTTGGGGCTCTTCCTGTCGCTGGTACTCGTGGTGGTGGCCGGGGTGGTCTCCCGAGCCCGCTGCAGCTACGGCTTCGGGACCGCCATCCTGCTGGCGGTGGCGGCGGGCACGCTGGCCTGCTGGGCGCTGGGCGGCCTGGTCGGGATGGGACTGGCGACCCTCAGCTCGGAGTTCTACCGGCACACCTTTCGCGGCGCTCCGGCGGATCCCCGGGAACTGCTGCCCTATGCTTGGGTGGGCGGCTCGATCGCGGGGAGCGAGTTGGGCGGACTGGCCCTGACCGTTCTCGGCTCGTTCCTGTTCTACGCCCGCTGGCGGCGCCGGATGTGGGCGGCTTGAATTGTATCCGGCACACGCCGTGTGCCGTTCTTTCTCGACGGCACGCGGAGCGTGCCGGATACGTTGCATCACAGGACGAAGGTCTCCAGGATGGTTACGGCGATGCCCGTCAGGGCGCCGCCGGCGATCAGCCCGGCGCAGATGGGCTCCTGGTTTCGCACGACGATGCGGTCGATGACGCCGGCGGAATCTTTCCATCGCCGCTCGACGAGCCAGAAGAGGAACGCGCCCAGGAACATGGCCAGGCAGTTATCGAAGGGCATCACGGCGGCCAGGCCGATGCCCACGCCCGAGAGCCAGAAGCGGTCCTTGGTCAGCACGCGGATGACTTCCAGTGTCAGGCCGGCCAGGGCCCCCGCCAGGGCCGCCCAGCGGGCAGAGACCTCCAGGTTGCTCAGTCCCCTGGTCAAGAGCTCGGCGACCCCTTTCCAGATGGTGGCCGCCGGCATGGGGTACTGCTCGCTGATGAGCTGCTGTGGTCCATTGTGCAGGAAGACGAGGTAGAAGATGGGGACGGAGACCAAGGCCCCGGCCACGATTCCCAGCACGTGGCCCACGGCCTGTTGGCGGGGCTTGGCCCCCAGCATGTAGCCCGGCTTGATGTCCATCAGCAGATTCGAGGCGTGGCTGGCCACTTCGGCGGTGATCGCGGCGGTGGCGAGGTTGGTTTTGATGTTGCCCGGCGCGATGGCCCCGAAGGTAAGCTGGGTGAGCTTGCCCACCGCGCCCAGCGGCGTGACCGAGGTGAGGGCCGTCGAGTTCACGGCGATCAGCGCGAACACGAAGATCAGCGGTATGGCGATGGCGCCCTGCCACAGGGCCACGTCGAAGAAGCGGTGGGCCAACCAGATCACCAGCGAAGCTACCACGGGAATGCCCGTCACGAAGACCCACATCGGCAGCTCGATGTCGCGGAGCGGGTCGGCCTGCGGCTTGGCGGCTTGGCGGGCCACCAGGCTGCGGAAGGTGCCGATCAGGATCTGCGGCTTGGAGAAGAAGGAGAACAGCGAGGCGGTGGTCATCATGGCCACACCCCACCACAAGGCCCACATCGTAATGGGGCGGAAGCCGTACTGCGTCAAACCCTGGCCGATGGAGCCGTGAATGTCGCCGCGGGCGATCATCCAGGGGGCCAGCAGGGCGTAGTTGATCACCGCCCCCACCAGCAGCGAGACGCCCGTGCGGATGCCCATCAGTCCGCCGAGGGCCACCATCACCAGGTCGGAGCCGGGGCGGATGGTGAGTTGCCGCAGATCGGTGCCCAGCAGGCGGGGCGTGGCGATGCGGTACAGCCAGCCGTCGAGGTACTCGGGAATGGCCAGCCGGCCGAGCCTGATCCGCGCCATGATGGCCTGGCTGCCGGCGACCTTTACCAGTGCCGAGAGCAGGCCGAAGATCGTCAGCAGCTTGGCCTTCAGCAGTGCTTCGCCGGCGTGGCCCTCGTGCAGCGCGTCCATGACGATGCCCGCCGCCCGGCCTTCCGGGAAGGGCTGTTGCTCCTCGTTGATGAAGCGGCGTTTCAAAGGAAAGGCGAACAGCACGCCCAGCACGCCCAGGGCCATGATCCACACCAGCGTGGTGCCCATGGGAACTATGGTCCCCGTAACCAGCATGTAGGCCGCCAGCGAGGAGATCATGGGCGAGGTCATGTACCCGGCCGCGGTGGCGATCGACTGCATGCAGTTGTTTTCGAGCACGGTGAACTCGCGGCCCAGGCCCAGCCGCGAGAGGACCTTGAACGTGGCGAAGGCCAGGATCACCGAGGTAATGCCCACGCCCAGCGTCCAGCCGGTCTTGCTGCCGACGTAAAGATTCGTCAGCGACAGGACGCCGCCCAGCAGCATGCCGGTAAGCATGGCGCGGGGCGTGAGCTGCGGCATCTGGCCTCTCCACACGTTCTCCAGCCACCAACGATCCTTCTGTTCGAGGGTCCAGTTGCGGACCTGCTCGGGGCTTAACTGCTTGATGGCCATGGCGCGGGGCGGTGCTCGGGAGTTAAGGAGTTTCTGTTACGGAGGGTGGAAGACTTGCAGAGTGGGTCCCGTAGGGCGGGTCGAGTAATTGTAGGGTGGGACAAGCGAAGCGCGGTCCCACCATGAATTCGTGATAATCGTGGTGGGACTGCACCGGGCATGTCCCACCCTACGCTAAGCGTGTCCAGAGGATACAACGGCCGGCCGCCGCCTGCAAGGATGCTGCCGTTTACCGCAGCCGGCCGGTCTGCTACATTGGCCTCCGGCGCCGGGTGAGGAACGAGGATGCGTGGCGAGGCGAGAGAAACCACGCCCTTCGCTGCGCTCAGGGACGTGCCACCCTAGTTGAAAGATGTGCTGGTTATTTTGACCCGGTCCCTGAGTCGGCCGTGGCGTGCAACCGTCATTCCATGAAGGAGCACCATTATGACGGCAGTCTTTTCGACCGTGTTGCTCGCCGTCGCCCTGGGGGCAGAGCCCTCGGGCGTCGGCCTGCCGCTGGGGATCCCGCCGGGGCCGGCCGATCCGGTGATTGCGCGGGTGGCACCCGAGAAATGCCTGTTCTACGTCAACTGGGCGGGGAGCGCGGCGCCCGATCCCAACAGTTCCAGCCAGGCCGAGCAGCTCCTGGCCGAGCCGGAGGTGCAGCAGCTTCTGGCGGGGGTGGGCAAGGGGATCAAGGCCGCGATGATCGGGGCAACGAAAGAAGCCTCCGCATCCAAGTGGGTGTCCGGCGAGGAAGCGTTCGAGTACCTCAGCATCCTCTTGACGCACCCCACGGCGATCTTCATCTCGGACGTGAAGATTACCAAGAAGGAGGCCAAGTCTGTGGTGGCCGCGACGAAGAAGGCCCCCGCCGAGGACTCGCCGGAGGTCCTGGAGGTCCACACCAGCGTAAAGCTCGACATCCGCGGCGGCATGCTGGTTTCTCTCGGCCCGCAGGCGGCCGGCATTAAGGCGGCGGCGGAGAAATCCCTCGACAAGTTCCTCAGGTGGTACAAGTGCGAGGAAGTGACTTTCGAGCACGTCCAGATCGCCGGCCAGACGTGGTACCGCGTCAGATCCAAGCTGGGAGCCGGCGGGCCGAGCGTGGTTTTCGGCTTCAAGGGCGACCGGTTCATCGTGGGCTTCGGCGACGGGAGCTTGGAGGCGATCCTCGCCCGCATAGACCGCGCGCCGCCGGCCTGGCTCGCCGCAGCCCTTGCCAATGTGCCGGTCGAGCGGCGGACCGGCGTGATCTATTTGAACCTGAAGGCCCTCCGCGAAACGTTCATCGGGTCGCAGCTCGACACGCCGGACTGCCGGGCGATCTTTGGGATGCTCGGGCTGGACAACGCCGAGGCCGTGGTTTCGACGACCGGACTGGACGCCAGCGGGTACGTGAACAAGGCGCTCCTGGCGCTGGAGGGCCCGCCCCGGGGACTGTTGCGGCTGGTGTCCGACCGGCCGTTGCGGCCGGAGGACCTTGCGCCGATCCCCCGCGACGCCACGCTGGCCTTGGCGGTGCGGTTCGATCTCCAGCAGGCGCTGGAGATCATCCTCTCGTCGCTCGACGCGATGAGCCCCGAGCGGCGGGCCGGAGTGAACCAAGCCTTCGACCAGATCGGGCGCGACCTGGGCGTCGACCTTCGCCGCGGGCTGCTGCCCGCGGTGGGCGACACCTGGTGCATCTACAACTCGCCGGGCGAAGGCGGCCTGGTTGTCACGGGCCTGACCGCTGTCGTTCCCGTTCGCAACCACCAGGTGCTTTCAGCGGCCTACGGGAAGCTCGTCGATCTGGTTAAGAAGAACCTGGCGGCCGGGCCGGACGCCGGTTCCGCCTTTGGTCTGGCGGGTCTGAGCAATTTTCGGCACTTTACCTTCGCCGGCCGCGAGATCTGCTACGTCAACTGCGGGTTCCTGGCCCCGGCGTGGTGCCTGACGCCGCGGGAACTCGTCATGGCCCTCAGCCCGCATAACGTCAAGGCCTACCTCTCGCGCCGCGAGCACAAGTCGCTGGCCACGGCGCCGGAAGTCGCCCGAGTGCTCGGGCTCTCCGGCGGGCCGGTCATGATCGGCTATACCGACGCGCCCAAGCTGTTCGAGTTGTTCTATCCGCTGGTTTCGATGTACGTACCGGCGATAGTGGGTATCTTTGATGGGCCACTGAGCGAGTTGGGCTTGCCGTCATCACCAGACACGCCGTCGGGCAAGCTGGACCTCCTCTCGTTCTGGCCGTCGGCCCCGTCGATCAGCCGGCACCTGCGGCCCGAGGTGACGACCCTCCAGCGAACCGCCCGCGGCATCGAGATCACCTGTCACTACAGTTTTCCGACCGGCGGCGTGAACGTGCCGGCATTCTGCCTGTTGGGGGCGGGTTTATCGCCCGGTTTATCGCCCTTGGTGGTGTTCCTTCCCGATCTATTGCCGGCTGCGCCGGAGGTGAGTAAGCCGGGCGATGCGTCGGAGAAAGCCCTGGAGCCCCCGGGCGATTCCACGAAAGAAGGCCGGCCCCCGGTCGGGAAGCCGGTGGTCCCGCCTGCTGCCGGACCGGCCAAAGCGACTCAGTCGCCCCCCGTGCCGGCCGTGCCGGCGCCGAAGCCGCGGCCACGGTAGGCTGGGTGCCACTCAAGCTCAACCCCCGTCGGCAGTGGCACCCAATTCCGGCGTTACGCCTCGCCGCGGAGGTCCTCGAAGAGGGCTTCGACGAAGCGCTCGGCGTCGAAGAGGGCCAGGTCGTCGAGCTGCTCGCCCACGCCGATGTACTTCACCGGCAGGCCCACCTGCTTGCGAATGGCCACGACCACGCCGCCCTTGGCCGTGCCGTCGAGCTTGGCCAGGATCAGGCCCGTGCAGCGGACGGCCTCGGTGAAATACCGGGCCTGGCTGATGCCGTTCTGGCCGGTCGTGGCGTCCAGCACCAGCAGGACTTCGTGCGGGGCGCCGGGCACCTGCTTGCCCAGCACGCGATGGATCTTGGCCAGCTCCTGCATCAGGTTTTGCTGGGTTTGGAGGCGGCCGGCGGTATCGACGATGCACGCTTCGACGCCCAGCTCCAGGGCCCGGGCGACGGCCCGATGGGCCACGCTGGCCGGATCGCTCCGCGGGGGGCCGGTGACGATCTCGGCCCCCAGCCGGCGGGCCCAAACGCTCAACTGCTCGACGGCCGCGGCCCGAAAGGTATCGGCCGCGCCCAGCACCACCCGCCGGCCTTCGCCCTGGAACATCGCCGCCAGCTTGGCGATGGAAGTGGTCTTGCCCGAGCCGTTCACCCCGGCCACCATGATCACGGTCAGTCCGGCGGGCGCGTAGCGGATGGGCTCAGCCGGCTGGGCCAGCAGCGTCTTAAGCGTCTGCCTGATGTGATCGAGGACCTCTTCCATCTGCACTACCCGGGTGCGGAAGCTTTCGCGAATCTCATCGACGATCTCCTGCGCCGCCTCGACGCCCATGTCGGTCTTGACGAGCATCTCGAACAGCTCGTTCAGGAACGCGTCGTCGACCAGGCGGCCCTCGGTCTTGAACAGGTCGCGGATGTCGGTATTCAGCAGTTGCGCGGTCTTCTTCAGACCCTGCTTGAGTTTTTCAAAGAGGCCCATGGCAGGAGGAGGGGGTGTAGGGATTTGGGGATTTGGGGATTGGGGATTGGGGATTGGGGCGCTAGTTTCCGGTCCCCTCTCCATCTGGGAGAGGGTTAGGGTGAGGGCAGGCAATCGTCGCTTTCGTGGCCGATTCTGGTGGGGCCTGCTCGGGCTCGACCCGCCCTGAACTCTGGTTCTGATGCAGGAGGTTATCGAGGATTCCGTTGACGAATTGGGCCGACTGTGCGCCGCCGAATCGCTTGGCCAGGTCGATCGCTTCGTCGATGGCCACCTTGCCGGGCGTGTCGGTGAACAGGATTTCGTAGGCCCCCAGGCGGAGCAGGTTGCGATCGGTGGCGGCCATCCGCTCCAGGCTCCAATTGGCGGCGGCGGGTGCGATCCGCTGGTCGATATCCGGCCGATGTTGCCGCACGCCGGCCACCAGCGAGCGCGTGAATTCCACCATCTCGGGCGAGCGGAGCCACTGCCGCAGCCGCTCCCGCTCGTGCTGCCGGCCGGCGTCGTCCGGGTCCTCGATCTCGGCCAGCCGGGCGACGAACTCCCGCAGCTCGCGACCGGCGGCGAGCGGGTCCGCCGCCCGGTCGTCGGCGGGCTGGTCCGGCGCGGCGGCCGGCGGGTTCAGGTCGTCGCGATAAATGACCTGAAAGGCGATCTCGCGCGCAAACGTCCGTGGCAGCATGATGCGATTTCAGATTGGGGTAAGGATCGCACGCGCCGTCCCCCTCTCCCTCCGGGAGAGGGCCGGGGTGAGGGGAAGCTGCGTGGCTCGCCAAAACTCGAACTGCGGAATTCTCACCGATTTTCCCTCACCCTAGCCCTTTCCCGGAGGGAGAGGGGACCGGGCACAGCGGCCCTTCTAACTTCCAACTCCTGACTTCTAACTCCTAACTTCTAGCTTCTGCTCTCCCGCGCGCGGGAGTTTCGCCAGGAGATTGACCATTTCCAGGGCGGCCTCGGCGCAATCGACGCCCTTGTTTCCCGGCCGGGCGCCGGCGTAGTCCTTGCCCCCCGTGGCCGCCTGGCCGCCGGAGCGGGCGACGGCCTGCTCCAGCGTGTCGCAGGTCAGCACGCCGAACAGGACGGGCAGTTGATGCTGCATGCCGAGCTGGGCCAGGGCCATGCTCACCGCGCGGTTGATATGCTGGTCGTGCGAGGTCTGGCCGCGGATGACGGCGCCCAGGCAGAGGATGGCGGCGTAGCGGCCGGCGGCGGCCAGCCGGGCGGCGACGGTGGGGATCTCGAACGCGCCGGGCACCCAGGCCACGTCGATGTTCTGCTCGGGCACGCCGCGGGCCACGAGCGTCTCGACCGCCGCCTCCAACAGCCGCGCGGTGATCGACTCGTTGAACCGCGATACGACAATGGCGAATCGGCCGTCGGCCCCGGCGGAAGTTCCTTGAAATGTGTTAGGCATGGCAATTGGCAGTTGTCAGAATAGGAGCGTGCTTCCCCTGCCGCCGGGGTTCTTCTTGGCCTTGGGGGCCTTTTTGAAGGTGCGGAAGTCCCGGGTGGGCGGCATGTCGATCTTTTGCCCGGCCAGAATCTCCTCGATGCTGAGAAGTTGAATCTTGGGGTGTTTCGTTTGCCAAGGCGACTCGTAGAAGCCTGCCCCCGCAGCTTCGGCTTTCATGTTACGGGTCGGTGCTTGCAAGGCGATGAGAACGCCGATGGCCGCCCCTTCCCGTTCCACGACGCCCCGCAGGTCGCGCACGTGGGCCACTTGCACGCCGCCCGACTTCACCGAGAGGATGATTTGTTTCGTCTTCTGCGATTCGGCGTCGTCGTGGAAGAAAAGGCGGCCGTCAATCCCCTTGTCGGCCCCCTTCTTGCGCTCGACGGGCCGCGCGCCGACGAGCCCCAGAGCCCACCACTGAAACTGATAGGGGGCGTGGGACGCCAGCGTCTGCGCACCGGGCAGGTCGACGGGCTCGCCGAGCACCCCGTAGTTCTTCTCGACCCCCTCGCCGAAAACGTCGCGGAGCCGATGTTTGATCAACGAGACTGCCAAGTGTGTTATGTCGATCCCGATCCAGCGGCGCTTCAGTCGCTGGGCCACGGCCACGGCCGTTCCACAGCCGCAGAAGGGGTCTAGCACCACGTCGCCCTCCTGACTGCTTGCCTTTAGAATACGTTCCAGCAGGGCTTCCGGCTTCTGTGTCGGGTATCCTAGTCGCTCCGCGGCGGATGCCGAGATGGGCGGGATGTCCGACCAAACGTCCGGCATTGCACTACCGGCCAGCTCGTCGGCGAACCATTTCAGGCGCGGCGTGCCGCCCTCCTTCTTCGGCCAGAAGATCCGACCGGCAGCATCCAAAGCCTCCAGCCTCTCTTGCACCGTGCCGCCTTGGACGCCGAGCCGCTCCAGGATTTCGCCGGGCAGCGCCCAGTGGCGACCAACGGCGGTTGGATCGACTTGCCGCCACGGTTTCCCGCTCTCGCCGCCCCTGATGCCCGCGCCCGTCAGCGAGATCGGCTGGAATCGCCGGCCATCGGGGTCCTCGTGGGTGAAGTGGCTCTCGACGTACTCCGGGCTGTGGGGCAGGCGAAAGTCGGTCCAACGGTACGCCCCGCTTTTGGCATAGAAGAGGATCGTGTCGTGAACGGGAGCATATCTCCTGGACGAGCCGTGCGCGTGCGTTCGCTTCCAAATAATTTCGCCGAGAAACGTCAGCGGCGTGAATACCGCGTCCATCAACGCCTTCAGGTAATGACTTGCGGTAGGGTCGCAGTGGAGATAAATGCTGCCAGTAGACTTCAAAGTGCGATGCATTTCCACCAGGCGGGGAGCCATCATCGACAGGTAAGCCAGCAGATCGTTGTCGCCGAGCGCCTTGCGAAACGCCTGCATGGCCGGGGAAACCCGGCCGCCGGCCTCGACGACCTCCTGGAACGCAGCCGCGGCAGCCCGGTCCCAAGTCCACGTGTCGGCAAAGGCGCGAATCTGCGCCGGCGAACGGCTGCCGTCCTGGTCGGCGAACAGAACATTGTAGTCCTGCTCGCTCTTGAACGGCGGGTCCAGGTAAATCAGGTCTACCGACTCGTCGGCCACGTATCGCCGCAGCACTTCCAGGTTGTCGCCGCAATAAAGTGTGTTCTTCATGGCGTCCTCCCGGCGTGACTGCAAGCAGTTCGGCGGGTAGTGCTACATCTTCGTGTTCATGCTCATGAGGAATTCGGCGTTGGAACGGGTCTTGGCCAGCCGCGTGGTCAGCAGTTCCATGGCGTCGGGCGGATTCATGTCGTTCAGGACCCGCCGCAGGATGCAAATCCGCCGGTATTCCTCGGGATCCAGCAGCATTTCTTCCTTCCGCGTGCCGCTGCGGTTGATGTCGATGGCCGGCCAGATCCGCCGGTCGACCAGCTTGCGGTCGAGCACGATCTCCTGGTTGCCCGTGCCCTTGAACTCCTCGAAGATCACTTCGTCCATGCGGCTGCCGGTATCGACCAGGGCGGTGCCGATAATCGTCAGCGAGCCGCCTTCCTCGACCTTTCGGGCGGAGCCGAAGAAGCGCTTGGGCCGCTGCAAGGCGTTGGCGTCGACGCCGCCGGAGAGGATCTTGCCCGAGTTGGGGCACTCGGCGTTCCAGGCCCGGGCCAGCCGCGTGATGGAATCCAGGAAGATCAGCACGTCGTAGCCGAACTCGATCATCCGCTTGGCCTTCTCGAGCACCATTTCCGAGACCTGGATGTGGCGGGCCGCCGGCTCGTCGAAGGTCGAGCTGATTACCTCGCAATTGTTGCCCTTCACCTGCCGCTCCATGTCGGTCACTTCTTCGGGGCGCTCGTCGATCAGGAGCATGAATACGTACAGGTCGGGATAGTTGATAAGCGCGGCCTTGGCCATCTTCTGCATGAGGATGGTCTTGCCCGCCCGGGGCGGACTGACGATCAGCCCCCGCTGCCCGAAGCCGATGGGCACGATCAGATCGACCACCCGCATGTTGAGCTCGTCGGGGGTGGTCTCCATGCGGATCCGCTGGTCGGGATGCAGCGGGGTGAGGTCGTCGAAGGGCACCTTGGCGGACACCAGGTTGGGGTCCTGGAAGTTGATGGCCTCGACCCGCAACAGCGCGAAATAGCGCTCGTTCTCCTTGGGCGGGCGGATCTGGCCGGAAACGGTGGCCCCCGTCTTCAGCCCGAATCGCCGGATCTGGCTGGGCGAGACGTAAATGTCGTCCGGGCAGGAGAGGTAATGGTAGTCCGGGCTGCGCAGGAAGCCGAACCCGTCGGGCAATACCTCCAGCGTCCCCTCGCCGTACATCAGGCCGTTGAGCTTCACCCGCTCCTTGAGAATCTTGAAAATCAGGTCCTGCTTCTTGATGCCGGCGTAATCGCTGAGGTTCTCCTTGCGGGCCTCCTCGATCAGCTCGGCCATCGACATCCGCTGCAACTCGGCGATGTGCGTGTCGCCCGACTGCTTGATCTGCTCGTAGCGCTCTTGGATCTCGTCGGGCGGGGTTTCGGCGCCGGAGGCGATCTCTTCGGCCAGCGAGAGGGGCTCCTCGTCGTCCAGATCGATGTAGGCGGGGGGCGGGGCAGGCCGCAAGTTACGCTCTTCCGCAGCGAAATCCTTGTCCGCGGACTTCGGTCCATTCTGAGGGGTGGTGGACATGAAAAAACTCCTGAAAAGCACACTGTTGCCGACACACTGAAGGCGCCGGCGGGGGGATAGGCTGTTCCGTTGAAACTGCGCGGTTCGGTCGGCTCGGAAGGGAGCCGTTCAGGTAAGGATCTTGATGATCTAAGGGGGGAAACGGTCAACCGACGAGGGATTGCCAGAGGCGATCGATCTGCAACTGAGTATGGTCCGGGGAGCCGGAATTGTCAATAACCACATCGGCACGCCGACGCTTGAGGTCCAGGGATTCCTGGGCGTCCTCGCGGGCCGCAAAATCCTGCTCGTTCCAGCCGCGGGCCCGGGCCCGACACAATCGCACCTCCCGCGGCACGTCGACAAACAGCAGCTTTTCACACAGTTTATCCCAGCCGGCCTCAAGAATCAACGCGGCGTCGAGCACGGCCAGGGGCACTTCCGGCCCCAGCGCCGCCCGTTCCCGGGCAAGCCGGCGGCCGATCTCGGGGTGCGTCAGCTCCTCGAGAAACCGGCGCTCGGGCGGGCCAGCCGGGGCGGGGGCAAATACCAGCCGGGCCAGGCGGGCACGGTCCACGTGCCCGTCCGGGCCGAAGACCCCCTCACCCCACCGCCGGCGGGCGGCCGCCTCGACCGGCGGCAGCCGCAGCACCTCGTGCCCCACGCGGTCCGCATCCAGCACGATCGCCCCCAGCCGGGCCAACTGGCCGGCCACCAGGCTCTTCCCGCTCGCCACGCCACCCAAGAGTCCGAGAATATACATCTAAAGCAGAACCCGGAACCCTGCCTGCTCAAAGTGGTGGTCGGAGGTGAGCGATTCGCTAATGCCCTTCTCTTCCATAACGGCAAACGAGATGCAGTCGGTCAGAGACCACTCTTTGTCGGGGCGGCGTTTGAAAAGGTCGAAACCGCGATCAGAGGTCACTTCTTGGGGACCCCGTGCAAATAGTGATCGTGGTTGCGAGCCAAATCCAACGGCAAACCCCGAAGTACGCCGGAAAACCTCATGAGCCGCTGCCCCAGCGTCGAGCGTTGCTCTTCGGCTGTCAGCACCTCAACCCGGACCTCGGCCCCTTCCGGCAAGCTCGGCGTGTCGTCTACCACCACCACCCCGTTTCGTATATGGCCGCGATAAACCATAGCGACGTCCCTCCTGCCTGAACGGATATCATTCTAGCATCTTGGCGGCAACGAGGCAATTTCATCGGGCGCGGCGCGCTGTCTTGATCTTCTGGCAACGTGGTCCGCACACGGCATATAGGGAAGATCGGCACACGGCGTGTGCCGACTACATTATCGGCCGCGTGTCGGCCCAGTTGGGCCCGGCCGAGAGGTCCACCTTCAGCGGAACCGCCAGCGGATAGACGCCGCTCATTTCTTCGGCCACCAGCCGGGCCAGGTCGTCCAAGCGCTCCGCAGCGACCTCGAACACCAGCTCGTCGTGGATTTGCAGCAGCATCCGGGCCGGCAGGTTCTCGCGGCGCAGGCGGCGGTGGACGGCGACCATGGCCAATTTGATGAGGTCAGCCGCGGAGCCCTGAATGACGGTGTTGACGGCGGTCCGCTCGGCGAGGTTCCGCGACCGGCCGGCGTCGGGTCGAATGCCGTCGATGGCCCGCCGCCGGCCGAGGATCGTCTTCACGTAGCCCTCGCGGCGGCACTCGGCCAGCACCCGCACCAGGAACCGCTCGATGCCGGGATACTTCCGATAGTAGCCGTCGATGAACTCGGCGGCCGTGTGGCGGTCGATGCCCAGGCGTTGGGCCAATCCCACCGCGCCTTGCCCGTAGATCACGCCGAAGTTCACCACCTTCGCCTGGCGGCGCATGGCCTCGGTGACCTGCTCCAGCGGCACGCCGTAGACCTGGCCGGCCACCCGGGCGTGAATGTCCTCGTCGCGGCGGAAGGCCTCGCACAACTCCGCATCGCCCGTGTAATGGGCCAGCACCCGCAGCTCGATCTGCGAATAGTCGGCGGCCAGCAACAACCAGCCTTCGCTGCCGGGCACGAAGGCCGAGCGGATCTCGCGCCCCGCCTCGGTCCGCACCGGGATGTTCTGCAGGTTGGGATCGCTGGAGCTCAGCCGGCCGGTGGCCGCCACCACCTGGTTGAACGAGGCGTGCACCCGGCCCGTCGCCGGATGAACCATCGCCGGCAGCGCGTCGACGTACGTGCCCTTGAGCTTGGCGTACTGCCGATACTCGACGATCTTGGCCGGCAACGGGCGCCCCTGGGCCGCCAGCGCTTCCAGCACGTCGGCGTCGGTGCTGGGGCCGGTCTTGGCGGTCCGCTTTGTGACCGGCAGCTTCTGTTCGACGAACAGCACCGTTTGCAGTTGCTTGGGCGAGGCGATGTTGAACTCGTGCCCGGCCAGCGCGTAGATCTCCTGCTCCAGCTCCGCCATGCGGTGGCCGTAGACTTGGCTGAGCTCGGCCAGGCGGGCCACGTTGACCTTGATGCCGTTCGACTCCAGCTCGACCAGCACGTCGATGAGCGGCATCTCCAGGTTGGCGAACAAGGGTTCCAACTCGGCCTCGACCAGCTTGCGCTGGAGGATCGGCCGCAGGCGGACCGGCAGCAGGGCGTCCTCGGCCGCGTAGTCGGTCACCCGGGCCACCGGCACCTCGTCCATCCGCTTTTGGCTCTTGCCGCTGCCGATCAACTCTTCGATCTTGATCGTAACGTGGTTCAGGTAGCGCTTGGCGAGGTCGTCCAGGCTATGGTTCCGCTGTCCGGCGTCCAGCAGGTAACTGGCGACCATGGTATCGAACTGCCGGCCGACCAGCTCGACGCCGGCGGCGCGGAGCACGATGCGGTCGTACTTCAAGTTCTGGCCGATCTTCTCGACCGCCGGGTCCTCCAGCAGCGGCCGCAGGGCGGCCAGCGTGGCCTCGATATCGAGCGTGCGCTCGCCCGGCGGCGCCCGCAGGGGCAGGTACCAGCCCTCGCGCTCGTTCCAGGCCAGCGATATGCCCACCAACTGGGCCCACCGCGGCCAGATGTGCGTCGTCTCGGTGTCGATCGAGAACCGCTCCTGGCCCTTCAACTCGGCCAGCAAGGCGGCGAAGGCCTCGGGCGTATCGACCGTGCGATAGATCGGTTGGGCAGCGGCCGCCGACGGCTGCGCCCCCGCCGCCCCGCCGGGCAAGGCCCGCAGCTTCTCGCCCAGCTTGCGGAAGCCAAACTCCTCGAACAGGGCCTGCGCCCGCGAGCGATCGGCCGCGCCCGGCCGGGCCGACCGCCAATCGACCGCCAGCGGCACGTCAGACACCAGCCGCACCAACTGCCGGCTCAAGAGGGCCTGCTCGCGATGCCGCTTGAGGTTCTCCCGCCGGGCCGGCCCGCTCACCTCCTCGACGTGCTCGTAAACATTCTCCAGCGTGCCGTATCTTTCCAGCAGCTCGCGGGCCGCCTTGGGGCCCACCAGGGGCACGCCCGGCACGTTGTCGGTGGCGTCGCCCACCAGGGCCTGGAAATCGACAACCTGTTGCGGGCCGATGCCCCACTCCCGCCGCAACGCCTCGCGATCGAGGACCTCGTCCTTGCGGATGTTGTAGAGCTTCACCCGCTCGGTGATCAGTTGCCGGCAATCCTTGTCGCCGGTGACGATGAAGCAGCGTCCACCCAGGGCCTCGGTCAGCCGGGCCACGGTGGCCACCACGTCGTCGGCCTCGAAGCCCGCACACTCCAGCACGGGCAGCCCCAGGGCCTCGGCCATGCGGTGCGCCCCGCCGATCTGCGGTACCAGGTCCTCGTGCATCGCCGGCCGGCCGATCTTGTACTGCTCGTACAGCTCGTGCCGAAACGTCTTGCCCGGCAGATCGAAAGCGCAGAACAGGAAATCCGGCTGCTTGACTTCCAGCAGGTACAAGAGGTCGCGGGCGAACCCGAACACCGCCTGCACCGGCTCGCCCCGCGGACTGGTCATCTCCGGCAGGGCGTGAAACACCTGGTGGATGAGCGAATGCGAATCGACCACCCACACCGTCTGGCCCGCCAGGCTTTCGGGCGGATGCTGCGGTGCCAACTCTGCGGCCCGCGGCGGCGGCGGATCAGTGGCGGGTTCCGAACCCGCTATTCGCTCACCGGCGCCGGTTTCCGAGCCCGGCGTCTGCCGGTTGGCGGCCGGTGTGCTGCCACTGACCGCGGACGACTGGCCACGCTCGGCCCCGGCCCCAGTGCGCGGCTCGCCCTCGAAGCCCGGCAGCATCAGTCCCTGCCCGGGGTGCTTTGCCATGCCCTGTAACTCCCATTTTGCGACCGGCCGGCGTTCATGCTATCCCTGCCCACCGGCCGGGTCAAGCAGCCTGCGCTGGCATCCTGCCCCCCTGTTCTGCTCCTCCCGCGCCTGGTCCGGCCGTTTTTTTCGTGACCTGGAACCAATTTGCGCTACAATAGGACTAGTCCTTAACAGCACGAGCAATGGCACCTATGGCGGGGGCACCTTCGTCGAGGAGGGCACGCTCCAGGTGGCGACGAACACGGCCCCGCCGCTCAACAAGCCCGTTACCGTCAACGGCGGGACGATGATCTTGAGCCAGAAGCCCACCGCCTGGACGGCCAACAGCCCCGGCTCGCGGCACAACTTCAGCATGCTGACGGTCACCGGCGGCGGCGGTGGCGGTGGTGGTGGTGCCGTGGCGCTCGATGTGACGAACAATCTGGTCAACGTCAATTACGGCATGGCGGCCAGCCCCTACAACGCCCTGAGGCAGAACGTCGCCAGCGGCGTAATCACTGAGACCACGAGTGCGGCCAACCGCACCGTGGGCATATACGACACGGCCATGAACCTCGACGGCACAACCCCCGGCGGCACGACGGTCCGCCTGGGCTACGCCTGTCCCGGCGATACCATGCTGAGAGGAAAGGTGGATTCCAGCGACATCGTGAACATCCTTTCCGCAGGCCATTATAACATCGGCCCATCCAACGCCCGTTGGGACCAGGGAGATTTCAACCACGACGGGAAAGTCGATTCCAGCGATATTATCGGGATACTTGCGGCCGGTGTGTACAATAGCGGCCCCTACGACGCCGGCGGGATGGGTCCGAGCTTGGTCATCGGCGGCCTGCCCTCGGCCGGGCGTGCCACGCTGATCTACGACGCCGCCAGCGGCGACGTGAAACTCGATCCTAACGGCAACACCATGACCGGCTTCCGCCTGCTGGACGGCGCTGGCAGTTTCTTCGTGGGCAGTGCCATCTTCCCGCCAGGCGGGGCGTTCACCACCGACACCGCCGCTGAGAAGTTTTGGGGCTGCTTCAACCCCCCCAATTACCTAACCAGCGAATGGGACCTAGGGGACATCGCCCCGGCCGGCCTGACCGAAGTACAGTTTGAGGCGGGCTTGAACAACCTCTCGGGGGATTCGGTGTGGACCAAGGCCGGCGGCGGCTCGTTCGACTACAACTTCAGCAGCGTGCCCGAGCCTTCGAGCATGGTGCTGTTGGCGGTCGGCTTGGGACTGCTGGGACTGCTGGTCCGCCGCCGGCGCCGAGCATAGATCGGGCGCTGGAACGGATAATGGGACGGGTCCGATATCGGTCCGATAGGGATACATGCGTCGGTCTTTATAAACCGATGATTTGGTTGCCGCTTAGCGCGATCCGTGGCCCACCGGCCGGGCGATACGCCGATTCCAGCCCAAGATGCTTCGCGATTCGCCGCTGCCAATCTGACGCTCTGAAGATAGCCGTCGCTCGGGCCAATTGCGGTTCTCTTTTCGGGGAGGTTCGCGATGTCTGCACCGTCTTATCCCGTCCGTATCGCGCGTGCAGCCCTTGGTCTCGTCCTATGGGCTGCCTTTTCCACCATCGTGCCGGCTGCCGAGCCGACGCTGGAGTCGTGGATCAAATCGGAGTCGTTTGTCGCCCGCGAGAGGCTCCTGGCCAATGTCTCGCCGGCGGGCGTCGCCCAGGGCGCGGTGATCGCTTCGCCGTCGAAGCAGAACCCGAACTACTACTTTCACTGGACGCGCGACGCGGCGTTGACGATGAACGTCGTCGTGACGCTCTCAGAGCAGGACCCGGCGCAGCGGCAGAAATACCGCGACCTGCTGAAGCAGTATGCAGTATTCTCCCGAGCGAACCAACTGGCAGCGTTGCCCGAGGCCCCGCCGGGAAAATACGGTCCCGGCGAGCCGAAGTTCAGCATAGGCGGTGTTGTGGAGACGAACTGGGGTCGGCCGCAGAACGACGGTCCGGCGCTGCGCACCATCACCTTGATACGCTTTGCGGAGGGTCTTCTGGACGAGGGTGACCGAGCCTCTGTGGCCACCCTGTACGATGGGAAACTGCCCACCGCTTCCGTCATCAAGGCTGATCTGGAATATGTGGCCCACCACTGGCCCGACAGCGACATCGAGTTGTGGGAAGAAATGCGCGGGCATCATTTCTACGCCCGGCTGGTCCAGCGCCGGGCGTTGCTCGACGGCGCGCGGTTCGCCGATCGGATGGGCGATGGCGGCGCGGCCCGGTTCTACCGCGCTGAAGCGAAGAAACTGGAGCCGGAAATCGAGAAGCACTGGGACAGCAACCGCGCGCAGTTGGCGGCCACCCGAGAGGTCGAAGGCGACGATTTCAAGCCCAGCCAACTCGACGCATGTGCGATCCTCGCCGCGCTCCACACTGATTCTCCGCTGGAACCGTTCTTCGCACCGACCGACGACCGCGTTCTGGCCACCGCGCTAAAGCTGTCACGGACGTTCCGGGAAATGTACGGCATCAACCAGGTCCGCGCCGACGCCGCCCGTCGGGCGCTGCAACCGGCCATCGGACGATACCCGGAAGACAAGTGGAACGGGTATCAACGAGCGGATAATACGCAAGGCAATCCGTGGTTCATCAACACCGCAGCGCTGGCGGAACTCTGCTACCGTGCCGCCATAAACTGGGCGACGGCCGGCAAGATCCCGGTTACGCCGCTCAACATCGAACTCCTCCAAGGCGCTGTCGCCAGCGAGGGAAGCATGGTTGCGCTGACCGCCGGAGACACGATTTCCAAGGATGACCCGCGATTCCGCCGCCTCATCGACGCCCTGTGCGAGTTGGGCGACGGATACCTGCGCAGAATTCAACGGCATTGCAACCAGACGACCGGCTCGCTCTGGGAACAGTTCAACCGCGACACGGGCATTATGCAGGGGGCGGCGGATTTGACCTGGAGCTACGCAGCCGTGCTCACGGCCTTTCAGCAACGGGCAATAGCCAAGAAGGAGGCTTGGCGACTCGAACCGCAGCCCGCGCCTGTTGGGGCCGCACGGTAGCGACTGTTGCCCTGACACTGTTGAGCAGCCGGGCTAAACAGCTTCCTGGAGATCCCAAGCCAGCCAGAACTCGACGCCCGTCTCCTCCTCGACATGAATCAATTCCTCGAAGCTGGCGTGCAGTTTCACAATGACTTCTCTTTTCAGCGCCCTTTTTCCTCCGGCGCGCCCGCGGGGCGGGCGTAGGTGGCCACGCAGCGCGGCGTCTCCCACAGCCGCACCTCGGCCACGGGGAAGCCGCGCGCCGCCGCCATGTCGAATAGCAGCCGGGCGATGTTCTCGGCCGTGGGGTTCACCTCCAGCAGGTACATCGGCTCGCCCAATTGTTCCAGCAGCGGCACCGCCGGGTCGTCGCGGCGGAGGATCATGCGGTGGTCGAGGTTCTCGTCGATCCAGCGGCTGACGACCACCTTGATCTCGCCGAAATCGAGGACCATGCCCCGCTCGTCCAGCTCGGCCGACTCAGCGGTGATCATCAGCCGGCCGTTGTGCCCGTGCAAGTGGCGGCACTTGCCCCGGTAGTTCATCAGCCGATGGCCGTAACAGAAATCGATCTGCCGGGTAACCTGGAACATGGGCTTTTACCGCGTTTTTTCCAAGTGATGTTTGTATTGCGTATCGTCGGCCAGTCCGGCGGAGCGGAATGCCTGGCGGCGCTCGGCACACTTATTGCACCGCCCGCAGTGCAGGCCGTCGACGGGCGCCAGGCAGCAGAAGGTCAGCCCCAGGGGGAGGCGGCGGCCCAAATCCATCACTTGCCGCTTGTCGAGCTGGGCGAAGGGCCGCAGCAAGCCCACGCGGCCGCCGGTGGCCCGGGCCACCACCGACTCGAGATCGGCGAAGAACTCGGGCCGGGCGTCGCCGAAGGGGTTTGTGCCCAGCACCGCCAGGGCCAGCCATTCGATGCCGTGCAGCCGGCACCACACCGCCGGCTTGACCAGCAGCAGCAGATTGCGCCCGGGCAGATAGACGGCCGAGTCGGGGCTGCGGGCGTCGGGCACGTCGCGGCCGGTCACGCTCCAATGGCCCTCGTACAGGTCGGCCACCGGCATCTCCAGCACGACCAGCTCGGCCAGCCGGGGCGCGGCCATGGCGGCCAACAACCGCTCGACGGCGCGGAACTCTTCCGCCTCCCACGCCAGGTGCGAGCGGACGTAAAACGGCTGCACGCCGTGCCCCTGGCCCAGCAGGTAGCCCAGCAGGATCGCGCTGTCCAGCCCGCCGCTGAGCAGCATGCCGACGTTCATACACGCGCTCCTCTGGTTCGAGGTCGCCCTTGTGAGGCGCAGCAACGCCCCAATTGTAGAGACGCCGGCCCGGAGCGGCTAGTGCTTTGGGAGCAACCGCCCGCGTTGTGGAACGTAGTAGGCACACTCCGTGTGCCGTCCACTGGAGTGGAAAAAGACACGGCGGACGGCACACGGAGTGTGCCTGCTACTTTAGCACGACCCGTTAACGGCTACTATGCCGGAGCATTACCCGACAATGCTATTGGCGGTATAATGACACTCGGTTGCGGGCTACGACGGCCCAATTCGGCGTCCCACCGGCTCGGTTTCCACTGCCACGCCGAAAGGTTTCCAAGATGATCCCCCGACTCCTGGCACTCTCAGTTCTGGCCGTTGGGCTGACGGCGGCGGGCGCCGAATGGGGCAGGAATCCACAGCAGAACAAGGGGCAGCCACCGCAGGCCAGCCCGCAACAGGTAACCATCAACGGCACGATCGAGCGGGTTGCCCCCAGCGAGATTCAGGTGACAACCACCAGGGGCAGGAGGCAACGACCAGGGCCGACGTGGCTGGTCACGCCGCAGGCCAACGCCAAACTTGTCGTCACGGGCACGGCCAAGGCCGATTATCTGAGGCCGCACATGCTGATCCAGTTCCGGGCGGAACTCGACGACAAGAACAAGGCGAAGGAGGAGGTTTCGGAGTTGAGCGTTATGACCACGTCGCGGGACAATCCGCTGGGGATTTTCGCCGACCAGGGCGGCATTCGCCCACCGGCCGATCCCGGCGTGGGGGCCGGCCGGGTGAAGCCCGACGCCCAGGCCGAGAAGGATCTCGCGCCGCTGGATCGCGCCGCGCCGAAAACAGCCAGAATCGTCGGCAAAATCGCCACGCTGAAGGACAAGCACGTCGCGGTCCAAATCGGCAGCAAAACCGTCGAGTTCGATCTGGCCGACGATCCGGTCATCAACTATTCCCTGAGCGATCCCAAGCTCGTGGCAACCGGGAGCAAAGTGGTGGTCAAGGGGATGGGCGTGCGTGGCAGACCCAACCGCTGCCAGGCCGACACGATTACCGTAACACGCCTCGACGTGCTCGAGGGGAAGAAGAAACCTGCCAACCCCGGCTCGGCGGCCGACAAGGCCGACGGTAAGACGGCGGCCGGCAAGGACCCGGAAAAACCCGGCGAGTAACATCGGGTGGCACGGGCTTACCCGTGCTGTTCCAAACTCCTCCTGCAAAGAGCACTGGCAAGCCAGTGCCACCCCGCGCCGGAATCCGCGCGCCTGTCTACCCCGCTCCCCGCGCGTGGCCGGTTTTTCGTACCCGGCGTCTGTGGTGCCCGAGCAGCCGGGGATTGTTCGATCGCCCAGCGGGTGTTATTGTGGGCAGATCGGCGGTTGTGCGGATGGGCAAAGCCATATTCTACGGCAAAGGTACCAAAGGAGAGTTGCGATGCTTCGACTTGTGCTGGTTCGGAACGTGTTGGCGGTCATCGGACTGTGCGTTTGCGTTTGGGGAGTTTGCAGCCTGGTGGCGAACTTCTCGGCCACCGCGGGGGTTGCCCAGGAGGGCCTCCCGCCGGCCATGCCGCGGCCGAAAGCGGCGGCCCCTTGGCACGCGCCGGACAACTCGGATTTTCATTACGTCCTATACAACGGGTGGTACTACCTGGTTTATACGGGTCCCGGCCAGATCATTTTGCCGCCCGGGCAGGGGCAAGGCCAACCGGCCGGCCACCCTGGGGCGGCGCCGACTCGGCAGGCCGTGCCGCCGCGCTGACCATTGGCGTCCGCCCCTTTAAGTGTTCGGAAGAAGAGAAACGGACAACTGGGTGGCGACGGGCGAAGTGTCTCGCCGGCGAAAGTGTCCAAGAGGCCCGCTCCGCGGTTCTTGCGGCCGGAATTTCCGCCTCGGAAGACCCCTCGGCACCCGGGCTGGGCCGGCCGGGGCTTGCCGGGGCGGTCGACCAGCCGTAGTATTCCCCAGGACAGGGAATGGAATCGCAGAGCAAGGATCAAGTGGGGAGCCGTTGCGCCGAGTTCACTAGCCAGCCCCAAGATTTACAGCAAGGGCGGCTGTGACTGAGAGGGACGCAGCGCCTCTCCGGCCAGCACGCGTGTGTTGGCTCGAGGAGAAGAAGCCCGTCTCACTCTGAGGCGGGCTTCTTCGTTTCTTGCCAAAACCGTAAACGCCACCGCCGGCCTTGTGCCAGCGAGTTTCTTGGCAATCGCTATTGCAGCGTCGGCCGATAGCGCTTACAAGGGGCCTAGCGGCCACAGACCCCCGCCGCAGCCTCGCACGGGTGCATGGATGAGCAATCCTGACTTGCTTAAAGCGGCCACGGAGGAAGAGATCGGCCGTGAGATCATCCGACTAGTCCCCCATTGGTATGAGGCGGACTGCGGACCGCAGCGTTATTCGCTCTCGGTCGGCTCGCACACGGCGCGGTTCTACAACCACTGCAAGCTGACGCCCAGCCTGCGGGCCTTCCTGACGCGGGTCTGCTCCCGCACCCGATCGCTGCCGCTGGAGCACTTCGTCAATCTTCCCAGCCTGATCGACGTGCTGCTGGAGAGCCTCGCCATCGACTGGCTGGGGATGCATTCCGGCGCCACCGACTGGGCGCGGCTGATCCGCTACCTGGAGTCGCTGGCCCGGCGGACCAACGAGAATCAGCCCGTGGCGTTGAACTTGATCCTCCGGGCGGGCGAGGGAAAGGGCGACATCACCGAGCCGGGCTTGCAGAAGTTCTTCGACCGCCTGGCCTCGTCGCAGTTCTCCTACCTGGCCGTTGACTGCGATTTCCGCCTCATCGAGTACGGCGAAGTGGAATGGGCCCAGGTCCGCGGCGTCGCCTCCTCGAAGTTCCAGCATCCCGAGTTCCTGCATCCCATCCACAGCGTAATGCACGACACGGACCTGTCGGCCCACCTGACGGCCCGGGGCGACATCATCATCATGAACAAGGCGGGGCTGTTGGCCGCGCGGCGGAATCGGAAATGGAAGATCTTCGACCTCCGCACGTTCCAGAACAGCCTCGGTTACTGCCTCGGCAGCCGCGCCGTGGGGGCCAACCTGTTCGAGGTGGTCTTCGATCTGAGCTTCCGCCGGCAGGGCTCGCTGCTGATCTACGATCCCCAGCACCGCATCGAGCCCCGCCTGCTCAATCCCGAGAGCCTGATCCGCAGCCACGCCGGCCGCAACGGGCACACCGGCGGCGGAAGCCAGTGCGGTCAATCGCTCATCCGGCGGTCGATCGACGACCTTTCCGTGGGCCGCGGCGCGGGCGTGCTGCGCCGCAAGCGGCGGCTGGTGGAAATGGCCGGCGTCGACGGCGCAATCGTCTTCGACGACCACAAGCTGCTGGCCGTGGGGGCCCTCATCCGCTCGCACCCCGAGGTGGGCAACCAGGTCGGGGCCCGCACCACCGCTGCCCGCTCCGCCTACCTGTGGGGCGCCCACCCGATCAAGGTCAGCTCCGACGGCGACGTGACGGTCTACTTCACCAGCCGCGAGCAGGACCGCGCCTGCGACGCGGTCATGCACTTCCTGTGACCATCCCCGGCAGCGGCTAAGGGCCCGCGAAAGAACAAGTTTGACAATTGGGTGGCACGCCCTTCGCTCCGCTCAGGGACGTGCCACCCGTTGGACAATTGTAAAGGTCGTTCTTTCGCGGGCCCAAAGTATCGGCCGACGAATAACGTCAGCGATACTATTGTAGTCGGCACACGCCGTGTGCCGGATTTCCGCACACGGCGTGTGCGGACTACATTGAAACGCGAAGGTTATTCCTCGGCCCATCCTAAGCCGGGGCCGGCTCGACGGCCCGGCGAATGGCGTGCAGGTTGGCCGCCGGCACCGCGGCCGGATCGTACGTGCAGCCGGGGGCGATCAGCATCGGCCGCTGGCCGGCCTGGGCCAGGGCGTCGAGCACTTGCCGCCGGCAGTCGTCCGGCGTGCCGCTCGGCATGGTCCGCAGATTGTCCACGCCGGCGCACGGCGCCGGCCGAACCCGGCTGGCGACGGCGGCGATGGCCGGCCCGCCCAGCCGGTCGGCCCAGTGCAGCACCTGCGCCGGGTAGGCGGCGAAGCGGTCGAAATCCAGGGCCGTGCCGCAGACGTGCAGCACGTTGAAGCGCCCCGCCGCAGCGGCGGCGAGGATCTTCAGATCGCCCGGCCTGACCAGCCGGTCGTACACGCCGGGGCCATTGTCGGCCGAATCGACCCAGTCGTCGCGGACGGAGAGGTACACGCCGTCGGCGCCGGCGGCCAGGCAGCCTCGGGCGAAATTGGCCAGCGACTGGGCGATCACGTCCAGGGCCCGGGCCAGGGCCTCGGGGGCGGTCCGCAGCAGGCCCGACATGGCCGCATCGCGCGGGTCGGCGGCCGGCTCGAGGCGGGGCGGGCCGTGCACGTCCTGGTCCGGCCCGGTGAGCCGCCGCAGCGTGCTCCAGGCGTTGAAGATCGTGGTGGTCATCCGCAGCCGGCCGGCCAGTCGCCCTCTGAGGGCCCGCAGCAGCTCCAGTTGCCGCCCGAAGCCGTCCTCGTCGCCCGCCAGCACCGTCAGCCGCTCCAGGTCGCTCGGCTGGCTGAACACGCCGTCGGGCGGGGCGGCGGCGGGGTAGCGGTTGTCGTTCATCACCTTTAGGAAGTCGAGGTCGTAGGTTTCCACGTGCCGCAGGTGGGCTTCCAGGGCCGCGGGCCCCGCCACTTCACCGGGGCCGAAATGATACCAGAACGACACCGGCGGCCGGTCCGGCCGGCGGCCCTCGACCACGGCGCTGACACGCTCGATCTTGTCCATGGCTGGCTGCTCCGCCTTCACCTGGTTCCCCTCACCCTAACCCTCTCCCGGAGGGAGAGGGGACCGGGCATCCGTAATTTGCACGAGTCCGGTTATTCTACGCTCTCAGGCCGGCCGCGGCGCTGGGGTAGCACCAGGCGGTGGGCAGGTCCAGCGTGATCCGCTTGGGGTTGAAGGGGAACACGGCCTGCGCCAGCGGCAGGCCCAGGCATTCGATCCGCTTGGGATCGGCCGTGCCCACGCCCATTCGCTCCAGCAACAGCAGGTGATTGTCGCCGGGGAAGGGGAACTGCCGGTGCGGCGTCCGGGGGTCGTAGCCCATCACGGCCGTGGCGATGGCGTCGGTGGTAACCACGTTGCGGCCGGCAAGGAGGACCTGGGGCCGCAGCGGCTGGAGGTGCTCGACCCACGGGCCCTCGCCCCCGCGGATCGTCTCGATGCCGTCGATAATGGCCAGATCGACCGGCCGGACGCCCACCAGATCGGCGGTGACCCGCGGCACGCGATACCGCCAGTCGGCCGGCAGCCGGTGGGCCAGCTCGGCGGGCACGCCGGCGGGCACCCGCCGCTTGCCGTTGTGCAGGATGTCGGCCCGATTGCTGAGCGAGTCTTCGTTGGGGGCATCGCTGCCGTAAAGCGAAATGGGCGAGATGCCGAACAGGTTCTTCGCGCACATCGTCACCCCGGCGGCGGTATGATCTTTGAGCTTGGCCAGCGAGACGAAGACGTCGGTTTTTTCGTAGCGCGCGTTGAGGTCGTAGGCGGGAAAGACGAACCCGCCCCAGGGGACGCTGAGGCGGGCGTAGGCCGGCCACCGCCCCTGGTTGCGCGTATCCTCGAATTGCACCCGCTGCCCGCCGGCCGCACAAATCGCCGCCACGTCCCAGCCGCCGCCGGTCAGCACGTCCTCCGGGCGCTTCGTCGAGTACTGGCTCTCGACCAGCACGATCTGCCGGGCCCCGGCGTCGGCCAGCGCCCCGCAGACCGCGGCCACCAGGTTGGGATGCACGTGGTAGGTGCGGTAGCCGGGCAGGCCGCAGGCCGTCCCCGGCCCACCGGTCACGTTGATCTTCACCGTGACCGTCTTGCCGCCGACCAGCTTCTGGATCCCGCCGATGAGGTCCAGGCCGCGGTCGAGCGTGCGGCGCAACAACCCCGGCTCGTAGGACTGGCAGCGCTGGAGGGCCACCGGCAGGCTCGGGGCCCGGGCCGACTGATCGGGCGGCAGATAGGGTTCCGCTGGGCCGGGCTCCGCCGCCGGAAGCCGCGGCAGCCCTCGGCCCACCCAGCAGGCGGCCGTCCCCAATCCCCACGTCAATACGTCCCGCCGATTGAACGATTCTCGCATGCTTCGCGGCTCCTTATTGGGTCCTGCGCTTATTATAGGGAACGAGGGCCACCGAAGGGAGCCCGCTGCCTCGCGCGCCCGAGGCGCTGAGTGCCACTGCTGGCTTGTCCGGCAGTGTGAGAGGCACTGCTGGACAAGCCAGCAGTGGCACCAGCGTTGCGGCTAGGCGAGGTTCGGCACGCGCTCGGTGGCGGCGGCCTGGAGCAGGGCCTCCAGGCGTTCCGGCTCGAGCCCGTTGCCCTCGATGTGGACGTGGCCCCGGCGAACCGCCTGCCGCACGGTGAGCTGGCGGCGGACGAGCTGCTGGAACGTTTTCGAGTTGAGGTGGTAGACAGCCGTGGCCCGCGTACTGACGCCGTCGTCGGCCGCGACAAGCTGTCCGTCCTCGACGAGCAGCTCCCACTGGCCCCCGCCGGGGCCGTTGACCTGCAAGCCGAGGTGCGCCCGGCGGCGGGCCGGCTGGTCCAGCGCCTCCCGCGCCCGCAGCAGGTCGCTCATGTGGCCGTGCACGTCGAACTCGGGCATGAGCTTCGGCTGGCGCTGGCGGCCGAAGTTCGAATCGATGGCGTACTTCGCCAGGCGGACCATCGCCGCCCGGTCCAGCGTGGGGCAGAGCAGGTGCGGCGCCGCCCGTGCCGTGCTGGTGCGGTCGAACTGCGGATCGTCCCGCCAGTACGCCCCGTAGATCACCATCTGCTCGCGGAAGGTCCGCTCGAACCAGTCGCCGTCGCAGGTCCAGTCGGTGGGCGAAGTGGCATACGGTGAATAGGCTTCGATCGCCTCTTGCATCGCCGCCGCCATCTCGGCCACCCGGGCCGGCTCCGGCGACGTGAGGTGGTAGGTCTGTCCGTGGTGTTCGGGGCGGCCGTGGATGTAGCTCATCACGGCGGAGACCCAATCGACGGGCACGAAATTCTTCCGCTCGTGGCCCTGCAGTCCCAGGCAATTGGCCAACGGGGCGCCGCCCGTGGCGCCGGGAAGCACCTTGCCGGCCATGGCGTGGGCCAGTTTCAGCGGCGTGTAAAAGCCGTGGAAGGTGGTCGTGAAGCCGGTCTCCGAGTCGCCCACGATGATGCTCGGCCGGTAAATGGTGGGCGGATCGAGGAAGTCGGCCGCGCGGACCATCAATTCCGCCTGCAGCTTGCTCTTCTCGTAGGCGTTTCCCGGGGTCTGGCCCAGGTCGACCTCGCTTTCCAGGACCAAGCCTTCGCGCAGCCCGCAAACGTAGGCCGTCGACACGTAATGGAACTGGCGGATTCCCGCATAGCGGCAGAGGTCCAGCATCCGTCGCGTGCCCTCGACGTTGGAGAGGAAGGGCTCGCCGTCGCCGTCCACGCCGCGGAAGACCAGGCTGGCGGCATTGTGGACCACGGCCTTGCAATGCCCCCGGATCCACTGCAGGCTCTGGCCGTCCAGTCCCAAATCGGCCTGCGTCAGGTCGCTTTCCAGAACCACGCACCGCGGCAGAGTCCGGCCCAGCACCTGTTCCCAATGCCGCAGCAGGCTCTCGATCCGCTGCCGCGCCGACTCGGCTTTGGACGGCCGGGCCAACACCGCCATGCGATGTCCGGACAGCAGGCAGTCGCGAAGGAAGTACGATCCCAGCAGCCCGGTGGCGCCCGTAAGAAGATGGTACACCATGGAAAACCGCTTCTTGCGTTTGTGAAAAAGTGTCCCGGGCTATGCCGTCTGCCGCGGCCCGACTGCTAATCGCCGCACGCAGCCGCCGCTGCTCCAAACCGGTACCCCCGGCCTGCCGGGCCTCCTCAGGGCGGATCACCGCCCAACAAACTACCCAACATTTTGCCCGGAAATGGGCGACGTTGCAACACCCACCGGGCCGGAAATCCGAAAAAACGGGCTCGCTCGGGGACCGAAGAGCTAGACTTTTCCGTTTCGGCAAGCTGGATTGTTAATCCCCCCGAATGAGAGTGAACCCCCTCTGATGCAAGGCTCAACTCCGCCAACATCGCCGGTTGGACACGCATGCAACGCGGAGCAGCAAGGCGAGTTTGGTATCGACCAGGGCCGGCCTTGTGGTTAGCATAGGTGCGGACAGAAAGATTTTCTGACTCCCCAACTTATGGTTTGCAGTATGATTCTGCCCCTGCCGCTGGCGCCCTTCGACGAGTACATGCTGCAAGACGACCGCCCGGCCTACCCGATGAGCAGTTTTGCGCGGCTGCGGTTCTCCGGGCGGATGGATCGGAAGGCGGCCACGGCCGCCTTCGCCACCACCGTCGGGCGGCACCCGCTGCTTTCGGCGATAGTGCGGCGATCGGGCCGCCGGTTCGATTTCGTGCCGGCCGAATTCCCTTCTTCCCGGTTTCAATGGTCCGCGGCCCCCGGCGACGGCAGTTTCCCAGCCACCAGAGGGCTGGACCTGTTCTCGGAGCCCGGCCTGCGGGCATGGGGATTGGAAGAGCCCTCCGGCAGCACGCTGGTCCTCCAGTTCCACCATGCCTGCTGCGACGGCCTTGCCGTGCTCCAGTTCATCGAGGATTTCCTGGTGAGCTATGCCATGGCGGTGGGCGGGGACGCCGACGGGGCTTCCCGCCCGGCCGCCCTTCGCCCGCTGGACGCGCGCCGGCTCCGCAGGCGGTGGGCCTTCGGACTCTCCGCGGCCAAGCTCCTCGCCCTCCTGCCGCGGCAGATGATCGGCCTGCTGGGCGTCGGTCAGTTCCTCTTACGCCGGCCGGTCTCCCTCATGGCGCAGCACAACCCGGCGGCAGCGGCCGCCTTGCCCCCGAACTATCCCACCGTCGTGACGCGGCGGCTCGGCCCGGACGAAACCCGGACCCTCGGCGCAGCGGCCGCCCGCGAAGGCGTAACCGTCAACGATCGCCTGATCCGCGACCTGTTCCTCGCCGTGGCCGATTTCCGGTCGCGGCACGAGCCGCAGGCCAAGCCGGGCTGGTTGCGGTTCTCCGTGCCCATGAACCTCCGCACGCCGGAGGACGACCAGATGCCCGCCGCCAACGTGGTGAGCATGATCTTCCTCGACCGCCGCGGCCCCGCTCTGGCCGATCGGGGCCGCCTGTTGACCGGCATTCACGACGAGTTGCAATTGATCAAGCGGAACCGGCTGGGCCTGACGTTCATCGCCTGCCTGTATGCCTTCCGGATGCTGCCCCACGGGCTGGCCCGCATGACCCAAGGCGACGGCTCGCTGGCGACGTGCCTGATCTCGAACCTTGGCAATTTCCTGAGCCGCATCCCGCTGCCGAACCGCGCGGGCCGGATCGCGGCCGGGAACCTGCTCCTGGAACACCTGGACATCATGCCGCCGCTCCGCCAGGGCATGGCGGCCGCCTTCGTCGCGTTCTTCTACGCCGGCGCGCTGTGCGTCAGCCTGCATTACGACGCCCGGCGGCTGACGCCCGCCCAGGCCGCCGACTTGCTGGACACCTTCATCGAGCAGTTAAGGTCCCCTTGAACTCGCTCCACAAGGCGTCCAAATCCTTGCCCGTGTACTGCCGGAAGAGCGACTCTTCGTACTGGTTCTTGTGGCACGCCGTGTTCAGCTTGCGGACCAGGTCCTTATCGTACTTGGCCACGAGCCAGGCCAGGAAAGCGCCCGTCGTCTTGTAGCCGTCCTGATAGCGGGCCCGCGCCGGATTCAGCCGCGGCCGCTTCGCCCCCGGCTCGTATACCCAGAATCGCACGTAATCGGCGATCCCCTCGACCAGCCACGGCGGGTCGTACTTGGGGTACGCCTGGACGACGTGCACCATTTCGTGCACCAGCGCGCCGTAGTCGTCCGGGTGGGCCTTGAACCAGGCGGCGGTGCAGAAGATCTGATTTCCTGCCGTGCCCGCAATCCCTTTCTTGCTGTTCTTGAAAATCAGCTTGATGTGCCGCGGCAGGGGATAGCTGCTTGCGCCCAGCGTCTCGACGACCTTCGGGTACCACTGCTCGAGAATCTCCTTGGCCCGCAGACACCAGTCCTTCATTTCCGGGACCTCGGACATATCGAGGTCCACCTGGATTGCGGGCTTCGCGTCGGCCGGGTCATCCCCGCGGGCGGTGGGAATCCAGGCCGTGGCCAGCCAGCCCGCAGCCGCCAGAACCAGCACCGGAAGTCTGCTCGACTTCTTCTCTTCGTACCACATCGCTGGGGCTCCACTCATAAAGTAGGGTGAGGGAAAACGAGTGAGGATACCGCCTCCCCAGCCTTTCGACGCTGGGTGCCACTGCTGGCTTGCCCAGCAGTGCTTTTCACACTGCTGGGCAAGCCAGCAGTGGCACCCTACCGCCTACAGCTCCCGGCCCGTGGCCGGGGCTGGGCGGGCCGGCTCGGAAGGGGGCGCGGGCACGGCCTCGGGGGCCGCCGGGCCGGGGGCCAGTAAGGGCTGGCCGGGGTCGGGAATCTCTTCCAGACCGGGTTTCGCCGGCGCCGGCAGCCGCTGGGGCGGCGGCGGCGGTGGAACGACCGGCCCCGTCGCGGGACCGTAGGGCAGTGGAAGGGCTCCGCTTTCGCCCGGCGGCATGGGGATGGTAACAACCGGGGGCACGTTTTCTCCCAGCCCAGACGGCACGCCGCTGCCGGGCCGCCGCGGCCAGGTTGGCGGAGTGGCCGTCGAGGCCAGTCCCGGCGGCAGCGGCATACCCGGATGCTCGCGCTGCCAGCGCCGCTGGAAGCGCGTGGCGGCGGCCTGGCGGTCGCGCTGCGCGGCGAGCCATTCGTCGTAGGCCCGCCGCCAATCGCGGTACGAGCGGCGGTCGCCCTGCTGCTTGTACCGCTGTGAGGCGTCCTGGAGGTTCTGCAGGGCCTTGGCCACCCGAGCATCGTCGGTTTGCAGGAGACGCCTGAAATCTTCTACCTGTTTATTGTCGCCCGGCGGCAGTGACTTAAGATCATCGGCCGGCTCGTTGTTGCCCGGCTGCGGCCGTTTAGACTTGTCCAAGTCGCCCGGCTCGGGGCGTGGCTGCCCAAGCAGTTGCCGCAGGCGGCGCAGCGGTTCACGGGGCGGCGGCTGGTCGGGGTCGTCGGCGCGGCCCGCCGGGGCCACGGCCAGAATGATCGCCGCCCAAACGGTCAGCGCAAGCAGAATGGTCGTTCGCATGGCTCACTATCCTCCCGGCCCATAGTGTAATACTTCGCCCCGGCGGGAGCAAATGGCTTGGGTGTCGGGTGTCGCGCCTTACGCCTCACACGGACTGGTTTCCAATAGCTTTAATTGACACCCGCCTTCAGCCAGTCTAAGATTATTTCGTTCGGCAAAGCCCGAGCCAACTGCTCCCCACTGGCGTGCTCTTTCAATGAAGTACCGTGTAGTTCTTATCGAGAGTGACGAGGGGTTTTCGGTAAGTTGTCCCGCGCTGCCAGGATGCTTTTCGCAGGGCAATACGCGTGCCGAAGCCTTGGAGAACATTCGTATTGCCATTCGTGAGTGGCTCGATGCTGAGGAGGCTGAAAAAGAGCATTTCCGCGTCACCGAGGAAGAGGTGATCATCTGAGATGCCACGTATTCCGGGGATCGGTTACGAAC
>JBEKTY010000096.1:0-31417 GCA_049515555.1 Thermoguttaceae bacterium
ACCAATCGGCAATTCGCAAAAAGTCCAGATAGTTGGCAAGCAACCGGGAGGCAAGACCATGGGAAGGCGAATGCAGTGTGTGTGGCTTTCAGCGGTGATCGCGTGCCTGGCATTCGGGCATGGCGCGGCGCAGGCCGGCCAGTCGGCGCCTGCCCCGCGCAGCACGTCCGCCGCTTGCGGTCCGCGCATGAAGATCGACCTGGACGGAACCTGGAAATTCGCCACCGACCCCGAGAACGTGGGCGAGCGGCAAGAGTGGTTTGCGCCCGGCAAAGGCCTGCCGCGGATGCCGAGGCCCGGCTACGCCGCTTCGGCCAAGGGCGAGATCCGGGTGCCGGGCATCTGGGACCACCAGGGCTACGGCGCCCCGACCGACAAGGTGCGTCACAACTTCGTCGGCAAAGGATGGTACCAGCGGGAGGTGACCATCCCTGCCGACTGGGCCGGCCGGCGGCGGCTGCTGGTCATCACGGGCGTGCACCGCTACGCCAAGGTCTGGATCGACCGGCACTACGCCGGCGAACAGATCGGCTACTTGTCAGAGTTCGAGGCCGACGTCAGCGATTACCTGGTGCCCGGACGGACCGTTGCCATTACGATCCAGGTCGATTCCAAGCAACGCTGGGCGGTGGACACGATGTTCGGCACGCTGGATTTGGCCGACTACATGGATGTAGCATGGGGCGGCATCTGGGGCCACGTGTACTTGGAGGCGCGGGCGGAAGCCTGGTTGAGCCAGTTGCACGTCCAAGCCGACGTGCCCGGCGCGGCCTGTTCGGCCAGCGCGGTCTTTTGCGGCAAGGGCGACCTGGTGGTCTGTCCACCCCGACTTTGCGAGTTGGGTGCCACTGCTGGCTTGCCCAGCAGTGCCGGAAACACGGTTGGACAAGCCAACCGTGGCACCCGTAAACTCGGCTTGGACAGACCACTGGCTGACCGCGCCAGACTGGAAGTGTTTGACCCCGGCGGGCGGGCCGTGGCGAAGGCCGAGATGCCGCTGCCGGCGCCGGTGGCCGACGGCCAGGTGCTGCGCCTCACGACGACGATCCCCGACGTCCAGCCCTGGTCGCCCGACTCCCCGGCGCTCTATACGGCCCGGTTGAGCATTCTGCGGGGCGACACGGCGGTGGACGCCGTGGAGAGCCGTTTCGGGATGCGCCAGGTCGAAGTCCGCGGCCCGCACATCCTGCTGAACGGCAAGCGGCTGATGCTTCGCGGCTACGGCGACGACCACATCTTTCCCGAGCAGATGGCCCTGCCGGTGGACAAGGAAGTCTACCTGAAGCGGCTGCGGCTGATCAAGTCGTACGGATTCAACCACGTTCGCCACCACAGTGCGATCATGCCGCCGGAGTACTACGACGCCTGCGACGAGGTGGGCATGATGCCCACGGCCGAGTTCCCCATCGCCTACGATTCGTTCCTGCCCGGCAGCCAGTCGTGGAAGGGGCGGGTTCCGCCGGGCACGGACCCCGCGGCCGCCGAGGAAACCTATCGCCGGCAGTGGGCCGCCGCCATACTGCGGCACAGGAACCACCCCTCTATCTTGTGTTGGGTGATGGGCAACGAGCTCTGGGACGGCGTGCCGCTGCGGCGCGACTTCCGGCAGATCGCCCGGCGGCTCGATCCGGGGCGGTTGTTTGCCGACACGGACGGGCTGTTCGGCGGTATTCTCGATCCGGCGAAGGACCGCGACACGCTGGACCTCTATTTCCTCATGTTCAACGTGCAGAGCGATGCGATCGACAATCCGGCGAAGTTCCACACCGCCCGGCCGAAAAAACCCGTGGTCTCGCACGAGCAGGGCAATTTCGTCACCTTCACGCGTCCGGACGTCATCGATCAGTTCCGGCACAACATCAAGCCCTTCTGGCTCACCGGCGGCAAGGAGAAGCTGGCCAGGCTGGGCCTGCTGGAGGAGGCCGACCGCTGGGCGGAGAAGTCGGAACGCCTTTACCTGCTGTGCCACAAGTACGACCTTGAGGCCCTGCGCAAGAACCCCTTCATCTCCGGCTATCATTGGTGGCTGTTCCAAGACTACTGGACGAGCTCCAACGGCCTGGTCGATTGTTATTTTCGCCCGAAGGCCATCTCCGCGGAGGAGGTCCGTCGGTTCAACAACGACGTGGTGCTGCTTCAAGACGGGTTGGAGCCGACGTGCCGCGGAGGGTCGCGCGTGGACCTGAGGCTACTGGTGTCGAACTATTCGCCCGAGCCGATCCGGCAAGGGCGGCTCACCTGGCAGGTGCGCCGCGACGGCCGGCCCACCGGCATCGAGGGACAAACGGACGTCGACGCGGGGCAGGGCGCGGTGGCCCTGGCGGCGCAAATCGCCGTGGACCTGCCGGAGGTCGAGCAGCCCACGGGCTTGACCCTCGATGCCGACTTGGAAGTCGGCGGGCGGCACTATGCCAACCAATGGCCCACCCGCTTGTACCCGGCCCGGTTGAAGCCGGCCGCGCTGCCAGTCCCCCTGTTTGCCGATCCCGTGGGATTGAGGCATTGCCAGGCTTTCGGCGCGCGGCCGATGGCCGCGGAGAAGCCACTGGGCGATCGGGCGGTGTACGTGGTCGGCAGGCTGGACCGGCGCGTCACCGCGGCCGTCCAGCAAGGCGCCTGCATGATCCTTCTGGATCAGTCAGGGGAGATCCTGCCGTGGCACGGAGTGACCTACCGCACCTCATGGTGGAAGGCGGGCGATTCCATGGCCACGAACCATTGCGGCACGCTGGTGTACGGGCACGCGGTCACGCGGGCGATGGCGCCGGAAGGCTGGTGCGACGACGGTTGGTTCCACCTGGTCGAAGGCGGGCGGAAATTCGTGCTGGAAGGCGCGCCCGCACGGCCTGACGTCCTCGTGCGGGCCCTGCCCAGCCTGGCGGCCGTGGAAGACGACGCGATGCTCTTTGAAGTCGGGATCGGCAAGGGGGCAATTATCGTCAGCGGGTTGAATCACGAGGCGGCCCGCGGCCGGCCGGAGGGCCAGTGGCTGATGGCCCGGCTCCTGGAATATGCCGCCGGGCAGCCGCATCCGAAGGCCGCCTGGCCGGCTGCGTTCCTGCCCGTGCCGGAGCCGCCGCCGCCCGGACCGCACCTGTCGGGTTTTCACCGGCTCTTGCTCAACCAGGGCGAGGACAGCGTCTGGTACTCTTATCGCGAGGACAACGCGAAGACCTGCATCTGCCGGCAGAGCGGGCCGGGGAACCTCGTCCAATGGGAAACCGCCGCCGTGCCCGCCGACGCCAAGCAGTCGTCCGTGACTTTCGTTTTTGCGGGCGGCCTGGGCTACAGCTCTCAGCCGAAGACCGCCGGCTTCGTCTTCCTGGTCAACGGGAGGGAGACGGCCCGATTCGACCTGGCGGATCGCGCGGCCAAGTGGGTTTCGGCCGATCGCAAAGTGGAGCTGCGTTTCGTGCCCAGGCGGCACATCCCGCAGGATTGCCTGGGCATTTTTTACGCCGTGATTTCCAGCGAGCTGGTCAAGCCGGGCGAACCATGCCGGCTGGGCGTTCGCTCGTTGGGCAGCGGCAGCCGGCGGTGGTTCGGACTCAGTCCATACAGCGACGTGAAATAGTCACCGAAATACGAAAAGGGCTCGCGGGGGCACGAGTCGGCCGAGCCGATCTCCTTCGACGTTGCGGGCGACTACGTCTTTGTCGCCTATACCCGCGGCCTGAAAGCCGACGGAGTCAAGTACGCCTACGTGAAGGTGTTCACGCTGGCCGAGGGGGCCCCGGTGGGCAACCTCGTCGCCGAGAAGGAACTGGGCGAAATCGGACTCCTGGACATCGTGGAGAGCGTCCGGGCGGCGCGGCGCGCCGGCGGCGAGTATGTGGTCTTCCTCGAGGACGACGCGAAGGCCAAGATCGTCATGTTCCGCTGGCAACCCTAGCCGAGATGATCGCTCCTCAGGGCGTGTCGCCCAATTGTCAGACTTGTTGTTTCGCTGGCATCTTATTCCACCGTGGCGTTGCCCCATTGGGCCGGTTCGAGCCGGGCTTCGTGCGGGACGTCCTGGGTCACGCCCGCGGTGAAGCTCTTGTTGCTCCAGTAGGCCCGCAAGGCCGTGGTGTTGCCCGTCGGGTTGCCGAAGATGTAGCCCACGTCCATGCGCTCGACTGTGCCGGGCGTCAGCGCCAGGCCGAGCCGGGCCAGCGGCAAGCAGACCACGGCCTGGAAGCCGCCGGCCGTCTTCTCGTATTGCAGCTTCAGGTCGTCCCAGAACTCGATCCGATCGATGCTCTCCCGGCCGGTGGGCGAGGTGAACACGGTGGGCTGCCCCCGGAACCCGGCCTCCTTTGGGCGGTAGACGACGGCCAGGGGCTTGCCGCCGCGGCGGGTGACCAGCACGCGGAGGTCGCCGGAGGCCGGCTTTTGGCGCTGGGGGTCCGCCGCGGGATCGGTGGCCAACTGGATGTCCAGAAGATTGCCGCCCTTAAAGAGCATGTTCTGCTCCGGCGTGCTGTTGACCAGCTCGAACGGCGATCGCACGTCGTAGCGCAGCATGAGATCGGCGGCGTTGTACGCGGCCTGGACCGTGAAGCCGCGCCGCTGGTCCACGTCGATCTTCACCGCCCGCAGGTTGACCCAGTCCGGACTGCTGGGGCAGCGGCCGAGCACCAGCGACTGGGCCTTGGCCTTTTGCGCGCTCCACTCGGCCAAGGCCGCGGCCGCTTGCCGGGCCTCGTCGGGGGTGATCGTCAGGCGTCCCTCGAAACGCCCGAGGGTGTTCAGGCCAAGCACCTCCAGCACGCGGCCGTCCTGGTCGCCGCCCAGCAGGAACCAACGTCCGCTGTTGAGTTTGACCAGTTGGCCGGTGAACCATTCGCACTGCATCTGGTCGGGTCCGGTCTCGCCGCTCCGCCCGTCCTGCATGATCGTGCCGATGGGTACGCCGTCGGTGGTCATAAGCTGCGCCTGGCCGAAGTAGCAGGAAAAGCCCGTGATGCCGTCGGTGATGCCCAGGTTGCGGGTGCAACCGTAGAGCTCGCCGGGCTTGGGGATGGGGAACTCGTACATGTCGTGCCAGCGGCAGCCCAGCCGGTAGCGCCACAGGAGCTTGCCGTCGCGGCTCCAGGCGTTGATCGGCCAGATCTCCGTGCGGTCCAGGTGCTTGATGTCCGACCCGGCGTACATCAGCACGGAACCGTCGGCCGGGTTGACCGCCAGGTCGTACGTGTAACAACTGTGGTCCTTGGCGTAGTCCACCTGTTTCAGCGACGAGTCGTCGTAGAGCGGAACGCCGTTGGGCAGAATCTGCCGGGGCGACAGTCGCTGCCAGTACAGATCGTTGTACATGCCGGAAGCGTAGAAATTCAGATCGGCGTCGGCCACGCAATTCGGATTCTGGGCCTTGATCTTAGTTTCGCGGGTTTCGGCCTGCTGGATCACGCCGTCGCCGTTGCGGTCTTCCCACCACAGCCAGGGCACTTTGGCCACTTCCTGCCAGTCCTTGGCGGCCTTGCGCCAGGTCAGGCCGGCCGCCGGGCTGATCACTCCCGCCACGGCCTGGAAATGGTCGCCGCGCCGCACCCAAAGGAAATGACCCGCCACCAGCGCGTCGGGGCTGCCCCCGCTGGTCATGTACTGCTTGCCGTTTTTCGCAGTGAACACGATGTTGTTGACCATGTGCGGCCAGAAGTAGGGCGTGTCGGGCCGGGCCTCGAACATCACGGCCGCCGGCGCCCAGGCGCCCTTGTCCAAATCCACCTTCCACTCGACGTTCTGGCAATAGACGCGGGTTGGATCGGCCGGGTCCATGCAGGCGGGCGTCGAGACGTAGCAGGGGCCGAACTTCTCGTCCAGCAGCCTGCCCGTCGCCGGGTCCCAAATGCTGACCCGCTTCGGCGAGAAGTCGTGCTCCATGATCCACAGGCGGCCGCGGGAGTCGACGGCCAGGCCGCGGGGATTGAGCAGCGTGTCGGGATCCCAGCGGCCGGCCCGGGCGGGGCTGCGGTTTCCACCGAGAACCGAAGGAGCGGCCATGGCCCGGCCACCGGGCTTGCCCAGCGTGCGGCGGTACTTGCCGTCGGCCCCAAACACGGCCACGTCGTGTCGCTGGCCGCGGTTGCTGACATAGACGGCCCCGTCCGGTCCGACCGCTACCGCCTGCGGATCCGCCAGCGCCTGCGAAATGAAGGGCGCAAGCTTGCCGTCGGCCAGGTGGAGCTTCTGCACCGCGGAACCCGTGACGACCAGCAGGGTGTCGTTTCCGGCGGCCGCCAGCCAGGTGGGCGACGGCGCGGCCAGACGACGGAGGATCCGTCCCTGCCGGGCGTCGTATTCCGCCACCTCGTTGGCAGCGGCGTCGGCCACGTACAGTTTGCCGGCCTGGCAGGCCAGACCGGAGCAGAGAGTCTCGTTGCCGTGATTGGGCTCGGCCCACAACTCGCCGCGGAGAAAGTTGATCTGCCGTCCGTCGGCCACGGCATAGGCCCGGATCTGTTTCTCGGCGCCCAGGTAGACGAACCCCCACTGGCCGTCGGTGGCCAGGCAATCGCCGCCGATGCGTTGGCCCCATTGCTTCCGGCCGGCGGCGTCCAGGCCGATCAATCCCATGCCGGCCTCCGAGCCGTCCCAGACCAGCAGGGCCCGTGGGCCGGCAAAACAGACGTCGGCCGGCAGGCCCCAGTCGCCGCCCCAGGCGCCCTTGCCGTCGGGCGTGTTGTAGCTGGGCGAGCCCGAGTTGCTGACGGCCAGCACGTAGCGGGTCGTGAGCGGCTCGTGGTACAGGCCCTTCCAGGTGTACTCGCCGGAGGGCAGCACGCGCCCCACGTTGTCCAGGCCGTCCCATGATTCGGTCACCCGGCCGCCCGGCCGGGATTGCGCGGCGATCAGGTTGCGGACCCGGTCGCCCTTGGCGTCGACGAGCGCAATCGACGTGACCAGCTCCTTGGGCAACTCGAAGCTGAAGCGCAGCGGCATGGCGCGCACCGGCGCGAGCCCTTCCCGCGTCAGTTCTTTGGGCAGATTGCCTTTCTCGGCGAAAATGGCCTTGCCCCAGGCTCCGGTCGATTGGTAGGTGAACCCGGCCTGCGACATGAGGTCCACGGCCCAGCCGCCGCCGTAGGAGTGCTGGCCGGTCTGGTCGCTCCACTGGATCTGCATGGCCGCCGCGCACAGGTCGCCCCCCTTGAGCGGCCGCGGCGCGCCCAACGTGGTCCAAGGGATGCGATACTCGAAGGTAAACCCCTTTCCGTCCGGCCAGCGGACGTAGGCCGCCTGGAACTTGTCGGCCGGCACCACGCCCTTGTGGTAGCCGTGGGCGTCGTGGAAGTCCATGCCGTACTTCAGGTGCAACACCGGCTTGCGGCTGTCGCTGTGATACCACAGCGTCATGTGGACCAGCCGTTCGTCGGGCGTCCGATCGTAACCGCCGATCTTGAGCGGATAGCCCAGGCCGGGATCGAGGCACAGGCGGAACTGAAAGGCGTCGCCATCCCAACCGAAGTCCGGGTTGACGGCCGGGTCGGCCCTATTGAGCATGGGCGTCGGGTCGGCCACGCGCGAGGAGATGTACAGGGCCTCGGCGTCGTACATCATGGCCGTCCGGGCGCTTTGGAACGCAGCGGTGGCCTCGATCACATAGGTATAGATCGTGCCGCTGAGGTCCCAGTCCTTCAGGTCGCCGTCGATGACGATCTTGCCCGGCGCAGGCACGATGAACAGCCGCTGATTGTGATACACGCCCTGCGCGTGGGCCCGAGCCGCCATCCCCGCCAACAGACCGAGGGCCACGACGCAACGCCCGAGCTGCCGCAGATTCATGGGCATTCTCCTCCGGCATTTTCCATTTGCGGTGAGCCTGAAACCGAACCAGGCCGTCCCTATCAATAACTCCGTGCCCTCTGGCCGTCAAGGAGTTGCGATCTGGTTGAATTGCCTTGTGAGCCGCGGCCCGGCGGGCCCGCGACCTGGATGGCGATTCGGACAGCCAGGCGGCGACTTCCGACGAGCCCCGGGAACTGACGTACGTGGACATCGACACGTTCGAGGCGACCTTCTAATCTTCGCCGGCTGGTCGGCCCGGGGGCGGTTCGCGCGTACCGCGCGCTCCATCCCCAGCCGGGTAGACAACAGCACCGCCAGCCGTGTGGCATCGTGACCGGCACTTTCGCTCGGCAGCCTCGCCAGAACGCCGACGGGGGCAGGAGGGGCAGGGTGGCCGCGGCCGCCCTGCCCCTCCTGCCTGCCACGATTCTCCCTTGATTTACCAGTTCTCTCTGGTACACTCACTCTTGGTGGACGAAATCAAATTTCCTATCAGTCCAGATCACACCCGCTTGCCTGTCGTTATCCGAGGCGTCGCTTCACCTCATGCGGCACACGTTGCCCTCTCGCCCTTTCTGCCATAAGCTGGTGTCATTCCCGTTCTCTGCGGCCAGGTCAGCCGCGCTGCACCGACTGGGGGGTGTGAGGGGCCTGGATGGCAAAAACGACCAGTATAAATCCGGTTCTTCTTAGGTGGAGTAAGCACACTCCGACCTCGAAAGTACAAGACCCTCTTGGCACGAGCGGGCGTGGATCAACGCGGCTTGCAAGCCGTCTCCTATACTGCATTACATCCATTACCCCTCGCGCCCGGTACTATTCGTTTATTCCCTGGTGTGTTCTTGACCACAAGCGCTGTGAGAAATCAGTGCTAACCAATCTGCGGAAGGGCATCTCATTGCGAGAACATGCTCTGACTCTTGGCTGCGTCGCTCACCATGACGGAAAGCCGTGTCGCGGTGGATCGCTCGTCGGGTCTGACGGGGCGGTCAAATGGCTCCTCAAACATCCTTCCGGGGAGGCCGATTTCTTGCGTCTCAGTTTTGTCAAGAATCCCGCGCTGGACCGCTACCTTAATTCTCTTATGAATCTTGGTGTCTTCGTGACAGATGAGGAGCTTCAAGATTCGGACGAGGACGCGAAGCGGACTTTCGATGACATCGAACTGAGCCAGCTAGGGGTGGAACTGGCGGGCCGGTATGACTCGTGCGTCGGACGATTGAAAGGCATCGCACAGATCGCTTCACACCAGCGGCGATGTTCTGTGGAAAGCCTGAAGACCTGGGGGGCGAGGGGAGGGCTTTGTGAACTCTCCGACCCTTCGGCACATGATCGCTTCCTACTGCGGGACACTTTTTTTTCTAAGATGCCGAAAGAATTCTATTCCGAGATGCCAAAGAAGGGTGAGTCCCACTTCATGCGCCGCCGCTCGCTGTTGTTGATTTTGGAACTGTGCCGTCAACTGAAAGATGCAAACTGGTTCTTTGGCCACGCGAGCTTCGCCGACGCAGTGTACTACGGCGAACTGGCGGATGAGGGCAAAACATACGTAGTGCGGATTCCACCAGCGCTGGAGGACGTAGCGATTCGCTGGCAAATGTTCTATTTCCACCATTTCATGTCTGTCGCGCTCGAAGGACTGTTCTCCTCCCTGGTATCAAGGCTCTCTGACGCAGAACTCGAGGGCGATTCGTTGGATTCCATAGTTCGCTCCCTCAACGACACACACGTTGTCAATGAGGCGTATAAACTTCTTTCGTTGCCTGCTGGCTCCCTCTCCGCCGAATCTTCTCCATCACGCCTCTTCGCCGCTATAGGGATTCCATCCGCTGTCCTTGACTCTCACCTGAGCGATGCACTCGGCGATGCCATTCGCCCCAGCAGTCCGCTCGCCGAGCCTGCCCTGGAGGCACTCTTGCGTAAGCACGACTATGAGCATCGTTCAACGGCGTTGATCGTATCATTGATACTGCTGGCGACAACCCTTGGGAGATACAAACGCTGGGAGGGAACGAACTATGGTGATTGGTTTGTCTCGGTAGCCGTTGACCGTTACCTGGACCTGATTCCGCCTATTGTGTCGGCGGGTTTGTCACGTCGATTCGGCGACTGGTGGAATTGCCAGTGGGGCCAGATCGCTGAGTTCGTGCTCTCCCGCTACGTCATTCAACAACATCAGGCAATGTCCTACGAGAAAAGCGCATCCGGCGAGCGCTGTATTCTTCAGGTCCACGGAACGAGCATCTGTGCTACCGGCAGTTACGACAAGATCGGACTCGGCAATCCACGGTTTTACAGCGCGGTTCAGATTCTCACGGACCTGGGCCTGCTGGAGCAAACCGATGACGACGGAATCGTTCCAACAGGCGAGGGAGCCTCATTCCTCCGGTCAGAGTTGACGAAGGAGACGGAGGGATGAAAGACGTGGACTTTCCGAGTCTCCTCGACTCCGAACCAGCGGACCTCGCACTTCTCTCGACGTTCAACTTTGACCCGGGCTACTTCGAGTGCCAACTACTGAAATCCGGCGCGCTCCATAAGGCTCGGCGAATTGCCATTTTCATGGATGCCGGACAATGGGAGCAGCTTCGGTCGAATGACGCCCCGGCTCGCTTGGTAAACCGTCGCTACCTGGTAGTGCCAGTCCGCCAGTCCTCTGGTGTCTTCCACCCGAAACTACACCTGGTCATCGCTGGTGGGTTTAGTCAGGTTCTCTGTGGCAGCAATAACTTGACCCGTGCCGGATGCTCCCACAACCTGGAACTTCTCAACTCGGTCCGATGGGACTTCGGAGGGGACGAGGGTGCAAAGCACGCCAGCATAGTGAGATCGGCATTGCGGTTCTTCGAGTTGGCCGCCGACAAAGCGCGGGGTGAGGCTGCTAAGGTGGTTAGATCGTGGATCAAGGAGGAGAAGATCGTCAGACGGTGGTTCGATGAGCCTCCCGACCCCGCCGAAGGCGATGATACGTGTCGTCTTGTTCATACCCTGGACGGCACCCTTTGGGGCCGCTTGCTGAGTGCCACGGAAACCTTACCACCTAAGCGGATTCTAGTTATTTCACCTTACTACGACCTTGACGCAAAGATGTTCAAGCGAGTATGGTCAACGTGGCCCAATTGTCGGTTAGAGGTCATTGCCCAGCAGCACACATCCAACCTGCCGGTTGCCCAAATCCAAGCGGCTCGAATACCGTTGGAGTTACGCGAGGTCTCTTGCCGCAAAAGGCGTCTCCACGCCAAGCTGCTGGCCTGGGACAGCGAAAAGGGAGGGGGCTGTTTTGTTGGCAGTGCCAATTTCACTTCGGCGGCCTGGGACGGCCTGAATGTGGAAGCGTGCCTCCTCGTACTAAATCCGGGAGAGATGGTCGAGTGGCTTTTCGACTCCCATCCTGCGCACAAAATCAACGTCGCCGATTTCGTTGCTGGCGCGGAGCACGAGCCACAGCCGTTGGTTCCCGACAACAACTCGGCGATGCTAAGCCTGCGGTCTGCGATCCTGACCAGAGCGTCCCACCTGCGGGTCGAGTACCATTGCGCAAAGGAACTCGGCGCGACCGCGTTGACAGTTGCCATCCGAGCGGGCGGCGAACATCGCCCCCGTGCAGCGATGGTGGTCCCGGTTGCCGAAGAAGCCAATCATGTAATTCAGCTTGAGTCGCAACTACTTGCCGACATCCACGGCTCCGTAATGCTTTCCCTGGCGGCTCAGTGTCCGCATGGCGAGCGGGAAAGCGCGCCAATTTGGCTGATTCAGGAGGATTGTCTAACCTACGAATCGTCCGACGGTGACTCGGCACACGGCCGCTCGGCCATTGTCGAAAACGGCTTCGGCATTCCTGAATACCTCGAAGAACTCGGGCGGCGAGAGGGTGCCCGGGCGATCATAGAGTACCTGAACCGCCTCAGAATCCACTTTCACGATGGATCGAAAGGGCTTGCCACGAAAAGGAGATTCAGAGTTCGCCAGAGCGACCCATTTCATCCCGATGTCTTGCCGGAATGGTGGCGAGCCGGAACATTCCCGCAGGCCGACCTCCAGAACGCTATCTGCCAGTTCGCGCGGCGACACGAGGATCGACAATTGAAGAAACATGCGAAGCGCGGCAACATCAACGGCATGGAGAACTTTCTGGACATCCTTGTAGCCCTTGTGCGACTGTTGTACGTGTACCGTGTTCGCGGAGTTGTCGAACGGGATCGGCTGATCTGGCATCTGGGCCGGTGCCTGGGCATTGCGACGGTCGGTATCCAGAGAGACTACGATTCGTCGGAAGGCTATCTTCTGACGCTTTCCCGAAATCTGAGCGGCGACATGCGGGTGTTGCAGAGAGTGGCGGACGGGTTGAACTTCGTGGGGTATCTCGATGCAGTGCTGCTTATTGCCCAAATGGTTTCCCCGGCACCGGGCAAGCCGAAGGCCACGGCGCTGCGTCAACGCCTCCCCGAACTGTGTGCCTCACTGAACAGGGGCCTTGCGGCGGCGGGACTTACAAGACCCACGACAGACAGGATTGTCGCCGCTCTTGAAAGTTTCGAGATGCTATCGGAACACGAACTGGGCTCGTACAACGCCGCGCTGCCACCCCAAACGTAGCGCGACCGCCAAGCCAGGGTGTTCGGTTGGTTCAGCGATCTGGCCAGCTTCCCAACGTAGCCTCCCGGTCTGACGCAGCTGGGCCCGGTACTGCTCGATGTGGGACGACTCGGGCCAGGTGTCAATGGTGTACCTGCCGGGCGGGATTAAGCCGTCCAGGTAGAGCACGTTGAAGATCAGGCTCACTTCGCTGGTTCGGCGCCCTGGTGCTTCTTGGATTTTCTCTCGGCGGGCACGCTGCCATCGGCCCGGCCCTTGTAGAACTCCGAGTGCTCGGCGTGGACCTGCCAGTTGGTGGTGTACTTCTCGGCCAGGGCCTTGTCCCGAATGACCAGCAGATTCTCGGCGTTGCGAGTCTCGGCCGAGTCGGTGAAATTGAAGCTGCCGGTAATGACGACCTGCCCGTCGATGATGATGACTTTGTTATGGGCGATGGCGTGCTTGGCGTCGATCTTGGTCGGGATTCCCATATTGTGCAAGAAGTCTACCTCGGTGTACGCTTCCGTCCGCTGGGACTCATCGAGGATCTGAAACAAATTCAAGCTGTCCCTATCAATAACTCCGTGCCCCCTGGCCGTCAAGGAGTTGCGATCTTGCTGGATTGCCTTGTGAGCTGCGGCCCGGCGGTGTAAGATCGTGGGAAGCGAGCCCACCTGGGAATCCCGCCGCGGGCGTTGCACGTCGCCCGCCCTGCGATTCATTCCATGGACCTGTTGGCACCGGACCGATCGGGCACCCGTCATGTCGCTGGCCTTGGACAGCCGTTTTCTTCGCCGACTGGAGCGCTTCGAGATCATTCCGCGGGGCATCTACCGCGGCAACCAGCTCGGACATCGGCGCTCGCCCAGCCGCGGCACGGGCCTGGAGTTTTCCGACCACAAGGAGTACTCCATTGGCGACGACATCCGCTATCTCGATTGGAACCTCTACGCGCGGCTGGAAGAGCTGTTCGTCAAGCTCTTCGAGCAGGAGGAGGCGGTGACCATCCACATCTTGCTGGACGCCTCCGGCTCGATGTCCGTGGGGTCGCCCTCCAAGGCGCAATTGGGCGCGCGAATCGCCGCCGCGGTGGCCTACGTCGGATTGGCCAACGAGGACCACGTGAGCGTCTCGCTCTTCGCCGACGGCCTGGTCGCGTCGACCAAGAGCCTGACCGGCCGGAGGCGGGTCTACGAAGTCCTGGACTTCCTCGACGCCCCGCCGCAGGGCGCCACCGACCTGCGCAAGACCCTCGACTCGTTCTCCAAGGCAACGCGGCGCCCCGGGGTCGTCTTCGTCATCTCCGATTTCCTCGATGTCGGCGGCGTGCTGCAAGGAATCCGCCCGTTGGCCGGCCGCAAGTTCGGCCTCTACGCCCTGCACCTCGTCGCGCCGCAGGAGCTCGACGTGCAGATCTCCGGCGACGTCGAGCTGTGCGACGTCGAGACCGGCCGCAGCCTGCGGCAGCCGCTCCGCCGCGACACGGTCGAGCGGTTCCGGGCCTTCTTCCGCGCCCACTGCGAGCAGTTGCGCTCCGAACTGCGCCGCTACGGCGTCCGCTATCTCCGCCTGGCGACAGACCAGCCGCTGGACGACATCCTCTTCACCCGCTTTCCCAAGGAAGGAGTCTTCCGATAGACGCTGCCGCCCAAGCTTCCGAGACGACCGGGCCCGAGGCCGTCGCGGCCTTCGCCCGGCAGTTCGACGAGATCTGCTCCGAGGTGGAGAAGGTCATGGTCGAGCTGCGCGGGGTGATCGAGGACACGCTGGTGGCGCTGGTGGCCCAGGGGAATGTGCTGCTGGAAGGCGTGCCGGGGATCGGCAAGACGTACCTCATCCGCACGTTGGGCCAGGTGCTAAACCTCCAGTTCCGCCGCGTCCAGTTCACCGCCGACCTGATGCCCTCCGACATCATCGGCACGAACCTCCTGGTGCAGGACGAACACGGCAAGCGGCTGGCGTTCCAGCCCGGGCCGTTGTTCACCAACCTGCTGTTGGCCGACGAGATCAATCGGGCCACGCCCAAGACGCAGGCCGCGCTCTTGGAGGCCATGGAGGAGCACAGCGTGACCATCGGCGGCCTCAGCACTCCGCTGGACGAGCCCTTCTTTATCCTCGCCACGCAGAACCCGATCGAGCAGGACGGCACCTATCCGCTCCCCAAGGCGCAGTTGGACAAGTTCCTGTTCAAGCTGCAGGTGGGGTATCCGTCGGCGGAGGGGCTGGCGGAGATCGCGGTGCGGACCACGTTCGAGCAATACCCGGCGGTGCGGCAGGTCGTCGACGGCGGCGCGATCCGGGTCATGCAACGGCTGGTTCGCGCGGTGCCCGTTGCCTCGCACGTCGAGGAGTTCGCGCTGCGGATTGCGCGGGCCACGCAGCCCGATTCGCCGCTGGCCACGGCCACGGCGCGGCGCTACGTGGAGTCGGGCACGGGACCGCGGGGCCTGCTGGCCATCCTGCACGCGGCCAAGGCCCGCGCGCTGGCGCGCGGGAACTTCTTCGTCGCCCGCGACGACGTCTGCGGCGTGGCCGTCCAGGCCCTCCAGCACCGCATCCAGCGCAACCTGGAGGCCGAGGCCGAGGAGATCCGCGCCGATGAGATCGTCCGCCGCATCGTCGCCGAAGTAAAGGAGGACGCGCAGCCATGACGCCCGACGAGTTTCGCACGCGTTTCGAGACCCTCGCCGCCGAAATGGCCCGCGCCGTGGTCGGCTGCCGCCAGACCGTCGTCGATCTCCTGACGGGCGTGTTCGCCGGGGGCAATCTGCTCCTGGAGGGGGCGCCCGGATCGGGCAAAACGCTGATCGGCAAGACCCTGGCCGCGGCCCTGGGCATGCGGCACGCGCGGATCCAATTCACCCCCGACCTTATGCCCGCCGACATCGTCGGCACGAACATCGTCGTCGAGGACGCCCGCGGCAACAAGCAGATGGTGTTCCAGAAAGGGCCCGTCTTTACCAACCTGCTGCTGGCCGACGAGATCAACCGCGCGCCGCCCAAGACCCAGTCGGCCCTGTTGGAGGCCATGCAGGAGCACCACGTGACCGTGGGCGGGAAGACCTACGGCCTCGAGGAGCCGTTCCTGGTCGTGGCCACCCAGAACCCGGAGGACCTCGAGGGCACCTACCGCCTGCCCGAGGCCCAGATCGACCGTTTCCTCTTCCGCATGCGGCTCGCGCCGCTTTCGGACGCCGAGTGGCTGGAAGTCTGCCGCCGCCGCACCGGGTCGGTCTCCGCCGCGGTCCGGCAGGTGCTTTCGCGGGAGGAGGTGGTGCGGATGCAGGCGGCGGTCCGCCGGGTGACCATTTCCCGCGCCGCCTGCAACTACGCCGCCCGCCTGGTCTCGGCGACCCACGCGCAGGCCAACGGCACGCTGGACTCGGTGCGCAAGTTCGTCCGCCTGGGCTCCAGCCCCCGCGGCCTTCAGGCGCTGATCCTCGGCGGCAAGATGCGGGCCGTGGGCTCAGGGCGCGACTGCGTGACGCCCCAAGACGTCTCGTCCGTGGCCATGTCCGCCCTGAGTCATCGTTTGCTCTTGAACTTCGAGGGCCAGGCCGAGCGCATTCAGTCCGAAACGATCATCCGGCAGATCCTGGAAAGCGTGCCCGCGGAGCAAGCGTCATGAAAGCGGTCCGCCAGCTCGCCAAGCGGATGCGCCGGCTGTGGATCGCCGAGCACTGCTTCCGGGGGCTGCTGCTGAGGCTCGGTTGGGCCGCCAATGCCTGCCTGCTCTGTTTCGTGCTCCACGGCCTGCTGGGACTGCCCCTGGTGAGCCTGCTGTACGTAGCGATTCCGGCTGCGCTTGGAGTGGCGGCGATGACAGTCCGCCAGTACCGTCGGGCGCCGCGGGCGGGTCGCTTGGCGCAGTTGCTCGACCAGCGGGCCCGATCGGGCGACCTTTACGCCTCGGCACTGGAGTTCGCCGCCGAGCCGGCACGGTACGGCTGGCTGGGCGAGCTCACCTGCCGTCAGGCCGGCGACGAAGCCCGGCACGTGGCGCTCGTGCCGCAGTGGTCGTTCGGTGCGTGGCGGCATTGGGCGGCCATGGCAACCGTCGCCGTCATCCTGGGCGGAACTTATGGCGCACGGGTCGGCCTGGATCGGCTCGGGAGCGGAAGATCCGTGGGCCCGACGGCCGGCGCGGAGATGCCCGACTCGCCCGCCGCCGGCGGCAAGGCGATTGCCCAGCGCCAGCCGCCCGACGAGCCGGCGGCCAAAGAGAAGACACCGCCAGGCCTGCCCAGCGAGCCCGAGGAGACGAAGCCCGAAAAACCCGCCGACGAGACGGTTAAGATCACCAACGAAATGATCGACCGCTACCTTCAGCAGGTCCCCGAGCAGGAGAAGGTGAGCCTCGACGGCGCTACGCCCATCCGTTGGGACGAAGACGAAGCGGGCGGCAAGAACAATCCGCAGAATCGCGAGGAGGGCAAGAAGATCGACCCGGTGAAGCTGGACGCCGCCTTCTTGAAGGACCTCGAAGCGGCGAAAAAGACCAAGACCGAGGGGGGCGCCGGCGACAGCGCCGTGGACATCGCGGTCATGGGCAAGCAGGACCAAGGGGCGGCGGCCAAGGGCAAGACCGGCGGCAAAGAAGGCAAGGAGTCGCTGGCCGATGCCTCGTCCAAGGACCCCCGCGGAAATCCCACGCGGTTGGCCGTCAAACCCGCCAGGAACGGCTTGCAAATCACTTCCGCCGCGCGGGCCAGAGGCGGGCACAAAGGCCAGGTCCGGCCGATGGGCCTGTTGGAGTTTCTGGCCGCCATGAAACGCTCACAAACCACCCCGGCCGAGCCGCCGGCCGAAACCGCCTCACCCCCCGCCGGCCCCGCCCCCGAGCGGGTCACTCCCCAGGAACCGGCTCCCGACACCGCCGCCCGGCTGATCGAGTCGTATTTCGACCGCCTGCGGAGGGCCGATCAATGACCTTCCGGGAACCGGGCCTCGTTTGGCTCCTGCTCTTGCTATTGTTGCCGCTGGTGCTGTATTTGCTACCCTTGCCCCGTCAGCGCGTGCTCTCCAGTGCGCTCTACCTCTGGGAGAGGTTCTTGCAAGGCGAGCCGTTCGGCCACACCTCCGAGCGATTCCGCCGGGTGCTGGGCTTCGCCCTTACCGTCGCCATCCTGGCTTCGCTCGTCCTGGCGGCGGCCGAGCTGACCGTGGGCCACCCCGGCGTCTCGGCCCGCAAGCTGCTCGTTCTGGTCGACGTCTCGGCGCGCATGAACGCGAAAACCAGCGGCCGGAGCAATCTGGACCGTGCGAAGACGGCCGCCGCCCAGCTCATGGCATCGCTGGACGGCGACGCTCAGGTGGCCCTGGCCGAAGCGGCCGGGCAACTGCGATTGCTGGCGCCTTTCGCGTCGCCCCGCGGCGAGGCGGCACGCCGCTTGGAGGCCATCGAGCCATTCGACGGCCCCAGCGACCTCGGCCGGTTGTTGGACGAGGCATATGGTCTGTGGGGCGCCCAAGAGGACTGCGCGATCTACGTCTTCACCGACGGACCGCTGAGCGATAATCACTGGGGCCCACGCGCGCACGTCTGGATGGCGCCGCCGGCCGGCGATAACGCGGCGATCATCGCCCTGGCGGCCGAGCGACGCGGGTCGCACATCCGCGCCCGTTGCACGCTGGCCAACTACGGCCGCGCGGCACGCACCCTCAGGGCAACGGTAATTGTGAACGACGTGCCACGCGGCGGTTTCGAGTGCCGCGGGTTGGGCCCCGGCGCCACGGCCGAGCAGACGGTGGACGTCGACGAGCCGCGCGCCGCCGCGCTGCGAATCAAGCTGGAGGGCGGCCCCGACGCCCTGGCCGTCGACGACGAGGCCTGCGCGGTGGTCCCGGCCCTGGCCGACCTGGGCGTGCGGCTCGTCTGGCCCGAAGGCGGCAAGCACAACGCCTACGTCGGCATGCTGCTGGCATCGCTGCAGGAAGAAGGGACCATCGGCCCGGTGTGGGAGAGCCCGGCGGGGACGGCGGCCGTGACGGTCTTCGCGAACCAGTTGCCCGCCACGTGGCCCGAAGGTGGGGCCGTCGTGCTTTACCCGCTCCGCAGCGGCGTGGTCGAGGTGGCCGGGCTGCATGCCGAGCCGGTCACGGTGACGCGCCAGGCAGCGCACTTTGTGCTGGAAGGCGTCGAGCTGCGCGGCCTGGTGGTCAAGGGCGCGGTGCAGGCCAAGGTGCCCGATTGGGCCGAGCCCCTGGTGTGGGCCGACGACCTGCCCTTGGTCTGGGCCGGAGCGACCGGCAAGACGAAGGTCCTCTTCGTGGCCGCGCCCTTGACACCGGACGGCTCGCGGCTGCCATTGTTGGCGGCGTTCCCCATGCTCGTGCGGAACGCCTGCCTGTGGATGCTGCCGCAGGCCAGCGTGTTGCGGCCGGGCGAAGCGGTCGATGGGGACTGTCCCAATTTTCGTCCGACGAAAATGGGACTGTCCCCTTCGACTGGCGCGGCGAGCACAACCGGGCCGCCCCCGGCCGAGGCGACCAGTCGCGCCCTCTGGACGTCGCGGCGGGCCGGCCTCGTCGAGAGCCCCGCCGACGGCCGCCTGCACGCCTTCAGCACGCTCAGCGCCGCCGAGTCGGACCTGCGGCGGTCGCCGCGCGAAGCGGCGCCGCCCCCGGCAACGCGGCAATCCCTGGCCACACTCCTGGTGGTCCTGGCGATGCTCTTGCTTCTGGTCGAGTGGGGACTGTTCCACCGGCGGCTGACGGAGTGAGCATGCTGAGCCATCTGATCATCGCCGTCATTCTGGTTCTGGCCGGCGGGTACACGATCGCCTTCGCCGTGCGTACCGACTTGCCCTGGTCGCGGCGGCGCGTGGCGGCGATTGCGCTTTGCCGGCTAGGCATTCTGGCCGCCGTCGGGGCCTGGTGCTTCGAGGTGAACCTGGCCTTTCATACCCGCTCCGAGCGGGTCGAATTGGTGCTGCTGGCCGATCACTCCGCCTCGATTGCCCCGGAGGGACTGCAAGCGGTCGACCAGTGGATCGAGCGGGCCGAAGCCGCCGCCCGGCAATCGGGCAACTTCCTGCTGACCCGCGAGCTGGCCGCCGAGGGCGGCCGCGCCACGCCGATCGCCGAGGCCCTGGATGCCGCACGGCGCCTCTTCCCCGGACGCGGCGAGAAGCGGATCCTGCTGCTCTCCGACGGCCGCGCCACCGGCGGCGATCCGCGGGCCGAGATTCTACAGCTCCAGCAAGATGCGATCAAGGTCTACGCGGTTCCGGCGATGGCCTTGCCGGGCGAGTCGCTCGTGGCCGACTTCAGCCTGCCGGCCGCCGCATGGCGCTCGGTGCCCGTGACCGCCGAGGCAACCCTCCAAGCCGCCGCGGCCGGACCCTGCCTCCTGACGCTCGCGGTGGACGGCAAGCCGTCGGCCCAGCGGCAGCTCAGGCTCGCCGCCGGCCGCACGGTGGTCGAGCTGCCCCTGGTCTTCCCCAGCGACGGCGTGCACCAGGTCGAGCTGCGAGCGCGGTTCGCCCAAGACCGGCTGGATTGGAACAATCGTGCGGCTGCGCTGGTCGACGTGCCGCTGGCGCCGCGGGTGATCATGATCTCCGAGGTGCAAGCGGCCCGGCATCCGTTGCGGGCGGTGCTGGAGGCCGCCGGCCTGGAGGTCCGCACCGTCGCCCCGCAGGACCTTCCCCCGCGCGTGTCCTGCGACTGCATGGTCCTGGACAATGTTGCCGCCAAGGCGCTGGGCGAGGCCCGGATGCAGGCCCTCGAGGCCTTTGTACGCGAGGGCGGCGGGCTGCTCTTCACCGGCGGCCGCCGCGCCTACGGCGCCGGCGGCTACCACGGCACGCCGCTGGAAAGCGTCTTCCCCGTGCTCCTGGAGCCCAAGAAAGAATATCCGCCCTTCGCCCTAGTCGTGGTGCTGGACAACTCCTGGTCGATGAACGAGGGCCTCTCGTCGACCGTCGGCAAGATCGACATTGCCAAGGAAATCGCCATCGCCGCCGCCGAGGGACTCAACCCGGGCGATTGGCTGGCGCTGGTGTCGTTCGACTCCGAGTATCACAACATCATCGCGCCCACCAGGGTCAAGGACCTCGAGCCGGCCAAGTACGAAATCGCGCGGATCGGGGCCTTCGGCATGACCAACATCCTCGGCGGCCTGACCGAGGCGGCGCGGATCATCCAGTCGATCGACGCCGCCTACAAACATATCCTCCTGGTCAGCGACGGCAAGGAAACGGAAATCGGCACCGACTACAGCCTGCTGCTGGCCTCGCTCGACCGGATGCGAATCTCCCTCTCGGCGGTCGGCGTGGGGACCAGCGTCAATGCCAAGCTGCTCAATACCCTGGCCTATGCGGGCAAGGGGCGCTACCACCACACGCAGTCGGTGCGGGAGATTCCCGCCGTCGTGCTCCAGGAGGCCAAGGGGCCGGAGAACCAGCTCCTCGTCGAGATGCCCCTGGCGGCCAAGAAGTTGGAAGAGGACCCGGCCCTGGCGGGCATCGACGTGGAGGGCCTGCCGCCCTTGGCGGGCTACAACCGCACGCGGGCAAGGCTGCACGCCTGGACGCCGCTAGCCATCTCGCCCAAACGCGAGCCGCTCCTGGCCCGCATGCACTACGGCCGCGGCCAGGCGGCCGCCTTCCTGTCTACGGCCACGCCGCTGTGGGCCAACCGCTGGATCAGCGAGCGGCCGGCCGAATATGTAGCCTTCTGGCGGCAGATGGTGTTCTCGCTGCTGGCGCCGCCGCACCACGCGCTGCGGCCCGGCGTATCCTACGAAGAGGGCCGGCCGGTGTTCGACTTCACCGCCCCGGCCGCCGGCCGGTGGGCCGTCAGCCAATCGCGGAGACCGTCCCAATCTTCGTCCGGGGGACTGTCCCAATTTTCGTCCGACGAAAAGGGGACTGTCCCCTTTAACATGGGTTCACCGCCGGCGACGCGGCAAATCGGCGATCTGCCCCGCGACGGACTCCGCGTTGCCGCGGGGTCCGACGCCCTGTTGGTCACGGCCCACGGAAAACTCAACGCCGCCTTCGCCTGGAACCGGACCTATGGGCGCGAGTTCGGCGATGCGGCCGATGGAGAAAAGATTCTTAGAACATTGTGCGAGCAGACCCAGGGGGTCTTCCAGCCGCCGCCCGAGTCGCTGTTTGCCGGCGGCCGGTCGTGGGCGGCATGGGAAATCGGCCGGGCCGCATGGCTGGCGGTTGCGGCGGGGCTCATGGCCCTGGAACTCCTCGTGCGACGCCTGCCGGCCGTGTTCGCCCTCGTGCGCCGGCGCGGCCCACCGGTTGTCGCCGCCGCGGCCGGCATGCTCTTGGTATGGACCGCCGGGGGCACGGCAGCCATGGAAGTCACCCGCGAGGGCTCGCGGCTGACGGTGGCCGGCGCCAACTTCCGCTACACCTGGGATGCCCACCGCGGTGGAGAACTCGCCCTGGTCGAGCAGCCGGGGCTCGTCGAGGGGGGCTGGTGGCTCCGCGGTATGCCGGGCCAACCCCGCTCCGCCTGGCAGCGGGTCAACTCGAGCTTCGCCTGGAAGTCGCTCGACACCATCCCCGCCCTCTCGCTGGCCACCCGCCGCGGGGCATACTACTCGCTGGAATGGGCCATCGCCTACAACAATGCCGACCGCGATGCCCGGATCGACATCCTCAAGCAGTCTGCCGGCGAGGTGGTCTTCGAGACCCGCAGCAACCCGCGGATCTTCGAGAATCGCCGGCTGCCGATCCCCTGGAAGGTGAAGCAGCGCGTCCGCGTGTTCGACTCGGGCATCGTTTTGACGCAGATCGAGGTGGAGCTGCCCAAGGGCGAAGTTTACGAGCTGGATTGGGCCTCGCTCTCGGTCAATCTGGACGATTCGCTGTACAAGGAGCCGACTGCCGAGCGGCAGGCCCGATTCCAGTACGGCTGGGCGTTTCCCGGCAGCCCCGAGCAGAGCTTCAACAGCTACAAGCCCGTGATCGAAGAGCTCAGGCACTTGCCGCTGGACATCGACGTCAAGCCCGAGGACGTACTGCTGACGCACAAGCCGCTGCTGTTCGGCTCGGCGGCCTACGACCTGACGCACGTCAAGGGGGCGGCCGTCAACGGCTATGCCGAATGTTGCCTGGCCGAGGCCAAGAGCCTGGTGGGCACCACGGCGGATTTCGGGTCGCACCTGATGGTGCGGCCGGTTTCCGGCATGTCGCCCGTCCCCACCGAAGTCGGCTCGATGCGCCCGCAGCCTTGTTTCGGGGTGAGCTGGAACCTGTTCGACGGCGAAACGCGCGGCCTGAACGAGCCGTTGAAGTACGAGAACACACTGACCTTTGCCGTGGCGTCGCGGAAGCGGTCGTCGCTCGCCGGCGCGGCGGCCGACGATCGGAGCGTGCTCCTGGGCGCGCGGATCTATTACGCGCGCACGCGGCCGCCGACGGTCGAGGAGGTCCGGGCGATGGCCGCCGACGGCTGCGACACGCTGATCCTGGGGCCGGCGTGGCGCGAGCGGCCGCCGGCCACCGCGGCCGCCGTCGAAGCCGCCCACACCGCGGGCCTCCGCGTGGGCGCGGCCGTCGACCTCCGCGATCTCCGTTCCCTGGTTGCCGACGAGGCCTGGTTCACCCGGCAGTTTCAGAAGGACCGCGACGGCCTGCTGGTCGGCGGGGCCGATTTCCTGGCCAACGCAGCGCCGGAAGGTACGCTGGAGGCATTGGGAGAGAAGGTCACATTCCGTTACGACGGCCCGCTGCGTGCCAACGCCGCCCCGCTGGCCATCTGCATGCGGGCCTTGCGGAGGATCGTCGGCCCACGCGGCTTCTTGATCGCCGATCCCAGCCCCGGTCAGGCCAATTTGCTTTCCCTGGCCGAGTGCGACCTGTGGGTCTCGGAGAAACCGGAGCCCATGCGCTGGTGCTCGCCGCAAGACGGCTGTTTGCGGCGCCACCGGGCCGGGGCCGCCTGGGGACCGATGCTCGACGCGCTGCCGCCGCCCTGGATGGCCCTGGCCGCCATGCACGCCGATACGCCGGTGATCCTCTGGCCGCCCAAGGATAAACAACACCGCGCCTGGTGGGACCTCTGCCGGCGGCTGCCGCCGCCGGGCGTGCGCGTCGAGTCCGATCTGATCGCCTCCGAGCGCCGCTTCAGCACGACCTCCGAGAACGTCCACGGCACGCTGTTCGACGGCGGCGGGGGGCGGATGCTGCTGCTCGTGGCCGCCGAGAAGGAAGATTCCGCCCAAGTGCGGCTGACGTTCCCCGTTGCCGCCGCCAAAACGCTCGACGGCAAGGAAGTGCCCATCCGCAACGGCACGCTGGAGGCCGGCGCGCTGTCGGCCTGGCAGGTCAAAGGCTTCGAGCTCTCCGGTCCCGCGAAGGTGACGCCATGATCCGTCGGGTTGCGATCATCCTTCTGGTTTTCCTGCCGGCGGCCGCCGGCCAGGCCCGGGCCCAATGGCAGACGCTCGACTTCGACCTCTCGCGGAACGACCGCCAGGCGTACAGCAGCGACATTCCGGCCGAGGCATTCACGCCGGCCGGACTGAAACTGGCCTTGAAGCCCGGCGCCGAGTATTCCCTGACGAGCAAGCAGCTCTTCTCCGATGAGTTCGACTTCGACCTCCAGATCGAGGTGCCCGAGCGGAGCGCGAAAGGCGTGCTCTCGATCGACCTCGTCCTGGTGAACGACGAGCGCCGCCGCAAGGTCGTCGGCGCCTACCGCAACACGTCGACCAGGCCGGGCACCGACGCCTGCCAGCTCCGCTATTACAAGGACGGAAAAGCGGCGGGCTTCCAGTGGGAGGGCCACTGGCAGGACTTCAGCAGCTCCGTGGGCTACGGCGAAGGCGTCATGGAGTGGCTGCGGCTCCACAAGGCCCTGACCAAGGTGTGGTTCGTGCAGAAGTGCAAGGGCGCCCCTTATGCCTGGGCCTCGTCGTGCGAGTACCCCAGGCCCAACTACTTCGACGAGGATTGCGAGTCGTTTCGGCCGGGCTTCGTGGTCCGCGCCGACGCCGACGCCACGGCGACGCTGTTGATCAAGGCGGTGCGGGTCTCCGGCCCCGCCGTCGTACCCCGGGATCCCGGGCGGAGGACCTTTCTCTTCGATTTCGGTCCCGTGGACCAGGAGCTGGAGGACGACTTCTGCCCGGTAAACGAGTTCAGCATGTACACGCCGGCGAAAGGCTACGGCTGGGTGATCCCCGAGCCGGAGAAGATCTGGTACGAGCGGCGCCAGGGCGTGCCGCAACTGGACGACGCGGCGATCGCCGCCCGCGGACTCCCGCCCATCAATAAAGACACCGAAGGCTGGTACCAATCGTTCGTCCGCTCCGCCTACTGGCTTCAGGCGAACGACAAGAAGCTGTTCTATTCCACCTCGCACGGCTACGACTTCGTCGAGTTCTTCCAGAAGCATCTGGACCTGAAGACGCCGCTGGATCGCGACTTTGTGGGCATGGCCCGCCCCTATCACTTCGCCCTGGACCCCTTGCACCAGAAGGACATCGAGGAGCGGCGGGGCGCGATCTACATCGACGACGACCTGTCGGCCGAGTTCCTGGTCGACTTGCCCAACGGGCGCTACAACTTGATCCTGGGGGTGGGCTATTCCAACTCGCTTTACGCCGGCGCCTCGCGCTTCAACGTCGAGGTGCAGGGGAAGGTTCGCAAACAGGCATTGGAGTCGCACTGGCAGCGGCCCAACCAGCACCCCATCCGCGACGTTGCCGTTACCGACGGCCAAATGCGGCTGCGCCTGTTCTGCGACTGCCGCAAGTCGATGGACTCGTACAGCAACCACAACGTGGGCATCGGCTGGATGATCAACTACCTGCTGGTCCTGCCGGCCGAACAGCGCGAGCTGATGAACCAGTGGGAGTGGAAGATCATCAAGCGCCGCGGCGAGATCATCCGTCGCGTGACGTTCGTCGAGGGCGAGCCGGCCGCCACCCGCAACGAGGGCAACTTCATCTCCACGGGCGGCAAGCCCTTCTACTTCCACAAGGTGATGAACAACTATCACCCCGGCGCCAGCGAGCACTATCCCTACTACTGCCTGGCCGACGTGCTCAGCAGCCAGCACGGCATCAACAACTCGGCCCATTTCTTCCGCCATGATTGGGAGAAGCTCTCCTACTCCGACGATTATCCTTGGTCCAGCATCGACAAGCTGAACATGGCCTACACCTGGGGCTACCTGACGACCCTGCACCACGACGGCATCCTGTCGTTCGTTCCGCATGCGGCCTCCGGCGAAGGATCGCCCACCGTCGACGCCCGCGGGCGGAGCAACCCCTACAACGTCCAGCCGCCTTTGAATTCGGCCTTGGGCAAGGAGATCCAGAAAGAGGCCTATACGATGATGTCCAACCACCTGCGGCTGCACCCGGCCGTGGGCGGACACTTCATCTACGAGGAGCTTTGGCATCCGGACGAACTGGGCTACGACGACCAGTCTCTGCTCCAGTACCGCGACTGGCTGCAGCGGCGCTACGAAAGCATCGACCGGCTGAACGAGGATTGGGGCCGCGGCTACAAGTCGTTCGACGAGATCGTGCAGCCCGAGACGTGGAAGAAGGAATGGTTCGAGTACGCGCCCGAGTTCGTGCTTTTTCGCAAGTTTCGCGGCTGGGCCCAGCGGGAGATGGTCCGCAGCGCGTGCGACGCGATCCGCCGCCTCGAGCCCGAGCACTTCTCGTGGGGCGCCAAGGGCGACTTCGGCACGCAGTCGTGGTACACGGGCGAGTTCGTGGACATGTTCGGCTGGTACACGCCCTACGTGGCGGCCAGCGCGGCCCGCTACTTCGGCCGCGCGGCCATCTCCGGCGGCTACCAACTCAACTGCGAGCACGCCTATCTCGACGGCCGCCGGCAGGCCGACCACAAGCCGGGCCCGCGGCAGTACCTGGGCCGCGACGAAGCCGAGCAGGTCTACGGCCTGCTCATCTCCTCGGTCTTCAAGGGCGCCAAGGGATTCTTCAGCGAGTGGTACGAGGACGGCATGTGCCACGCCTTCCATCGCACCACGCTCATCCGCGAAGGCTCGGCCAAGTACCAGATCAAGCACTGGACGGGCCAGTTGGCCTTCTACGAGCCGCCCGCGATGGAGGGCCCGCCGGTCACCATGGACCGCAACGCCCTGCGTGCCTCGGCTGCCAATCAGCTCCTGCTGCGGCTGGCGCCCTTGTGGCTGCCGGCCCGGCCGCCGGAGCCCAAGGTGCTCTTCCCCACCACCGAGGCCAGCTTCTATCTGCGCTTTTTCGGCGAGCGGCCCTACGCCGACTTCGAGACCGTCGCCATGCGGCTCCTACGGTCGACCAACATCCCGGCCGACTTCCTATGCCTGGAAGCCGTGGCCGACCTGTCGCGCTATCAATTGCTCGTGCTGGGCGATACGGCACAAGCCATCTCGCGGCGCGACGCCCAGCGGGTGCGGCAGTTCGTCCGCCAGGGAGGCAAGCTGATTATGCTTAACGGCGGCGGCTTTTCCGACGACGCCCGCCCCAGGCGATATTGGAACAAGCCGGGCGACGTCTACCCGCTCGCGGAATTCGCCGAGCTGGGCGGCTATGCGCTCGTCTCCGACGGCCCCTATCACCAGCCGCTGGAGAAGACCGAGGTGCGTTTCGCCCGCTGCGACGTGGCGCCCCAAATCGCCGACGGCACTTTACTGGGCCGCTACGACTGCCCGTGCAGCTACGAGCCCCGACCCGGCTCCCGCGTCTTTCTCAAGGGCCGGGTGCCGAAAACCGGCAAGGAGGTGGTCCTGGGGATCATCAACGCCGCGGGCAACGTCGCCGTGGTGAACTTTCCGCCCAAGGAAGCCGCTGACGAGCAGGTCCGGCCGCTGGCCCAATGGTTCCGCCGCTTGCTGGAGCGCTGGCAGATCGACGGCCGCGTAAGCCTCGGCGGCGCCGACGACGCCTGGGACCTGTATGCCGGATACCTGGAAGGCGACGGCTACACCCTGGCCGCCGTCTGCAACCTCTCCCGCCACGACGAGCGGCGGGTGCAACTGAAGCTGGGCACCCTGCCGGCCGGCCAGTACGCCGTAAGCGACGTGGGCGGGCCGCGCCCCGAGTTCATGCACAAGCCCGACGGCGGGGAGAGGCTCCGTGGCGACCCCGCCCTGCGCCAAATGAAGATCGACCACTGGCTGTCGGCCGAGCAGGTGGCCCGGCAGGGCATTCCGTGCCAGGTCGGTCCGCTGGAGGCGCGGGTCTTCCTCATTCGCCCGGCGGCCGCCAAGACCTGGGTCTCGATCTGGAAGCCTTCGCTGGCCGGCTTTGCCCGGCACGGCGTGACGGTCGCCTATGGGACGGCGGCCCACGAGCGGCCGGCCGCCGAGGCCATCCGCGCGACGCTGGAGTCTCTCGGGGTTCAAGCCCGGACTGCCGCCGCCGGGGATCTCAAACGGCTGAAGCTCCGCCACGAGGTCCGCATCAACCCGCTCAAGGCCGACCGCGGCTATCATGAGGACATGAGCGTCTGGTATCTCGTCGACACGTTCCAGAACGAAATCGTCGATACGGACCGCAGCCTGATCCTCGTCGGGCCGCGCGAGAGCAACGCCCTGGTGGACCTCTTGAGCAAGGAAGGGACCTTCGCCTACGACAAGATGCTGGAGAAGCCTTGCGGCGCCTACCCCGGCCCCGGCCGCGGAGTGATCGGCACGGCGGAAGCGGTCAACTCGCCGATCTACGATCTCCGCAGCCGCTCCCGCGACGCGATTATCGCGGCCGGCTCCGACCCCGCCGGCACCCAGTCGGCGGCCGACGAGCTGATCCGCCTGCTCCGCGAGAACGTAAAGAGGCGTCAGTGAGCCTATGTGACTGGGACAAATGCGAAACGCCATTCGTAAGCACTTATGCCAAAGCTACTTACGAAAGGCGTTTTCAAAGCAAGCGGAGAGGGAGGGACCCAAACACCTGCGGAAAACACGGCAGTTTTTGCACGGTCCGATCAAAGCGCTGCAAAAAGCGCTGCGTTAGTGTTACTGCGCAGGCTTTCAAAATGGGCAAGATAGGGCAACCGCTGCCAAAGGACTTACGGCACCCGAACTTTACCTAACTTAACAACCTGCGCAGTAATATAATATTAGGCGACCTATCGGAAATGGCCATTGGCCCCGATCTGGCCGAACTCGTCACCCGCTGGCAGGCTCTCGCCCAGGCGACCAGGGATAAGGTGAAAAGCCTAAACAACTGCGCTGGATGCTCGGCCTCTCGCCCAGGCGACCAGGGATAAGGTTCTTGCTCTGGTGCTTGCCGATGGGTGAGGTCGAGGTTACGGTCTAAAAACTGGTGTGTGTGAAGGATTCGTAGGGAGTTATACTGAGCATCACTACCCCGGTCGCATCGGCTCGGAAGCCGGCGGATCGCGCGACCGGTACTCACGCAGCCGGGCATGGAGGGCGATTCCCGTGAAGGAAAGGAAAGTGTTTGCGACACTACGGGACGAACCAGGATCGGCGGCCGTTACTGTCGAAGACGACGGCGACCAAGCCTACATTCGGGACCTCTTCGCCCACTGGCCGGTGAAGCACCTGCGGGTACTGGCAGCGGGCATCGAGGAGCTTCTGAGGATGAGCCCTGGCGACCGTAAGGCTTGCGCTAACCGTGTGGCAGAACGCCAAGAGTTGGAAGGCAAGCACCCCGGCCGCCTGTCCCCGCGTCTGCCATGGCGTAAACGGGCACGCCGCACGGCAGCATAACCCGCAAGGGAGCGGCGCACTATCGGCGCCGTTCTCCTGGGCCCGATAGGCGACATACTGTCACCTATCCACTCTCGGCCATGCGCACTCTGGCCGGCATCTTCCCGGCGGTGTCCCCCGATGAGTCCCTACGCGCACGGGCCGATCCGCGGCACGCCCAAGTGAAAATGAACGCGCGCTGATGTGGCTGCCGGCCAGGAGGGACGATCGCGCGATGGTCGCGCCGATCGACGGCTACGGGCCAGGGGCTCGACGTGGCGGGCGCGCAGACCCTCTAGCCCGCTGGTGATGTTCTTGGGCGTGAAAAACACCGTCGTCAGGTTCGTCTCTTTCAGAGGTGACAGATCGGATACCCGAGTGTCGTCGCAAGCCAGTACCGCCAGAGGCATCCCGTGCAGGGGCGACAGGTCGGAAACTCGCGTGCCGAAGCAAGCAAGGTCCGTCAAAGGCATCCCGTTGAGCGGAGACAGGTCCGATACCTGCGTGTAGCCGCATTCAAGGCGGGTTAGAGGCATCGCTATGAGCGGCGATAGGTCGGACACCTGCGTCTCGCCGCAAGCCAATTCCGCGAGCAGCATCCCTTTCAACGGCGAGAGGGCCGCCAGCTTACCTTTGCCTACCCCGCTACCATCACACTGCAAACTCTTCAATCCCGCCAACGCCCGCACCGGCGAAATGTCGATCACGTTGTCCGTGCTAAACCCCAACCCCTTCACCACACCGTTTTCGATCAGGGGCGTGCCTCGTCCATTAGCGTCTGTGACCTTGCCGTCGAAGCCCGGATTGAGTTCCTGCAACTTCTTGGCGACGGCTTCCACCTGCTTCTCGGCGGGCAGGGCGGCAACGTCCTTCATCCATCGCTTGAAGGCTGGGTCTTTCGCGCCATCGGGAAGTTGTACGGCATCGCTGGTTCGGCTCATCTTCGCCCGCTCAGCCACCGTGTCCGGCAGAACCAGGGAGACGCGGAAGCCCAGGTTGTTGCCACGGTCCCCGGGCTCGCCGCGGTCGCGGAGCGCTGACCGGCAGTCCCCAGCGTGGTGGAGCCAGCTACCGCCGCGGCGCACGCGGTGCGAGCCTGACGTCGGCCCCGGTGGATCATTATGCGGCGAGACCTTGTAGTAGTTCTCGTCGTGCCAGTCCGCACACCACTCCCATACGTTCCCGCAAATGTCATACAGCCCCCAGGCGTTCGGCTTCTTCTGCCCCACCGGGTGCGTCTTCTTCTCCGAGTTCTTGTCGTACCAGGCGTACTCGTCCAGCCCCTGCTCGTTCTCGCCAAAGAACCAGCCACTCGTGCTGCCCGCTCGACACGCATACTCCCACTGGGCCTCGGTCGGCAATCGGTAACTCCCCTCCGGCAGACCGCACTTCTCGCTCAGCTTCTTCAGAAACACCTGACAATCGTCCCAACTCACCTGCTCCACCGGGTTCTTCGGCCCCTTGAGCTGGCTCGGGTTGTTCTCCTTGCCCAGCAGCTTCTCCCACTCCTCCTGCGTCACCTCGTACTTGCCCAGGTAAAACGCCTTGGTGATCCTCACCTTGTGGGCTCCGTCGCCCTCGCCCATCGTGAACTCGCCCGGCGGGATCAACACCAGCTTCATGCCGACAAGGTTGCTCATTTCCACCGGAACGCCGAGGTGCTTGGCCCAGCCCTCTTGATGCTCTTTGGCCTTCTGGGCGTCGAAGGGGGCGATGGCGGGCGGGGGAGCGCCGGGCGGGAGTTGCCATTTGCCATCGGCACCGACCAGACTGCCAACGGCGGGAAGCGGGATTGGGGATTGGGAATCAGGGCTTACGACGGCGGGCGATGCCTTGTTAGCGGTCGAGCCACCGGAAGGTTGCGCGGCACTGGTGCTGCGGCTCATCTTAGGCCGCTCAGTCGCCGTGTCCGCCAATACCAGGCAGACGCGGAAGCCCGGGTGGCCGGGATTGCCCGTGGGGGCGAGGTGACCGCGGGACGCACAACGGCAGTCCGTCGCCAAGTTGCCAAACTCGCCGCCACGCACTACGCGCTCCGAGCCCGAGAGCGGCCCCAGGGGGTCGTTCTCGGGCGACGTCTTGTAGTAGTCCTTGTCGTACCAATCCGCGCAGAACTCGAACACGTTGCCGTGCATATCATAGAGCCCCCAGGCGTTGGGCTTCTTCTGGCCGCCAAGATGCAGTCTCTCCTCAGAGTTAGTTTTGTGCCATCCGTAAGCATCCAGCTCCGTTTCGTTGTCGCCGGAACACCAGCGACCCGTGCTCCCGGCCCGGCAGGCATACTCCCACTGGGCCTCGGTCGGCAACCGGTAAGTTGCTGTTAAGAAATAACTTAGCCATTGGTATAATCTGCCTGTTCCGCTTCCACGGATGGGGAGATGGTCATGGCAGACCCAGAGCGCAAGCGAATCCACCGCTGTCGGTGCCGAGG
>JBEKTY010000097.1:0-30562 GCA_049515555.1 Thermoguttaceae bacterium
AAAATAGCAGTAAGACGCTCCTTTGACCCGGCGTAAACGCCGGGCCGAACACCGCCTTCGGCGGAAAGCCCGATGAATCGGGCTCGACGTTGCAACGATCGCACACAGAATCAATGTACTTTAATAACTTATTACACACAAATACTTTACGGCTAATTCAACGGTATTGGGGTTAGGGTGAGGGCTGTTGTTTGAAGAATCACTCCTAATGCTTGCGTTTCCTCCCCAAGCCTTCCCGGGCGGCGGCCGAGGTTATTGTACCTGATCCGGCGTGCGGATGGAGATTGGAGGAATGCCGTCTGCGACTACCGAGCTGGAAAGTCGATAACCTATGCCGTGCAGTTCGTAGCGGAAATCCTCCTCGGAAAACGGGTCCTTCGGCAGCCGGGCAATATATTTTGGCACCAGTTCCGCAAGATTGCCGGGGTATTTGCCGTGGTCGTTGTGATACAAGGCCAGCGCAATGGCCAGGTCCCGCAGGCGCTCTCGGGCCTGCTCCTTCGGGTCGACCCCCGCCACATCCCAGAAGCAACCCCCACTTTGGTTGAACAGGGCCGCGGCGGTTTGCCGCGAAAGCTCATCGGCCGAGCCCTTGGGCGACAGCAGTTGGGCCAACCGCTTCGCATTTTCGACGTTGCGCGCCGTGGCGGAGATTTCGCTCTCGATGGCCTTCAGGGCCTCGTGACGCCGGCCATACGTTGCGTTGCGGTCCGCCTCAACCGCCTTGCCGTACCAGGTGTTGATTGCCCGAAGAACCTGGTCCCAATCCAAGCGCGGATCGGCGGCGAGTTTTCGCAAACCCTTGACCGCCTGCGACCCGGACAGCGCCGATTCGAAGAGAGATTTGCAGATCAGGGGCTCGCCACGGGCCAGGCCGCAAACCATTTCGAGGCAGAACGGCTGCTCGCCGAAGTAATTTGCGACCCCAGTTTGCGGCATCGGCGGCAGCGACTCCAGGTCGGCCCGGAATCTCCCGAGTTGGCCCTTATTGAGGTTGGCGTGGTGGACGAGAGCGATATCTCCCGACCAAGCAATCCCGTCGAGCACCGAGGCGACAAGCCCGTCAACTAGCAACGGTTTTTGTGCACAAAGCCGAGCAAGACGGTGGCAAGCGAACAAGTCCTGGAAGGCGTCGGCCGCGTTGCCCGAACCGGCCCGGAACATCGCCCGGGCCTTGATCGCTTGGGCGGCGCTGCGTAATTCCCCCATGCCTCCGCAAAACGTCGAGTCGGCCATCAGCCCGTTCTCCGGGCTGACCATCGGCCAGTACATCTTCGGCCGGCCGGTGCACGCCACAATGGTGGTCAGCGGCCGCTCGCTGGCCTTCAGCCAAGCCGCGACCATTGGAAACTCGGCGCGGGCCCACGGCCTGGCGAGGGCCTGATTGAATTGTTTCTCCATCCGCTTACGCCATCGCGACTCGCCCGGCGATCCGGCGGGCGGGCGATCGGCCGCGCGACCTGCGTACTCCAAGAACGGGACGAGGTAATCGCCCTCTTCCGGCAGCGGCGGGATTCCCAGCATCTTGTAGAACTGCTCGCGTCCCTGCTCTGGCACTTCCTTCGGGCCGATCGCTTGCAGCAACAACACGGCCGCGTTGTTCTCCGGGGTTACGCCTTGGCGGCAGTGTTCGCTGACTGCCGCCAGGTAATCGACCATACCATCCGGCCGAAGGGGCCCGGTGATGTAGGTCGTTTCCATGGAGACTGTGATCCGCGGCCCGGAATTGTTCATGGTTTAGTCATTCACGCCGATGGGATCTCATGATTTGGGTGGCACTGGCATCTTGCCGGTGCTTGGGCAGACACTGGCGAAACGCCAGTGCCACCCGGCGAGACGGCGGTGGCACCGCGGGCGGATTCAGCCAGGCGGCCGAAGAGCGTCACGGTCTCGGCCCGGTGAATGTGGACGGGGATGATCTTTCCGGCCAGCGACGGCGGGCCGTCGAAGACCACGATGCGGTCGCAGGTCGTGCGGCCGACGAGCTGCGTTGGCGCGGCGGGGTCGGCCGCGCGCTTGCGGGCCGACTTGCTCGGCCCCTCGACCAGGACCTCGGCCTGCCGGCCCACCCAGGGCTGGTTGTCCTCCAGGCTGATGGCGTTCTGCACGGCCAGAAGCTCGTTGTTCCGACGCCGCTTGACGGCTTCCGGCACGTCGTTGGGGTACAGTTCGGCGGCGGGGGTGCCCGGCCGCGGACTGTACTTGAAGATAAAACTGTTCTTCAGCCGCGCCCAGCGGACCAGATCGACGGTCTGCCGGAAATCCTCCTCCGTCTCGCCACAGAAGCCGACGATGAAATCGCTGGTCACCGCCGCGCCGGGCACGGTCTGGCGGATCCTCTCGATGATCTCGCGGTATTGGTCAGACGTATAGCCCCGCCGCATCCGCCGCAAGACCTCGGTCGAGCCGCTCTGGGCCGGCACGTGCAGATAGGGCGTGACCTTCGGCAGGTCGCGGACCGCCTGCAACAGCTCGCCGGTCATGTGCCGCGGATGATTGGTCACAAACCGCAGCCGGCGGAGGCCCTCGATATCGTGCAGCCGGCAGAGCAGATCAGCCAGACGCAAGCTGCGGCCGGTGCTCGTATCGTGGTAGCTATTGACGGCCTGGCCCAGGAGGGTGATGGCCAGGCAGCCTTCGGCGGCCAGGCGGCGGGCCTCGGCCTCGACCTGGGCGACCGGGCGGCTTTGCTCCGGCCCGCGGACCCGCGGCACGATGCAATACGCGCAGCCTTTGTCGCAGCCGAGCATGATCCGCAACATGGCCTGCTGGGGCACGGGCCGCAAGGCGGCCAGCCGCGGCGGCTGGTCGGCAATAAGGACCTGCGGCAGGCATAGTGCCCCAACCGATCTGAAACGAGGGGTGCCACGGTTGGCTTGCCCAACCGTGTTATCGGCACTGCTGGACAAGCCAGCAGTGGCACCCAACGTGTCAACCGAGGACGGTGGGGGCACTGGCTGCACCGCCGTGATCGGCCCCTGGCCGGCCGCGGCTTGCTCGAGCAGTTCCCGCAGCCGGCCCAATTGGCCCGGCCCCACGACCAGGTCCACGTGGCTCGCCCGGTGGAAGATAAGCCCCCGGTCCTTCTGTGCCATGCAGCCCACGACGCCGATGATCATCTCCGGCCGCCGCTGTTTGAGCGGCCTCAGGCGGCCCAAGGCACTATACACCTTGTCTTCAGCGTGCTGGCGAACGCTGCAAGTATTCAGCAGGATCGTGTCGGCCTTCCGCGGACTGTCGACCAGCTCGTAGCCGGCCTGCAACAGGTCGGAGGCGATCAGCTCGCTGTCGAGCACGTTCATTTGGCAGCCGACCGTTTGGATGTAAAGACGTTTCGGCATTTGAGGTGGGAGCTATGAGCCTTGAGCTATGAGCCTTGAGCTATGAGCTTTGAGCTATGAGCTATGAGCTTTGAGCCCTTGGGCTTTGGGTCTTGGGTCTTCGGTCTTGGGTTTTGGGTCTTGGGCTTCATCGCTCATAGCTCATGGCTCATAGCTCTGTCTTACGCGGCCGCGCCGCGCGGCGGCTTCGGCCGGCCTGCACGTTCGGCTTCCCGCCGGCGGGCCCGTTCCTTATCTACCTCGCGGCGGAACTGCTCCGTCAACTGATCGCGGCGGCGGATCATCATGCGTGCCAAGCAGGTCACGGCCAGGTACGCGGCCGCCACCAGCAGGAGCACATTCCAAGCATCCATGTCGGCCATGGTCGGGAATCCTGTCCGAGGTGCGCTCTAGAACGCCATTACAAACAACCTATTTTAACACATGGTGTTGGTCGGCGGCGAGAGCAGTTCGGGGGAAGGATGAAGAATGAAGGTTGAAGGCGGAAGGCGGAGGGGGGAAGGGGGAAGGGTGAGGGCGGAAGGACGAGGGCGGAGCGGGGAACGGACGCTGACCGCAGTCAATTTGAAATCTCAGATTTGAGATTTGCTGCCCGCGAGTCGGCAGCTTGCATCGCTCTATGCCTCACCCATCTGCCCTCCGACTTGGGTCCGGCGGCTGTCAGCCATCGGCTATTCTCCACCTTCCGCCTTCCGCCTTCCGCCTTCATCCTTTGTAAACCGGTCGCCCGGCTCCAGCCGGTAGCCGCGGAGGAACTGGGCGACGTTCATGGGCCGTTTTCCGGCCGGCTGGAGGCCCTGCGGGGCAACGGCCCCTTGGCCGGCGGCAATCAGCAGCCGATCGCCGGCGGCCTCGAGCACGGTGCCGGGCGGGGGGCCGGCGGCCAGTTCGACCACCCGGACCGGGCCGAGGATCAGCCGCACCGGCCGTTGGCCACGGTGGTGGCAGAAGGTATAGGTCTTGGGCCAGGGCTCCAGTGCGCGGACCTGGTTCTTGATGGCCGCCGCGGAGCGGGTCCAGTCGATGGCCCCGTCGCTCTTCCGCAGCCGCGGGGCCGGCGAGGCCAGGGCGGGGTCCTGCGGAATGGCCGCCAGCGGACCGTCTGCCAGTGCATCCACCGCGTGGCAGACCAGATCGGCGCCGAGCCGGGCCAAACGGGCCTCCAGCTCAACCGCCGTCTCCTCCGGGCCGATTGCCGTTGCGGCCCGGGCGATCGCGGGTCCGGCGTCCACCTGCGGCGTCATGTGGATGACGGTCACGCCGGTCTCGCTCTCGCCGTTATAGATGGCCCAGTTGATGGGGGCCGCCCCGCGATACTTGGGCAGCAGCGAGGCGTGCAGGTTGATGCCGCCGTGGGCGGCCACGGCCAGCGTCTGCGGCCGGAGGATCTGACCGAAATCGCACACCACCAGCAGATCGGCGCGGCACTCGGCCAGCCATCGGCACGACTGGGGGTCGTTGATCCGCTCGGGATCGAAAACGGGCGTGCCCTGCTCCCGGGCGATCTCTCGAAGGCCGCTGGCCGGCGGCAGTTCCTGTCCCCGGGCGGTCCGCAGCGGGCTCGTCACCAAGGCCGCCACCTTGTGACGCCCCCCGCATAGCCCACGAAATGTCGGCACCCCGAACGGACCGGTGCCCACCATGATCAATCGCATGAGGTGCGAGGGGATTAGGGATTAGGGATTGGGGATTGGGGATTCGGGATTAGATTTTGCATGATACACCTTGTTGCGGCCATCAGCCGCACGGGCCCCCCTAATCCCCAATCCCTAATCCCCAATCCCCTTCATGCCCGCAGGCTAACCAACTCGGTCAGCCGGGCGGCGATCTGCCGGTCGTCGGCAATGATTCCGCGTTGACGGTCGCCGGCGAACTCCCGCTCCAACTGGTCCAGCTCGTCGCGAATGGCCGCCAGGTGGCTCGGGCTGAGGCGGTCGACGAGCAGAACGCCGTCGAGGTGGTCGTTCTCGTGTTGCACCGCCCGGGCGAACAGGCCGCCGAGCTCGTAATGCACGTCATCGCCGGCCAGGTTGTAGGCCGAGAGCACGATCTTTTCGGCCCGGCGGACGGGGGCCGTGATGTCCGGGAAGCTCAGGCAGCCTTCGTCGGCCTCGGCCGAGCCCGTCCAGCGGGAAATCACCGGATTGATGAACACCAGCTCCCCATCCTTGACCGCCGCGTCGCCGCTCACGTTGACGATGAAGAAGCGGTAGGGCAGCTCTACCTGGTTGGCGGCCAGCCCGATGCCCTTATGCAAGTACATCAGATCGAACATCTCGCGGACGATTTTCTTCAACTCGGCATCAACCCGACGCAACTCCCTGGATTTATAGCGCAACGCCGGATGGGGATACTTCACGATCCGCAAGGTTCTGGCTCCGCAACGCCGGTTGACGGCGTTTTGCAATACTGGCTACGGGGGCACAACTAGAATATATTATAAGCATGGTTCCAGTGCGAAGGAAATGCCGCTGGCCGGCCCTTGCGATGCTGCTGGCTGCCGCCGGGGGGGTGCCGTTGCGGGCCGCGGGGGCGGAACCCGGCGGGCAGACGACCGGCCGCACCGCACCGGTCATCTCGCCCGGCGAAAAGGCCCAGACCGCGCTGTTCGGCATCCAGGCCGAAGGGACCAAGTTTGTGTACGTGCTGGACCGCTCCGGCAGCATGGGCGACCCGGACGGCAAGCCCCTGGCGGCGGCCAAGGCCGAGATACTGGCCAGCCTCGACCGGCTCGATTCCCTCCAGCAGTTCCAGGTGATCCTGTACAACGAGCACCCGCGGATCTTTAGTCCCACCGGCGAACACGGCCGGCTCACCTTCGGCACCGAGCAGAACAAGGCCGAGGTCCGGCGGTTCCTGGCCGGCATCGGGGCCGAGGGCGGAACCGACCATGAAGAGGCCGTCGTCGCCGCCATCCGCATGCAGCCGGACGCGGTCTTCCTTATGACTGACGGCGACGATCCGAAGCTTACCGCCCGGCAATTGGCCCGCATCGACCGCTTGGGACCGGGGATCATCATCCATACGGTGGAGTTCGGCGTCGGCCGTCAGCGCCAGGCGGAGGGCTTCCTGGAGAAGCTGGCCCGCCAAAGCGGCGGCGAACACGTCTACGTCGATTCCGCAACGGGCCGAGCGGCCGGCAAGGACCGGTAGCCAAGGCGGAAGGCGGAGCGCGGAAGGCGGAGGTGCCGGTTCCACTAGGCGGCGGCCAACAGCCGCCTGAACGTCGTGTGCCACTGCTGGCTTGTCCAGCAGTGTGAGCGGCACTGCTGGGCAAGCCAGCAGTGGCACCCGGCGCTCTTAAAGGAAGACCGGGGGCGAGTTGCTACCAGGGGCCGCGGGCGTAATACACCCCGAACTGATCCGTATCACTGGGCCGCGGCGGCACGGGCAAGTACAGGCTTGGGTTGTACGACTCGGCTCCCGTGAACGGCGTGCCGTACTGGTGGTAGATCGGCCCGACCCGGGTCTCGCCCACGCCCCAGCCGTAATGGGTCTGGTTCCTTGCCGTAGGCGGGACGACCAGCGCCAGCGGCGTTCCCCAGGCGGGGTCCACGTAGTGGCCGTTCCAGGGCATGCAGGTTGACCGGCGGGCGGCGACCCGGTTGCGGATCGTACCCTCGCCGCCGCAGGCGGCGCGGATCGAGGCCCCGGCAGCCAGCAGGCACAAGCCCGCGGCGAGAATTGCGCGACGTTTCATGATTGCCGAATCCTTCCTTTCAGGGACGATACGAGGGCTTTGCCGGCGGACAATTGTTGATCGGCGGGAGCCACCGATGGCCGGGGAACGGGCACAGGTTCGGCTGGTGCCACCAGAGAACCGAGGTATGCGTCACGCCGTTGCCCGGGTTGCAGCGATCGTAGGTGCGGTGGTGCGTGTACAGGAACTCGTGCGGGGCCAGCGGCTCGTAGGGGACGTAGGTGTAGCCCACCAAGGGCGGTGCGGGCCGCGGGCTGGGATACAGCGTCAGGGCCGTGCCGTCCGGGTATTGAGCCGGCACGTAGGCGTTGGGCGCCCCGCCGGACGAGGCCCATTGGTACAACTGGCCCCGGGCCTCGCGGCCGCTCAGGCACCAGGCCGATGCCAAGACCAGCGCGGTTGCCAGGCAAAACAGTCTCCGAGCCATGGCGTGACTCCTGTTCATACGGAGGGGTTCGTGTCATTCCTGACCGTTGGCGGTAGCAGTCAGTTAAAATCTCGGTTGGGGCCGGTCTTGCGGGTGAGTCTTTATATGCCGGACCTAACCAACCTGCTCAAAGTGCCGAAAACCCCGCAAAAAACGGCTGGGAGCCCGGCGGAAGAATCGCTATAATTGCGAACGTTCGCCCAATCAAACCCAACGAACCACCGGGGACGGTCCCGGTTTCGCCTCGCGAAGATCGCACCAATCCCCTTCCCGTGTACGGAGACAGAGTTGATTAGCAAGCGGTCCGATTTGGCCCAGTCCGCCGCGGGCGGCGCGCCGACTGGCGCGATTCGTGCGGCCGGCAACGGCCAGAGCAACCCGGTGGCCGGTCCCAACGGCGACGGGCAGCCGAGCGGCGACGGCCAGCCGAGCGGCCGGCCGCAGCCCGCCCGGCGGCGGGCCACCGCCGAGTCGATGGCGGCCAGTCAGCGGGATATTTCCGTCAGCGAGTTCTTCGCCAAGAACCGCCACCTGCTGGGTTTCGATAACCCCCGCAAGGCCCTGCTCACCACGGTCAAAGAGGCGGTCGATAACGCCCTGGACGCCTGCGAGGAGGCCGGCATCCTGCCCGAACTGTGGGTCCACATCCAGCGCCTGGACCAGGATCGCTACAAGGTGGGCGTGCAGGACAACGGGCCCGGCATCCTGCGGCAGCAGATCCCCCTGATCTTCGGCAAGCTGCTGTACGGCTCGAAATTCCACCGCTTGCGGATGAGCCGCGGGCAGCAGGGCATCGGGATCAGCGCCGCCGGCATGTACGGCCTGCTGACGACCGGCAAGCCGGTGAAGATCGTGTCAAAGGTTTCCAAGCGGGCGGCGGCCCACTATTACGAGATCCAGATCGACACCAAGCGGAACCGGCCGGAGATCCTCAACGGCCGGGGCGAGGGGGTGGAGATCCCGCCCAACGACCACGGCCGCAAGGCCATCGACAAACACGACATCCAGTGGATCGAAGCGGATCACGGCACGCGGGTGACCATCGAGCTGGAGGCCCGATACCAGCGCGGCCGCGGCAGCGTCGACGACTACCTCGAACAGACCGCCATCGCCAACCCGCACGTAACGATGCACTATGTCGATCCGGACGATCAGCCCTGGGAGCGGCCGCGGGTGACCGACCTCCTGCCGCCCGAGCCGCAGGAGATCAAGCCGCATCCCTACGGCGTCGAGTTGGGGATGCTGGTGGGCATGCTCAAGGAGACGAAGGCCCCGACGGTGGGGCAATTCCTGGTCCGCTCGTTTTCGCGGGTCAGCCCGGCCGTGGCCCGCAAAATCTGCCAGGCGGCGGGGATCAGCATCCGCGCCAATCCGCACAAGTGCGGCCGGCACGAGGCCGACGCCATCTACCAGGCCGTGCAGCAGACGCGGATCCCGGCCCCGGCCACCAATTGCCTGGTCCCCATCGGTGAGGATTTGATTTTGCGCGGGCTGCACCAGTTGATCCCCGGCGAGTTCTACGCGGCGGCCACCCGCCCGCCCGCCGTGTACCGCGGCAACCCCTTCCTGATTGAAGTCGGCCTGGCCTACGGCGGCGCCTCGACCGTGCAGAAGGTCAGCCGCGAGGCCCTCGTCGAGATGCTCGAGGCCGGCGATGCCCGCACCCTGCGGCAGTTCCTTTCCAGCGCCTTCGACGGGCTGGGCGGCGAGGCCGCCGAGCGGATCATCCAGGAGGCCAAGCTGCGGACCCGTATGTCGCCGGCCAAACTCGAGGCGGCCGAGATCACCCGCTTGCACGAGGCCATGCGGAGCGTCAATCTGCACGACGGGCAGTCGATCGGCCTGGTGCGCTATGCCAACCGCGTGCCCTTGCAGTTCCAGGCCGGGGCCTGCGCCATCACCCAAACCGTGACCGCCACCAATTGGCGGGCCTACGGCCTGAGCCAATCCCGCGGCTCGATGCCCGGCGGACCCGTAACCCTCATGGTGCACATGGCCAGCGTGTGGGTGCCCTTCACCAGCGAGTCGAAGGAGGCCATCGCCGGCTACCCGGAGATCCAGAAGGAGCTGCGGCTGGCCCTGCAGGCCGTGGGCCGCAAGCTGGCCATGTACCTCCGCCGCCGCGAGCGGGTCAAGCACGAGGGCCAGCGGCGCTCGATCTTCCTCCGCTACCTGGGCGAGGTGGCCGACGCCGTAAGCGGCATCAACAAGTCGGATCGGGACAAGCTTTACGAGCGGCTGCTGGAAGTGGCGAAGAAGCGGACGGTCCAGGCCGACGTGCGACTGGACGACCGCGGCCGGCCAGTCGACGAGGACGAGGCCGATTTCGGCAAGAACGTGATTATTGTCGAACCGGCGGCGGAGGGGGAGATTGCAAATTGAAAATTGCAAATTGCAAATTGCAAATTGGAAGAGGGCGCTCGGTATAGTGCAGTGGAGCAGCGTGCCATGAGAGACGAGATCTTGGAGGAAGTGTTCGCGGCCCACCAGAAGATTGCCGACCAGTGCGACTGCGACTTCCAGAAGATGTTCGAGCGGTTCAGGAAGTTGCAGGAGCGATGCCCTCCTGGGCTTATCGTGCGCGACAAGGTGCCGAAGAGCGATTTGGAGGAGGGGTTGTTGGCGAGCTACAACTCGCCGCCGTACCAGGCGTCTGCATACGACGAAGACGAGATCGTCGCTGAAGTGCGCGCAGCCCGTGAGAAGATCGCCGCGGAGTGCGGTTACGACGTGAAGAAGCTCAGCGAGCGGCTGAAGCGGGAACAGGAAGAGCATCCGGAACGGTTGGCGACGCATGTGCCGGCGAAGACAGAACCGGAGCCGACAGCGAGGACCGGACGTCGAAGCCCATGAAATGCGAACTCTGCAATGGGACGACGGTTCTGCGCCGCGTCAGAAAGCAGCACTGGCACAAGGGCAGGCTCTACATTGTCGAAAACGTCGAGACTCAGGTTTGCCCGGAGTGCGGTGAAAAGTACTTTCACGCCAGCGTATTGGACAAAATTGACGCGATGATCGAGGGTGAGCACGAAGTGAAGGAAGTGCTTTCTGTCGAAGTGTTGACCGCATAAATCAGCCGAGGGGCATCAGTGAGCCAAAAAGTGCGCGTTCAAAGTGTTGAGGCCCTGGAGCCCTTTCGCGTACGGCTTCAGTTCACCGACGGCACGACGAGAGAAATTGACTTGGCGATCTACCTGCGGGGGCCGGTGTTCGAACCGATTCGCAGCGATCGTGCGGTGTTCCGCTCGGTCCGGGTCGATCCCGAACTTGGCACGATCGTCTGGCCCAACGGCGCCGACATCGATCCCGACGTCCTGTACCGCGGACTTAAGCCGGCGTGGATGGAAGAGGAAGTGATAAAGCCGCAGTGACCAAGAGGAAAACCGACCACCGACAACCATGCCCAAGAACAAGCCCAAGCTCAACCTCCGCGATTCCCGCACCCTGAAGCGGCTGACCGAGATGGCCGACAACGTGGTCTCGGCCGCCGAGCGCGGGCGGGACCCGGCCGTCGATATCCCGGCCCGAACGCTCTCCAATATCCGCTACAACAAGTCGCGGCGGATCCTGGAAATGGGCGGCAGCACCAACCGCCGGCAATTGTTCAACCTGTCGCAGGCCAAGGCTTACATGCAAACGGTGCTGGTGGCCAACGGCGTCGGCCGGCTCATCGGGGAAGGCAAGACCGCCAGCCTCCGCCAGATGTTCTACATGCTCAAGCACGACGTGCAAGGCACGAAGGAGCCCACCTTCGAGGAGCAGTCGGAGTGCGACCCCATCGTCGAGGATATGGAAGTCCTGCTGGACAGCCTCCGCGAGGAACTGCACCTGGCCGCGGAAGTCAAGGGCAACATGGTCGGGAATCTCGTCCTGGTCGATAGCGGCGACGAGATCGATTGCTCCCGCATGGGCTCCGGCGGCTACGGCATCCCCTCGATTGTCGAACCCGAGGTGATCCAGTTCAAGAAGTGCGACGCGAAGTTCATCCTGCACGTCGAAAAGGGCACGGTCTGGCAACGCTTCAACGAAGACAAGTTCTGGCGCGAGAACAATTGCATCCTGACCCACGGCGGCGGCCAACCGCCGCGCGGCGTGCGGCGGATGCTGTACCGCCTGCACAACGAGCTCAAACTGCCCATCTACTGCCTGCTGGACAACGACCCCTGGGGATACTACATCTACAGCGTCATCAAGCAAGGGTCGATCAACCTGGCCTACGAGTCGCAGCGGATGGCCATCCCCGACTGCCGCTTCCTCGGCATCCGCTCGATCGACTTCGAGCGCTGCAAACTTTCCGACAGCGTGAAGATCTCGCTCAGCGACAACGACCGCAAGCGGGCCAGGCAGATCGCCGGCTACCCCTGGTTCGCCCACAAGAAGCCGTGGCAGAAGGAAATCCACAAGCTGTTGGATAACGGTTTCAAGCTGGAAGTGGAAGCCCTGGTGAGCAAGGACATCAGCTACGTGACCGAGCAGTACACGCCGGAGCGGCTCCGCGCCGGCGATTGGCTGGACTAATTCTCCACGACCGGTGCCACTGCTGGCTTGTCCAGCAGTGCCCGCTCGGCCAGCGGGCAAGCCACCCGTGGCGGCCGCCACGGCGATGCGTTACACTGATCGGATGAAGACCGCTCTGGTCATCCTGTCGGCCGTTGGGGTGGGCCTCGTGCTGGGCGGGGGTACGGCCCTGCTGCGGCTGCGGATGAACGCCTGGGACGGCGAGCCGGGGGCCCGGCCCTTGGATGCCCCCCAGGCCGCGTCGGCCAGCCGTGGCCTGCCCAAGATAGCCGTCGACGCCGAAGAATTCGACTTCGGCACCATGGACGCGGCCGAAGAGCAGAGCCACAACTTCGTTATCAGCAACACGGGCGTCGGCCCCCTGCAACTGACCGCCGGCCCCACCTCCTGCCGCTGCGCCGTGGCCACGTTGGGCACCGACGAGATCCCGCCCGGCGCGTCCACCAAGGTCAAGCTGAAGTGGAAGGCCAAGGACGTCATCGGCGCCTATCGCCAGACCGCCGTGCTGTATACCAACGATCCCACCCGGCTGCAAGTCACGCTGGCCATCACCGGCGAGATCACCGTCGCGGTGCGCAACGATCCGCCGGAGCTGATCTTCAGCCGCGTGACCGCGGGCCAAGCGGCGGCCGGCCAGGTGCGACTGTGGTGCAACCTGCCCGAGCCCCGGCTGGAAATCCGCGATTTCAAACTCGCGCAGCCAGACAGCGCCCAGTATTTCGACGTGACGCTGGAGCCGCTCCCGCCGGCCGAGATCCGCCAGGAGCGCCACGCCCATAGCGGCGTGCTGGTGCGGGTGGCCGTAAAACCGGGGTTGCCTCAAGGGCCGTTTCAGCAGACAATCCTCTTACGCACGAACCTGCAATCCGTACCGGAAGTCACGATCCCCATCCGCGGCGCCGTGGCCGGCCAGATCGCAATTGCCGGTCCGGGCTGGGATGCCGACCGCGGCCTGCTCGACCTGGGCACGGTCAACAGCCGATCCGGGGCCCAACGGCGACTGTTCCTCATCGCCGGCGGCGCCCAGGGCAAGGACGTGGAATTCACGCTGCTCCGGGTAGCGCCCGACGTTCTTCGAGTCAAACTGGGTGAGTCGCGCCAGATGGGCCATAGCGGAACTTCCCAAACCACCCTGACAATCCAAATTCCAGAGGCCAGCCCGCCTGCCAACTACCTCGGCTCGAAGCAGGGCAGCCTCGGGCTGATCCTCTTGGGAACCACGCATCCCCAGGTCCCGCAAATACGCATTGCGGTCCGCTTCGCCGTTGAAGGGGGATAGCGGGGGAAGGCGGAAGGATGAAGGGATTAGGGATTAGGGATTAGGGATTAGGGCGGAAGGCGGAAGGCGAAAGGAAATAGCCGGCGGAAGGCGGAAGGGGAATAGAGCTATGTGTATGCGTTCTCGTCCTGTGCCGCTCTTGAACTGGAATACGATGTCCATCGTGGAAAAGCATCTCACTATCCGGCGTGTACCGAATAAGAACATCAGCACAGGGCTGGCCCTGCTGGCCGCCTGCTGCACAATCGCCCTGGGCTGTTCAACATCGCATGAACCGCAGCCCGGGGCCCCACCGGCCGCCACTCAGCGGGCCGCCGCAGACTCGGCCGCAGCCCCGGCGGCGGACTCGGCCGCGCTGCCGGCACCGGTCAAACCATCCCCGGCGCTGGTCAAACCGCTGCCGGTAGCGGTCCAACTGACGACTACCCAAGACCACGGCCACGAGCGGCCATCACCCCCGGCCAAGCCGCTGGTGCCGGTGATAATGCCCCTCCGGCCGCCGGAGGTATTGCCGGATCTCGTGCCGCCGCCTGAGCCCGCAGTTGCGGACGACGGACGACGGACGACGGGCGACGGAAGACGGGGACTGTCCCGATTTTCGTCCGCCTGTCCCCCCGGACAGGCCGAAAATGGGACTGTCCCCTTCAAGGCGGAAGGCGGAAGGTGGAAGGCGGAAGGCGGAGCCTCGCTGGTCGCGCAAGTTGCCGGCGAACAAGGGGCCCCCGAGACGCCCCAGCCGGCCCAGACGTCGCCCGGTACGCCGGAGTCGGCGCCGGGGCCTGCCTTGGTCCAGCCCGCCGGCCCGGCAGCGGGACCCGTCGCCGGGCCGAGATCGTCCGTGGGCCACCGTCCGGCGTCGCCGGCCCGGTCCGACCTTACTTCGCTCGATTCCGGCGAGAATGATCTGCCGCCGAACCCGCTCCGTACGGATAAGAATCGACCGCAAGAGCTAACTCCGCGGCCGCCCGAGCCGGCCAAATCCCCTGCCAAGCCTGCTCCGGCGGCCGGCGCCCCGGCGGACCTTGTGGTCCGGCCATCGGCGCCGGCCGTGGCCTCCAACCCGGCCGCTAACCGGTCCGAGCTGTCGGCCAGCGAAAAGCCGAAGTCGGCGTCCGGCGCGAGTGCCACGGCCCCCGGCGCGGCCGGCGCCCACCAGGCGGCCGGTCCCGTCCGCCCGCCATTCGACCCGATCAAGGAGAACGGGCCGATCTTCGTGGGCTGGCCCCGGCCCCAGGTGGCGCTGGTCATCACCGGCCGGCAGGACGGTTATCTCGAGCCCTGCGGCTGCGCCGGCCTGGACCGCATGAAGGGCGGCATGAGCCGCCGTTACACGTTGGTCCGCACGCTCCGCGAGCACGGCTGGCCGCTGCCGGAGCGGGGCTCGGTTGAGCAGGCCCTGGCCAACCCCGGCAAGGACCAGGGCTGGCCCCTCGTGCTGCTCGACGTGGGCGGGCTGGCCAAGGGTTTCGGGCCCCAGGCCGAGCAGAAGTTCCAGATCGCCGTCGACGCCATCCGCGACACGGGCTGCACCGCCATCGGCCTAGGCGCCGCCGATCTGCAATTGCCCCCCGAGCTGGTCCTGGCGCTGATCGCCCCGGTCAACAACAAGGTCGGCCCCTTCCTCTCGGCCAACGTGGCCCTGTTCGAGTTCGACGAGACGGTGCTGGCCCAGAGCCGGGTCGTTACGATCGGCGGCAAGCGGCTGGGCATCACCGCCGTACTGGGCCAACAGTTGCCAAATGGCAAGAAATTGCAAGACCGGATCAACAACCCGGCGGTGAAGATGCTCGATCCGGCCGAGGCCCTGGCCAAGGTCCTGCCGGCCCTGCGGCAAAAGGCCGACTACCTGATCCTGCTGGCCTACGCCGACGAAAAGGAGACTTTCGAGCTGGCCGAGCGCTTTCCGCAGCTCGACCTGGTGGCGACGGCGGGCGGGCCGGCCGAGCCCCCGGCCGAGGCCCGAGTGCTCAAAAACGGCCGCACCCGGCTGGTCGAGATCGGCGAAAAGGGCATGCAGGCCATCGTCGTCGGACTGTTCGACGACCAGCGGCAGCCGTTTCGCTACCAGCGGGTGACGCTCGACTCGCGCTTCGCCCCCGCGCCCAGCATGGTGGCCCTCATGGCCGCCTACCAGTCGCGGCTGCAGGAATTGGGCCTGTCGGGCCTGAACATCCACCCCGTGGCTCATCCGCTGGCGGCCACCAACGGCCGTTACGTGGGCACCGACCAGTGCCAGAAGTGCCACGAGCCGTCGTACAAGGTGTGGAAGAACAGCCCGCACGCCACGTCCTTCGCCGCCCTGGTGGCGGCCAATCCGCCCCGCCAGTTCGATCCCGAGTGCATCAGTTGCCACGTGGTCGGCTGGCATCCCACGAAGTTCTTCCCGTACCAGAGCGGCTACCTGAGCGAGCAGCAGACGCCGCGTCTGCGCAACACGGGCTGCGAAGACTGTCACGGCCCGGGCGAGGCCCACGCCGCCGCCGAGCTGGGCACCGACCGCGCCCGCCAGAAGGCTGCCCGCAAGGCCGTGGCCATCTCCAAGGCCGAGGCCTCCGACCCCACCTCGAAAAAACAAAACTGCTACTCCTGCCACGACCTCGACAACAGCCCCGACTTCAACTTCAAGACCTACTTTCCCCGGATCGAGCATCACGAGCAGCCGGCCGACGAGAAGTGACCGCGGAAGGGGCTGGGGCGTAGGGAGGCGGGCTCCTCGGCGAAGCGAGCGACTCAACGACTCCGCCCCCTCTTGTCTCTCTTGGGGCCTTGGTCTTGGGGCTTTGGTCTTGGGGCTTTGGTCTTGGGCTTCCGCCCTCCGTCGAGTTACCCCCGGCCCGGCCCAATCGACATTTTGCAATTTACAATTTGCAATCTGCCCTTCCGTCTTGGGTCTTCGGTCTTGGGTCTTCGTCTCGGGCCTTCCGCCCTCCGCCTTCCGCCCTCCGCCTCCCGCCTTCCGCCCTAATCCCTAATCCCTAATCCCCTCCCCGCCTTCCGCCTGTCGAACAGTCGGCCGCCTCAAGGTACCTTTCAAAAGTTACCGCGTTTGACGATTCCGTAACCCGTTGGCTGCCTTGCATAAGCGGCTGCTCCGGCGATCGTAAAGTCATACGTCTTGCGAGGTACATGTTCGACCTGTGCTCGTTTCCGCGCCATAAAACGTGTCAGGAACCGATGTTGTGGTCGTTGCTCGCCTCGCAAATGGTATAGGTGACGGTGCTCGGGGCGCACCCCACAATGCGGGCGGCGGTCCGCCGGCTGCTGCCGTTGGACAGCAAAGCCACGATCTTCATCCGCTTGCCTTCGTCCAGCACGTTTCGTACCCTGCGACGTTTCGGTTGACCGGCCATGGAACTCTCCTAAAGGGTGAAGGGTGAAGGCGGAAGGCGGAAGGCGGGGACTGTCCCGATTTTCGTCCGACGAAAATGGGACTGTCCCCCTCAAGGCGGACGGCGGAAGGTGGAAGGCGGAATGGGGAGGGCGGGAGGTTAACAATTGGCGATTTTCAAGCTGCGCCGGGGTGCAAAGGCCCGGCGGCAATCTGAAATCACACCGGAAACTCCCCCTCCACCAATGTCCGCCTGACACACGTTCCGGCAGCCTTGCCGCAAACCTGGAATCACACGCGGGATTCCAGTCGACGGGCCCATAAGATACCCGGCCCGAGGCCGAGCCCAGCCGATACCCGTCAGAAGCCAGCAGCCTACACCAAGTGCTGGCCCATTTTCAAGACGACTTTCCGACCCGGATGGCTGCGGCAACTGGGTAGGTTACGTAATCTGGGTGCGTCTTGGACGGTGGTCCCGAACGCTTCCGGGAGCCTGTTGTTTGCATCGACGCCCGCAAGAACGCGGAAGGACAAGTTCGATCAAAGACTTCCGACCCGTTATTCCGCCTCTTGACAGTGATCGGCGTCCGCGTCAAGATTATGGGTGTTACGCACGATCAAAATTCCTGTCAGCAAAATTCCTGTCAGCATCAAATCGGGAGGTTGCCGTGCTGGAAATAGCAAGACGCACCGTTGCGGAAACAGACAGCGGGGATTGGGAGGTCGGACAATGGGTGCATATCGCCCCGCCCATCGCAATTGACGAGGACGCCATGAAGCAACTTACTAGGGAATGCAAGAACTGCTGTACGCCGCCGGTCTCCGCGGCGCTGGAATCCAACGAGGTTGCGGGTACCGCGACTGGGGTGTGGCTCTCTGCCCGGTACCCATCGCGCGCCGGAGCCGCTGCGGAAGGGACAGGCAAGGGTTTCGACGCCAGTGTAGCAAGCGTGGTCGAACTGCTGAGGCAGCGCTGGCCTCAAATCGGCTAGCCCCGCTGCAAGTGGTCAAAGTCCTCAAGCGTAGGCCATTCCAGGCCGGCTGAAGCCGCCCCGGGACGCACGCCATTTACCGTTGAACGCGGGTGCCGCAACGCGGGCGGCTCGAAGCGCTGACGAAGAAAAGACAGGGACAATGCGATGATAATTGAGGGTCGAAAGGGAGGGGGGATACGCATCTGCGGCCACATGAATATTCCGGATCATATGACCTCTGCCCCTAAAGCGTGGGTAAGCGAGTTTGAGCGGTTTCTTAATCTCCCGGAGCCCGAGCAAAAAAAATACGAGGACTTGTTGCCCGGTAGGATACGTAGAGAAGAAGAGAAGCTCGACGCTCAACTCGCCCCGGTAGCAGCCGAGATACATCGAATTCTGGAGAGTGGGCAACAGAACGAAGCAAACAAGAGCGTTCTGGGCAGGTTCTTTTTCGGACCACAGTCATTTGCCGCGCGAAGAGCCACGGACGAGCTTTGGCGGCTTGGTAAGGAGAATGGACGAATAGAGAAGGAATTCAGGCGAACGAGCAGCCTCGACTGTGACAAGTTTATGGTTTACTACATACAACGGCACCGAGACGAGAACAAGAGGAGTGCTGAACACAGAGCAAGACTCGCAGCAAAAGAGGCCAGCGCAAAGGCAAAGCAAGCGAGAAAGGAACAACTCGAAGCGGCAGCAGCCGCACATTTTGGTAAGACTCGGGAGGAAGCCGACAAGATCAAGCGAAGGCTGCAAGATCAAGTGTCGCTCTATGCCAATTGTCCTTACTGCAACGGAGCAATGGATGGTACTCTTCACGCCGATCATATTTATCCCGTGGTTAAGGGTGGGCTATCAACCACGGAAAACATGGTTTTTGTTTGTGAGTCATGCAACCTCAAGAAGCACGACAAAACGCTACGGGAGTTCATTCTACAGACAGGCTATGACCGGGACAGAATTGAGAGGGCACTACATCAACTAGGAAAGAGGTTCTGAAGGCAGCATGACCGGGAGGAACCGAAAAAGGGGACCCCCGGAAAAGGGGACTCTCATTTGCGCCTCTTCCATCCTTGTTCGCCCATCGGTGATCTCGTTTCCTGTCCGGTTCATACGTCCAGCACCGGCGAAGCAACCGCATGACACGGGCTCCTTATGAACAGAGCTCGATCGGCCCGACCGCGAAGCGGTTAAACAACATGGGCCAGGGCAAGCGCAGCGCCGCTGTGGGTTGGCGGTCGGAAATATAGGCAAGCATTGGTCCCGTTTTGCGTCCAGTTGCCCACACGGTGGGACTGCGCTGCGCTGGTCCCACCCTACGGGCTGTTAGCCGCCGGCCAGCGGTCCTTCCGCCCTCCGCCCTTCGCCCTCCGCCTTCGCGTCATCCTTCGGCGATATGGGCCACGACGGTATGGGGGATATGGTCGTCAGTTCACGAATTTATAGGCGCCCAGATCGTTTGCCGGGCCTTGCGGCCGTATTGTGCCTGCCAGGTCGGGGCTGGGCGCCGGGGTGGCGTCGGCAGCGTGGATTGCCGGGCTGCCGGCCTGGAGACGGAAATTGGCCACGGCCGGATCGGCGCCGGGATTCACCAGTCGCGGGTCCGCGCGCAGCGTTCCGGTTTCGGTCACCGCCACCCGGCGGTCCACCTCGCGGGCAGCGAAGAGCAGGTTGTTTTTCAGCACCACGCCGGGCACGGCGGGGCCCAACGAGTGCAGGGCCAACGCCGCCGACCAGGCGTTGGTGTTGCCCGCCGCGATGTTGTCCTCAGCGTGGAATTTTGCCGATCCGTCGCTTTCCAGTTCGCCCTGCTTCCAGGTCCCGTCGAGACGGCAGCGGTTGTTGTGCCAGGAGGTGTTGTAGCGGGCGGTGACGTTGTCGCTTCTGAGGACGTGGATGCCGCGGCCGCCGTTGTTGAAGACCAGGTTTCCTTCCACCAGGGTGGCGTGGGGATAAGCGTTGTCGTTGTTGCAGTCGAGAATGACGCCGTTGCCGTCGGTGGCCTTGGCGACCGGCCCGCCCCAAGGGCCGACCTTGTTCTCGTTGCCATAGGAGATGTTTCGCCGGATGACGCAGTTGAAGCCGGACGGATCGGCGCCAAAGCCGGCCGAGTGCGCCTTCCAGAGGCTGATGCCGTGGCACTGGTACTGGTTCCAGAAGGCGCAGCCGCTGACCTCGTTGTCCTCGATGGTGATGAAGTCGAGGGGGCCGTTGACCTTGTTGGGGCCCGTCCACCATTCCGGCGAACCGCTGATGCCGGAACCGCTGCAATCTTTCACCCGGCAGCCGCGGATGAGAATGTGATGGCACCCCTGGACGTTGATGCCGTGCCCGCTGCTGACCGTCGCGTGTTTCGGGTTCCAGCCCTGCACGCTCAGGCCGATCACTTTGACGTAGGAAACGTTAGCCAGGCTCAAGCAGTTCCGCTCCAACAACCCGGGATTGCCCGGGTTCTGCCGGGCCGACAGTTCCAAAGAAAGGATCGCCTTACGAGGGTTCTTGGCGCGCACCGTGATCCAGGCGTTAGGGGCTCCGGACCTGGTGACGGCGACCACCGGATACGTGCCGTCCAGCAGGGTCAGGGTATCTCCGGGGGCCAATGCCGTTTCGGCTTTGGCGATGGTTTGAAAGGCTGACGTCTCGCTTTTCCCAAAGTTCGTGGTGTCGTTGCCGAGAGGAGAGACGAACCACTCGGCAGCCTGGGCCGACGAAGACAGCGCGACGATCAACACCGTCAGCAGTCTATTTCCCATTGTAAAGGCTATTCTATCGCGGTCCCTCCGCCCTCCGCCTTTCGCCCTCCGCCTTCCACCTTCCGCCCTCCGCCTTCCGCCCTCCGCCTTCCGCCTTCCGCCCTCCGCCTTCCACCTTCCGCCTTCCGCCTTCCGCCTTCCGCCCTCCGCCTTCCCCCTTCGCGTCACCCTTCGGCGATCTGGGCCACGACCGTGTCGGGGATGTTGACGTTCGAGGAGACGTTCTGAACGTCGTCGTGGTCGTCGAGGTGCTCCAGGAGTTTGAGCACTTTGCGGGCCTCGTCGGGGTCGGTCACGTCGACGGTATTTTTCGAGATGCGGGTAATCTGGCTGCTCTCGACCTTCAGGCCGGCTTTGGCCAGCCCGGCGGCCACGTCGCGGTACTTGGCGGGGTCGCAGGTGACCTCGAACTTATCGCTCACCGGCTGCACGTCGTCGGCCCCCGCCTCCAGGGCGATCTCCAGCAGCTTCTCTTCTTCGAGGCCCTCGGCGGGGATGAGGAAGAGGCCCTTGTTGTCGAACATCCAGGCCACGCAGCCGGCGCCGCCCAGTTTGCCGTGGCAGAGCTCGAACACCTTGCGGATCTCGGCGGCGGTGCGGTTGCGGTTGTCGGTGAGCACTTCGCAGTAGACGGCCACGCCGCCGACGGCGTAGCCTTCGTAGACGACCTCGTCCAGGGTGCCGCCGCCGGCCTCGCCCGTGCCGCGCTTGACGGCCCGCTGGATGTTGTCCTTGGGCACGCCGGCGGCCTTGGCGTCGTCGATGGCGTAGCGCAGGCGGAGGTTCTGGTCGGGGTCGCCGCCGCCGTGCTTGGCGGCCACGATAATGGCCTTGGCCATGCGGCTCCAGACCTTGCCCCGCTTGGCGTCGACGGCCGCCTTCTTGTGCTTGATCGTGGCCCAATGCGAATGTCCGGACATGGCTGGCGCTCCTTATTTAGTGATTTTGCGCTCGGTTTGGCGGGCCTTTTCGGGCTCTTTCTCGCGGCGGAAGGCCTCGGCGGCACGGCGCCAGGCGTCGTGCGCCCGCTCGGGCTGGCCGGCCCGCAGACAGGCATCGCCCAGGTGATCGAAGATCACGGCGTCGGGCTCTTTGTCGCGGGCGGCCTTCTGCAGCTCGGCCACCGCTTCGGGGAAGCGGCCCAGGCGGTAGAAGGCCCAGCCCAGGCTGTCGCGGTAGGCTGAGTTTTCGGGCTCCGCCGCCACGGCGAACTGGATCATCCGCAGGGCCCGCTGGAGGTGCTTGCCCTGGTCGGCCCACAGGTAGCCCAAATCATTGGCGGCCGAGACGTCGTCGGGGAATTCGTCGAGCACCTGTTCGAGCCACTGCTCGGCCTCGGGCAGGCGGTTGCCCAGTACGCACAAGTTCGACAGGGCCAGGCGGGCAATGCGCAGGCTGTCGCGGGTCTCGGCCTTCTGGTCGGCGTCGAAGCGGGTGACGACGTCGGCGTAGGCCCGAATGGCCGCCTCGTGGCGCTTGGCCCGCTCCAGGATCCAGGGCTCGCGCAGCGCCATTTGGGCCGAGTCTCTCTTGGCCGCGGCGGCTTTGCGGGCCCAGGTGAGGGCCTCGTCGACGTGGTCGCCCAGGGCCAGGGCCCCGGCCAGGTAATAGTCCAAGGCCGGGTTGTCCGGCGGCATGAGCTTCTGCTGCCCGGCCCGCTGGAAGACCTTCACCGCTTCGGCCGGGCGCTCGGCCACCAGCAGTCCCACGCCCCAGGTAAGCAGCACCTGGGCGGCCTGTTTGGGCTGGGCCGCCAGGGCGGCGTCGAAGAATTCGGCGGCCAGGTCGAACTCTTTCCGCTGGTCGGCCAGCAGGGCCAGGGCCAGGCACTGGTTGAAGTCGGACGGGTGCTTGCGGGGTGGCAGCGGCGGCTGGCCGGTGCCCGGCTTAGGCACTGGCGCGACGCCCGTGCCACCCGCCGGCTTAGGTACTGGCAAGCCCGTGCCACCCGCGCCAGCGCCACCGGCGGCCAGCAGGAGCCGCCAGGTCTCGGCGTCGCCGGCCAGCGCCTGGAGCCCTTCGCCCAACAGGTCCAGCGTGGCGCTCTTCTCGACGACCGAGCCCAGCAGGGCCAGCAGGGGCTCGGCCCGCTTGAGCTTGCGATCGATCTCGGCCAGGCTGCGGAAGGCGATGGTGGTGGGGCCCTTTTTGAGCAGGGCCGCGTACAGGTCCGCCGCCTGCTCGAGCCGGCCCGCCGAGAGGTACTTCCCGGCCAGGAAATAACCCAGCGGGACGTTGTCCGGGTCGGCTTTATGAAGCCGCTCCAATTCGCCGAGCAGCTCCTTTTCCCGGCCGAGCTTGGCGAGCAGCTCGGCCAGCAGCTCGGCGGGCGCGAGTCCTTCGGAGTTCAGGTGCTTGTCCAGCGCCCGGCGGAGGTCGGCCAGGGCCTGCTCCGTTTGACCCTTGCGGGCGGCCACCCGGGCCAGGTTGTAATCCACCAGCGGCTGGTTGGGCGCCACGGAGTTCGATTTCTGGAAGGCGGCCGTCGCCTCGGCCAGCCGGCCGCTGAGCAGAAAGCTCTCGCCGAACAGCAGGTAGGCCAGGCCCGCGTTGCCCAACAACTCCTTCTTCGTCCGCTCGCTCAGGCCGAAGCGCTGGGGATGCTCGAGGGCCTCGGCCACCAGGGCGAACTGCTCGGCGGCCTTGGCATGCCGCCCCAACAGATAATCCAGCCGGCCGATCTCCATGCGCAGGAGCAACTCGTCGCCGTCGGGCTGGCCGCCGGTGCGGGCGGCGATCACCTTCTCATACAGTGTCACGGCGTGCTCGTAGTCGCCGTTCTCGGTGAGATATTCGGCCAGGCGGAGCGGAACCTGGGTGCCGAGCTCAACCACGTCGATCGTCTTAATCGCGTAGCGGGCCGCCACGGCCAACTGCCGCTGGTGCAAGGCCAGGAGCACGACGGCGTCGGCGGCGGCTGTGGCCGTCGGGTCGTAGCGGTAGGCCCGCTCGAAATACTGCAGCGCCCGGTCGTATTCCTGCCGCTGCTCGAAGGTTCGGCCGGCGGCAAACAGGGCCAAGGCCTGGACGCGGTCCTCGTCAGCCTCGCTGGTGGCCCGCTGGGCCGAGAACGGCTGCGGCCGGTCCTCCAGTTCCAGCGGGGCGGGGATGGCCCACACCGGCCCCGGCCAGAGCAACCAAGCCAGGGCCAATGAGAAGGCAACGCCAGCCGTCAGTATTGCTGCGCACGGGTGGGAAAAGGGGACAGGCACCGTGGCGGCGACGTTGCTCGCGCTGCGAAACCAACCTATGCCACGGAGCCAGTCCCCTTTTTCCACCGGGCCGGCTGCCACGTTGTGTGCAAAAGATGCCATGTTTCAATCCGCTCCCGCCCGGAGTTCGGCGGGAGAAGCAACGCTGCTAGCGTAGTGATTCATCCAAATGGGACTTTATGATTTTCGGGGTGCCACTGCTGGCTTGTCCAGCAGTGTTGCGCCCGATGGTGATTCAACACTGCTGGGCAAGCCAGCAGTGGCACCCAAATTACCGAGTTTGTCCGGGAAACGGTACCTTAATTCTGAATCACTGCACTACCGTTCAGCGCGGCTTGCGTTTGGCGAGTCCCTCCGAGGCGGACAGTTCACTGTGGGAGTCGGAGGTCGCAGGCTTTTTCCTAGGTGCCGCGGTCGGCGGTTTCACCGGCTCGGCGGGCGGCTTGGCCGCAGCGGGGGGCGGTGCGGCCGCCGCCGCGGCTGGCGGCGCCTCGCTGGCCGGGGGCTCGGCCTTCTTCTTGTGCACCCGTACTCGGGCTGCGGGCTCGGCCGCAGGCCCGGCGGGCTCCTTCTCGCCCACGGGTTTTTCCACGGCCTTCTCGGCGGCCGGCTTCTTTTCCGAATGCTTCTCGCCCACGGTTTTTTCAACGGCCTTCTCAGCGGCCGGCTTCTTTTCCGAATGCTTCTCGCCCACGGGTCTTTCCACGGCCTTCTCAGCAGCCGGCTTCTTCTCCGCCAGTTTCTCGGCGGCAGATTTCTTGTCCGCAGGCCTCTCGGCGGCGGTTTTTTCACCGGCCTTTTCGGTGGCCGGCTTCTTCTCCGCCGGTTTCTCGGCGGCACCTTTCTTGTCCGCCGGCTTTTCGGCGGCAGATTTCTTGTCCGCCGGCTTCTCAGCGCCCGGCTTCTTTTCCGCATGTTTCTCGGCGGCGGTTTTTTTTTCGACGGGCGGCGGCGGGGGCGGAATCCGCCGCTTCGGGAAGCGCTCGGCCGCGCCCGGATCGATCTGCAGCAGGACCTCGCGGACCTGCGGCGAAAACGGATTGGCCAGGAAGTCGGCGCCGAGCTGGTGCGCCAGCGAGCCGAACTCGATGCCCTTGGACTTGGAGACGGCCCGCTCCAGCCCCGGCACCGCGCCGGCCACGGCATCCTTATCCGAGAGCAAGTCCAATACGCGGAAGGCGGCCAGCGTGCCGTAGTCCAGCGGGAGCCAGTGCCCGCCCAGCGCCGACTGCACCACGTAGGCCACGGCGAAGCGGGTCATGCCCTCGATCTTCTCGAGCCACTTGATCGTCACCCCCAGGGGCTTCTTCCGCTTCTCTTCCAGGTCGAAGCAATACAGGTCCTCGAACAGGCCGTGCAGGACCCGCTTGATGCGATGCGCCGCCACGCGGGGATCGGGCAGGGCGGCCAGCACCTCGGACAACTCCGATAGCGACGTAACCCGCACCTCGTTCCAATCGAAGAAGGTGTGCACCAGCCCCGCAAACGCCTCTTCCGCCGCGTCATAGCGGGCATCCTCCAGACAGCAGGCGAACAGCAGGTGCTCCAGCACCGAGCGGTCCGCCGGCGGCAGGACCGGCTTGTAATACTTCTTCAGGATCTTGTGGATCCGGGCAAATTGGGCCGTTCGACTGACGGAAGGCATGCGGAAAAACCCATAGGGTGGCAGGGATCGAGTTATGCCGGGGGGTCGTCGGCCGCTGTCGGCTCGGCCGCTGTCGGCTCGGCCAGGGGGTAGTCGTCCGCGGGCGGCTGGGCCGCGGGGGGCAGCACCTCGCGGAGGATCTTCGCCACCGCGATCGACCGCTTCACGCCCTGGTCCAACAGGAAGACCAGTCGCGGCGTGAAGCGGAGCTCGAGCCGGGCCGCGATCTTCGCCTGCAGGAAGCCCGCGGCGCTTTGCAGCCCCCGCAGGCTCAAGTTCTGCTGGACCTCCTCGCCCATGACCGAGACGTGGACCTTGGCGTGGCGCAGGTCGCCGGAGACCTCGACGTAGGTGACCGTCACGTCGCGGACCCGCGGATCGCGGAGTTCCGTGAGGATCGACATGCTCACCACCTCGCGGATGGCTTCGGCGATCTTTTCGGCGCGTCGGGAGGTCATGACTCTTGTTTCTGCGCGGCGTCTAGGCGGAGGCGGTGCCGGCCAGCGTTCGCTTGATCTCCTCGATCTTGTAGGCCTCCAGGACGTCGCCTTCCTTAATGTCGTTGAAGCCCGACAGGTGCACGCCGCATTCCAGGCCTTCGCGGACCTCGCGGGCATCGTCCTTCTCGCGGCGGAGCGATTCCATGGCGTAGTCGCCCAGCACCTGGCTGTCGCGGATCACCCGCACCCGGGCGTCCCGCTGCAGCACCCCGGCCAGCACGCGACAACCGGCCACCGACCCCACCCGGCTGATGTGGAACACCTGCTGCACCAGTGCCCGGCCCAGGTCCCGCTCCTGCCGCGCGGGGCGGAGCATGCCTTCCAAGGCGGCCTTCAGGTCCTCGGTCACCTGGTAGATGATGTCGTAGCGGCGGATCTGGACGCCGCGGGCCTCGGCCAGGCCGCGGGCCCCCTCGTCGGCCACCACGTTGAAGCCGATGATTACCGCGTCGGAGGCGTCGGCCAGGTGCACGTCGGCCTCGGTCACCCCGCCCACGGTCGCCTGCAGGATGCGGATCTGCACCTCGGGATGCTCGAGCTTTTCCATCTCCTTGCGGATGGCCTCGATCGAGCCGCGGACGTCGGCCCGCAAAATAATGTTCAGCGTCTGCACGTCGTCGCGTTGGCCCAGCCGCTCGAAGAGGTTCTCGAGGGTGACGTGCCCCGGGCCGCCGCTGAGCTCCTTCTGCCGCGTGGCCTCGGCCCGCCGGCGGGCCAACTGCCGGGCCTGCGCGATGCCCTCCAGCACGTGGAAGCGGTCGCCGGCGCCGGGGGCCACGCTCAGGCCGGTGACGTTGACGGGGGTCGAGGGTCCGGCCTCCGCGTGCCGCCGCCGCGTGGCCAGCGTGTCGTACATGGCCTTCACCCGGCCGTAGGCCGGGCCGCACACCAGCACGTCGCCGGCCCGCAACGTCCCGCTCTGCACCAGCAGCTTGGCCACCACGCCGCGGTCCTCGTGGATCTCCGATTCGAGGCACGTGCCGCGGGCCGGCCGGTCCGGATTGGCCTTGTATTCGCGCAGCTCGGCCACCGTCAGCAGCGTCTCCAGCAGTTGGTCGATCCCCAGTCGCGTCACGGCGCTGGTATGCACCACTTCCGTCTCGCCGCCCCACTGGCTGGGCAGCAGGTCGTTGACGGCCAACTGCTGGTAGATGCGGTCCACGTTCACGCCCGGCAGGTCCATCTTGTTCAGGGCCACCACGATCGGCACGCCGGCGGCGCGGGCATGACTGATGGCCTCTTCCGTCTGGGGCATGATGCCGTCGTCGGCGGCCACGACCAGCACGGCGATGTCGGTGACGTTGGCGCCGCGGGCCCGCATCTGGGTAAACGCCTCGTGGCCCGGCGTATCGACGAAGGTGATCGAGCGGCCGTCCTTCTCCACCTGGTAGGCCCGGATGTACTGCGTGATGCCGCCTTTCTCGTGGGCCGCCACGTCGATGCCGATGATGCAGTCCAACAGCGACGTCTTGCCGTGATCGACGTGGCCGAGGAAGGTGACGATGGGCGGCCGGGGCCGCAGCGCGGCCGGATCGTCCTCCTGCTCCTGGGCCTCGAGCATCCGCTGCTCCAGGGCCATCTCGCGGTGGAAATCGGCGTCGATGCCCAGCTCGGAGGCCAGCAGCTCGGCCGTGTCGGCCTCCAGCGCGGCGGCAATGTTGCTCACCACGCCCAGGGCCAGCAGTTTGCCGAGGATCGTCCGCGCCGGGACGCCGACGGCCTCGGAGAAAGTGCGGACGGTGCAAGGCAGGTTGACGACGACCTTGCCCTTGCGGGGCGCGGCGGTATTGGCGCCGGTGCGGCGGATGTGGGTGCGGCGGACGGTGGCCGGCCCGGTGGCGGCCGTGGCCGGGCTCTCTTCCTCTTCACCGCCCACGCGGCGCTTGGCCGTGGCCGCCCGCTTCCGCTTCAACTGCCGCTGCTCGCGGCCGCCCATCGTGCTCACGCCGGCCCCTTCGCCCTCCTCCGCGGCCGCGGGCGGCCGGGCGACGGGGGCCGCCCGCCGCGGCCGCTCCTTGCCGCCGGACAGGTCCGGCGGCAGCACGGGCGGGGCCAGCCCCTCGCCCTTGCGCGGCGGGCCCCGGCGGGCCGCCAGGTCGTCCCGCTTCTTTCGCTCCTCGTGCTTCCGGATATGCTCCGAGAGGGGCTTCGTGCCGGCCTTGCTCGCCCGGATGGCATCCCGCGGCAGCTTGATGTCCGGCTTCTGCGGGGTTGGTTCTTTCGCCTTCGGCCTGGGCGTCGAAGGGGCCGCCGGCATGGGGGCCAGGTGCATCGCGGGCCCCGGCTTCTCGGCCGGCTTGTGACCCGGCTTCTTCTCCGTCCGGCCTGCCAGTTTGCCGAGCAACCGCTCCAGCGGCCGGGACATCGGCGGCGGGGGCAGGGGCCGAGTGGGCGCGGGCGGGGAAACCGGACCAGCCGCCACGGGCGATTCCGCCGCGGGCGACTCGGCTGCCGGTGACTGGGCCGCCGGCCCAACCACCTCCTCGACCGCGGGCGGCTCAAGCTCTGCCAATCCGGCCAGCTCCGCCGGCGGCGGAAGGGCCGCCTCGCTCACCGGGGCCGGCACCGCCACGGGCTCGACCGGCGGGAGTTCGACTGGGGCCGCAACGGCCGGCGGCGGGGCGAGCTGGCCCGCAGCCGCGGCCGGCTCGGCCGGCTTCTTCCGCGTCAGCGGCGGCTTGTCCGGTTTGGAGGGCAGCACCGGGATCTTGCCCGCGGCGGCCGCGCCGCCGGGGGCGATGTAGTCCTCGCGGCGGATGCCCGGCAGCGTACCCGGGCCGGCCGCACCCGGCCGCCGGACCGCACCCCCGCCGACTTCCGGCTTGCCCGGCCTGCCGCCCGCCATGAATGCCTTCAGCCGGACCGCTTCCTCGTCCGTCAGGCTCGCCAGCGCAGAACCCTTGCCCGTGATACCCGCTCGGGTACACAGATCGACCAACTTCTTGTTGTCGATCTTCAGTTCTTTCGCAAGCGTGTAGATGCGGATGGGCAAATTTGGCCTCGCTTGGATGCCCGGCCGGGCCGGGCCCTTGGGTCCGCGCAACAATACAATTCTACAATTCCCGCAGGACGGATTTCCACATCCGCCCCGCTCTTTGGTGACGAATTTCCTCAACCGTCCGCTTCTTGGGGACGGATCAGGAAATCCGCCCTACGCACTGGGCGGGACGCCGGATTGCTCCCCCACAGCCGGTTCGGCGGGTGGCTCGGGCGCGTCGCCGGTGCTCCCGTCGGGTGGCAGCGGCGCGTCGTCGGTGCCCGGTTCCACGAGGGGCAAGATATCCGTGCCCGCCGGCTCGACGCCGGATGGCAGCGGGGTCGGGCCGGGGCCCGCGGCAAGCCCGGGCAAGCCGTCCGCGGCGCCCGGCAGGTCTTCGGCGGCCGCGTCCTGCGGGCCTTGTTCGGCCTGTGCCTCGGTCGTCTGGTCGGCGCCCGGCGGTTCATCGCCGGCCGCGCCCTCTGGGCCTTGTTCGGCCTGTGCCTCGGTCGCCTGGTCGGCGCCCAGCCGGTCCTTCTCGCGCTGCAACCGCCGCTGCTCGGCGGCCACCTTCTCGGCCTCGGCGGCCTTGGCCTCCGCCTGCGCGACGATCAGGTCGGCCTGCTCGGCGGTGAGGCCGCCCATCTCCATCAGGGCGTCGGGCTCGATCACCGAAAGGTCGTCATAGGACAGGAATCCCTCGCCCACCAGTTTTTCGGCCAGCTCGGGCTCGACCCCCTCGAGCGAGCCGAAGCCCACCACGGCCTGCTCGATCTGCTCGTCGAGCTCTTCGCGGGTCATGATCTCGATGTCCCAGACGCAGAGCTTGCTGGCCAGGCGGACGTTCTGCCCGCGGCGGCCGATGGCCAACGACAGTTGGTCCTCGCGCACCAGAACGATCGCCCGGCCGAGCATCTGGCAGAGGATCACCTCTTCCACCTCCGCCGGCTGCAAGGCGTTGGGGATCAACACCTGCATGTCGTCGCTCCAGCGGACGATGTCGATCCGCTCGCCGGCCAGCTCGTCGACGATGTTCTTGATGCGGTTGCCGCGGACCCCCACGCAGGCCCCCACCGAATCGACGCGCTGGTCCATGCTGCTGACGGCGACCTTGGTGCGATAGCCGGGCTCGCGGGCGATGGAGCGGATCTCGATGACCCCCTCGCCGATCTCGGGGATCTCCTGCTCGAACAGCCGCTGTACGAGCTGCGGCTTGGTGCGGCTGAGGATCACCTTGACGCGGCTGCCCGACTTGCGGACCTCGTACACCGTGGCCCGCACGCGCTCGTTGGCGTGGTGCGTCTCGCCGGGGATCTGCTCGCCGCGGGGCAGGATGGCCTCGACGTTGGTCAGGGCCACGGTGGCCGCGCCCCCGTCGTAGCGCTGGATGGTGCCGGTCACCAGTTGCCCCCGCAGCTCTTCATACTCCGAGAACAGGTGGTCCCGCTCCGCCTCGCGAATCTTCTGGATCATTACCTGCTTGGCGGTTTGCGCCCCGATCCGCTCGGCCATCTCCTCGGGGGCCAGCGGGACGCCGTTGTGCGTGCCGGCAATCGACCCGTTCTGCCGGTCGATCGTCACCACCACGTCTTCCTCTTCGCCGTAGTGCTTCTTGGCGGCCGAGATCAGCGCCGCCTCGATGCCCTCGAAGACGATCTCCTTGTCGATATTCTTATCGCGGTGGATCGTGTCTACAATCCGGAGCAGTTCGCTGGGATCCATCGCTGAAAAGCTTCCAGGGATTTCTTATATTGGGCACGGTTTGAATTGATGCGAACCGCGACAACAGGGAACGGCTCGAATCATTCCTGACCGCTCACAGTATAGTCAACAACACCTCACGGCCCTCGGCCGACCGGTGCGGCCAAGATGCTCCAAAATCGTGCCACGGCATGACTTAGCGAGCGC
>JBEKTY010000098.1:0-30519 GCA_049515555.1 Thermoguttaceae bacterium
CATCGCCACGGCCCGCGAGTCGCACATCAAACGAACACGCAAAAAACTGCGGAAAATGGGCATCTACCTGAAAGATCTCATCCGCTGCAAATGGCCTTGAACTTGCGCAGTAATACTAATCGGCATGGAGAAGGTGGAGTTCGTCATCAAGCCGACTACTAAAGGGAAGGTGAAGGTGAAGATCACCACCACCTTCCTCAAGAACGAACCGACCGTCAACAATTACGAATTTGAGGTCAGGTGAACGAGAACCCTCTGGCCTTGCCGGAGGTTACCCGCTCTCCCTGCCAATGACCCCTGGCAATACAATTTGCCGGGGGTCGTCTTTTTCTGCGCCCTCTGTCCTCTCTGGGCTGACAACCTACCGAGCCGCGAAGCTACCGCCCGACGCGAAGAAACTCTCGTCGGGCCGGGTATCGAGGGGGCCGAAGGGGCGCGGCACCGTCCAGGCCCGGCGGTCCGCCGGTCTTTGGGCGGCGATCCACGCGCCCAGTCGGCAACGGAGGCGTTCCAGGCTTTGCGGCGAGACGCCATCGTAGCTCATGCTTCCGGCATCGTCGTCGGAAGCGCGCTCGAGCCGGCCGGCGAGCCCCATTTCCCGGCGCACGGCCTCGGCCACCCCACGGCGGTCGTGGCCGGCCAGCCGCGTGAAGATGGCAAGGTATTCGACAAGCTGCTGGCCGTGGCAGAAGGCCTTCAGCCGGAGACTGGGCAAGGGGCCTTTCTCGGTGGGATAGAACAGGCAGGTTTGATCCGGCTCGGTCCACGATTTGGGGGTTCCGATTGTGTTCCACGGCACGACGCCGTCCGCGCCGAGGCACCAGGCATCCAGGCACCAGGCCGAGGCATGGAGATTCGGGGTCCCGATCTTATTCGGGCTGCCATAAGTGAGGATCCTTTGCCCGAAGCGTGCCTGGCGGGCCAGGATGCGGTCGCGATACGGCCGCAGCGCTCCGCCGACGACCTCCTCGCCGCAGACGCCGTCGAGCAGGTCCCGCTGCCATTCGGGCCGCGAGATATCGCAGCGGAAAACGAGGTTCCGCGCAGCACCGGTGGCGGCCAGGAATTCGCGGCCGAATCGCCGCAGGGCCCAGAAGTCCTGGGTGTTGACCGGCTCATCGAAGATCCATGGCGCGGAGCATTTCGACCACGAGCCGCGGGTGGCCTTGAAGTAGACCTTGTTGTTGAGGTAGAACTCGAACGTCGTGTCGGCCCATCCCCGCTCGGCGATATGCCCTGCCAGTCGGCGGGCGGCGGCGCGGAATTCGGCCCAGTAAGTGTCGGGGTAGGCCCTTTCGATCCAATAACCGCCGCGATAGGCCCGCTCGTGGTCCATGGGCCAGTTCTCGTTCAGCGGGAGGTAGAAGAAATCGACCGGCGCCGCCCCGCGGTGCAGATCGGCGAAGGCCGAACCGTCCAGCAGCGGGCCGAATCGGCGGTCCCAAGCCCGCCAGTCCCATGATCCGTCGGCGGCCGTTTTCGGAGCGCAGCCCTCGGCAACTTTGCCCTGCCAATTGTAGCGCAGGCAGTTCAGGCAGCAGCGATGCTCGTGGGCCATGCGGTAGTAGGCGATCTCCTGGGCGTCGGGCAGGCCATAGGCGTTCATCTGCGGGACGAACGAGAGCCGGTCGGGCAGGGCGAAGTCCCACACTTCCAACGGCACCGCGCAGCCCGCGGCGAGCCGAAGCGTGTGCCGCCCGGCCGTCGCGGACCGGGGGACGAAGATTTCCGCCAGCCATCGGCCGGCGTGCCGCCGGGGGTCGGTTCTTTCGGCAAGCAAGGGCTTCCCAAACGAATCGCACCACACCAAGGCGTCCCGGTGGGCCTCGACCGAGAACAGCTTGCCCGAGAATCCATCCGGCACGCGGAGGTCCGGCTTTGCGGCGGCGTCGGCGCGGACGTCTAACCACACCGTTTCGCCCCGCGCCGCACGGAGGACCGCCAGCGGCCGGCCGAACAGATCGCCGACGGCCATCGACCGCGGCGGGGGTTTTTCCTCCTCGGGCGCGGCGACTGTCGGCAGATCGATCCTCTGCGGTTCGGCCAGCGGCGGCGGAGCGGGCGACTGGGGAACCGCCACCGGCTGGGGACTGTCCCGATTTTCGTCCCGGGGACTGTCCCGATTTTCGTCCGACGAAAATGGGACTGTCCCCTTCAGCGGGACTGTCCCCTTGCCGCGGGCGAGCCAAATCTCGAACCGCGGGGCGACCGCGGCGTTCTGGTCCTTGGAATAGAAGAAGCGGTTGGGGAACAACCGCCAGCGGAAGGCGTCGCCCTGGCGGCGCCACTGGTTGCCTTCATCGTCCAGCACGGCGAACCCGTGGCTGCGGCCGTCCAGCCGGGCCTGGATCACCGCCGGATCGACGGGGATCGACTGCCAGCCGCCGGCATCCGGGGCTGAGGCGTCGGCGAACCGCCAGATCGACCCGCCGTGGCCGAGAATGACTGCCGTGATGTCCGGCGAGACACCCGGCAGGCGGAAACAGGCCGCTCCGGGTATCTTGGCGTAATTCGTTCCCGTGCCCTCCTCCCACGGGGCGGAAATCGTCGACACCGTCACCCGTCCCAGCCGTTCCGGGGATGCCATGTGCAATCGCAGCACGGCCCGCTCGATCCGCCGGCCTTTGATCGCGGAGAAGTCGCCGTCCAGCAGGCTGAACTCCTGGATGCCTTTGAACTTCAGCCGCGAGGAGGCGCCGTTATTGCCTTCCTGCTCCGTGCCCACCGCCGAGACCCACGTATCCCGTGTAACGGGCAGCGTCAGCGGTCCGCTTTCCGCAGCGAGCGCGCCGAGCGAAGCCAGCCCCACGGCGACGGTGAAGGCTGCCAGAGTGTGCCTCGTTGTTCGCTTCATGGCGACTCCTTTGCACGTTGACGGAGCATCGTAGGGTGGGTCGAGCGCAGCGAGCCCCGCCAGAAGCACTCCGGCCCGTCGTCCGTCGTCCGTCGTCCGTCGAAAATGGTGGGGCTCGCTCGGGCTCGACCCACCCTACAAATTCCCGGCCTTCCGCAACAGAAACCAATTGGCACGTCGGCTTGACCGGCGCCGCGCCGTAACGGATGATCTTAACGGTGGTTTGGTTCAACGGCAAGAACTGGAAAAGTTCGCAGAGCAGCAGTAGGATAACCGTTCACGGCCTGGAAAGTAGCAGGCACACTCCGTGTGCCGTCCGCTGAAGCGGAAGAAGGGACGGCGGACGGCACACGGAGTGTGCCTGCTACTATGGCCGCGGGCGCGTGCACGGTTACGAAGGAGGCGCCAAGATGCCGGGCTGGAACAGGGAGGACCTGGATTTGAAATCGCTGGTGGCTCTTTCCGTGGGCCTGCTCCTGGCGGCGACGGCGGGCCGCTCGGTCGCGCAGCCGCCGCCTCAAACGCCGGGCGGCAGCGCGAAACCGGCCGTGTGGATGATCCCGCCGTCATACGACAACGGCCGGTGCTTTCGCGACTTGTTCCAGCAGCCGGATGCGTGGCAGGAAACGCGGTCGCTCGTCGACGTCATCGGATACGCAGACCACAACCTCAACAAGCACTTCAGCGACGACCAGCTCCGGGCATGGTTTTCCAAATTGCGGCACTGGGGAATCAAGTTCGCGCTGGAGGTCGGCGCGGTGAAGCCCTGGGGCACGACGGGCCAGCGGACCTTCGACCTCCAGCGCCCGACGTGGGACCGCGTGGAGCGCCTGGGCGGCAGCATTTACGCCATTGCCATGGACGAGCCGCTGTGCTGCGCGCGCCAGGAGATCCACAAGCCGGACGACTATGCGGTCGAAGAGACTGCCCGCTTCATTTCCCTGGTCCGCAAACACAACGGGCGGGTTCTGATCGGCGACATCGAGCCCTACCCCTTTATCCCCTTGCCGGATCTGATGCAGTGGATCGAGGCCCTGGAAAAAAGGTTGGCCCGGATGCACGTCACGGGGCTGGACTTCTTCCGGTTGGACGTCGATTGGGTGTGCTTTACCGTCCGCAACCAGGGTTCATGGCGGGAAGTGAAGAAGCTGGAGCAGTATTGTCGGAGCCGCAGACTGGCCTTCAGCCTGATCTACTGGGCCTCGGGCTATCCCGCCCTCCAGCGCCGGGGACTGGCGGACGATGCGACCTGGTACGTGTCTACGCTGCAACAGGGCTACGACTACGCCGCCGTGGAAGGCGCGCCGGAGCAGTACGTGATCGAGAGCTGGATCGATGCCCCCGCGCGCTGCGTGCCCGAGACGGGCGAGTTCACGTTCACCCGCTCGGTGCGGGATTTCAGCCGCAAGTTCGCCCACCGGGCCGCGCCCTAAGGCGCCGCGTCAAGCGAAGTTGATCAGTTCGGGTGGCACGTCCGGAAAGGACACGATAGGAGGAGTAGATATGAGGCAATTATCGTAGAAACACGATCACAATGCCATGGGTCGCGGTTTTTCGTTCGCCACCACCCGTGAGGGAGTCGGCGACGGGAGCGGGACGGGTTATGGGCTCACGAGATTCCGCGTGGCCGTGGAGGCCACGCCGGAAGAGATCGCCGAAATGGAGAAGGCGGCGAAAAAATAACCCGTTCCACGGTTTTCGAATGCCAAAGGAGGATTTGGCAAGAATGTCACCGAATGCATCCATCGTGAATTCACTCCTGGCGGTGATTCTTTCAGGAATCGCTTTTGCCGCGGACGTGAACAAACAACAGAGCGCCGCCGCAAGCGAATGGCCCAACTGGCGCGGGCCGAACCACAATGGCATCTCTACGGAGAAGGGATGGCTCACCGAATGGCCGAAGGGGGGACTCAAAGAACTCTGGAAGGCCGAATTGGGGCGGAGCCACTCGTCCGTGGCGGTCATGGCCGGCAAGGTCTACGCCATGGGAAGGAACGCAGAGCAGGATACCGTCCTCTGTCTGAATGCCGAAACTGGAGCGACGGCCTGGAAACACTCGTACCCGGCCGCGGAGTCAGACTACGGAGGAGGGCCTCGCGCGACACCGGCGGTTGACGGCAAGGCCGTTTACGCCCTAAGCGCGGATGGCCAGGCATTCTGCCTCGATGCGGCTTCGGGACAGGTGATCTGGAACAAGAATCTTCAGAAGGAATTGAACCTTGTCATGCCGCTCCACAATTTCTCCAGCTCCCCTGTCCTCGAAGGGGAATTGTTGCTGGCGAACATGGGAACGTCGGGACTGGCATTGGACAAGAAGACGGGCAATGTTGTCTGGAAGAGCGCGGGGGATTCGGGTTACTCCTCGCCGGTGCCGTTCACCCTTGCCGGCAAACGTTGTGTGGCCCTATTCGCCGCCACCCAGTTGGCCGTTGTGGACTTGGCCAACGGGCAGAAGATGGCCTCTTACGAGTGGCGGACCATGGACAACGCCAACTGCGCCGACCCGGTGATTGTGGGAGACGCGATCTTCATCACCTCAAGCTATGGCCGTGGATGCGCCCTGATCGGCGTCAGCGGCGGCAACGCCGCGGTAATGTGGAAGAAAGGGCTCGAATGCCACTACGCCAGTCCCGTACTGGTGGGCGACTGCCTCTACGCGCTTTTCGGATCGGGTTGGCTGAGGGCCGACCTTGTCTGTGTGAGCGCAAAGGACGGCTCGGTTCGATGGAGACGGAAGGATGTGGGCAGCGGCGGCCTCATGGTTGCGGACGGGAAGTTGATCGTCCTATCCCGCGGCGGCGATTTGATCCTGGCGGAGGCCTCTCCAACCGCCTACGCCGAAATTGCGCGCGCGAAGATATTCTCGGCAGACGCCTGTTGGAATAGTCCCGTGCTCTGCGATGGCCGCATTTACGCCCGGAACGAGAAAGGGACCCTGGTCTGCCTCGACGTGCGGGGAAAATAGTTGTCCTTCCCAACATTTTGCTTGCCGACCTAAATGACCTTGCGGGATTCCGGGAAAAAGGGGACAGGCACCATTTGCCGGAACGGCCCGGAGGGTGCTTCGCACAAATGGTGCCTGTCCCCTTTTTCCCTCCCAAGATCGTGCAAGGTCATTTAGCGCTGTAGTGATAGGACCATGTTTCGTAAAGCCGTCTACGTGGCGTGGGAGCGAATTCCGCTTATCGGCTATCTCGGCCTGTGGTAGGCTAAGAGGGACTTTCACAACCACAACGAGGTGCCATCATGTTCCACCGACTGGCGCGGCCGAGTGCGGCCGCTTGTTGCCTTCTGCTGCTGAGCTTCTCCGACGGTTCCGGCCTGAAGGCCGCCGAGCCGGCGGCCCGAAAGCAGGTGCTCCGCCTGGGCCGTTGCACCTTCGAGGTGCTTACGGAAAAGGGGTGCTTCCAGGGATTGGGGGTCATTACGATCGACGGCCTGGCGGTCCGCTCGGGGCGCCTGCCGTTGCGGCCCTTCACGCAATCCTTTACCGGGCAGGAGCTGGCGGACCTGGAATTGGCGGCGATCGAGCAGAAGCCGGAGGAAATCCGAGTGCGGCTGCGGGCCGTTTTCCGGCCCCTCGAGGTGTGGGTGATGCGCGATCACAGCCTGGATCCCATCCACAGCACCACGGATTGGGATCGGCCGGCGGCCGGTGAAGGGCGGCTGGACCTGGTGCTCCGCCCGGCGGCCGATCGTTTCGGCGGCGTCGTCTTCGGCGGCTTCGCCTACCACTACGAGTATGAAAGCCGCACGGTGCCGCTGTTCTATCTCCTGGACAAGGCCAGTTGGGAGATCGGCGGCGACATCAGCGGGGCGACGGTCTACAGCCAGTCGTCCTGCTCGGCGCCCGTGGCCGTGTTCGACAAGCAGAACGAGTGGAGCACCGAAGGCGCGTTCTGGTGGAGCGGCGACGCCAACGAGAACCGCGTGATGACGCACAACCTTCCCCGCTGGGCGTCGCACCAGGCGTTCGACTTCCAGTTCAAAGGCCCAGCCACCCTGCTGGGCGTTTACGAGCGCGTCGGTCTGATCCGCTCGGTCCTGCGGCGCGATCCGGGCAGGGCGGAGCTCAAGACCTTCGACAAGCACATTTTCGACCAGGCCTTGCGCCACGCCACGCCGCCCAAGAAGATCCTGCTCAACCGCCAGCCCAAGACGGCCACCGATCAGAAGAACCTCTGGACCTGGACGATCCAGGAGGTGCACGACCGGGCCCGAGCGGAATTCGGCCTGCGGGAAGAGCCGCTTTTGATGCGGGTGGGCCAGAACTACTGGGTCAATTTCACGATCGACACGTACTTGAAGGATCTGTTGCCGGCGGCGGCGGCGATCGGCGTGGAGGCCCTGTTCGTCGACAATCTCAACCGCTCGGACATGACCGAGCTTTCCGGCCAGGGGCCGGGCAACATGTGCTGCGGGCAGCGCTACGAGACGGCCCCCTTGCTGGGCGGCCCGCCGAAGCTCAAGGACTTCGTCGCCCGGGCGAAGGCCGCCGGCATCCGGCCCTTCTCCTGGACCAACAACACGCAGTCGGTGCGCAGCCCCTTGAACGACGACAAGCACGGCGACTGGTTCGTCAAGATGGAAGACACCCGCACCCGTTGGGGCGGCTCGTACGTATGGGTGCTCAACGCCATGGACTTCGGCCGCGAGCCGCCCCGCCGCTACTGGATCGACTGCATGAAGAAGATCAAGGCTGAAAGCGGCCTGGACTGCTACCTCTTCGACAGTTTCTACAACCTGGGCTTCATGCCCGTGAGCTACGCCGGCTGCACGCCCACGACCACCTGGCGGGGCCTGCTGTCGGCCTTCAAAGAGCTCCAGGACGCCGACATCCACTTCATGATCGAGTCGTTCGGGCCGTTCGGCGAAGTGCAGCACGGCTGCCCCACCTCGTACAACCTGGAGAACCTCTTCGCCTGCTACAAGATATGCCTGGGGACGGGTTACACCACGATCCCCAGCGGCCACGAGGAGCCCCGGAGCCGCCCCTGGCCGCTGCCGCAGTATTACCGCATCCTGGCCTCGATGGCCAATCCCGGCCATCCGTTGTTCTATCCCGGCGATCGGGCCGGCGAGCAGATCCGCATTGACAAGCTGCTCGGCGACGGTCACAAGCGGGCCCTGGCCGACTACCGCAACAACCGCCGCCAAATGTGCCGGCGATACTTGCAGGAAGACGACCAGTCGATCCTATGGCATGATGCCGCCGGCCGCCGGGCTACGCTGTGGAACTTCGTCGAGCGCCAGGCGGCCTTGCCCGGCACAGTGCGGGACGTTACTACGGGCAAGGACCTTCCGGCCGCGGCCGCCTACCGGCTGCAAGCCTGCCACACCTACGCAATCAGCGGCGCCGACCCGCTGCCGACGACTGTGGGCCGGCAGGTCGAGACTCCCTGAGAGGCCGCGTCAAAATAGCACGCAACACTTCCAACGAAGGTGGCACGTCCCTGAGCGCAGCGAAGGGCGTGCTTTCCTGGCCCGCCACGCCCTTCGTTCCTCAGGGCGTGGCACCCAAGACGCGAGACTTTCGCCCTGGACATCGCCCCACTTGATACCATCGCTTGGGTTAGCTTGGGGCAGCCTGTGGCCGGATGCCCCGCCTGTTGACGGCGGAATAGAATTCTGACGGCCCGAGTCGTGGGCGACCTTGTTCCGTATCCCCGTCAGGAATGTGCGTCGCGATTGACGCGAGAGCCTTCGATTGATTCCGCACTCTTGTAGACCCCAGGGGCACCGTGTCATGAGTCGCTTTTTTTCTCGTTCGGTTGGAGTCCGTCGCCGGAGGGCCGCCAACCGCCATCCAATGTCGAGCCGATGGAGGCACGTGGATTACCACAGGCGTTTCGCTGTCGAGCGTCTGGAGACGCGGGCCCTGCTGGCCGCCACCATCAACATCAACTATTCGATCACCAGCGACATGTTCGGCATCGAGAATGCGGCCATCCAATCGGCGGCGGCCGCCGCCAAGACCGTGTTCACCACTTTGCCCAACCTGCGGATCGAAGGAGACCTGGCCCCGGCCAGCATTTCGGGCTTCGCGGATGGGACCTATACTCCCGCCAAGAAGTTCGCCAATCTCGATATCGCCTTTAGCATCACGGAAACCGAGAATCTGACCGGCAGCATAACCGTTTTCGGCGGCACTATGGTTCCGGTAAAGGGCGTCTTCAAGTTCACGGCCGAACTCGAAGACGGCACCGCCGTCCTGAACGGCAGCAAGTGGTTTTACACAGGCCTGGTTGAGATGCATGGCACGCTGGAATTGAGCGCGACACCCCCCCCATCTTTGAAAGGCTCCGCGACCAGCGAAGGAGAGGTGTTCTTCAACGGGGACAGTATTCACGTCCCACCCTCCGGCATTCTGCCGGGCAAAATCGAAGGAGCCCTGCTGACGCAAGCCGTGTTCAAGTTCGGCCCGTTTGTCGTTTACCCGGAACTGCTTGGCGGAGGGCTGACCTGGGGCATCGGCATTCCCACGCAGCCCTTCACGTTAGACCTCACCAAACTTGGCCCGGCGGCCATTGCCTCGGCCGGCGCCGGGTCTGCGGCGGCCCTGCCGACTACCGCCGGAGCGCCCTCGGGGACGGCGCAGGCCAACGCTATCGCCCCCGACGGCACTGCCGTCCAACTCGTGCCGGAAACTCCCACCGGCACCGTCACCGTCGGGTCGGCGTTCAACGTGGTGGTCAATGCGGAGGACGCCCAAAACAATATCGACGACACGTTCAACGGCCCGGTGACCATTACGTTCATCAACGCGTACGGACTGCCCGACGGCACCGTGACGGTGACGGCCGCGGGCGGCGTGGCGGAGTTCGACGACGTGGCGGTCTTCACCGCGGGTCCCTATACCTTGGACGCTACGTCACCCGGGCTGCCCGAGGCATCGGTGCCGAGTGTGACTGCCACGCCCGCGGTGGCAACGCAACTGGCCGTTTCGCCGCTGGGCGGCGACGTCGCCAGCGGTGGGCCGTTCACCGCGGAGGTCGTCGCGCTGGACCCCCTTGGCAATCCCGCCCCCACGTTCCACGGCAAGGTGACGCTCGCGCTGGGCACGAACCCGAGCGGCGCCAAGCTGGGCGGGACCCTCACCGTGACCGCCGTCGATGGCGTGGCCACTTTCAACGGCCTTTCGATCAGCAAGCCGGGCAACGGCTACACGCTCGAGGCCACCAGCCACGGATTGAGCGCCGACACCGGAGCGGCGTTTACGGTGTCCAACGAGAAGTTGGCGGTCACCACCCAACCGCCCGGCACCGTGACGGCGGGTAGCCCCTTCGGTCTAGTCGTCAAGGTCGAGAACGGCAAGGGACAGGTCGACAAGACTTTCGGCGGCAGCGTGACGCTCGGCGATCCCGGCCAGACGCTCGGCGGCGTGACGACCGTGCCGGTGCTCAAGGGTGTGGCGACTTTCTCGGGCTTGACGCTTGACCAGGCCGCCAGCGGCGATTGGCTAAACGTCCAGACCAGCGGACTGCCGGTGGCAACGACGAACAGCTTTAGCGTCGTGGCAGGGGCCGTCACGAAACTGGCGGTGATCACGCCGCCCCCGGCCGATGTGACCGATGGGGCCCCTTTCGCCATGGACGTGGCGGTCGAAGATGCCGAGGGCAACGTGGTGACCAGCTACAGCGGCGGCGTGTCGCTGGCCATCGCGACTGGCTCCGGGACGTTGACGGGGGCGTCGACGCCGGCGCCGGTAACCAGCGGCGTGGCCGCTTTCACCGGCCTGGAACTCGACCCTACCGGCAGCTACACGCTCAAGGCGAGCACCTCCGGCGGCAGCGCGTTGACCCCGGCGACCACGTCGGGAATCGGCGTCACGCCCACCGGTGTGGCCACGCACCTGGAGTTCGCGCTCGAGCCCCTAGGCATCTTGAACGCCGGCGACAACTTCAATGTGATCGTCGAGGCCACGGACAGCTTTGGGACGCCGGATTCGAGCGTCAACGGCACCGTTACCATCACCGGCCCCTTTGGCACAACCACGCCGGAGAACATGACGGGCGGCACCACCGGCAGCATCAGCATTCCCGCGGACCAAGCCGGCAATGACCTTGCGCTCACGGCCAGCATCAGCGGCCAGCCGGCGATTGCCCCGGCCACGTCGACTGCCTTTACCGTCGCGCCCGGGGTGGTGACGCAACTCGCGTTTGCGGGCCTGCCCGCCAGCGTCTTGGCCGGCGCGCCCTTGCCGGTGGCGGTGCTTGCTGAAGACGCATTCGGCAATGTGAACCCGGGCGCCATCGCCGACATCGGGCTTACGGCCAACGACGGCGCCGGCTTGGCGGGGGCGACCCCAACGCGGCTGGTGCTGGGTGCGGCCTACTTTCCGGCGGTCACGCTTACCGCCGGCCACGCCGCGAGCTACACGCTGGGGGCCGCCGTCACCACGCCGGGCACGAACCTGATCGTCACTTCGCCCTCCTTCACGATCGAAAACGACCAGTTGGTGGTGACGGCCGAGCCGCCCAATCGCATCTCGGTTGACGAGCAGTTCAGCTTGACGGTCGCCGCCGAGAACGCCGCCGGGCAGATCGTCGATCTTTCGGGCAACGTGAGCATCGGCCTGGTCAACCTGGGGACCACGGCCACGCTGGGCGGCCCGCAGTCGGTTCCATTGGTAAATGGCGTCGCGACGTTCTCCGGCTTGACGCTGGACATGCCCGGCACATTTGCGCTCACCCTGACCGCTGCCGGCGCGGTCCCCGCGGTGACCATTCCCATCACGCTGGTGGCCGGAGAGCTTGCAGCCGTTTCCAGCATCACGCCGGCCATGGGCCCCTTGGCCGGCGGCACCCAGGTCACCATTGATGGCAGCAACCTGAATCTCGCGGGCAACACGGTCTACTTCGGCAAGGTCGAGGCCAGCCACGTCACGTTCACATCGGCGACCTCGATCACGGCCACGAGCCCCGCCGGAGCGGGCACTGTGGATATAACCGTGGTGACGACCGGCGGCGGAAGCTCGGCCACGTCGCCCGCAGACCAGTTCACCTACACCCCGGGCCCGGTCATCACCAGCGTCGTGGCGACCGCCACCACCTCGGCCGTCAACACGACCATCACCTGGGACGAGACGGATGCCAGCGGCCTGGGCAAGGCCACGTTGACCATCGATGGAACGTCCGAAAAGCTGACGACGAAGGCATCCGGCAAGACGGCCGCGAGCTACTCGTTTTCGGGCACCGTGGCCGCCGGTATGGATTCCTATGTCATTACCGCGCTGGACACAAGCGGCCTGGTCACCACGTACCGCGGGACGCTGAACGTGCCTGTGCCGCTGCCTGCCGCGACCAGCATCAGCCCGACGGCGGGGCCCGAGGGCGACAGCACGCCGGTTGCCATCAAGGGCACGAACCTGCTGGGCGCCACGGTGAAGTTCGGCGCTAAGGCGGCGACCATCTTCGTCAGCAAGTCGGCCACGAAGATCGTGGTCAAGACGCCGGCAGGCACGGCGGGCCCGGTAAACGTGACGGTCACTACCGCGGGCGGCACGGCCACCGCCCCCGATCAGTTCACCTACGTCGTAGCGGCGCACGCCGCGGCCGCCGTCAACAGCGCCCCCAGCACGCCCTACCTCAACGATCTGGCACTCCTGGCCCTGACGGGCTAGCCTAGCGATCTGTCAGCCTTCAATTGATGGGTGGCACGCCCTGAAAGGGCGTGGCTCGGCGGCTCAGCACGCCCTTTCAGTGGGTGCCATGCCCACGCTTGCCGTGGGCATGTTTTCCCGAGAAAACCGCCGCATGGCTACGCGAGCGTGGCCATGGCACCCACTACAGTTACGATGAAACCGCTCTAGCCCTCTCCCGGAGGGAGCGGGGACCGATCAATCCGCAACTTGTGAACGCCCAGATGGAAAATGAAGATCGAAGGCGGACGTCCCAAGTCCCAAGACCAAAGTCCCAAGTCCAAAGACCCAAGACCCGATCCCTATTCTGCGCGTGGCGCGGGCGGCGATCCGCTCCGCTCGGCCAGGAACTTCATTAAGGTTGCGGCGAGGCCATCGGCGGTGGCGGTGCCGCCGAGGGCCAGGATTTCGGGCATGATCTTCACGCCCCGCTCGGCCAGGGCGGTGGCCACGTTGATGACGGCGGTGGGCCCCTGGCCCAAGGCGCGGACCTGGGCCTCGAAGCCTTTGGCGCGGGCCAGGCCCACGGCTTCCACCTCGGCCCCCTTGGCGCGGCCCGTCTCGGCGATGTAGGTCGCCTCGCCGTCGGCCTGCTTCTTGCGGGCCTCGGCCGTCTGCGTGGCGATGGCCACGCCCACCTGGGCCTGCGCCAACTGGGCCTGCATGTCGGCCGTGCCCTTGGCCTTCTCCATGTCGATCCGCAGTTGCTGCGCCTCCTGCTGCATGCGGTAGGTGGCCTTCTCCTGGTTGGCGATCTCCCGTTTCGTCAGCACCGTGACCAGCTCAGCGGGCAGGATCACGTCCTGGATATAGACGCCGCGGGTCTCGACTTCGTACTGGTTCAGTTGCCCGCGGATGTGCTCCAGCGCACTTTCCTGCACCTTCTGGCGGGTCTCGATGAACTGCACCGCGGGCATGCTCTGCAGCGTGTCGCGGAAGTGGTTGCCCACGGCCGCTTGCAGCACCTCGTTGACCAGGTTGGCGATCGTGCCCACCATGCTGATGACGCGCGGGGCGGTCGTATCCGGCACGTGGATCTGCACCACCAGCTCGATGCTGAAGATGAAGCCTTCGCGGCTCTTGGCCACGATCTTCGACAGCCGCTCGTCGAGCTTGTGGGCCTCGCTTACCGCCTCCGACCAGTTCAGGCTGAGAATGGCCGTGGGCACGTGCTCGGCCTCGTAGCAGCGGGGGTTGATGGCGTACTTGCCGGTCCGCAACGGCTCTTGCCAGATGCCGCGATGGCCGGGGCGGACGATCGACCCGAACTTGAAGGCCGCCCCCGACGTGTCTTGCGTGGGCAGGCCCACGTAGGCCTTGATGACCGCCACTTCGCCCTGCTTGACCACCAGCATGGGCACTTCTTCCACGCGAACCAGGAAGGGGTTGAGCAGGTAGGCCCCGTACAGCAGCGGATCGTGTTGCAGGCCGATCCTGCCGCCGGCCTTCAGGAAGGCGTCGAAGTCCTGGTAGTTATTGTGCTCGACCGACTTCGTTCCGATGAGGGCTTCGATGAGCGTCTGGTCGGTGGCCTTCTCGCTTTCGAGTTTCTTGATGTCTTCGAACTCGCCCAGGCGGCCGGCGATGGCCCCGCCCGGCAAGGGCTGGCCCTCCAGCGTGGTCACGATGCCGCACGTATCCAGCACCAACCCGCCGGCCGCCGTGCGGGGCGTAATCACCGTAACCTTCAGTTGTTCTTCCGAGAGGCCGAACGATTGGAAGGTCAGCTTGCCGATGGCCTGCAAGCGCTGGAATGCGTGGGCCACGGGCAGGCCGTACACCCGCTCGCGGGTAACGACCAGAAAGCCCACCGGATGCACGGGCATGAGGCTGCCGGGCGGCAGAACGGGCCGCTGCACGCCCTTCTGGCCGCCGGCCTTCAGCCAGGCCCGCAGGTCGGTGATAAGGTTCAAATCGCTGAGCGACTCGGCCGACTTGGCGCCCACCGGCAAGGGCTTGCCGGCCTGGGCCACGACCACCCCGATCTCGCCGGCCCGAACTTGCACCCAAGCGTGCTTTTCCACGAGATATACCAGCCACAACCGGAAATGCCAGCCGGGCATCAACAGATCGGCCTGATAGCCGGCCTCGCCCTGGAAGGCGATGGGGTTGTCATCGGGCAGCTCCGCCAGCGCGAAGCGCTTCGTCACCAGCCCCACCTGCGTCGGACCGATGATGCGGATCGAGGGAAGCACCAGGATCACGACCACGGCCATGAGGGTCGTAAAGAACCAATGGGCCGCCAGGAACGACAAGATTTCCATGATTGCACCTCCCCAGGGAAAAGCGGCCCTTCTGGGCCGACGGCATCTATTATGATTGGGGGGTGAGGGGCTTGCAAGGGTACGGGAAGGGTTCACACCTCCGTGGAGTTGGGGTATAAAGTATCCTGCCGCCCCGGAGGCGAAGATGCCTGACGCCGCCCTCAATCCGTTGTTTCGCCGCCAAGACGTGGAGGCGGTCGCCAGCCGCCTTTCCGATGCCGGCGCAGCGCTGCTGCACACCCGCGAGTTTCAGGCCGCTTGCGAGGGCCTCCAGCGCAAACGCATGACCGGCGAGGCGAACACGCGAGAGAAGGTTATCGAGCCGATCCTGTACGACGTGCTCGGCTTCGACCGCGGCGAGAACGACGCGGAGCACGCGGTCAACCACGCCGGGGCGGGCGGCGACTCCGGCGCGGTGGAATACTTCTTCCGCATCGGCGGCAACGATCTTCCCATCGAGGCCAAGGCCTGGGGAAAATCGCTCGACAAGAAGGACAGCTCCGGCCGCTCGCCCGCTCGGCAGGGGTGGGACTATGCCGGCCTGTCGAATTGCCGCTGGTTCATCGTCACCAGCGGCTCCGAGTGGCGGCTGTACAAGACGCAGCTCAGGGGCAGCGAAAGCCCGCTGAGCGCTTGTGAGCGCTACTATCTCAAGGACCTGATCGAGGAGCGCAAGCAACTCCTGCGCTTTTATGCCACGTTCCGGCGGGAAGCCTTCAAGCCGGATCGGGAGGGTATCTGTCCGGTCGACGAGCTGCGCAAGCGAAGCGAGCAGTGGCAGGAGTCGATCAGCGAAGCGATTTACGACAAGCTGGTGGAGAGCCGGCTGCTGCTGTTTCGCGCCATCCAGTCGCAGTTGCCCGATCGGCCGCAAGCGCAGATCAACGAGGCGGTGGTCAAACTCTTGTTTCGGATCATGTTCATCCGCTTCGCCGAGGACACGCCGTTGTTGCCCAACGAGTTCCTTGCGCGGGAAGTGATCCAGCGCTTCGAGCAGGACCGGAAATGGGGACGCGACGCCACGCTGTACGGCTACGTGCAGCAGTATTTCGCCTGGCTCGACGGCCGCAGCGAGAACCAGTTCAACATCTACCCCTACGACGGCGCCTTGTTCGATCCCGATCCTGTCCTGGACGATCCGCAACTGCGGATCGACGACCGCTTGTTCCAGGGCATCCTGGTTAAGCTTTCGCGGGAGGCGATGGGGCGGCCCATCGACTACTCGCAGATCAATCCGCGGATTCTCGGCAACGTCTACGAGCGGTTTCTGGGGTACGTCATCGAGATCAAGGAGCGGCGTCTCGATCCCCAGGTGGGGCGGGACACGCGCCGCAAGGAAGGCACCTTCTATACGCCGCAGTCGGTGACGAAGTTCCTCGTCGAGCACGCTGTCGACGAGGCCCTGGCCCGCGAGCCCGGCCGCAAACCCTGGGACCTGGCGTGCCTCGATCCGGCCTGCGGCAGCGGCCATTTCCTGGTCGAATTCGTCAACTACGCCGCCGCGCGGTGCGAAGAGCTGGACGACCGGCGCTCCTACCAGCAGTGGAAACGCCACCTTACCCAACACGGCGCATTCGGCGTGGACAAGGACCCCACCGCCGTGATGCTCACGAAGCTGAGCCTGTGGATCAACTCGGCCATGAAGGACGAGCCGTTCGTGACCATAGATTCACACGTCAAGTGCGGCAACTCGCTGGTCTGCGGCACGCCGCCGGGCTTCCGTCTGGCGGATTACGAGAAAAAAGCCTATCCCGAGAAGTTCCGCGAGCTGAAGAGGCTCCGCAAAGGGCTGGCAGAGCTGGAATCGCGGGCGGCATCCGACGGCTCGCTGTTCACGGCCGGCGAGGCCCTTGACCTGCACCGCCAGATCCGCGGCGCCCTGTCGAGAATCGAAGAGGCGAAGGAGCCCATCCGCCGGGAATTCACCCGCTTGCTGCGTGAGCGGTGCGCGGGCCTGGAAGGAGCCGCTCCGTTCCACTGGGAAGTCGAATTTGCCGAGGTCTTCGAGGAGCAAGGCGGGTTCGACCTGATCGTGGGAAACCCGCCCTGGGGCGCCGACCTGGCCGATATCCGCGGATATCTCGACGGGGGGGCCTTCGACCTCGCACGCGGACAATACGACAGCTACGAGCTGTTCATCGAGCTTGCCCGGCGGCTCCTTCGCAAGGGCGGGTCCTTCGGGTTTATCGTCCCCGACAGTATCACGCTGCCCGAGCACGAGCCGCTGCGCCGCATGCTGCTGGAGGGCACCACGCTGACGCGGCTGGTGCGGGCCGGCGAGGGGCTTTTCCCCTCGGTCTTCCGTGCCGCATTTTTCGTCTGCTTCGCCAACCAGGCCCCGCCGCCAGAGCAGCGCACCCGCGTGGCGACCTTGCGGAAAGACGACCGCCGACTATTCGATGAAGACACGTTGCTTCAGCGGAGCAAGACCATAGCGGAAGTCGTCCAGAAGAACGGGCATGATGTTTCGCAAACGCGTTTTCGGGCCAACCCGCGGTACGAGATTGACATACTTGCTACAGGATTAGACGCGCCCGTTGTTGCGCGGATCGACGAACGCGGGCTTGACTGGGCGTCGTTGACGGAGAAAGGACGCGGGGTGGAAATCGGCAAGTCCGGCGAGGTGCTGCAATGCCCGTATTGTTATAAATGGGATAATGTTCCACGCAAGGTAAGAGGGGCTTGGCGGCCCAAAATCTGCCGCCATTGCGGCCGTGAGTTCGCCTTTGATAAAGCCGCTAATCACGAGGTCATCATAGCCGAGAAGCCGCGTGGAAAGCACTGGAGACCAATCATCTCCGGCGAAGTAGTCAACCGCTATTGGCTCGGTGGGATCGAGTACATTGATACCACGAAAGACGGCATCAACTACAAGGCGGCGGAGTTTTACGAAGGCAAGCGACTTCTTGTGCGACAAACGGGCGTCGGGATCTACGCTACGATCGACGAATCGCGAAAGCTCACGAACCAGTCGGTCTTCACCTGGAAACTCCGCAAGGATCTTCAGGCCGGCACTCGATATCGGCTGGAATACATTCTTGGGGTGGTAAATTCCCGCACGATGTTGTACCGCTACTACATGAAGAGCGGCGATACCGAATGGCGCAGTTTCCCACGCTGGACGCAGGAGCTGGTGCAGGAACTCCCCATCCGCGCGATCGACTTCTCGCAGCGCCGCGAGCGGCAGTTGCACGACGAGATCGCCGAGCGGGTGGCGGCGGTCCTGGCCAGCGGCAAGCCCCCCTCCACGCATGACGACTACCAAATCGAGATTTCCGTCATGCAACTCTACGGCATCACGCGGGCAATGTGCCGGCGGATCTTCGACGTGCTGCACCAGGTGCAACGCCTGCGGGTGATCCGCGAGATGAGCATCGCCGAGCCCGACATGCTGCTGGACGCGCTGCCCGCCGATAATCCCGAGGGGCGCTCCGGATAACAATTGACCTCTCCCCGCCCCTTCACTAACATTAGGGCAGAACGTGTTCCTTGAGTCCGGGGAGCCGCCGCCGGGCGGTCGCCACTGCCGGGGAGATACGATGTTCACAGCCACTGCCGATCGGATGTTGCCCACTACGGTCACCGGTTCCTGGCCGCGCCCGCGCTGGTTCGACGTCAGCATGTGGGGCAGGCCCTTGGACACGTGCATGATGGACGTCCGCTTCCGCGAGAAGTTCCAGGACGCGCTGGCCGTGGTGGTCAGCGACGAGGACCGCGCCGGACTGGATATCCTCACGCACGGCGACTACCACTGCGACGAAGACCTGGCGGGCCGGGCTTGGCACCATTATCCCTTGCAGCGCTGGACGGGCCTGGCGGGCGACTTCCTGCAGGCCCAGGAGACCCGCTCCGAATGGCTGAAGTACCCGCCCGGCACCATGCTGCACGAGATCTACACCGGCTGGCGCTGGCCGCGGGTGGTCGACAAGATCGAGCACCGCCCGTTGGACTACGGCAAGATCTGGCGCATGACGCAGGCCAAGAGTCGCAAGCCGGTCAAGTTCGGCACCTGCTGTTCCCAGGTCATGAGCCTGTTTCTCGACATCCACACGCCCAAGTACAAGGACAAGCGCGAGGTGATCTGGGACCTGGCCGTGGCGATGAACACTGAGCTGTTGGCCCTGCGCGACGCCGGCTGCCGGAGCATCCAGATCGAAGAGCCCTGCTTTCACTTCATGGCCAACACCTTCGGCAAGGACCACGAGCAGACGAAGTTCATGATCGACGCCTACAATCGCGAGGTCCAGGGCCTGGACGACGTCGAGCTGTGGATCCACACCTGTTGGGGCAATCCCAACATGCAGCGCGTCCGCGAGGACACGAGCTATGCCGCCTCGATCGAGCTGTACCTGGAGCGGTGCAAGGGCGACATCTGGACCGTCGAGATGAAGGACCGGAATTTCCGGGACATCGAGTTGTTCGCGCCGTTCCGACACGGGCTGAAGAAGAAGGTCGCCATCGGCGCGGTGAGTCATCGCACGTTGCAGGCCGACCGGCCCGAGGAGGTGGCGGCCGAGATCCGCCGGGCGCTGGAGTACATTCCGCTGGAGCAGCTCATCGTGTCGAGCGATTGCGGGTTCGGCCGCCAGGGCTGCAATCGCGAGATCGCCTTTTACAAGGCCGCGGCCCTGGCCCAGGGCGCCAACATCGTTCGCCACGAATTGGGCCTGCCGGCGACGTACGTCGCGGCCGCCGATCCGGCCCTGCAGATGGACATCGTGCCGAAGTCGTAGCCCGGCGTTGATCGGTTTGGCCCGCCATTCACCCGGGGGCGGGCTATGTCAGAATGCCTTTGAGGTTTTCCACAACAGAAACTGCCTCGTTCCCTCCAAGAGCGCAAGCGATTTCTCGTAGAACTCCTGCTCAGGCTTGAGCCCCTCGCGCTTGCTGAAAATCGAGAACATGTGGCCCGTCTTCCCCAGCATCAAGGACTTCATTTTGATACGGGCCCTAAATCTCCTCCGGCACTACGAAGGGCCGGCGATAATCGCGGCACAGCAGCGCGTTGGCGGCGGCGTTGCCGGTGAAGCGCTCGGTCTTGGGATCGATCGCCAGCCAGGGCCCCAGTGCGGCGCAGCTTTTCGACAGATCGACGCCGTTTTGCGCCAAGTGCTCGCGCATCGCCTGGAAGCGATCGGCCGCCAGCGGGTTGCCTTGGATGCGCTCGAGGATTTCTCCGGCGGGCATGGTATGTCCCAGGCGATGGGAGATCATGCCCGTATGGCACAGCGCGCTGGAGAGGTGCCCTTCGAGGATTTCGGCTTGCAGATGGGCCGGATTGCGGGAGCGGATCGCCGCCAGCCAGCCCCGCCAGAGGTAGTAATCGCCCTTGGACCAGCCGAGGCCGCGGAGCGGGTCGGCCTCGTGGAACTGCCGGATCGTCTTCCCCTGGTTGTCGACGGCCAGCGCGATTTCGCCGCCCTCGACGACGAGGCACTTTCCGCCTTTGCACGCGATCACCACGCCGATGGCCGGCCCGGGCGGGAATCCCGGCGGCGTATCCATGTTCTTCGACCACGTGCCCGGGTCGGCCTGGTGCCGCTTCGACCTGGGCAGCCCGCGGACCTCGAAGATCAAGGGCGCGCGATCGTAGTCGTGGTAAACCACCTGGGTATTGGGCGTCTGCCCGTCGTCGTCGTAGCCCAGTCGCCCGCCGATGCTCATCACGCGCGGCGCGATCGCCCGCTGGCCGAGGAACCAACGGGCGAGGTCCATCTCGTGGATTCCCTGGTTGCCGAGGTCGCCGTTGCCGTAGTCGTAGATCCAGTGCCAGTCGTAGTGCAGGTTGCGGCGTGCCAGGGGCCGCAGCGGGGCGGGGCCGGTCCACAGGTCGTAGTTCAGCCCGGGCGGGAGCGCGCCGTGCCCGACCTTCCCGATCGGCGGCCGCGGCTTGTAGCACAAGCCCTGGGCGTAGTGGATGGGGCCGATGTTCCCGGCCTGGACCCAGGCCACGGCCGCGATGACGTCGGGGTTGGCGCGGGCCTGCGTACCGGCCTGAACCATGCGGCCGTACTTGCGGGCCGCCGCCACCAGTTGCCGCCCTTCCCACACGTTGTGCGACACCGGCTTTTCCACGAACACGTCCTTGCCCGCCTGGCAGGCCCACACCCCGACCAGCGAGTGCCAGTGGTTGGGCGTGGCCACGCTGACGGCGTCCACCTCCTTCGAGTCCAGGAGTTTGCGGACGTCGTCGAAGCCTTGAACCTTCCCGTTGTTCTGGCCGGCCTTCTTGAGCGAGCGCTCGAGCACCGCTGGATCGACGTCGCACACGGCAGCCAGCGTCATGCCCGGGACGCTCGATACCATGCTGACGTGCAACTGGCCGCGGCCGCGCAGCCCGACCACGCCCACGCGCACCGTATCGTTCGCGCCGAGCACGCGGCCCGAGGCTTTGGCGCCGGCGACGATGAGGGGAGCACACGCCGCCCCGGCAACGCCAGCTTTAAGGAACTTCCGGCGAGATAATCTGCGCATGACCGCACTCCTCCGTAATTTTCGGGGTATCTGCTCCACGCCTATATTCTCGCCGCCGGACAGGCGTTTGAGAAGCCGCAAACAAGGGTGTCGCCCTTGGAAAAGCTCTCCCCTGCTGGAACTCCTGCCGCGGTGAAGCTAAGATGGGTGGCGCCCAATGTATCCGGCACACTCCGTGTGCCGTTTCGCCATCGGCACACGGAGTGTGCCGGATACAGTACCTTGAACCAGAGGAGCCGCCATGAAACCGATTCTCCTTGTGAGTTCCCTACTGGCGCTTTGTGCGCCGTTGTTTGGCCAAGACCCGGCGCTGGACGACCTGCCCAGGCTGCGGACGTTCGAGTCGCATCGGATCACCTCGGCCGATCCCACGGGCGGCAACGCCGACTGGTGGGACATCGGGCCGGGCCAGACGCGGGTGCTGGCCGAGATCCAGGGGCCGGGCCGCATCGTCCATTTCCGCGACAACATCACCAGCCGCGAGCCGCACCATCTGCAACTCCACGTCCTGCGCATCTACTGGGACGGCGAGAAGGAGCCCAGCGTCGAGGCGCCGGTGGGCGATTTCTTCGGCGTGGGCTTCGGTTTCAGCGAGCGGTTCAGCTCCGCACTGCTGTGCATCGACCAGCGGCCGGGGAAACTGACCGACCCGGCGGCGACGGGCGCGGCGCGCAACTGCTACATCCCCATGCCCTTCGCCCGCGCGGCCCGCATCACGCTCACCAACGAGGGCCGGGAGTCCAGCCGCCACTGGGTCGAGATCAACTATCGGACCTATAATGGCAAGTCATCGGCCCCTCACCCTGGCCCTCTCCCGGCGGGCGAGGGGACCGGAGGCCCGGCCGACCAGCTCTATTTCCACGCCCAGTACCGCCAGGCCACGCCGCCGCCGGAAGGGCCGTACCTGATCCTGGACGCCAAGGGCCGGGGGCACCTCGTGGGCTGCGTGCTCAGCGTGAAGAACAACGACGGCGGCTGGTGGGGCGAAGGCGACGAAATCCTGTGGATCGACGGCAAGCACGCCATGCAAGGCACCGGCTCGGAAGACTACTTCTGCGAGTCGTACGGGCTGCGGGCAGGCTGCTTTCCTTACTTCGGCGTCACGCTGCTGGAGGAGCCCTTTACCACGGCCTACCGCTGGCACGTGCCCGACCCGGTGACGTTTCGCGAGTCGCTGCGTTTCCTGATCGAGCAGGGCGGCGGCAGCCCGCCCTTTCGCAGCGGCAATTATTACTACAGCGTGGCCTATTGGTATCAGACCGAGCCCCATGCGCCTTTTCCCAAGCTGCCCAGCGTGGCGGAGCGAACCAGTTGGGCCGCCAAGGGCGTCGTGAAGGGCAAGGGCAAAGGACCCTGACAGCGGTAACGGGGAACACGGGAGAAATACCAAGAGTTGAACCGGACCTTGAGCCCTGGGCATACAAGCTTTACTTGAGCGGCACGCCCAGGTAATTATGGGCCGACAAATAACTTCCGTGCTCACACGCTCCACGTGATGCCCATCCTCTCGCGGAGCGAGAGGAGTACGAGAAATGTGGAACTTATCTTTCGGCCGGTCGTAAGGGGGGCGCGCCTGGCAAGGGTTCGGTAGAATACGCCGCTGGCCGCGATGGCTGTTACTTGACCGGGCTGACTGCCTCGCGCACCTTGACGGCGGCCAGCGCCTTCCGGGCATTGCCGTTGACCATCCAGTTCTCATCGACGATGGCCTTCTCCAGCGCGGGCAGCGATTTCTTAGTGCCCAGGGCCTCGAGGAGCCCACACACACAAGCGCGGACCCAGGCATCCGGGCTGGTTATTTGTGCCAACACCGCGTCCTCGGCATCCGGCCCAACGGCCCTGAGAAATTTCTCGGCCGAGCCCCGCGTCATCAGGTTGGACAGTTGTTGGGCAACCGGCTTGATCGCCTCCTTGGGGGCATATTTGCACAGGGCTTCCATGGCGTTGGACCGCACCGGCGCCCATGAATCGTTCAGCGCCTTCAAAAGCCCCGGCACGCTTTCCGGGGTGGACCAGTTCTTCAGGGCCCTGGCCGCCTCGCTGCGATGTCCCACGTTCTCGCCATGCAGCATTAGCGATTCGAGGGCCTTCGCGACCTTGGGGTTCGGCTGGAGCGGCTTCTTGTCGGCGAGCAGTTTGGCGCTGGCGTCGATTCGCGTGCCGTCTTCCGAGGCCAGATCGGCCACGGCCGTCTCGATCTCTTTGTCGCTGAGCGGCCTCACCTTCTCTTTCCGGGCTTTTTCGGCCTCCTCTTTGGCTTTTTGCGATTCCTTGGCTGCCTCGGCGAGGTCCTCCTCGCTGAGCAACCGATAACTGATGTGTAACGGGGTGTCTTCCGTCTTGTTGGAATCGCGGACGGTCACCCGCATGTCGAGGTCCAGGCTGGCAAACACGCCCCGCTGGGTATCGAACTTCAGTTTTCCGTCGCCGGCGGCCTCGATCCGCGGCTTGCCGGCCAGCGTGGCGGCCGAAGTCATTTCGTAGTGCTTGGAAATGAGGATCAGCTTGTCCGACTCTCCCTGAACGGTGTAGACGGTTTTTTCGGCAGCGGGAACGCCCTCGCGAAAAGCCACCAGCGACGAGCGCCAATAGGGATAGTGAATGGAAACCACCGCAATTCCCGGATCACTGGTGATCGTCCAGGAAGCCTCCTCCGCCCGAGGCAGCGGCTCGACGACCAGCTCCGACAGATCGCCCAGCAGATACGGCAGGGGCGCCTCTCCCTTGCTCTCCAGGAGTCGTCCAAAAGAATCGATCCGGATGGTGGCCTCCCTGGGCTTGTCGACATTCGAAACGAACCCCAAGTGGCGGCCGGGAAGGACCACGTATCTTCGCGCCCGCTCGAAGTCCGCATACCTCAAGTCGCTGGTCATGGCCAAGCGGATCTCGTCCAAGCGGGTCGATTTCACTTTGTAGGTAACGTCGCCGGAGCGGTTCTCGGTGTCGTTGCCGCGCTCACCGATGATTCGCACGTGATAGACATAGGTCTGGTCCTTCTTCCAATCATAGCGCAGCTTCTTGAGCATGGCGGCGGTCACGGCGGCGGGTTTGGCCGCGATGGCGGGCGGCTCGGTCTGGGGCTTCCCCGCGACGGGAGCCGGGGCCTCCGCCTTGCCCCCGGTCACGCCCGCCTCCGCGGATCGCAGCACTTCGTTGATGTACCGCACGTCGCCCAGGCTGAGCTTGTTCAAGGGCACCGCAACCTGGGAACCGTTTGCCTTCTTCAGGACGGCGTTGCCGTCCTTCACGTCGACCAACTCGGCTTCCACTGCAAAACCACCGTCGCGAGACGACCATTGGCGGGCCGCCGCAGGCAGAACCGGCAAACTCACGATCACAACCACCAGCAGGAAAATGCGTTTCATGGCAATTGCTCCTTCGTGAACTTCGATGAAATTGTACCCGCACCACAGTCACGCTGCATCAATCCAGTCCCCCCGGGACGAGCGGCGCCCGTAGCGTATCAAAGCGACCATCATACGGCCCACGGGGCCCGCGGCGGACGCGAGCGCAGGCCGTTGGCCTCGTCGTCGGCGATGAACGCCTCTTTCGCCGGATCGAACCCCAGCTTGCGTTTCAGCAGCCAGGCCAGGGCGGCGGCGTGGCAGGCGGTGTGCGAGCGGCGCATGACCCGCGAGTTGGCCGCCGGTTTCGCCCGCGATTTGACGCAGTCGAAGAAGTTGCGGGCGTGGGTCGAGACGTCCAGGCCCACCTCGCGCTTGGCCAGCACCGCTTTCAACTCGGCTTTGAGCGACTCCGGATGCACCTCGATGCCCCCGTTGTCGCCCGTCTCGACCCAACCTTCGTCGCCCACGAACCGCACGGGGCAGGTCCCCAGCGACTGGACCCATCCCGGCCGCTGGCCGAAGGGCGTCTCCAGGCAATCCAGCACCAGCTTCACGCCGTTGGCATAGCGGGCGTTGATGGTCTTGCCCGCGGCTTCGAATTCCACGGGCCCCGTGTCGTCGGCCGCGTTGGCCCACTGGCAGAGATCGACCGTGTGCGCGCCCCAGTCGAGGAGCCGCGCGCCGGAGTCGAAATCCCAATATCCGCGCCAGCCTCCGCCCACGTAAGCATGGTTGTAGGGGCGCCAGGGGGCCGGTCCCAGCCACATGTCCCAGTCGCAGACGTCGCGGGGCGGGGTGGGCTCGCCCGGCAGCCAGGTCGTTTCGATTGACGGCGTGTAGACCGAGGCGAAGAGCGTTTGCAGCTTGCCGAGCTTGCCGCTCTGGGCCAGCCGCACGGCGGCCTGGAAATTGGCCACGCTCCGCCGCTGTGTGCCGGCCTGGAACACGCGGCCGGTCTTTTGGATCACGTCGTCCAGGGCCTGGCACAGTCCGATCGTCAGGCCGCAGGGTTTCTCGCTGTAGACGTCCTTGCCGGCCTTCGCCGCGAGGATCGAGGCGGTGGTGTGCCAGCGGTCGCCGGTGGCAATCAGCACGGCGTCGATATCCTTGCGGGCCAGCAGCTCGCGGAAGTCGCGATACAGCACGCAGTCTGTGTTCCCGTAATGCTGGTCGATGAGCCTCTTTGCGGCCGCGCGCCGGCTGGCCTGCACGTCGCAAGCGGCCAGGCACTGGCAGTCAGGCTGCTTGAGAATGCCGCCGAGGTCATAGGTGGCCCGCGGGCCGATGCCGATCACGCCCAGCGTGATCCGCTCCGAAGGGGCGGCCCGGTCCGCGGCGGCCCGCGCCGCGGCCGGCACGAGCCATGGAAGTGCCGCCATGGCCCCGGTCGCCGTGGCACGTCGCAGCACATCGCGCCGCGTCAGCTTACCAATCGCTTCTGGCATGGTCTGTCTCCCGTTCTCTGATTGCTCTGAGTAGATGGTACGGTGGGCTGAGTCGTAGGGTGGGTCGAGCGGTAGCGAGCCCCACCATCGGAACTTCTCGCGGGTTCTGGTGGGGCTCGCTTCGCTCGACCCACCTACAAGTGTAATTTCCTCAAAAAAAGGGTGCTGCTGCTTCAGTGTCAGCTTAGTCGGGCGCCAGTCGTTCGGCAAGGGGGGAAGATACCCAAGCCCCTGGCAAGCGGTTATAATCCGCCGCGGCTGCAATCTGTTTTTCGATGCGTCATGTGTCGGCAGGAGATAACCCCATGCGTATCCACCCTTTGATTCTGGCTGTTGCGATTTGCGCTGTGTCGGCCGCTCGGGCGCCGGGGGATGAGAACATCTCGTCGGGCAAGGAAGCGACCGTCCGCGTCTTTGCCCAGGAAACGGCGCCCCAACCGATCCCCAAGTACATCACCGGGAAATTCTGCGAGCACCTGGGCAACAACATCTATCAGGGAATGGACGCCCAGATCCTCCGCAACCCGACGCTGGCCGACTACCCGTTCGCCTCCGGCCACTCGTCGCCGGATGGCGTGATCGCTTTCCAGTCCGATCCCGGCGAGATCGCCCGGCAGCTTCGCGAGCAGGCCCTGCGCATCGGCTGGCCGGAAGGTGAGATCGATCGCCTGGTGCAAGCACGCGAGCAGGGGCTGGCCTGCTGGTGGACGCGTGAAGGGAGCGTAAGCGTTCACGGGGACCGTCCCAATTTTCGTCCGCCTGTCCCCTCGGACAGGCCGAAAATGGGACTGTCCCCTTCGGCGGTCGAGGTCAGCCCGGATACCGGGCCGCACGGCGGCCGGGCGCAACGCGTGCAGGTGGCCGCGCCTGAAACCGGGATTGCCCAGTGGGTGTGCCTGCCCTTGCATCGGGTGCGGAAGTACGAGATCGAGATCCTGGCCCGCTCGCCCGACGTTGCCGCTCTGGGCGTGGCGCTCTGCGCCCAAGATTCCCCGCGGCCTTGCGCGAAGATCAGCCTGCCGGGACTGTCGGCCGATTGGAGCACCTTGCGTGGCTCGCTGGAGATCGACCCGCGGGCGCCGGCCGAGGCCGTGTATCGGCTGGCGGTTACGGCCGGCTCGGCCGGCCAGTTGGTTATCGCCCGGGTTCTGTTGCGGCCCGCCGATCATGTGACGGGCGCCGATCCGGACGTGGTGCGGCTCCTGAAGCAATCCAGGCTGCCGCTCCTGCGTTGGCCGGGCGGAAACTTCGTCAGTGCCTACCATTGGGAGGAGGGCGTCGGGCCTACCGAGGCCCGGCCCACCAGGCCCAACTACGCCTGGGGCGGTGTCGAGCCGAACCTCTTCGGCACCGACGAGTTCATGGCCTTCTGCCGCGCCGTGGGCTGCGAGCCGATGATCTGCGTCAATGCCGGCAACGGCACGCCCGAAGAGGCCGCCCGCTGGGTCCAATACTGCAACGGCCCGGCCGAATCGCCCATGGGCCGGCGCCGCGCGGCGGTCGGCCATCGCCAGCCTTACAACGTGCGGCACTGGGAACTGGGCAACGAGCTTTGGGGCCGCTGGCAGTGCCACTGGACGACCCCGGCGGGCTACGTCGATCGCTACCAGCGGTTCCGCCGGGTGATGCTGGCCGCCGACCCCACGATCCGTCTGTATGCCTGCGGCGCCCCGGTGCTGGACGATCCGCAGTGGAACCACGTGCTGATCCGCGGGGCGGCCTCGTCGCTGACGGCGATCACCGATCATCCGCTGATCGGCGGCTCGCTGCCGACGGCCACCGATCCGCTGGACGTGTTCCGCGATTTCATGCTCGTGCCCGACATGCTGGCCGGCAAGTGGGGCCAGTTGGAGCGCGAGATGGCCGTCGCCGGTGTGGGGCAGCCGCGGCTGGCGGTCACCGAGCTGCAGATGTTCGCCCGCCTGGGTGCGGCCGACGGCCACGCAGCGGCCCGCCTGACGCGCGAGAACCTGGTGACGCCCGCCACGCAGGCCGAGGCCCTGTACGACGTGCTGATCTATCATCGGGCGATCCGGCTGGCGCCCTTCGTGGAGATGGTCACGCACTCGGCGACGGTCAACCACGGCGGCGGGCTGCGCAAGGAGCGCGAGCGGGTGTATGCCAACCCCTGCCACTGGTCGCAGGCCGGTTTTGCCGCCTTCGCCGGCGCCCGGCCGGTCAGGATCGAGGTGACTTCGCCCGACGAGGCGGCGCCCTTCGTCCTGCCCGGCATCAAGGGTCAGCCCGCCCCGCACCGCTATGCGGCCATCGACTCCCTGGCCGCCCTGTCCGAGAGTGGCAGCCTGCTGGTTTCGATCGTCCACCGCGGCTCTGCGGGTCCGATCCGCGTGGCGGTCGAGCTGGGCAGCTTTCCCGCCGGGCCGAAAGCCGATCTGTATGTGCTCTCGGCCGACGTTCCCTGGGCGGCCAACACGCTGCAATCGCCCGGGGCGGTCAAGCCCCGGGAGTCGACCGCCGATATCCGCGACGGCAAGCTGCTCCTGGACCTGAAGCCGTTCACCTGGTGCCGCGTGCAAGTTCCCAAAGCGGGGCGCAATTAGTGTCGCGTTCTCTGAGCTGTGTTATTGAACCGTTTCGCGGTTCTCCGGATGGACCGTTACTCCCTTGGCGCGGTGTGCAGGCCGCATTCGGTCTTGGCCAAGCCGCTCCAGCGGCCCGCCCGCTCGTCGCCGTCGGCGCCGACCGCCCGGGTGCAGGGCCAGCAGCCGATGCTCGGATATCCCCGGTCGTGCAGCGGGTTGTAGGGGATGTTTTCCTTCAGGATTCGATTCCATACGTCGTGTTTGGTCCAGCAGGCCAGGGGGCTGATCTTGGCCAGGCCGAATTTCCGGTCCCAGCGGACGATGGGCGTGTCGGCCCGCGCGGGGCTCTGGTCGCGGCGGATGCCGGTGGCCCAGGCGTCGAAATCGACCGCCACCCGCTGCAAGACGGCCACCTTGCGGTCTAAGCAGCAGCGGTCGGGGTCGCGGTCATAGAGCGGGCCGCCGTGCAGGGCCTCGTACTCGGCCACCGGCAACTCCGGCCGCTCCAGGGCGATCGCCACGGTGTACTTCTCCTGGATCCGCTCCCGAAGCGCCAGCGTCTCCGGGAACTGATAGCCTGTATCCAGGTTGAAGACGTACACCCGGGGCTCGATCCTGGCCAACATCGAAATAATGACACATCCCTCCGGACCCAGCCCAGTGGCCATCGCGAACCGCGGGAAATAGGTCTCGATGGCCCAGGCCAGAATCTCCTCCGGCGAAGAGCCTTCCAGGGCCCGGCCTTTCTCGGTCAGCCACTCGATCTCGTCGGCACTGGCCGTCCGAACGCCTGGCGATGGCGGTTGGTACGGCCCGGCCGGATGATGGGCAAGGTTGTGCCTCCCCCCAGAACTCTGGGCTGACCCCACTCGTATGGCAATCATCTTTCACTGACCTCCTGGCGTGAATTACAGGCAGGATATCATGGTTCTCGAAGAAAGTCAATAGTATGATTATCAACTTAGTGATATATTTTTGTTTCTGGTGTTGATATCGGCCGATCTGGGCGGGCGGCTTGAAGGCAGTTGCCAGTTGTCGGTTGTCGGAGCGGCAGTTGTCGGTTGTCAGTTGTCAGTAACGGGTTACGGTTTTCGGCAACCGCTTTGCTGAACACTGGGCAGGGAAAACCCGTAGATGCCTTGCCGGATACTGACAACTGACAACTGAGAACTGAGAACTGCTACCATGTTCGTGGTTTGTGTTCACGTACACGTGCGGCCGGACAGTCGGGAGGCGTTTATCGAGGCCACGCGGGCGAATGCCCAGAGCACGATCCTGGAGCCGGGCAACCTGCGTTTCGACGTGCTGGGGCAGGCGGACGACCCGGACCGCTTCGTGCTTTACGAGGTGTATCGCGACGAGGCGGGGGCGAAGGCCCACAAGCAAACGGCCCATTACGCCCGCTGGCGTGACGCGGTCGAGCCGTGGATGGCCGAGCCGCGGCGGGGGGTGCAATATCAGGCCCTGTTTCCCGACGAAGCCAGCCAGTGGGTCACCCACCGGGAAGGTTCGGCCGGGCGGCTTGACCCGCAGCAGGCGGCCGAGGAGTTCGCCGAGCTTGCCCGCAAGGGTGGCGGACGTTCCGAGGAAGGGTTCGTATTGGATCGCCGCGATGCGCATGTCCGGCGGGCCGACGCCCCGCGGGCGGACGACCAGGGGAAGGGCGACCCGCGGTGAACGAGGTCTTCCTTGGCGATTCTCACACTGCTGGACAAGCCAGCGGTGGCACCCGATCCGTAACCGTTCACGCGGCCGCGCCAAAGTAGCAGGCACACGCCGTGTGCCGTCCGCCATGCCTTTTTCCGCTTCAGCCGACGGCACACGGAGTGTGCCTAATATTACTGCGCAAGATTGATATTGCATGAATTGGCGAAATTGGCGAATCTATAGGCGTTCTGCTTCACCAAGGAGGCCGTGGCATGGACGCCGATCAGATTCGCAAGTTGAAACCG
>JBEKTY010000099.1:0-34092 GCA_049515555.1 Thermoguttaceae bacterium
ACATAAATATAACAGAACTGGCGGTGCGTTGCAAGAGGTCTTCGAATGCGAATATGCCCTCGGTCAATGAACGAGCGATAACCAGGGGCAAAATGAGCACTTACGGCTTCAGGGCCGAGCTAGTTGCGGAACTGCTGCCGCGCGTGACCGACCCTGCCCCAAGTGACCCGTGTGGCAGTGCTAGCGCTGATTCGGCGCTAACAGCAGATCGCGCAAGTGCAATAGGGGAGAGGGGTATTCAGGGCCCGGGCGGCAGGACGTTTGATGTAACTCCTAAACCCTTGCCGGACAATAGATTAGCCGACCCCCGTGGCACAAAGCCGGCTTGCCTACCACCCGCAATGGTGGCATGTTACCATATCCCTTGTGCCGGCGCATAGAAACGAGCTGGGGATGGGCTGGGCGTACCGCTGGCGGGCTGTCGCCTTCGCTTTGGGGACGGCTTGGGCAAGTGTGCCTAGTGGGTCGGCACCATGATTGGGTCGTCAAGTTGGTATTCGTAGCGCGGGTAGGGCCACCACGATTGTTTGCCCGCCGGTTCGCCGGCTTTTAGACCTAGTCGCAGCGAGTCGGCATACTCTTCCACCAGAACCAACGTCGGGTCGAGTCGAAGGGCCTCTTCGCAATCGTTGAGCCCCCGGCGGAACAACCTGTCAGCCTCCCCCCGTGCCACTCCTTTGCTTCGTGCGCCGATTCTATCCCCCACGCAAGTGCGCAGCGGGCACGCCGGAAACGGAGGGAGCCATTACCTGGGGCGATTCGCACCGCCTCGTCGAAGTTCGCCATCGCTTGTTCAAAGAACTTTTGATTAGCGTATATTGCGCCGCGCGCAGCGTATAGGAAGGCGTCACCAGGGGTGATTCGCACCGCTTCGTCTAAACTGGCCATGGCCTGTGCAAAACGTTTCTGATTCACGTAAACTGCGGCGCGCGTAACGTAGGCGCGTGTGTCGCGCGGGTTCAAAGCAATCGCAGTTGTGCAATCGGCAATAGCCGACTGAGCGCTACGATTCCAGTAGTACGCTTCGCCCCGTTGCGAATAGGCCCTTGCGTTTCGCGGGTTCCGCTGGATAGCGGCTGTGAACTCCAAGATTGCCAAGTCCCAATCTGATTTCCGTAGGGCCTCAGAGCCTTTAGTCATGTGCTCGTCTTCTCGGTCGTTGCGCTGTGGGGCCACTGACACGCCAGCCACCTCGGCGGTCGCGAGTCGCTTGCCTCCGTCGTCATGCGACAGTTGCGGGGGCGGCACAACCCTATCTGTCGCGTCGCCCAACGTCTCCAGATTCCGCCTTGCGTGGTCCGCATGGCTTCCCAACCCAGCGAAAGCGACCACCAGTAGATTGACCGCGAGATACGCGCCGCAAACGACCAGCAACTTGCCCTTCCACCCCAGCGCCTCCCAGCCGGAGGCGAGCGCGCGGCCGATCCGTACCGGAATCGGTGCGGGCGCGAACCCTGGGGGCAGCGGCGGCGGTTGGCCTCGGGGATCATCTGACGCGGCCATAGCAATTTCCCCAAAGATGCCCCCCATTTTACGGCCACGGTACTGCCGTTGCAATCCTAGCGCGCAGAAGTAGAATCGAGAGGGACTCGGGACGGCCGGCCAGCTACCGGCCGCGGACCCCGGCGGCGCTGCGCCTCACCTGCCTTTCGCGCGGCGCTGCCGGTGGTCCGCCCGATGGGAAAGGCAGGGTTCTTGTGCCCGATCCGAAGAAAACGCTGGACGAATTTGCCGGCGCTCTGGCGACCATTACGTCTCTGATGACGACGATGTTTTGGGTCGTACCGTTGGCGATGAAAGAAGAGGATTCGCAACCGGAGTCGGAGCACAGGGCGCGATTCAATGCGTTATCCGGGAAGCTGTCGGTTGCGCGCCGGTTGCTCGATGACCTGGCAGCGGATGTTGCGGCCCATATAGTTGCGCCATCGAAACAGACCGGCACGGAATGGGTGCTGGGGGTGCTGAAGTTGGCCGACCGCGCGTGTAGTTTCGCCAGCGATGCAGATATGTCATGCCTTATGTTCAATGCGGACACTTTTGAAACAGTCTGTCAGCGCCATGATTATGAACGGGTTTATCGCGGTCTTGAGGAGGCGTCAGCCCACTCGCGCCGTGCGGCTGCGCTGCTCCCGCGCGAGGCCCCGGCAACCGAACCACCCTTGGACGGCAAGGGGAACAGCCAAAACGACACCACGGGGCTACGGGCCGAACCGGCGGCCAGCGAGTCTGAGCCCGCCGACCCTGAGAACGGTTCCGAATTGGCGAAAGCGTTGCAACAGATGGCGGCGTCGCCTGGGAAGATCCGGGAAGGCTTGGCGGAATTGGATCGAATTAAGGAGGCCACACGGCACGCCTGGCGGGTCCGTTTTCCGACAATTCCTTACTCTGATCTTGCGTTCAACGATTGGATGGCCGTGCAAGGTTTCACCCGTCCGAAAATACTCGCGATGCCAGACGACGAGAGCATCCAGTTGCCTAAGCGGCTGTTGGACTTGTTATCAGGCGAGCCTTCGTTAGAACGTGGTGCCGATCCCCAGGCGACCGACGGGGCGGCGGGGCAGGGCAACAACCTGGCGGCGGGCGATGGGACGGACCAACGCGATCGGAACGGCAAGACCGGCTCGACACCGTCACAAAACGACGGCATTTGGGCAGGAGACGAAACCAAGAATTACTACGACGTGTTCCTGGCCCACAACAGCAAGGACGGGCAAGCGGTCCTGGCAATTAAGGAACAACTGGAGCGGCGGTACATCCGTACTTGGCTCTATTCGGAGCAAGTTCCTCCTGGCCGCTGGTTTCAGGACGTGATCCAGGCCGCCATCTCCAAAGTCAAGTCCGCTGCTGTTTTCCTCGGACCGCACGGCGTGGGCAAGTGGCAGGCGGTGGATCTGCGGAGCTTCATCAGCCAGTGTGTGCGGCGAGACATCCCGGTGATACCCGTTCTGCTACCCGGCGTTGACACCGTACCGAACAGCCTCCTGTTCCTGTCGGAATTCGGCTGGGTGAAGTTCACGGAACGGTTGGATGAAAAGGACGCAATTGACCAGCTGGAATGGGGGATCACGGGAAAAAAGCCCGCGGCTTGATTCTCGCCCATTCGGCTCGGGCCGGATCGGCCGAGTTGTTCACCGCTCACGCCGACCGGCGCGGGCCGACCCGAACATCAAAGAACGGAAGGCGAACGCGTACTGACGTTGAGAAGTGATTCATGGCACTCACACCGCATCCGAAGCTCGATGAACTGCGAAGGGCGTTGCAACGGTGCCTCCCTCTGGCGCACGCCACGACGAGAATAGTGTACCGGTCGACATCGGTCGATTATGCGACTTCGGGAGACCTTTTGACAGGCGCGGGCAGCAAACGGAACGGCGGCAGGTGGAATCCTATGGGGAGCTTTGAAACGATCTATGCCAGCACTATGCCGGATACGGCTATGGACGAATCAATTGCCCACCACCGTTACTTCGGAATACCGATCCAAAACGCCTTCCCCCGAGTCTTCGTGGCGATCGATGCGAAATTGAGCAAAGTCTTGGACTTGACGAATGGGAAAGTACGTCGACAGCTTCGAGTCTCCCTGGCTAATATAATCAGTGAAGACTGGCGAAAGGAACAAGACCAGGGAAGGGAGTCCCTAACCCAAACGATTGGCCGTGTTGCGTTTGAGAACGGCTTAGAGGCTCTTCTAGTTCCTTCGGCAGCATGTAGCAACGGGGAGGGCATGATCATATTTCCAGCCAATCTCAAGAGGATCAGCGAACTGGTGATCCTCAACGCATCGGCTCTTCCCAGCTAACCCTCCCTCAGGAAGAGACTCCTGACTCCAGAAAGAAAATCATTCGCCATATACGATCCATCTCTCCCCGTTCGATGACCTCCAGAGGCTTAAGCCCGTCAAAAGCGTCGCTGGGAGCTTCCAGCCATGTACCAACGAAGCTCGGGTCCATAACTTTCGCAAGTGCTCGATGAAGCCGCATGATTTCTCGCATTCTTGCCTGACTGCCTGGAGCAAGCCTCCTTCCCGATTCCCAATCAGCAATTGATCGTTCCGAGAAGCCGATCAAGCGGGAGAAAATCTTCCGGCTGACGCCGAGACTGCTGCGAATTTCACGTACATTCATGGTAGTCTTGGCAGGCATAACTCAACTGCTTTGCATTCTTCTTGCGGGTTGGTTCCACAACAAATTTGAGTCATTCGCAACCACTTCAAGTCACGCAAAGCCAGTTGATGGAGCGAAATGTTGGGCTATGCGATGACTGGGGGAGCTAACTAGCGTGTTTGCAGGGCCCCCCTTACTCCATACGACCAAGTATACATGTTCTCTTGACGAACTTCAAGCACGTCTTCATGAATTTATGCATGCGAAACTGCCTGGGACACTTCAGAAGGAGGTGGGATACACTCTAAAGTTGGCAAGTGGTGCCCACGAATCTGAGAATCCTTACGTGTCAAGGACATGTGACTTCGTTGACCCACAGATTCGCCCTAAAATTCGCCCAGCACAAAGGTCGAGTAGAGGGCACTATCTCGCTGAAACAACGTAAGTGCCTAATCTCTAAGGATTTGAGTAGAACAAAGAAACGAAGAAAGCCCGCGTGAAACGGGCTTTGAGTACCCCCTAGGGGAGTCGAACCCCTGTCGTCGGACTGAGAATCCGATGTCCTGGGCCACTAGACGAAGGGGGCGGATAGTCCTCCGGAGGGCTGGTCCCATTCTCGCGCGGCGAAAACCGGGCCGGTCCCCCGCCAAACGCTTATTCTTACCCCGCAGGGCCGAAATTGTCAACCCTCGGGCCGGAACTGCTCCTTCAGCCACTGTTCCCATTGGGCGGAGGTCTGGGGGGCGAGCTCCGAGCGGTTCTTCTCGATCACGTACTCCAGCATTCGGCCCATCTGCCGGTCCCGCAGGCTCTGACGGATGTGCAACAACTGCTCCAGCACGCCGGCCGACTCGCGGAACTTGCCCTGAAAGCAGAGGACCCCGCACTTGCCGGCCAGCCCGAAGGCCTGGAATTCCTTGTCCTGGTCCGAGACCGCGGCCAGTTCGTCGAAGACGGCCATGGCGCGGGGGTAATCTCGCTCGCGGAGATAGATGCGGGCCAGTTGTTGCTTCGCCCGCAGCACATAGTACTCCTTTTCCGGGAAGTACTCGATGACGCTCCGCCAGGCTTCTTCGGTTCCGATCTGGCTGGCGTAGTACCATTGGCGGACGACGGTCGGCTGTTTGGCGATTTGCGGCTGGGCGTGGGGCGCGGGCAGCAGCGGCGGCTGCCGCACGGCGGCCCAGGTCGTCAGTCCGGCCAGGAGGAACACCGCCAGCATGGCCGCGGCCAGCAGCAGCCGGTCGCGGCGGCGGGGCGCGGCGGCCGCGCTCTTCATGGCCTGCTCGAGTTGCCGGGTGGCGGGGATCCGCGGATCGGCCAGCGGCTCGACGCCCACGGTCGCCCATTGATCCAACTCGGCGCTGGAATCGTGGGGACAGTATTCCAGGTGGATGCGGTACAGCTCGCGGAGCAGCTCCCGCGGCGATTGCCAGCGGCGCTGGGGGTCCTTGGCCAGCATCAGGTGCACGACGCGGCACAGCGCCGGGGGCAGATCGGGCCGTTGGTCTTCCAGCGGGGGGGGCGCCTTCTTCATGTGCTGCACGGCCACGGCCAGGGCCGTATCGCCCACGAACGGCGTGCAGCCCGCCAACATCTGGTAACACGTCACGCCGAAGGAGTACAGGTCGCTGCGGCAATCCAGGGGCTTGCCCTCGACCTGCTCGGGGCTCATGTACAGCGGCGTGCCCATGGTGATGCCGATCTGCGTCAGATCGGTGGCGTTGGTTTCGCGGGCGATGCGAGCCAGGCCGAAGTCGGCCACTTTCACCTCGCCCGCAGTGGTGAGCAGGATGTTCTCCGGCTTGATGTCGCGGTGGACCACGCCCTCCTCGGCGGCTTTGCACAGTGCGGCGGCCACCTGGCGCATGATGCCCAGCGCGGCGGAGAGCTTGGGGGGGCCGTGGCGGGCCAGCCAGTCGCGGAGGTTCAGGCCCTGCACGTACTCCTGGACAATGTAGTGCAGCCCCTCGACGTGCCCCACCTCGTGGATCTGCACGATGTTGGCGTGCACCAGCGACGCGGCGGCCTGCGCCTCGCGCTCGAACCGCTTCAAGTAAATCTGGTTGTTGGCCAGCTCCGGCTTGAGGATCTTGACGGCCACCCAGCGTGTCAACCGGGGCTGCTCGGCCAGATAGACTTCGGCCATGGCGCCGCGTCCGAGGCGGCGCAGGAAATGAAACTCGCCGATCTGCCGGCCGGAGAGATCGACACTGCCGCCGGGTTCAGTGGGCTTCGCTGCGGCGTCGCTCATGGGCAGCCTGCGGGTGACAGGTCCGATTCGTGCCACGCACCCGTCGGACCGCTCGGAGTGCGTCGATCGTCAACGGACCTGCCCGGGGGCGTTAACCCCTTGGTATGTCAGGCATGCCGATGGCGTCGTCCCGCACCGGGTCCTTGTCGCTCTGCCGGAGGGGTGGCGGGCTGTTCACGTCGGGGGCGGTGCGGTCGGGCTGAAAACGGTTGTCCAGCGGGGGGGCCAGCGGGGAATCATCGCCGGCCGAGCCGCCCGAGCGGGTCCGCCGGCCCGGCCGCGCGACCCCGTCTATGGGCCCCAGAGGCCCCAGGGCCGGCCCGCCGGCGTGCTTGCCCCGGCCATCGGCGGGCTTGCCCTTAACGCCGGCGTTCTTCTTTCCGCCGTCAGGAATGAACGGCAACTTGTGCGGCGTGGACCCCGCGTCCTTGAACTCATTCCAGCCGTGCCCCTCGGTGTCCAGACTGTTGGCGATCAGCCACACGAAGAACAGCAAGGCGACCGCCCCGAGGATGATGCCGGCGGTGACCATCTCCTTGTTGTAGTTCTTTTTCTGCGTCCGCTTCCGTTTGAAATAGGACCGTACGAAACGGTCCGGCTCGGTCTGCGGCTCGGGCGGGGCGGCGTCGGGTGGCGACTCGGCCGGCCCCGGTGCGATGGCCGGCCACGCACCGGCCGGACCATTACCTGCCGATGTGGCAAAGGGCGCCGGGCGGCCCATGACCATCGCCGGGACCGCGGGCAGGGGCAGCGGGGCGGCCAGGGGCATGGATTCGGCCAGTGGCATTGGACCCGCTGCGGCGAACTGCCCAGGCATCGGATAGGACGCAGACGCCGGCATCGGGCTCTGCCCGAAGCCGGGCGCCGGCCCAAAGCCGGGGGCCTGAGCGAAGCCGGCCATCGGCCCGGGACCAAACTGGGAGCCAAGCATTGGACCGGGCATCGGGTCGGGCATGGGACCTGACATCGAACCGGGCATTGGACCCTGCATCGGGCCCTGCATCGGACCGGGCATCGGACCGGGCATTTGGCCGGGCGTGGGCCCGAACATGGGCATCTGGGGCGGCGCACCCGGCGGCGGCATAAGAGCCACGCCGGCCGGCAGACCACCATTGGCGTCGGTGGCCATGGGGCCGGCGCCGGCCGTAGGCCCGCCGCCAAAGTCCACCGCTGGATATCCCCCCGGCGGCGGCGGCACCGCCGTGACCACCCGTTCCGATCGAAACGCCAGCGACTGCTGCAACTGCGCGTCGTAGTTCGCCTTCTGCTGCGGGTCGAGCAAACAGTCGCGGGCACTGCCCAGCTCGTTGAGAAGCGGCTGGCAGAGTTCGGCAAAGCGGCCCGATTGGAAGCTCATCACGTGGGCCATCTGCCGGTCGGCGGCCTGCACGATCACCTCGGGATTGCCTTCCAGCAGGACGAGCCCCAGCAGGCGATAGAGGTTGGGCGGCTGTTCGTGGGGCGGGATTCCTAGCCAGTTCTGGTACGGATCGAAGGACGACATGGGACCTTACCTCGCTCCGGCCGAAATGGGGGGTCTCTGTCCAAATATTCGTCGGCCCTGCGGGCATCTATTGCATTATGATCTCAACCGCCGCGGCAAGCAACGCCCAGGCGGACCGAGTTGGAACGCAGGTCCCCGGGGTGGTACAAGTTCGGCGCGGGTCTCCCGACCAAGTTCGGCGCAGGTCTCCCGACCCCGCCGCGGGTGAGACCGAAGGTCTCCGGGGCTCGGGAGACCTTCAAATCGGCGGTGTGGCTCGGTCGGAGACCGGCCACAACGCGGAGGCGTGGGGCACCTTTCAATTCTCAGTATACCACGGGCTGTTCGGCGGGCGAGGGCCACGGCCCACCCTGGCAGGCGGGGCCGACTGAGGTTCTGGCATCTGGCCCCTTGAGCAGGCGATAGCCGCCCAGCGCGAGCCGGCCCAGATAGCGGGGCGCGACCGCCAGCCGGGCCACGCCATACGACCCGGGCCGCCAGTGGGCGTGGTACTCGGTCATGGGCCCCACGTAGTCGATCGCCGAACGCTGCGGGTCGGCCTGCAAATGCCGCAACAGGTGGTACTGCAGCAGATGGCCCGGCGACTGCTCGGAGTACGCCGGATCGTAGCCGATCTTGCAGGAATGGAAAACGCCCTTGGCCGACATCCCGTAGCAGAAGGCGACGGGCTTGCCGCCGCAGTGCAGAAAGGCCAGCTCGAGCTGGCCCCAGGCGGCCAATCGCCGGGCCTGTCGCAAGAAGAAGGCGAAGAGGCCCGGCGTGCGGAGCACGGAGGTGCCGCCGGCGCCCTTCCAGCCGCGGTCCTCGATTTCAAATGCCTGCCGCAGCCCAGCCGCGACCTCGTGCGGCGCAAATTGCGAGTGCAACCGGAACTGGACCGTTCCGCGGTCGGCCAGGCGCCGCAGATGGGCGGTCATCTTCTGGCGATGTCTCGGCGACAGGCGGGCCCAGAAGGCCTCCCAATCGTGGTCGATCGCCATGCGCGGCACCTGCCAGCGGGCACGCAGATCGCAGGGGATGGCCGCCCGATCGAGCGCCAGCAGAAGTGATTGCCACGCCTGGCGCTCGGGCCGCGCCCCTTCCAGCATGAGCAGGTGCCAGGGCAGTCGGCGGAGGGCCTCGGCCAGCAAGGCCCCGGCGCAGGCGTCGCCCGCGGCGGCGGGGTCCCACAGCAGATCGCCGCCGCAAGGCCAGGCGTTGGCCGGCAGCGTGGCCCGCTCGACCAGTCCCGTGCGGTCCCCCGCGATCAACGGCAGGGCGGCGATCCAGCGGCCGCCGTCCTCCACGACGAGCACGCGAATCTCGGCCCGCGGCGCGAACTGCTCGATCCACAGCGCGACGGTCTCGGCCCGCGCAGTCGGCAGCGTAACCTCGCTCCGCCGCCACAGGTCGTCCCAGGCCGAGTGCTCGAAGCGCAACTCGTCCACCGAAGTCATCTGAAGAAGGCGGAGCATGGGGGAACGGAAATGGTGTTCAGTGTTCGGTGTTCAGTGTTCTGTGCCAGGTGCTATTTCCCGGGGACTGCGGCCGGTCCGCGCACGCCTGGCAGTGGCAGCCAGCGGCGCGGGGCGAGCTTCGCCCAGTATTGGCCCGCGCCGCTGCGAAGCTCGTGCTTCTCATCCGCTGACAAGAGGTGATCGGAGCCCACGAGTTCCAGCAGACAGGTTGCCAGGAGCAGCACGGCGATCCAGGGCGGCAGCGGAATGCAGACCGGCAGCAGCAGTGCGGTCACGGTGCCCGAATGGACGCGGAAGCCGAAGTGTCGGGCGAGGGCGACCATCAGCCCCAGCGCGGTGGCGTTGGCGGCGGTAGTGGCCAGCACGGCGCCGAGCAACCCCAGCCGGGGCAGCAGCAGGCAGTTGAGGACCACGTTGACGATCACGCCGGTGAGCACTACGAAACCCACCCGGCTGGCCTTTTCGGCGCACCACAGGTAATTCTGGGCGATCATCGTCAGGCCGAACCAAGTGCAGTAAGTGAGCGTCCAGGGCAGGACGCTCAGGCCGCCGGCGAATTTCCGCTGGAAGGCCACCTGGAACAGCAGCGGGGCGGCCAGGCGGATGGCCACCGCCCCGGCGGTCAGGACAATGGCCCAGACTTTCAACAACAAATTGAGCCGGTCGGAGACCCGAAGCCGGTGCCCGGCTTCCCAATCGTGGCTCCAGTGGGGCAGCGCGGCGGTGGCGATCATGACCGTCACCGACGAGAGCAGCAGGGGCAGCACGCGCGAGCTGCGGTAATTGCCCACCTCGGCCAGCACGTCGGCCGGCGAGCCGGGGGCGAAATGCACGATCATGTAGCGATCGACCACGTCGAACAGGTTCCACAGCAGGTTGATCAGCATCAGCCAGGAGGCGAAGGGCAGCAGCCGGGTCCACAGCTCGCGGTGCGGCAGCGGCGCGGCCGGCTTGGGAAAGCTGGGCCAGGCCCGGGCCAGCCAGGTCAGCCCGCCGACCACCGTCCCCAGGCAGGCCAGAGCGTAGGCCACGATCAGGCTCTCGACCGTGGGGCTGTGCAGGGCCATCAGACCCAGCCCCAGTACCGCGAACAGCAGGCTGTTGCTCAGTTCCATCGCCGAGACGAGGCGGATGTTCCGCAGGGCGGTGAGCAGGCAGATCAGGTAATTGAAGGCGATTATGACCAGCAGGCTCGCGCCGAGCAGTACGACCAGGTCGCTCCGCTGGGGCGTGCCGAAGATCAGGTAGGCGAAGCCCCGCCGCGCCGCGACCAGCCCGGCCACGGCCGGCACGGCCATCAGCCCGCAAAACGTCGCCGTCCGCCGCAGGAAGACCCGCAACTGGCCCTGCTGCCGGTAGCGCTCCACGTAACGGCCGAAGGAACCCGGCAGCGAGAGCACCGCCAACGGCCCGGCCAACATCAGGAAGCCGAAAGCCATGTCCCACAGGCCCAATTGCTCGGGGCTGAGCCAGCGGCAGGAGAAGATCTCGCGGAAAAAGCCCACGCCCCGCTGCAAGACCGTCAAGGCCACCAGCAGCAGGACGCTGCCGCTCAGCGAGTCGCTGCCCAGCCGCCCGGCGGCATCCAGCGGCGTCTGGCCGTCCAAGGGCATAGGGCGACCGGTGGGCTGGGAGTCTGGTGCCTGCATGGGTCCGGATTTCCAGGTAGTTTCTGCTGCGGAAGGTCGGAAACTTGTAGGGTCGAGCCCGAGCGAGCCCCACCAATAGTCTTTCGCCGGGCGCCACTGCCGGCTTGCCCAGCAGTGCTTCCCACACTGCCGGGCAAGCCAGCAGTGGCACCTGGGGAACCAAGCAAAACTTGGCGGGGCTCTTTCAACTCTCCCTCAGATTTCAGGCATTGCAACCCCGCCGGGCCGACGCCGAGGCGAACAGTCGCCGCCGCCGCCCGCAACGGCGGCACGGCCGCCTGGAAGACGTTGCCGAAACGCAACAAGATGCCGCCGAGCAACACACCCCGGGGCGTTCACGGGCAGGCTGGATCGGACGAGCTTGGAAACTCCCCTCTCCCTTTGGGAGAGGGGCAGGGGGTGAGGGCCTTGTGAGCAGCGGCGCAAAAAAGCGGCCGCCTTTTCGCTGCCCGCCCTCACCCTAACCCTCTCCCGGAGGGAGAGGGGATCGGGCGATCTGCTCTCTAAGGCAGTTTCTTACCTGGCCGGGCGTGCCTCACTGCTCCGGCGCGACGACGGCGTAGCACGAGGCCTCGACCGCGGCGTGCGCCAGGTCGGTTTCGATGTGGATCGTCTTGACCACCTTGCCCCACTCCGCGCCGGCGACGAAAGTGACCGGGACGAGGTGCAGCAGCTTGGCCGCCGTGTCCGACTGGGGAAGTGTCAGCGACGCGGTATCGCCGCGGATGGCCGTGATGCGGAAGGGCGTATTGGCCCGCACCACCAGTTGCCGCGTTACCTTGTCGCCCGGCCGCACGACGCCCAGGAACAGCGACGCCGGACTGACCACCACCTTCGACTGCACCTGGCCTTCGACCAGCACCGGGATCTGCGCCGCCGAGGGATCGCTGGTGGTCAGCACGGCGTACTCGCAGATATAGCCGGGCGGGGCCGTCTCGGCCACCCGCACCCGCAGATCGTACCACACCTCGCTGCCCCGCCGGGCCAGCTCGATCACCTGGCCGGAAAGCTGCGGATCGGCGATCTGCACGCCGAGGATCTGCCAGTTGGGAAAGTCGGCCCGGTACAGCCTGACGCGGCCCTCGGCGGCCTGACCCTGCTCGACGGCGCCCAACTCGACGCTGGACGGCTCCATCAGCACGTTGTCGTGGACGAAGGCCCGCACCTGCAACTGCACCTCCGCATAGGCGGGCTGATCAAAGGTAACGGTGATGGTGGCCGCGCGATGGCCCAGGTAGTTGTTGCTGTTGAGGTGCGCCACGATCGCCCCCTGCTCGTAGCTCTTCAGCCACTCCTTCTCGATCCGCGGCGTCGTGCAACTGCAACTGGCACGCACCCCCGCCACGTGCACGTCGGCGGCGCGGTCGTTGGTGAGCACGAAGGAGTATTCGGCCTTGGCGCCCCGCGCCACCGAGCCGAAATCATAACTGGTGGCCTGGAACATATTGCGGGCCCACTCCTGCCCCCGCGCGTCCGCCACGACCAACACCGTCGCCAACACCGCCCAGGAGCATCGGGTCAACATTCGCAGTCCCTCCGGTTCCGATCCGCTTATTGACAAACTCTACCGGGATCGGCCCGCCGATTCAAGCCCCCCCGCGTGCGCGGGAGCCGATCTGTCGGCGGCTGGGTCCGGTACTCCTCACGCTCCGCGTGAGGCGTTTACAATTGTCCGACGGGCGGCACGTCCCTGAGCGGAGCGAAGGGCGTGGTTCGTGGGCCCTCCACGCCCTTCGCTTCTCACCCACGTGCCACCCAATTGGCAAACTTGTCTTTTCGCCGGACCTAATGCCCGCCGCAGAGCCGCACGAGGGCCGTCCAGCCGGAATACAAGGACTCCAGCCAGGGGTCCCAGGGCGGCGCGACCTGGAGGTTGTACTTCAGCGACAAGTGGATTCCCACCGCCAGCAGCACCAGTGCCGCCAGGCGGCGCAGGCCGTGCTCCAGCCGGCGGAGCCGATCGAAGGTTCTCACGGCGGCCCCGGCGCCGCCGGCCAGCACCGCGGCCATGAAGATGACGGGCACCGCCGTGCCCAGACCATAGACCGCCGGCAGCACCACGCGCCCCTCGTGGGCGGCCGCCATCGTCAGCAGACTGATGAAGAAGCAAGCGGCCGACACGGGACAGAACCACAGCGCCAGCACAATCCCCAGCGGCAGCGCGCCCCACAGCCCCCAGGCGTCGATCCGCGACTGCATCTTCGCGCCCAGCCCTGCGCCGGGCATGGTAAACCCGACCAGGTCCAGGAAGACCATCGCCACCAGCACCAGCACCGGCCCGAGAATCACCGGCATCGACGCCTGGAGCAGGGCCGCGACGCGCCAGTTGGACAGCACGCCGCCGGTGATCAGGAGGGCCAGGGCCACGTAGGCGGCGGCGCGCCCCAGGGCGTACAGCAGCCCGGCCAGCAGCACCCGCCGCGGCCCGTCCAGTCGGCGGCCGATGTAGGAAATGGCCGCGATGTTGGCGGCCATGGGACAGGGCTGCACGGCGGTCCACATGCCCAGCCCCGCCACGGCCACCACCACCTGAAAAAACCCCATGAATCTCAAATCTCAAATGCAGAGTCTCAGATCTCAAATCCCAGATATCAGATCTCAAATCCCAGATCTCAGATCTCAAATCCCAAATCCCAGATCTCAAATCCCAAATCCCAGATCTCAAATCTCAAATCCCCAAATCCCTAAATCCCTAAATCCCTAAATCCCCCAGCCAGCGGCCGATTTCCGTTTGGACGTATCGCACCGCCGCCTCCTGATCGCCGGCGTACTGCCACACCTCCAGGAGGTTCTTCCAGCGCTGCGGCACGCCGTCGCGGAGTTGGACCAGAACCACGGAGCTTGCGACCAACTGATACTCCTCGGCGAAATGCTCGTTTCCCGGCCGCTGATAGTCGACGACGCGCCACTGGAGCCGGCCCTGTTTCAGCGGCTCGGGGAATCCCCGCCGGACGGCCTCGCGGGCAGCGGCCTCGACCTCGTTGCACGCCTGGCACCGCACTTTGCCGCGAAAACAGTAGACGATCACGCAGTTGGGCGGGAACGTCGCGGCGGCCTCAGCCTCGCCCGGCAGCGGCGCGGCCGCGCCGGCCCGGGCGGCATCGAGCGGGCCATCGAGCGGCCCGGGGTGAAACCGCCGAATCGCCGGCAGGGCCACGCTGGCCGCCACAAACAGCCACAACACAAGGCTCGCCGCGCGCTTGATGACCATCGCGATGCCAAGGGGTTAAGGGGCTGAGGGGTTAAGGGGTTGAGGGGTTAAGGGGTTGAGGGGATGAGGGGTTGAGGGGATGAGGGGTTGAGGGGATGAGGGGTTGAGGGGTTGAGGGGATGAGGGGTTAAGGGGATGAGGGGATGAGGGGTTAAGGGCCTTTCGGCTGACTTATCACCGAATGTTGTCAGCGCCGGGCGGCTGTTAGCCGCCGGCTGTTTTCTCATCCCCTCAACCCCTCAACCCCTCATCCCCTCAATCCCTACGTCTCTTTTAGCAGCCTTTGAATTTCATCGGCCGAGGGCACGCGGCCCACCACCTTCACCGCGCCGTCGATCACCAGGGCCGGCGTCAGCAGTACGTCGAAGGTGAGGATCACGCTGAGGTCGCCCGTTTGCTCGACGGTGGCGTCGATGCCCAGCCGCCGCACGGCCGCCTCGGCGGTCTTCCTCAGTTTCGTGCATTGGGGGCAGCCGGCGCCCAGCACCAGGAGTCGTTTCATCTTCATGACGCCTAGTAGTCTACCGGGAAGTCTAACCGAATTCCGTCCGGTCGTCCAAGGAGGCGTGTCCGTTCATAGGGCGCGCTAAGGTAGCAGGCACACTCCGTGTGCCTGCTACCTTCCATACCGTGAAGATTTACCAAGAAACGCCCGAGCGGCCATCGACAAGTTTTCAACACGGTATCCGGCGGCGGGGTATTGGCCCGGCCGAAAATCCGGAAAATCCGACCTTTCGGACTCTGCCGGCCCGGCGTCCACCCCCTATGCAGCCCACGGGTGCCCAGCGAACCATTAACCAGTCGTACCCGGGTGGTACCGGCGCAAACGTCTGTTTCCAGCAGTGTGTGGTACAATTGCGCAAGTCGTTGGCAGGCCACCAGAAACGACCGGGCGGGAGGTGGCTCACGAGCCTGTTGCAATTGGCTAACAGAGTAGCGCAGAGCGGGTCAGTCAAGCGCAGCCCACGAAAGACCGGCGTTCGTGCCAAACGATATCCGGGTTCGCCGAGGCAGTCTTTTCACCGCCTCGCGGCCGTCCCTTGGATCGGCCACCTGAGAAGAATATAATGCGGCTACCGGGAATTGGCCCGATTTTCGATTCTTGCTGAGTGAAAGCGGGAGGAGCGCCTTCCACTGCGAAGGCCCGGCCATTACGATCATGACTCGTTCGACGGACCTCAGTTACCGATTGCTGGCTGCGCGGTTCATCCGTCGCCAGGCGAAGCAACTCGCCGAACAACTAGACGGGATCCGGCAGGGCGACGACGATATCGAATGGATCCACCGTGCGCGGGTGGCCTCGCGCCGGCTGCGTGCCGCGCTGCAGATGTTCGGCGATTGTTGGGGTCGCAAGAAGATCAAGCGCTGGCGGAAGCAGATCCGCAAGATAACCTGCGGCCTGGGCGAGGCGCGGGACAAGGACGTGCAGATCGAGTTCTTGTCCGGCATGCTGGGCGCGACGGCCGAGAAGGGCCATGCCCCGGGCATTGCCCGCCTGCTGGCCCGCGTCGAGCGCGAACGCGAATGGTGGCAGCCGCGGGTGTGCGAGGCGGTCGAGCGGCTGGCCGCCAGCCGCGTGCTCCGCCAGATGCAGCAAGCGGGCAAACGGGTGCTGGCCCGCGCCGCGGCCGGCCCGATCGAGCTCGGCGAGTTGGCGCGGAGCGAAACGAAGCGTTTCATCCTCGAGCAACTCCGGCAGATGCTCCAGGAAGAGGATAGCCTGGAGAGTCCCGAGGATGATCGGCGGCACCACGCCATGCGGATCGCCGCCAAGCGACTGCGGTACACGCTGGAGATCGCCAACCCGCTTTACGCCGGCCGGCTGGACGATTGTATCGAGGCCACCCGCAAGGTCCAGTCGCTGTTGGGCGACGTTCACGACTGCGACGTGTGGCTGCAGCATCTGGACGCCTTCCAGCGGGCCGAATGCTTGCGGATCCTGGCGTACTTCGGCAGCACGCTGCGCTGGTCCCGATTGCAGCCCGGCATCAATTACTTGCGGCACGATCGGTGCGAGCGGCGGCGGCAGGCTTTCTCGGAGTTGGTGCGGTACTGGGAAGAGCTGAAGCGGCAGGGGACGTGGCAGCGCCTGGTCCGCGTGGTCGAGGAGCCGCAAGGGGCGGTCGGCGCCGGCGAATTGCCACCGGCGGCCGTACGCATAGCGTCAGCTCCCGCAGCGCCCGCGGCGCCGAGTCAGGCCGAGGGGGCCGGCCCGGCCCAGCCGCCAGGCCGCTCGAAAACCAACGGCTCCCCGCCGCCGCGCGAGCCACTGACTGCCGGCCGATAAGGAGTCCGCGGAAGGTCGGAAACTTGTAGGGTGGGTCGAGCGCAGCGAGCCCCACCAGCAGTGTTCCGCGGATTTTGGTGGGGCTCGCTGTGCTCGACCCACCGTACGGTCCAAACAGTTTATGGAATCGAGCCCGAAAGCCCCGGCCACCCAGGCTGCCAAGACGGTGGCGGCGATCGACGTGGGGGCCAATGCCATCCGCATGGTCATCGCCGAGGTGCTGGCCGACGGGCGGATCGAGGTCCTGGAGCGGCTGCAGCGGGCCAGCCGGCTGGGGCAGGATGCCTTCCGCCGCGGCCGGCTGGGGGCGGCCAGCATGCGGGCCGCGCTGGCCATCCTCCGCGACTACCACGAGCTGCTCAAGTTGTACCGCGTCGAGCACCTCCGCGCCGTGGCCACCAGTGCCGCCCGCGAGGCCGGCAATGCCGACACGTTTCTGGACCGCGTGTACATCGCCACGGGCTTGAAGGTCGAGGTGATCGGCACGCCGGAGGAGAGCCGGCTGACGGTGTCGGCCGTCCGCCAGGCGGTGGGCGACGCCTTGAACGTGAACCGGGGCGAGGCCCTCATCGCCGACGTCGGCGGCGGCAGCACCCTCTTGACCCTGCTGGCGGGCGGCGAGATCGTCACCTCGCAGAGCCTGCGGCTGGGCTCGATCCGCTTGCAGGAGATCCTGGCCATCAGCGAGAACGCCCCGCAGCGCTCGGCCGAGCTGCTGGGCTATCACGTGGCCAACGTGCTGGGGGCGATGCAAAGCGCGCTGCCGCTGGCCGAGGTGCAATCCTTCGTGGCCGTGGGCGGCGACGCGCGCTTCGCCGCCCGGCAGATCGGCCGGCCCACCGACTGCGAGGACCTGGCCCTGGTCGGCGCCCGCGAGCTTGATAAGCTCATCGAGCGTTGCGAGCAATGTACCGCCGAAGAGCTGGCCAAGCGCTACGGCATCCCCTTCGCCGAGGCCGAGACGGTGAACCCGGCCCTGCTGGTCTATCAGAACCTGCTGCGGCTGACGCGGGCCACGCAGATGATCGTCTCGGACGTGTCGATGCGCGACGGCCTGCTGCTGGAGCTGGCCCGCGCCGTCACCGGCCAGGAAGACCGCTCGCTGGCGGAAGGCGTGATCCATTCGGCCACGGCCATCGCCCAGAAGTTCCGCGTCGATCTGCCGCACGACCGCCTGGTGGCCGAGCTGGCGCTGCGGCTGTTCGACGAGTTTCGGCCGGAGCACGGGCTGACGGCCCGGCACCGCCTGCTGTTGCACGTGGCGGGCCTGCTGCACGAGATCGGCGGGTTCGTCAGCAACCGCAGCCATCACAAGCACAGTTACTACCTGATCGCCAACTCGGAGATCTTCGGGCTGAACCGGGAAGAGATTACGCTGGTGGCCCACGTGGCCCGCTACCATCGCCGCAGCGGGCCCAAGCCCTCGCACCTGGAGTACATGTCGCTGCCGCGCGAGGCGCGGGTCACCGTGACCAAGCTGGCGGCGCTGCTGCGGGTGGCCGACGCCCTGGCCCGCGGCCACGTCCGCCGCGCCGACGAACTGCGCTTCGAGCGGCAGAAAGACGACCTGATCGTCTGCATCCCGGGCGCGGCCGACCTGTTGCTCGAAGAGCGGGCCCTGGAGGCCAAGGCCGACCTGTTCGAGGATATCTACGGAATGAAAGTGCGGCTGGACGCCGTGTAAAGGGGCGAATCCCTAAATCCCCAAATCCCCAAATCCCCAAATCCCCAAATCCCCAAATCCCCAAATCCCCAAATCCCTAAATCCCTAAATCCCTAAATCCCTAAGTCCCTAAATCCCTTTGCCCGATGCCCAAAGACCCCCTCCGATCGCCGGAACTTTACTTCAACCGCGAGCTGAGCTGGTTGGAGTTCAACGACCGCGTGCTGCGCGAGGGCCTGGCGGAGGACGTGCCGCTCCTGGAGCGGGTGAAGTTCCTGGGCATCGTCAGCTCGAACCTGGACGAGTTCTTCCTGGTCCGCGTGGCGGGGTTGATGCAGGCCCGCTCAGCCGGCCTCAGCCGCCGCGACCCCAGCGGGCTGACCCCCGCCGCCCAACTTACGGCCGTCAGCCGCCGCGTGCACCGCATGGCCGAGGAGCAGGCCCTCGGCGTGCGCGAGGCCCTGCGACAGCTTAGCGAGCAGGGGTTGACGGTGCTGGGGCCCGGCGAGTGGACGGCCACGCAGCGGCAGTTCCTGGCGGTGCATTTCGCCAAGGAGATTCTGCCCGTGCTCACGCCGCTGGCGGTCGAGGAGCTGCGGCCGCGGCCGCACGTGGCGGGCTTGCAATGGCACGTGGCCGTCGTGCTGGCCTCGGCCCAGGGGCAGGAGCGGATCGTGGTCACGCCGGTACCCAACCCCTGCCCGCGGTGGATCACGCTGCCGGCCGGGCCCGCCGGCGGTACGTGCCTGGCAAGGCTCGAGGACGTCATGGCGGCCCACGCGGCGGCGGTCTTCCCCGGCGCGCGGGTGCTGGCCACGGCCCTGCTGCGCGTTACCCGCGACGCCGAGGTGTTCGTCCAGCGGCAGGAGGGCGACGACATGCTCGAGGCGGTCGAGCGGGCGGTGCTCTCGCGGCAGCGGCGGCCGGCCGTGCGGCTGCAGGTCTCGCCCGAGGCCGACCCGCGCATCGCGCGATGGCTGGGCGAATGGCTCCGGCTGGGCCCGGAAGAGACCTACGAAGTCGATGCGCCCTGCGGCGCGGCGGCCCTGGCGGAGCTGGCCCAGTGGCCGGGTTTCGAGCAACTCCGCAACGCCGACTGGCCGCCCCAGCCGCCCCGCGACCTGCTGGCCGCCGGCGACCTGTGGGAGGCCCTCTCGGACCACGACGTACTGCTGATGCACCCCTACGAGAGCTTCGAGCCCGTCGTGCGGCTGGTCGAGCAGGCCGCCGCCGACCCGCAGGTGCTGGCCATCAAGCAGACGCTGTATCGCACCAGCGGCGACTCGCCGATCGTTCGCGCCCTGGGCCAGGCGGCCCAGAACGGCAAGGAGGTTACCGTGCTGGTCGAGCTGCGGGCACGCTTCGACGAGGCCCGCAACATCCGCTGGGCCCGGCGGCTGGAGGACCTGGGCTGCCACGTGATCTACGGCATCGCCGGCTACAAGACCCACGCCAAGGCCCTGCTGGTGGTCCGCCGGGAGTCGCAGCGGATCCAGCGCTACGTGCACCTGGGCACCGGCAACTACAACGACCGCACCGCCCGGCTGTATTCCGACCTGGGCCTGATGACCACCGATCGCGACGTGGCCGCCGACGTGGCGGCCTTCTTCAACCTGCTGACCGGCTGCTCCGAGTCGGTGGGGTGGCTGAAGCTGGCCGTGGCCCCCACCGGCCTGCGGCGGCGGTTCATCGAGCTCATCGAGCGCGAGATCCAGGTCTCGACGCCCGACCGCCCGGGTTTGATTATGGCCAAGATCAATTCGCTGGAAGACCCGGCCATCTGCCGCGCCCTGTACCGGGCCAGCCAGGGCGGCGTGCAGGTAATGCTCAACGTGCGGGGGATCTGCGTGCTGCGGCCGGGCGTGGAAGGCGTCTCCGACCGCATCGAGGTCCGCTCGATCATCGATCGCTACCTGGAACACGCCCGGGTCTTCTACTTCCGCAACGGCGGCCACGAAGAAGTCTATCTGAGCAGCGCCGACTGGATGCGGCGCAACCTGCTCAAACGGCTGGAAATCCTGTTCCCCGTGGGCGATGCGGGGCTGCGGCGGCGGCTGATCGACATCCTGGGCACCTTCTTCGCCGACAACGTGAAGGCCCGGCGGCTGCTGCCGGGCGGCACTTACGAGCCGGTAGGCCGCGACGGTCCGCGGGTCCGGGCGCAAATGAAGTTCTACAAGGACGCCGTGGCCGCCACCCAACTGGCCCAACAGACGGCCCTGCAGTTCCATCCCCTGGAACGGCCCAAGGAGTGAGGCGGCTGTCGCTGCGAAGCGATTCCGATTATTCCGTTTCTTCCGCGAGCACGAACCTTCACGTCTTCGGCGGCTATTCGCGTTCCGTCGTTCTTTCCCTCCGCCGCCGTTGCGTTTTTGCAAGGCGGATGATTTGTGCGGCCGAGAGCCTCCCGGTATCGCCCCGCGACCAGCCTGGACGGCTGAAGGGCCGGCCCGTGGTGGCCGAAAACTAAGACAGGCGGATTGTCCTGAAAGTTCATCAGCTCAGGAGGCTTTAGACATGTTGCGGGGCAGTTTGGCAGCGTTTGTGCTGGGCACGGGCATTGTGCTTGCGGTGGCCAATACGGCCTCGGCCGACTCCAGCGGGCCGGGCTGGCTGGGCGTGGTTGTGGCCCGGGGCGAGTTGAAGCAGCAGATCGAATCCACGCCCATCGTTGACCGCCCCAACCGGCCGTTGCACTTCTATGGCAACGCGGTGCGCCGCAAATATTACCGTGGCGCCTCGGCTCCCCCGGCCGGCAACTTCATCAACGATGGCGGGACGCCGTTTTTCGAACGCAAGTAAGGGAGGACAACGGACCGGGTCCGTTTCAACACGCCACCGTCAGCGGGAGGCCGTTGGCGGCACGGGCTTTCGTAATGGGATGAAACGCTACCTCGCCGAGGCGAGAATGGGTGGTAGGGTGGGACAAGCGCAGCGCGGTCCCACCATCAACATACGCCGCCATGGTGGGACCGCGCTCGGGCTTGTCCCACCCTACGTCGCAAAGCTCAAAGCTGCTTCGCGTAGCCGCTTAGGGCGCCGATGCCGGGCGAGGCCAACAGCAGCAGCAACCCGGCGGCCAGCAGCCAGCGGGTGCGGCCGCTCGTGCCCTTCCACTCGCCCAGGAAAACGCCCAGCACGCTGCTGAAGAGGATTTGGCTGCCCATTAAGACGGCCAAGCCGATATAGGCCGTCTTGCCCATGGCGGGCTCGCCCGTCTTGAGGCAGATGAACTGCGAGCACCAGATGGCCCCGGCCACTGCGGCGAAGAAGAAGTTGGCCACCAGCGGGGCCGCCGGCCGGCAGTAGTCGCCCAGCGTGCGGTTCTTGAGGTTGAGGAGCAGGCACCACAGGAAATTGACCACGAACCCGCCGGCCAGCGCAACCACCAGGACGGGCATGCCGCGCCAGGTGGCGGCCGTCAGTTGCTCGCCCTCGGGAGCCGCCGGATGGAACCAGGAGCCGGTACCCTTATCGGAAAGCAGCCCTGCGGTGCGGGCGGCTTCCGGAGAAGCTGGGACCGGCTCCACGATCTGCGTTGCGGAGCCGTATTGGGCCTTGAGTTGGCTGAGCGGCGAGCCCTGCAAGCCGAAATTCAAGGCGGCGCTGGTGATGCCCGAAAACAGCGCCACCACGAGCCCGAGCTTGAAGTTGTAGTCGGCCACGGCCTTTTTCTTCTGTTCTTCGGGCAGTTCCTGCTCCTTGCAGATGCCGGCCATGCCCACCAGCACGATGCCCAGGATAGAGACCACCACGCCGGCCAGCGAGATCTTGGCCGGCAGCGTGGCGTAGAGCAATTCGGCATGACCGGCCAGGATGGGCGGTACGAGCGTACCGGTGGCCGAAACCAGCCCGCACCCGATGGCCAGCCCTAGTCCTACGCCCAGGTAGCGGATCATCAGTCCCCAGCTCAGCCCGCCCACTCCCCACAGCGCGCCACAGCAGAAACAATAGGCAAGCTGCTTGAGCGGCACGCTTTTGAGCACGGCGAGCAGGTTCGGCGCGGTCGAGAGCGCCAAGGCCCAGGGGACGACGATCAGTCCCGCCACGGCGTACACCAGCCAGTAGCTTTCCCAGGCCCAGTTCCTGACCCGTTTGAAGGGCAGATAGAAGACGGCCCCCGCCAGGCCGCCCAGAGAGAAAATAGCCACGCCCAAACCGGGATTGGGTTCCATGCGTTCGTTCCTTAGCCGCGCGCCCGGTCCCCCTCTCCCTCCGGGAGAGGGCCGGGGTGAGGGCAAGCGGCGCTCGTCGCGACACCTGTTCGCCCTCACCCTAACCCTCTCCCGGAGGGAGAGGGGACCGGGCAATCACAATTCGCAAAGTCCAGTTACCGCTTGCTCGTAACGTCTTTCTCGTACTGCTTGACGGCCGCCAGCCAGGCCGGGCCCAGCGGCACGTTTTGTTTCAGGCAGTAGTAGTTCCACACGTCGCCCAGGGGCAGGGTCTTGATTTCTTCGATCATCGCCAGCCGCGAGGTGTAGTCGCCGGCGAGCTCCAGTTGGCGGAGCTTGGCGGTGGGCTCCAACAGGGCGGCCAGGAGGGCCTTGATCATCGCCCGCATGCCGATCACCCAGGCGGCCACGCGATTGATGCTGGCGTCGAAGTAATCCAGGCCGATGTGCACCCGGTCCAGGAATCCGCCGCGGATCAGCTCTTCGGCGATCGCCCGCAACTCGTCGTTGAATATGACCACGTGGTCGCTGTCCCAGCGGATGCCGCGGCTGACGTGCAGCAGGATCTCGTCGGTAAACAGCAGGATGGCCGATATCTTGTCGATGATGGTTTCCGTGGGATGGAAGTGGCCCGTGTCGAGCGTCAGCAGCTTGCGATGGGTCAGGGCGTAGGCCAGGTAGAACTCGAAGGAGCCGGGCACGTAGGTCTCCGAGCCGATGCCGAAGAGCTTGGACTCGACGGCGTCCAGGTTGAATTTCGGATCCAGGGGCAGGGCGAACATGGCGTCCAGCGACTCCTTGAGCCACTCACGGGGCAGCTTGCGGTCGATGGTTACGTCCTTCATGCCGTCGGGAATCCAGTGGTTCGTAACGCAGGTCTGGCCCAGGCGGCGGCCGATGGCCTCGCCGATCTTGCGGCAGGCGATGGCGTGCTCGACCCAGAAGCGGCGGATGGCCGGATCGCGATGGGCCAGCGTGAACCCGTCGGCCGCCTTGGGATGGGCGAAAAAGGTGGTGTTGAAATCCATGCCGATCCCCAGCTCCGCCGCCCAGTCCATCCAGCCCGCGAAATGCTTGGGCTCGATCCGGTCGCGGTCGACCCGCTGGCCGCCTGGTTCCAGGTACATGGCGTGGAGGTTGAAGCGGTGCTTGCCGGGGATCAGGCCGAAGGCGGTCTGGGCATCGGCCCGCAACTCATCGGCGGTGCGGGCCCGGCCCGGGTAGTTGCCCGTGGCCATCAGGCCGCTGCCCGACAGGTCGCCGGCGCTCTCGAAGCCCCCGCAATCGTCCCCTTCCCAGCAGTGCATGGAGATGGGGATGCGGCCCAGGGTCGCCAGGGCCCGATCGCAATCGACTCCCAGCTCGGCGTAACGCTCCTTGGCAACCAGATAACCTTTTTCGACGGCCGCGGTTTGCATGACAGGCTCCGGGTAAGGGATTTGGGGATTTAGGGATTTGGGGATTTGGGGAAGCAGTGAGCCGTGAGCAATGAGCCGTCCCCCGCCCGAATCTCAAAGCTCAAGGCTCATAGCTCATAGCCACCCCAGGGCAAACAAGTTCACAGCCGCTGAATGTAGCACAAGCCCCCCGGGGTGACAACGGGCCAGCCCGTCGGAAACGCGGGCTCGCTTGGGTCGAACCCGAGTCTCTTCGCTTCGGCGAAATCTGCCTCCGCCGTGTACCTCTCGTCCATGTGCCGGTAGGCCATGCCCCGGGCGCGATGCGCCTTGGCAAATTCGGGTCCAGCCGGATGGCCTCGGCGAAGTCGGCGATGGCCTCGTTACGGGTGGTCGCCCTGTCCTTCCGGGGCAGAGCCACTGTCGTTATACGGATCGACGAGCGCCGGGTTGAGCCGGACGGCCTCAGCGTAATCGGCCGTCGCTTTGGCGTAATCTCCCATAAGCGTGTAGGCCGCGCCGCGGCTCTGGTACGCTTCGGCGATTCCCGGATCGAGCCGGATGGCCTCGGTGTAGTCGGCGATCGCCTTGCCATAGTCGCCCTTGCCCGCATTGGCTGCGCCGCGGTACAGGTATACCCCGGTAGCCTTCGGGTCGAGCCGGATGGCCTCGGTGCAGTCGGCGATCGCCTTGGCATAATCGCCCTTGTTCGTGTACGCCACGCCGCGGCTGACATACGACCCCGCGTCTTTCGGGTCGAGTCGGATGGCCTCGTTCAAGTCCGTGAGCGCCCTGTCGTATTCGCCCCTGTCCGCGTACACCGCGCCGCGGTTGGCGTGCGCAGTCGCGTCGTTAGGGTCAAGCCGGATTGCCTCGTCGAGGTCGGCAATCGCCTTGTCACTGTCGCCACTGCGCCTGTGGGCCCAGCCGCGGTAGGAGTAGGCCCCGGCGAGCTTCGGATCGAGCCGGATTGCGTCAGCGCAGTCGGCAATCGCCTTGGCGTTGTCCCCCCTTTCGCCGTAGGCGGCGCCGCGGCTGAAGTACGCCACGGCGTCTATTGGATTGAGCCGGATGGCCTCGGCACAATCGGCAATCGCCTTGTCATAGTCGCCCTTGGACCTGTACACCACGCCGCGGTTGTAATATGCGGTGGCGTTCTTCGGGTCCAGCCGGATCGCTTCGGTGTAGTCGGCAATCTCCTTGTCCTGGTCGCCCTTTCCCCCGTAGGCCGCGCCACGATTGCAGTACGCGTGGGCAAGTTTCGGGTCGAGCCGGATGGCCCCAGTGCAGTCGCTGATCGCCCTATCGTAGTTGCCCTTGTGCCATTGGGCCGCGCCCCGGTAGCAGTGCGCCTCGGCGTTGTTCGGATCCAGCCGGATCGCCTCGGTGAGGTCGGTAATCGCCTTGTCATAGTCAGCCTTGAAGCCGTAAGCCACGCCGCGGTTGTAGTACGCCTTGGCGAGCTTCGGGTCAAGCCGAATCGCCTCTGTGCAATCGGCGATCGCCTTGTCGTATTCGCCTTTCTTTACGAAATCGGCACCGCGGTTGGCGTAAAAAGCGGCATCTTGTGCGTTTAGGCTGGCTGGAATTAGAACCAGGCAGGCCAACGGCAGGATCGCGACAAGGCCCACGAAACGGCGCACCATGGCTCGGCTCCTTTCGCGCACCAGAGAAGATGTGGGCGACGCCCATTATTCTAATGCCCCACACGGCACTCTCAAACGCCCCGGCGGGGCTTGCCCCCGCCGAGCGATGATTGATCAACTACCGCCGCCGCTCCCTTTCCCCCCAAATGCCCCGGCGGGGCTCGCTCCCGTGAACGGTTACGTTACTCGAAAATTCCCGCCCCGAACTGCTCGGCCTCGTCAGGCTCTTCGCCGGGCTTCTCCAGCGCCAGGTCGGTGCTCGCCGGGTCCACCTCGCGGCAGCTCCGGGTGAGCTGCTCGACGATCTCGTCCAGCTCGTACTGCCAGGCGGCGGGGTCCAGGTCCGGCGGACACAAGGGCCGGAATTCGTCCAAGAGCAGGATCAGCCGCAGCATGTGGCGGAAGAGGATGCCTTCCTGCTTCAAAAGGTCCTTGCTGTGGGCGTACTTGTTGAAATTGCCGTTGAACTCCAGGAGCAGCTCGCCGGCGGCCCACACCGAGCGAGTGCGGAGATCGTCGACGCCCGGGTGCTGGTAGTCGAACAGCCGCCGCAACTTTTCGGCCACCGTGAGCACCCACTTGGGCTCCTCGTCCTGCTCGGCGTCGTAGCTGCGACGTGGCCGGCGGGGCTCGGCTTCCTCGGCCGGCTGCTCGGCCAGCTCCTCCGGCGCAGCCAGGCCCAGTTGCAGCAGTTGGGCGTCCAGCCGCGTGGTGGCCAGCGGGCCGGGCGGCATCTCGTGCTGCTTCGGCACGCGGACGAAGCGGGCTACGGGGGCCGGAAAATCCAGTACGCTCTCCCACGCCTGGATCCGCTCGCGACGGTCGGCAACGCCCAACTGCTCGACAAGAAAAATCCCGTATAGCGGATTCACGCTCCGGAACAGGGCCAACTTCGGCAGCGCGGCCGTCGGATGCGCCAGCACGGGCTTGTAGGGAGGGGGGAGGGCGGAAGGCGGAAGGGGGAGGGAGGAAGGATGAGCGGCGACGGCCGAAGGCGGAAGCAGGATGCCGGAGGGCGGAAGGGGGAGGGGAGAAGGCGGAAGGCGGAAGGCGGAAGGCGGCTGAGAAGGCGGAAGGCGGAGGGCGGAAGGCGGAAGGCTAACAGCCGGCGGGGCGCCGGCGGCGGGAACCGCACCCAGCGTGTCAGTGGCCGGCGGGGCTGCAATTCCGCCTTCCGCCTTCCGCCTTCCGCCCTCCGCCTTAAAGGGGACAGTCCCATTTTCGTCGGACGAAAATTGGGACAGTCCCCCGCCTTCCGCCTTCCCCCCTCCGCCTTCCTCGCCGCCTTCCGCCTTCCGCCCTCCGCCCTCTTCGCCGCCTTCCGGCGGCGCGGGCTCCAGCCGCACGTAGCCGGCCCGGTGGAGCACCAGCAGCATCCGCTCCAGTTCCCGCTGGCCTCGTTCCAGAAACGGCGGGTCCATCAGCCGCTTGCCGACCAGGCGGCGGATGACGTCGATTTCGGGCGAGGCGTCGAGCATGTAGGCCAGCAGCCGCCACGGCAGTGGGCCGCGGCTGTGCAGTTTGCCCGGCGGGGCCGCCACCAGCTTGCGGAACTGGGCCTCGTTCCAATACTGCTCGTTCTCGCGGCGATGCGGCATCTTCCGCTTCAGGGCCTTCTTGGCCTTCAAGAGGCCCGGGTCTTTCGTATCCTCGGGAATCCGGTCGTATTGCTCGCGCCAGCGGGCGATCTTCACGTCGTCCTCGTGCGCCAGGACGAAGACGTGGCCCTGGGTGTCGAACTGCGGCCGGCCCGCCCGACCGAAAATCTGGTGCGCCGCGCTGGCCTCCATGATCCGCTTCTTCATCGGCGGGCCCTTGAGAATGCTGGGCAGCACGACCGATCGGGCCGGCAGGTTGATGCCGCTGGACAGCGTCTCGGTGCAGATCGCCACGGAGAGCAGCTTTCGCTGGAATAGCTCCTCGACCGTGCGGCGGTACTTGGGCAGCAGGCCCGCATGATGCACCGCCACGCCGCGGAGCAGCAATTGCCGCAGCTTGGTGCCCGCCCCCTGCGACCAGTCGAAGCGGCCCAGCTCCTCGACCAGCCGGGCCTGCTGGCCGTCGGTGAGGACTCGCTTGCCCTTGATCTGCTCGGCCACGGTCCAGCACTCGTCGCGGTTGAAGCAGAACACGAGGGCCGGCAGTCCCCGGGCTTCCCCCTCGCCGGCGGCCATCGCCTCGAGCTGCTCGGAGAGCAGCATGTCGCCCACCCAGTGGTACGTCAGGGGGACCTTCCGCTCCTCGCCCCGCACCAGCTCGATCTTCCGGTTGTGACTCAGGCGGAGCCAGTGGATGAAGTCCATGGCGTTGCCCACGGTGGCCGAGAGCAGCAGCGTGCGAACGTGCGGCGGCAGCAGGCCCAGGGTCAGCTCCCACACGATGCCGCGCTCCGGATCGGCGAAGCTGTGGAACTCGTCCATGACGACCGCCGACGTGCGGCTGAAGTCGAACTCGGAGTGCAGCAGGCGGTTGAGCAGGATTTCGGCCACGACCACCAGCACGCTGGCGGCGGGGTTCTCCCGCCGGTTGCCGGTCACCAGCCCGACGTCGGTGGCCTGGAAGCCCCACGCCACGGCCCGCTCTTGCATCTCGTGGAATTTCTGCTCGGTCAGGGCGATCAGCGGCGTGGTATAGTAGGCCACGCTGCCGGTGTGCAGGGCCTCGAACAGCGCGGCCTCGGCGATCAGCGTCTTGCCGGTGCCCGTCGGCGCGCAGACCAGCACCCCCTGCTCGGCCGAGAACCAGGCCAACAGGGCCTCCTCCTGCACCTTGTAAGGCTGGAAGGGGAGTTGATCGAAATAGCGGCTCGCCAGCTCGTCGCGGGAGGCAGTGGGCACGGTTCGTTGACGGTTTAAGGGGGAAAGTGACCGAAACGGAGTGATTATACCGCAAAATCAGACCTGACAGAGCAGCGGGCCGCCCCAACCATGCGTTTCGCCCACAGTAGTCAGTTGTCGGTTGTCAGTTGTGAGCGTCCCGGCCCTTACTGAACACTGAAAACTGGGATTCCGCCTTTGGACTTTGGTCTTTGATCTTTGGTCTTGGATCATCATCTTACAATTTGCCTTCCCCCTTCCGCCTTCCCCCTTCCGCCTTCCACCCTCCGCCTTCCATCCAATCGCTCCGCCCTGCGTAGTCTGCATGTTTGCGCAGAAGGCAATAACCTCCCAGTCCGCGCGGGTCGTTAGAACCGTACTGTTTTCCTAATCGGTTAATTCTACCCGATTGCTTATCCGATGCTATGCTTTGTAAACGCCGCATTATTCCCAGATTCAACCACAAGTCGCCGGGAAACCGAGTAGAAAAGGGTCACACCCGTGAAGTTGAGAAAAGACGCGAGGACGAAGGAAGGCAACACCGCTCTGCAAGAGAAACGATCGGCAAGGGACCGGAAGTCACCACCCGAGCCCGGCAACGGGGCCCTGAGGGTGATGGAGAGCCGTAACGGCAAGGAACGGCGCATGGCCAGCGATCGGCGTCAGCAAGACATGCCCGCGGTGGTCGAGCGACGTCAGCTCCCGCGGCGGGCCAAGGTTAATCGGCGCCGGCAGATCGACCCGACGACTTGCGAGCGGGACTACTCGCCCGACGAACTGGAATTCATGAACGCCCTGGACGAATACAAGCGGCGGAGCGGGCGGATGTTCCCCACGTGCAGCGAGATCCTCGAGGTCCTGCGGGACATCGGGTATGAGAAGCGTCTGGCGGCCCCGCCCCTACCGGCCACCACCGAGCCACCCCTGCCGACCGTGCTGGCGGACCAGGCGGTGTAGGACGCGGCAGGGGGATTAGGGGGGATTAGGGATTAGGGATTGGTGGGTCGGAATTCCATCTTCCGGCGGGGGCCCGGCGGCTGTTAGCCGCCGGCTGTTGGTCCTCCGCCTTCCACCTTCATCCTTCCGCCTTCCCGAAAATCTCGTCTTGCACGCTCGGCCCTGGATCGCTATCCTCGCGGCCATGAAATATGGTCGGATCGTTCTGGCCACGGGCATGATCGTGGCCGCCGGCTGCAACGGTTTCACCTCCCAGGCCCGAAACTCCGAGGGGGTTCGGCTCTTCGACCAGGGTCAGTACCAGGCGGCCCTGCGGGCGTTTCAGGAGGCCAATTTCACCGACCCCTGCAACCCCGACGCCTACTACAACCTCGCCGCCACCTACCATCGGCTGGGCCGGACGTGCAATCAGCCGGGGGACCTGGCCCAGGCCGAAACGTGCTATCATCAGTGCTTGGAGCGCGATCCGAATCATCGCGACTGCCATCGCGGGCTGGCCGTGCTCCTGGTCGAGGAGGGCCGCACCGACGAGGCCTTCCGCTCGCTTCAAAACTGGGCCGATCAGCAGCCGGCCGTGGCCGACGCGAAGATCGAGCTGGCCCGGCTGTATGAAGAGTTCGGCGACAAGCCGGCCGCCAAGGAGCGGTTGGTCGAGGCCCTGGCGGCCGATCCGAACAACGCCCGGCAGTGGGCGGCCCTGGGCCGCCTTCGCGAGGAATCGGGTGAGTACTCCCAGGCCCTGGCCAACTACCAGCGGTCGGTCCTGTTGGACCCGGGGCAGCCGGAGTTATCGGCCCGGATTTCGGCGTTGCAGGGCGGGGTAGTTGGTCAGCCGGGTTCCCCGGTTCTGACTGCTGCCACGGCGCCGGCCGCACCTTGCGGTTGCGGGCCGGCGCTGGCACCGCCTTGCGTTTCGGTGCCGACGCTGGCCATGCCGGCCTCGGCCGGGCCCGGCCCGGCCGCGCCAACTGTCGCCGGGCCCAGCCCGACCGGGCCCACTCTAGCCGCGCCCACCCCGGCCGGATCGGCCCCCGCCGCGACGATCGCCAGCCCGCCCACCGCCTGGCGCTGAGGGCCCAGCCCCGGCGGCGTTGGGCCGATGCCGCCTTGCTTTACGCCCAATTCTTCCCGCCCCGCCCTTGGTTTTGGCATGGACAATCGCCATAATGTTATCCACTGCTGACCCCCAGAGCCGGGAAAAGGGGACAGGCACCTTTTGTGCGAAGCACCCGAAGGGCCGTTCCGGCAAAAGGTCCGGTCCTCAATTCTAAGCGAGCCAAGTGATGCCAAAGATCATTGTTCTGGACGACCTTTCGGACGACGGCCTGAACCTGCTCCGCTCAGCGGGCAATGTCGAAGTGGAGATTCGTACCGGCCTGAAGGGACAGGCGTTGCACGATGCCCTGCTGGAGTGCGACGGGGCGATCTGCCGCAGCGGGGTCAAGATCACGGCCGAGGCCCTGGCCGGCAATCACCGCCTGCGGGCCATCGCCCGGGCCGGCGTGGGCGTCGATAACATCGACGTGCCGGCCGCTACCCGCCAGGGCATCGTGGTGATGAACACGCCCGGCGGCAACACGATCTCGACGGCCGAGCAGACGCTGGCCTTGATGTTTGGCCTGGTGCGGAACACGGCCCCCGCCTACCAGAGCCTGGTCGAGGGCCGCTGGGACCGCAAGAAGTTCATGGGCACGCAACTGGCCGGCAAGACCCTGGGGATCATCGGCCTGGGGCGGATCGGCCAGGCCGTGGCCGCCCGGGCCATCGCCCTGGAGATGAAGGTCCTGGGCTACGATCCGTTCCTGTCGGCGGCCCGGGCGAAGGAGCTGGGCCTGCAAATGCTGGCCTCCGCCCACGATCTGCTGCCGCTGGTCGATATCCTCACGGTGCACACGCCGCTGAACGATCAGACGCGGAACCTGATCGGCGCCAAGGAAGTCCAGATGCTGAAGAAGGGGGCGCGGCTGATCAACTGCGCCCGGGGCGGCATCTACGACGAGCAGGCCCTGGCCGAAGGGCTCCGCAGCGGGCAGTTGGGCGGCGTGGCCCTGGACGTCTACCTCAGCGAGCCCTGCACCGACAGCCCCTTGTTCGGCATGCCCAACGTGCTGTGCACGCCGCACCTGGGCGCCAGCACCGAGGAAGCCCAGAGCAGCGTGGCGGTCGAGGCCGCCGAGCTGCTGGTCGGTTTCTTCAGCACCGGGACGATCAAGCAGGCGGTCAACGCCTCGCCCCTGGACGCCATGACCTTGGAGTCGCTGCGGGGCTACCTCAACGTCGCCTACCGGCTGGGACTGCTGCTGGCCCAGGCCGATCACTGCCCGCCCAACACCTGCCGCCTGAGCTACCGCGGCGAAGTGGCCAAGAAAGATACCCGGCTGCTCTCCGCGGCCTTCGCCGCCGGGCTGCTGCAGCACGCCATCCATGGGGTGAACATCGTCAATGCCAAGGTCCTGCTCGGCGAGCGGGGCATCGAGCTGATCGAAGAGCAATCCACCGACGTCGGCGAGTTCAGCTCGCTGGTGACGGCCGAGGTGGTGAGCGAAGAAAAGACTTCCAAGGCGGCGGGCACGCTGTTCGGCAACAACATGCCGCGGCTGGTGCAGGAAGGCGATTGCCGCCTGGAAAGCTACCTGGACGGAACGTTGATGATCTTCTTCCACCGCGACATGCCGGGCGTGATCGGGAAGGTGGGCACCATTTTCGGCCGCCACGAGGTGAACATCGCCCAGATGTCCGTCGGTCGGCCCACTGACACGCCGGGCGGCGAAGCCGTGGGCGTGCTGGCCCTCGACTCGGTGCCGCCCGCCGCGGCCCTGGCCGAGATCCTGGCCTTGCCCCAGGTCGCCCGGGCCTGGATCGCCAAGCTCCCGCCGGCGGGCGAATTGCCCTCCTGGCTGGGCGGTTAAGGCGCCGCGTCAAGACAGATTGGTCGGTTTGGGTGGCACGTCCCTGAGCGCAGCGAAGGGCGTGACGGACCTGGCAAACACGCCCTTCGCTGCGCTCAGGGACGTGCCACCCGTGGTAGCCCGGGCGGGCGATGGCCTGAAGAGCATCGCCACAGAGAAAGCAGAGAAGGGGAAAACCATGTCGCGGTCGGCTCGCCGCAAGCGAGTTGCCCTGGTGTTTCCGGCGTCGGTGTCCTGGTTGGCGGTCCTGGCCGACGGCGTGGCCCAGTACGCCCGGCAGCACGGCGGCTGGGACTTCACCACCAGTCCCAGTCTGCCCACGCTGGGCGAGGCCGGGGAAACCGGCCTCAACGCGTACAGCCTGCGGCATTGGCCGGGCGACGGCGCGATCGCCATTCTAAACACCCCGGCCGAAGCCGTCGCCGCCCGGCGGCTGGGCATTCCCGTGGTCTCGATCGGCGGGAGCGTCGCCGACTGCGGCCTGCCCTGCGTGATGTTGGATTACTACGCCGCCGGCCGGCTGGCGGCCGAACACCTGCTGGATCGCGGCCTGCGACGGCTGGCTTACCACGGGTTTGCCGCAATGTGGTCGTCCGAGGAGCGGCGGCGCGGCTTTGCCGACCGGGCGGCCAAGGCCGGCGTGCCCTGCGACGTATACGAGATGGCCCCCGTTCGCGACCCGCGGAGCACCTGGCCCCAGCGCCGCGCCGCTTTGGACCTCTGGCTCAAGACGCTCCAGCCGCCGGTAGGCGTCCTGGCCGTGCACGATTACCGTGCCCGGGTCACCCTGGACGAATGTTTGCGGTTGGGCCTCGACGTGCCCAACGACGTGGCCGTGCTCGGCGTCGATAACGACCTGACGGTGTGCGAGTTCTGCCAGCCCACGCTCAGCAGCGTATCGCGGTCGCCATGGAAGAATGGTTATGCGGCGGCCCAGTTGTTGGACCAACTGATGGCCGGCCAGCCGGCGCCGGCGGAGACTGTCCGGATCCCGCCCGACGGCATCGTCGCCCGGCAGTCTACCGACACGATCGCCGTGGAGGATCCCCACGTGCGGGCGGCCGTGCAGTTCATGCGCGACAACTTGGGCGAGGTCTTCGGCATCGAACGGGTGACGAAACAAGTGCCGGTTTCCCGCCGCCGCCTGCACGAGCAGTTCCAGCGACTGCTGCATCGCACGCCGTACCAGTATCTTTGCAACTTGCGGGTGGAGCGGGCCAAGCAGTTGCTGGCCGTGCCGCAAGTGGTCAATATGCAGAAGATTGCCCGCCAGTGCGGCTTCCCCTCGGCCGCGCGGCTGCGGCTGGTGTTCCAGCGCGTGGCCGGCATGCTGCCGCTGGCGTACCACCGCATCTACGGGGGCGTGGCGGCCACGAAGGCCCCCCGTCGCGGCAAGGGTGCAGGAACGGGCTCCTTTTAGCCGGCGGTCGTTAGCGAAGGGTGGCGGGGGGTATTAGGGTGGAAGGGGTGGCCGGAGCGACTGTGCAGGAAGTTGCTCAGGCGGTCATCCTCGCACAGGGCGGCAGCCCGGATTTGCAGGATCGCTTCCCCGCTGGCCCCGTCGTTCCAGAACTTTTCGGTCCCTTTCACCCGGGCGTTCATCTCTTTGACAAACGACTCCATGTGCGCCGAAGTGCTCGGCAGCCCTTGCCGACGATACGCTGGATAATCCATGCGCGAGACATTGTTCTGGAAGTAACCAACCGCGTCGGCGAGAACCTTTCGCGGGTCGGTCTTTTCGCAATTCTTCGGAAAGGGACAAAAGGACAAAAGGGTAGAGTCGAGGACAAAAGGGACAAAAGGGGACATTCTACTTTTGCGAAAACAGCGAAGTAACGGCATCAAAGTTGACGATTATAGGCGATAAAGTAGAATGTCCCCTTTTGCCCAAACCGCTCCATCTGGGCGAAAGTGGTTTCCCGCGGTGGTCCTGCCGCTCCAAAACCACGACTTGCCAGCAATGCCACCAGTTCGCTGAACTTCTCTTGCTCCTCCGCCGTCAGCTCCAAGTCCTCGTTTCGAGCGTCCTTGCTCATCGCAAATTCCTTTCCAAAGGTTCCAACT
>JBEKTY010000100.1:0-30210 GCA_049515555.1 Thermoguttaceae bacterium
AGTTTTCAGTACAAGGCCGGAACACTGAACACTGGCCGCCCGAGTTCCGAATTCATCCCTCATCCTTCACAAAAGATTCGCGCCCGGGCCTCGAAACGATCTTGTGCCGGGGGAGAGCGAGTGGTATGGTTCTGCCGACCGGGAATGTTGCTGCCGGTCGTTGTCTCCGACTATTTGCTGAGGTTCCGTCCAGTGGAACAATCGCTGTTCACGCAACCGCCTGCTTCCCTTGGCAGGTATGATTTGCACCGCTTTAGGCGCTGCTGGCCCCAGGCATTCCTGCTGCTCGCATTGGGCGCGTGTCTGCTGCTGGCTTGGTACTTATGGAAGGTATTCGCGCCGGCCCTCATGTCGTTCGACTCCGTTTACCAGTACGATGAGGCGGTGACCGGGCATTACGACGACGGGCATCCGCCCATCATGGCGATTTCCATCGCCGCTGTGCGGGCGATGGGGGGCGATCTTCAGCACCTGATGTTGCTCCAGTGCATGGCGGTCGTCCTGGGGGTGAGCTGCTTGGCGTACGAATGCTGCCGTCGGGTGGCCGGTCCGCGACTGGGTGCGGTACCGGCTGCCGGCGTGGCCTTGGGTGTGCTGGGGATACTGCTTGCGGCGTGGTCGCCGTTTGCGGTCTATGCAATGACATTTTGGAAGGACGTGTGGCTGTTGGCCTGTTTCTGCTGGATCGGCGCGTTGGTGTTGAACCTTATGCGCACTTCGGCCCGGCTGCCAACCGCCGGGGGATGCTGCAAGTGGGTCGCCTGCCTGCTGGTGATGACGCTGGCCTTGATGGTGCGGCACAATGCGATCGTCGTGGCGCCGCTGTTCGGCGTGTTGTTAGCGGCCTCCTTCAGGCCGGTCGTGAAGGCGCGCTACTTGGCGGTCATCGCCCTGTTGCCATGGGCCTGCGCGTGGGGCCTGAAAACCACGATCCAACGGGTCTTTCAGGTCCAGACGGTTTCGCTGGTACGCTTTCCCATATCGCTCGATCTGTTAACCCTCTGCGCGACGTATCCGGAGGCCGTCGACGCGCTTCCTTACACGAAGCAAAACCTCACCGCCGATTACCGGGCGAAGTACACGCCCGGTTGCTGGGGTCGCTGCATGGGCATGGCCCGGCGACGGTATTTTTTGGATACGGTGCAGCTTAAGAACGACTATTACCAAGCCATCACGAAGTTTCCTTGGCAATTGCTGGTGGCCAAGGCAGCGAGTTTTTGCGTGCATTTTCAGGAGAACTCAAGCATCAAGTTTGCCGACGGCCTTTACCCCTTTCCGGTACGCGGCAGCATGTACCATTTTCAGCCCGATCCCGCGTATGCCGCCGTGCGAGAACTCAGGTTGCAACAAATGAACGATCTGTTCAGGGATTCGCCATGGCCCTTTGCCAAGCATCTTCCCTGGCTAACGATCGACTTGGCGATATGCCTGGTGTTGGTGGGCGGCTGGTGGTTCAGGCGGCGGCCGGCTTGGGGCCGAATGGCCCTGCTGGCCCTCGTTCCGGCGGTCTATTGCGGCTCGTTTTTTCTGGCCAATGTGGCCGCCGACTTCCGCTACATGTATGCTGCCACGCTCGGCGTTCAGGCCGCCGTTCTGGCCGCACTGCTAGCACTGGCCGCGCTCATTCTGAAAGAAGTTGCCGGCCGGCTGGGCCGCCTCCGGCGGCCGAACGACCAAGTTGGGTCCGCCCGCCCCACCACTTTGGCGTCTCTGAATTGAGCTTGACTCCCTCTTCCAGGGTGTGCTATAAGAAGTCGCCTTTCGGTGCTTTGCAGGGCTGCGCCTGAGGAAGTTCGATGAAGACCGATTCTGCGGTCCCGGAAATGCGTCTGGCGGTGGTAATCCCGGCCTTCCGCGCCGAGGCGCACATTGCCAAGGTCCTCCGGGGCATGCCCGACTGCGTAGCCTGGATCGTCGTCGTCGACGATTGCAGCCCGGACAACACGGGCGCCATCGTCGCGGAAGCGGCCCGGCACGATCCGCGCATTCGGCTGCTGCGGCACGAGATCAACACGGGGATCGGCGGGGCGATGCTCACCGGCTACCACGAGGCCTGCCGCCTGGGCGCCGACATCGTCGTGAAAATGGACAGCGACGGGCAGATGGATTCCCGCTGCCTGCCGGCTCTGATCGACCCAATTGTGCATGGTCACGCCGACTATACCAAGGGAAACCGTTTCGTCCACACCCGGCACCTTCGCTCCATGCCGCTGGTGCGGCGGGTGGGAAACCTGGGCCTGTCGTTCCTGACGAAACTGGCCTCCGGCTATTGGAATATATTCGATCCCACCAACGGCTACACGGCCATCCATGCCGCCGTGATTCCGCTAATGAACGAGGAAGCCATCGCGCGGCGATACTTCTTCGAAAGCAGCATGTTGCTAGAGCTGAGCCTTCTGCGGGCCGTGGTTCGCGACGTTTACATTCCGGCTCGATACGGCACGGAAACCAGCCATCTTTCCGTGATCACGACACTGCGCGAGTTTCCCTTAGCCTTGCTTAGAGGCTTTTCACGCCGGCTCTGGCTCCAACACTTCGTGCGCGATTTCAGCATCACTTCTCTGTACCTGGTGGCGGGGTTGGTCCTTCTCTTGACGGGGGCGATCTTCGGTGCGACTCACTGGTATTCGTCGGCCAGACTCGGGGTGGCCACTCCCACGGGCACCGTGATGTTGGCCGCGCTGCCCGTCGTATTGGGCGTTCAATTTCTGATCCAGGCGGTGGGCATGGACATTCAAGGCCAACCCACACAATCCTTGCAGCGCGACCTCGTTGGCGGGCGGGATGCCTCATGGATAGCCGCTTCGCGGCCGCAAGTGCTTGCGTCTTCCGAGGAAGCAGCGCGGTCACTATCCTTGCCACAGCAGCGCGCGGCATACGGAGGCGTCCATCATGGCTCAGGCGGACTGTATCATACACGGGTCGCTGCCAAAACACCTGCCGCCGCAGCGCCGCCTTTCCGCGGAGCCGTTTTGCGCGTACCGGGGCCGCGCCGCCGCCGTGGCTAGAGGGGTTTTCGCCGCGCACCCCCGGCACGCGCTCGACGAACAGGCCGGGCCGGCCTACCTTGAAGGCCTGGCCCTGTCGCGCTGGGCGTTCTGGAAGCGGTTGTCGTCCGTCAGCGGCCTGTTGCCCGGGACGGGGCAAGGCGCGTGCCTCGACTTCGGCTGCGGGATGGGCATAATGCTGCCTCTCTTGAGACGCCGCTTTGCCACGGTGTACGGCGTAGACCGCGTGCCCGAAGCGGCCCGCGAGTTTCTGCGCCGCTGGGACGCCGCCTACCGCGAATCGCATGAGGACGTGTCCGTCCACGAAAACATCGAGGGCACCGCTTTGGCCGACGGCGCGGTGGATCTGATCCTGGCGCTCGACGTGCTGGAGCACGTTGACCACCTGGAAGACACGCTCGACCGGATGTCGCGCCTGCTGAGCCCGCGCGGCGTGCTGCTGGTCTGCGGCCCGACCGAGAATTGGATCTATAGGCTCGGCCGGCGGGTAGTCGGCTTTTGCGGCGACTACCATCGCCGCAGTATTTCCGACATCGAGCGCGTGATGCGGCAGCGGTTCGCCGTGCGGACCGTCAAACGCATGTTCTATCCGTTCACCTTGTTCGTCTTGCTGGCGGCCACGCAACGGGCCGCATTCCCGGAAGACGGGGGGCGATGCGAGTCCTGTTGATCTAAATGAACTTGCACGATCTTGGGAGGGAAAAAGGGGACAGGCACCATTTGCCGGAACGGCCCGGAGGGTGCTTCGCACAAATGGTGCCTGTCCCCTTTTTCCCGGAATCACGCAAGTTCATTTAGCCGCCCACGGCTATCGTGAAATGAATCGCAGAAGCAGCGGACGGAAGGTTCTCGATTTCTTCTTCTTTCCCCTTCGCGCGGTGACGCTTTTCCACGAAGACCGCTGGGGGCTTTCGTGTCAAGCCTCAGAACGCTTCGATTACGTCGCCCGCGAAGTGCGCGGCTATTGCCTGGACGTGGGCTGCGGGCGGCACAACCGGTTCCTTAAGGAGTATCGTGGCGACGACGGCCAAGGAATTGACGTATTCGCCTACGAAGGGCTTGCCGCCGGGAACATTGTGCCGGACCTCACGCATCTGCCGTTCGCCGACGCCACGTTCGACTCCGTAACCTTCATTGCGAACTTGAATCACTGCCCCGAGCCTGATCGCGACGCGGAATTGCGCGAAAGCTGGCGCGTGCTGAAGCCTGGCGGCAACGTTATTATCAGCATGGGGCACCCTGTCGCGGAGATTCTCGTCCACAAACTCATCTGGGCCTACGACAAGGTCTTCAAGACAAGCTACGACATGGACAACGAGCGCGGCATGCACGAAGATGAAGACTATTATCTATTGGACGGCGAAATCCTCGATCGGCTGGGCCGCGCCGGCTTCGGGAGAGTGCGAAAGAAGTACTTTCTGACGCAGTGGGGGCTAAATCACCTCTTCGTCGGCTGGAAACCCGAAATCCCGCCCGAGATCGACGCGCTCGGCCTTTGAACTCACGACCGAACTTCTTGTCCGTAAAATCCCATCAGCTTACGGTGCCGCGGCGCGGAAGTATTGAAAGGGGTTGCTTGTGCTGATAGATAATTCGCACCTTCGTACCGCAATTGAAAGACATTTTCTTCCCTTCTCGTTCCCAGGACTATCCCCTCGGCCGCCAGGAGCCGCGGGAATCAGTGCTCGCCGGCCGCCCCCGGCTCGCCGCGCGGCACGCCCAAGAGCAGGAATCCGCTGAGCAAGAGGCCCGCCAGATACGCGCTCCATTGGTAGCGGAGGCAGGAGGTGGGGCAGATCGGCGCCAGCAGCAGCGATTGCACGAGCACCGGCATAGCGACCAGCAGGTAGCGGCGGTTTCGGCTGCGCAGGGCGGCAATCACCGCCCCCAGCAGCAGCAGGTACGTCAGCAGCGCCGGCCGCCACAGCAGCCATCCCACCCGGCCCTCGGGGCTGGTGAATAGCCCCGGCGGCGTCCGGCCCCACAGCGGCTTCGTCAAACTGTAACTCTGGGGACAGCGAATCAGACGCATGTCGGGGTCCAGTCGGCCGGGCGTCTTTCCGTTTAGCCACACATAGAGGGTTTCGGCAAACGAACCCTCGGGATAGCGGATCCGCCAAATCAGGTCGCTGCTGTCAGCCATGTGCAGCAGGCTGACCTGCGGCCGGCGGAGCATCAGCGAGATGCAGAGCCGCGCCACCTCGTAGCGATGCTCGGTCAGTCCCGCTATGCTGAATTGCGGGCTGCCCCACAGGGCGCCCAGGTGATGCGGGTTGTAGGGCCAGCGGTCGTTGACCAGCGGATGGACGTGGGCCAGGAGCTGTTTCTCATCGGGGCTTGTCGGGGTGCCATACGCCAGGTGCGCGGCGATTTGAAAGGTGAAGGGCTGATAGGCCAGTCCGGCCTCCGGCGGCTGGACGCCGACGGCCTGGTACAGCGGTCCGCGGACCGTGAAGAAGATGCCCACCGCCAGTGCCGCCGCGACCGCCACCTGCCGCCAGTGCCCGCGGTAAGCGAAGGCCAGGATGGCTAGCGTGGCCAGGGCCACCGGCGGGCCGTTGTAGCGATACAGGGCCACCAGCGCCGCCACGAGGCCCAGCAGCAGCACGTGCCGTTTCCGCTCCAGCCAGGCGCCGCCGCGATCGACCATCTGGAGCACGAGCAGCGTCAAGGCCAGCACGGCCAGGCCGTAGGCGATATCCTTCCACAGGGTAACGACCATGCCGCCGAGGGCGGGCGCCACCGCGCAGAGGATCGACGTGGCCCAGGCCAGGCCCCGCGGCATGCCCAGGCGGCGCATGATCGCCAGTCCCCAGCCGACCAGCGCGCTGGCCGCACAAATCTGCACCGCGGCCACCGCGGCCGGCGAGTCCCACACCCGGGTAATCAGCCAGATGTGGAACGTATGAAAAACCGGATGCCGGTCGACGTAATTGTTCTCGACCACCTGCCGCCACTGGTCGAACGAGTCGGGCGACATCAGGGCGGGCCAGCAGACCTTGAGGTAATAGCTCCAGGCGGCGGCGCAGGGAAGGGCGTAGCGGAGCCAGGCCCAGCGGTCGCGCCCAGTCCCCTCTCCCTCCGGGAGAGGGCTAGGGTGAGGGCGATTCACGCCGGCGTCAATGATTTTCGGCCCGTCATCACCACTGCCCTCACCCCCTGCCCCTCTCCCAAAGGGAGAGGGGAGCCTTTCGCCCTTGTCCACTTCTTCCCCGCGACGCGTCGCCAGCCAAACCGTACCGGCAAACACCAGGGCCGCGATCGCCACTGCGTCGAGCAGCGAGAACGCGCCGCTCTCCAGCGCCGGCCGCCGATTGGGGTCCGGGGGCGGCGGGGTGTAATCACCCGATGGATTGGCGTTCGAGGGGCGGTGGGGCGGCCGCGCCGCGGCGGCCGACTGGTCGGCCGCCAGACGCAGCGGCGGCGGGAGCGGAATCACGACCACCAGCAGCCATCCCGCCAAGAGCGACAAGGCCAACCAGGCGACCCGCTGCCGGCGCGAGTATCCGGCCAGCCGCGGCCAGGCGAAACCCACCAGCAGCCGCCAGGCCGCCAGGCTGAACGCTGCCGCGAGACAGGCCAAAAGCGGCCATTTCGTCCAGGGATTGGCTAGCGCCGGCCGCAGCACCCGATAGGCTACCGCCACGGCAGCGGCCAGGCCGACCACGAGCAAAAAAGGGGTCAGAACTATTTTTGAGCCGTCAATTGGTCGATGGAAAATAGTTCTGACCCCTTTTTGTTTCACGGCACGAGGCTCCTTTCGCGGCGGCGGTAGCGGCCCTTGCGGACCGCGGCCGCCGCCTCGGCGTATCGCTCCGGCGAGTCGATGGCCACGCGGCAGCCGGCCAGCGGCATTCCGAAGAGGGCCTCGCGCCGGACCAGCGGGGCGTACACGTCGCGCGGCAAATCGGCCGCCACGCCCGCCGGAATCGCCGCCAGCATCCGCCGGCTCAGGATTTGCAAGCCGGAGTTGACCCAGGCGAACGGGTGGTCCAGCCGCTCTTGCGGCGTGGGACGCTCGACGAAACCCACTATCCGCCGCCGGCGGTCGATCTGCACCAGGCTGTTGGAGTTCTGCCGCCGGTGGAGCACGAGCGTCGCCGCCGCGTGGTGCTGCCGGTGGAAGGCCAGCAACTCGCCCAGATCGTGATTTACCAGCAAATCGCCGTAGACGACCAGGAACTCGTCGACGTCGGCGAAGAAGTCGGCCAGCTTGGCGACGGCCCCGGCGGTGCCCAGCAAGCGGGGCTCGTGCGAATAGCGGATGCGCACGCCGAAGCGGCTGCCGTCGCCGAAATAGTTACGAATCGTTTCCGGCAGGAAATGCAGGTTGACTGCCACGTCGCGAAAGCCGTGGGCGGCCAGGTAGTCCAGCGTGTAGGCCATGAGCGGCCGGCCGCAGATCGGCAGCATGGGCTTGGGGAGGTTGCGGGTCAGCCCGCCCAGCCGGGTCCCCAAGCCGGCGGCAAGCACGAGGGCCTTCATGGCACGCTCCGTGAAGAAATGGGGACAGGCACCTCGCGGGAGGCGTTTTCACGGCCACACTGGCAACTCGGCTCGGAGCCAGTCCCCATTTCTTCGCAAATGCCCCTTGGCTCAACGCGGCCCAGGTGCTCGAACCAGCCGCGGGTGGCCTCGGCGATGCTGTCGGGGGTCCACAGCGGGGCCTCCTGCCAGGCACGGATGTTCGCCAGCATGTGGCCGACGCCTTCTTCCAGCGGCACGCGGGCCCGCCAGCCCAGCAGCCGCTCGATTTTCGTTACGTCGGCCAGCGTGCAGTCGGGCTCGCCGGGCCGTTTGGGAACGTAGACCACCGGCCCGCCGAGCAGCTCTACCAGCCGGTTGACGCTGACGGTCCGGCCGCTGCCGACGTTGAGCACTTCGCCGCAGAGCGACGACTGGGCGGCCCGCACCAGGGCCTCGACCACGTCGGTTACGAAGGTGAAGTCGCGGGTCTGCCGGCCGTCGCCCACAACGGTAAACGGCCGGCCGGCCAACTTCTGCTTTAGGAAGACGCCGAACACGGCCCCGTAGGCGCCCGAGGTCCGCGAGCGGGGACCATACACGTTGAAGAAGCGGCAGGAGACGGCCCCCAGGCCGTAAACGGCCGCCCAATGCAGCACGTATTGCTCGCCGATGTACTTGGTCAAGGCGTAGGGATAGCGCGGCTGGGCGGGGGCGGTTTCGGGCGTGGGATACGCCTCCGGAATCCCGTAGCAGGAAGAAGAGGCGGCATAGACGAAGCGCCGTACGCCGCCGCGGCGGGCCGCCTCCAATACCGATACCGTGCCATCCACGTTGGCGCGATGATAATCCTCCGGCCGCTCGATCGAGGGCACGATATCGGCCAGGGCGGCCAGGTGGAAGACCCAGTCGGCGCCGGCCAGGTGCGGCTCGATATCGTGTGGCTGGACCACGTCGGCCGGGACGATCCGCAGCCGCGGCTCCGGCCCGAGATGCGCCAGGTTCTCGGCGCGGCCGGTCGAAAAGTTGTCCAGCACGACGACCTGGTGGCCGTCGGCCAACAGCCGCGTAACAAGGTGCGAGCCGATGAAGCCGGCCCCGCCCGTCACCACGCATCGCTTTCCGCCGCCGGTTATCATATAAAGTTCACGTGCGGGGGCGGTACGCCGCCGGGTTGGTCCAGCTCCGCGTCGTCGTGCTTGAGCTGCCAGAGGCACTCGTTCACCGTGTGTTGCAGGCAGAGGGTGCCGCACATGGTCCGCGCGTCGAAGCGGTCTGAGGCGATGCGGCGCATGACTTCCCAATAGCGCTCGCTCTGCCAGATTTCCTTGAAGGGCTTCTCGGCGATGTTGCCGATGTGGTACTGGCTGTACTGGGTGGCGAACAGCATTCCGCAGGGGGCCACCAGACCCGAGCCGGACAGTTGCAGGATCAGCGGCGGGCCGTAGCAGCGGCTGTATGAGCGTGTGGCGCCGCTGAGGATCTTGGACCACTTGACCTTCACCAGGTAGCCGTCGCCGGAACAGGCCTCGGCCTCCTCGAGCCGGCTGGCCAGGCCGAAGTACTGGCTATAATCGACGCCCAGCGAGGAGTTTTCGTCGTCGCTGCAATGCTTGATGACGAGGTAATCCACGCCCAGGTCTTTTCCCAGCCGGGCCAGGGGCAGGATCTGGTCGGCCATCGAGGGCATGAGCACCATTTGCAGGCCGAGGGTCACCTCCAGGCCCAGCGCCGCCTTGAGGGCCACCGCGCGGCGGATGGTCGCCAGCACCTTGTCGTAGCAGTGCGCCGCGCAGCCGTGGATCTCGGCGTAGCGCTCGGGCGTGCCGGCCGAGAAGTTGAACCGCAAGTAGGTCAGGGCGGGCAAGATCTCGGGCAAATCGTCGTCGCGGAGCAAATAGCCGTTGGTGCCCAGGGCCATGTCCAGGCCGTTGCGGCGGCCGCGGAGAATGGCCTCGGCCAGGTGCGGGTGACAGGTGCTCTCGCCGTCGCTGACGAAACTGACGGCCTTCACGCCGATCTCGGCGGCGTCGTCCAGGAAGCGGAAGATCACCGCGCGGGTCAGCTCCCGCTCGGCGTTGGCCTGGAGCTGACCATAGCAATAGACGCAGTTGTAGGAGCAGCGGCGGCTGAGGGCCCAGTCGATGGTGAGCGGCGCGATCCGCTCGCCGCGGAGCCAGGCCTGCACCCGCTCGCCGTGCCAGGCCAGTTTGTGGCCGTCAAGAATCAAGCCTTGCATAGGCGTGCCTCTCTGCCGGTGGGGCCAACTCCAGCAGCTCGCCGGCCGTGAGGGTGGCGGCCTCGGCGCGGCGCTGGAAGGTTCTGGAGTTCTCGCAGAAGTCGCGCGGCTGCGGGCCCGCCCCGCGCATGTACAAGCCGCGCACCAATCGCAGGTAGCCGCGGACCACGCGGGCCAGGGCCCGCAGCGATATGGCCTTCGACGGGCCGTGGGCGCGGGTCTTCAGCCGGCAGGGGACCTCGGCGTATAGATAACCCAGCCGGGCCAACCGCATTAGAACGTCCGTGTTGTAGAAAAAACCCGTGTCGTGGTGCTCGATCCGCTGGAGCACCTTGCGGCGGTAAAGCACCGTGCCGTTGGTATAGTTGAAGTTCACCAGGAACGTGGTATTGACGATCGTTCGATACAGCCAGGAAATCAGGTTCCTAAGCGGCGATCGCACTTCCTTGTTGAAAATGAAAGGCACGACGAAATCGACGTGGTCCAAGAGCGGGAGGTAGCGGAGGATCTCGCCGGGGTCGCTCTCGTTGTCGCCGGGCATCATGCACACGGCCTCGCCCCGGGCGGCGGCCACGCCGTGCCAGAACGCGGCGCCGATCCCCCGCGGCGTGGCGTGACGCAGCAGGCCGATCCGCCGGTCGCGGCGGGCCAGCTCCTCGGCCAGCGCAGCGGTGCCGTCGGAGCTGCCGTCATCGACCACCACCAGCTCGCCGTCGATCCCCCGGCGGTCGAACTCCCGCAGCGTGCACCCTACGGCCGCCTCGAGATTCGCCGCCTCGTTCAGGGCCGGCATGATTACGCTGACCGTCGGACTGGACATGGAAGGCAAATCCGTTTGGCTCGCCGAAGGGGACAGTCCCATTGAAGGGGACAGTCCCATTTTCGTCGGACGAAAATTGGGACAGTCCCCGGGACGAAAATTGGGACAGTCCCCGTTAATGGTTATATCCGTTTTTTGCACGAGGGCACTCCGGTTCATACGCGAAGGTATCCCGCTCGCTCGTCCAGCAGCCAGCGGCGGAGCGTGGTGGCGAAGGGCGCAGGGTCGCGATAGGGATCGAAAACGGTCAGCCCGATGACGTTGAAAATCCGCACGTCGTCCTCGCCGCAGCAATGCGAAGTACCGAGGCATTTGAAGTAATCGTTGGCCCCCGTGCCGAGGAACTTCACGTTTAGCCGCTGGTGCAGCACGTCGTTGCGGATTTGCTCCAGGCAGCGGAAGGCCAGGAAGTTGACCATTGTGTAGACGATGGGCACCAGGCCGGTCATGCTCAGGCCGGCGGCGATGCCCGTGGCGCCCGGCTCCATGATCCCGCAATTGATCACGCGGCGGGGAAAGGCCTGTTGCAGGGCGTCGATGGCGCCGAAGCCCATGTCGCCGGCCAGGAGCACGTAGCGCGGATCGTCGCGGAAGTAGGGCACGAGCGAGTCGATCACCGAGCGGCGGAGGTTCATCGGTTGTGGGGACTGGCTCATTTTTCGGTGCCCTCCGGGCCGAAAAATGTGCCTGTCCCCTTATCGGCCCCCAGCTCTTCCGGGGTGGGAACGCGGAAATGGAACCGCGGCACGCCTTCCATGCACTTCAGGCCGAAGCCCTTGACCGTGTCGGCCAGCAGGAGGCCGGGGTGGTCGGCCCGGCCGTTGCGCAGGGCCCGCAGCCGGCGGGCCAGCCCGGCCGGGTCGTGGCCGGGGCATTCGGCCGGCCGCAGGCCGAACCCGGCCAGCCGCCGCGGCAGGTCGGCCTCGTCGCGGTCCATAACGTTGCGAATGAAATCCATCGCCTGGAGCCGATTCCGATCGACGATGATCGTCAGGTTGCCCAGCCGGTGCTTGACGGCGAACTGGATCGCCTCCCAGGTGGTGCCCTCTTGCAGCTCGCCGTCGCCGGCGAGGCAGAAGGTGTGATAGCCGGCCCCGGTGAGCTTGGCCCCCAGAGCGACGCCCACGGCGATCGGCAATCCGTGGCCCAACGAGCCGCAGCCGGCCTCCAGACCGAAGGCCAGCTTCCGCTCGACACAGCCCGCCAGGCTGCTCTGCGGGGTATAGAAGTTCTCCCACTGGGGGCGGGGAATCACGCCCAGGTCGGCCAGGATGGCGTACAGTGCGTAGGCGCCGTGGGCCTTGGAAACGATCAACCGATCGCGGTCCGCCCACTGCGGCTCCCGGGGCCGGTACCGCATTACGTCGTAATACAACGCCACCAGGATCTCCAGGCAGGAGAGCGAGGGCGCGATGTGCCCCGCCCCATTCCGCACGCAGACGGCGAGCACCTCGCGGCGGATCTGCCGTGACTTGGCCTCGAGCCGGGCTTCGGAAGCGCCGGTCCCCTCTCCGCTTGGGGATTTGGGGATTTGGGGATTTGGGGATTTAGGGTGATGCGCGAAGCAAGTTCGGCACGGGTCTCCCGACCCCGCCGCCGGGAGACCTTCGGTCGGTGGTGTGGCTCGGTCGGAGACCGGCCACAACGCAGGCCCTTCGCCACTCACCACTCGCCACTCGCCACTCACCACTCACCCCTAAATGAAATTCACGTGGGCCGGCGGATGCTTCAGGTCCCACAGGTAACGGTTGATCTCGTCCATCCGGCAGTTGACCCGGCACTGGCAGGTATCCAGCTCGCCGCGGACCCATTCCAGGTGTTGCTGTCGCCGGGGTCCTTCCCAAATTTCCTGGAACGTGCTGTGCTGAAGGTTGCCGTAGTAGAAGCGGTCGTCGCCGAGGTAGGCGCTGCAAGCCCACACGCCGCCGCCCGCGTCCACGTAGGACCAGAAGGGCAGGGCCAGGCAGCGGCGGTAGGGATGCTCGGCCGCATCCCATTTCTGCATGCTGCGGGCGCGAAAGACGATCTGGAAGTCGGGCCCTTCCAACTCGCCCAGGGTGTCGGCCAGCCGTAGGTCGTCCGAGTACTGGGTGTGCTTGTAGGTTTCGGTGCGGCTTTGCGGGTGCTGGGAGTAGGGTTTGACCACGAAGTAATCCATGCCCGCCTGGCGGGCCAGGGCCGCCAGCAGTGCGGCCTCGTCGCGGTTCTCGTCCAGGAGGACCATTTGCATGCCCAGCGTGCACGCGAATCCCGCCCGGCGGCGAATCTCGGCCGCCCGCCGGGCATTGTCCAGCACCGCGTCGAAGTCGGCCGGCCGGGTGCGGTGCACGCGGGCATAGGTCTCGGCCCGCCCGGCGTTGATGCTGATCTTGATCCACTGGCAGTGCGGCAGCAGCCGCTCGGCCAGCCCCGGCTTCAGCAGCACGCCGTTGGTGGTGATCGCCTGGTCCAGGCCGCAGGCCGAGCCGTGCTCGACCATCTCGGCGAAGTGCCGGTGCAGCAGGGGCTCGCCTTCGCCGCCGTGCATCATGCTCCGCAGCCCCAGGCGGGCCAGCTCGGCCAGTCGCGGGCGAAACAGGTCCCAATTCAAGAAGCGGGCTTGATAGCCCATGAAGTCCAAGCCGCAGAACACGCAGCGGTGATTGCAGCCGCCCGACGGGCTGACCTCCATGTAGATCGGATAGATGGTCGCGCCGCGCAGCCAGTCGCCTAAGCGATCGACGTGATACAGGAGCTTGTGGCTGTCGATGCGGTACTTGTCCATGGCGTGACTTCCGCGTGTGGGCTAGACGGCGGCGGGCTGACCGCGGCGGCGCCGCCGCGGCCGCGGACCAGCGGGGGGCAAAAGGGCCGTTTCCGAACGGGCGGAAGCCAGCAGGCTGTGCACCAGCTCCAGCAGCTCGTACTTTTCGACGGGCCGCTTGTTGCCCACGATCTGTACGGCCAGCGCCCCCACCGCGTTGCCGACGAAGGAGGTCACCTCCAGCGGCAGGCCGCGGGCCGCACACAGGGCCGCAAAGGAGAAGAACGTGTCGCCCGCCCCTACCGTATCGACCACCTTGGCCGAGAACACGGGCGTGAAGTTGATCTGCCCGCCGCGGTCGATGCCCACCGAGCCCTTCTTGCCCAGCGTGACGATCAGGCAGTCGGGCTCCAGGCGGCGGACGAGTTGTTGGGCCACCTCGTCGGGCGGGCCGAAGCGGTTCTGCGTGGCCAGCCGGGCCTCGGCCTCGTCCAGGCACACGAAACGCGGCCGCCCGAACTTGGTGATCAGGTTGAAGCCCGTGTTGGCGGCGTTGATCTGGGCATTGACCGCCAGGTACCGCGCGCCCCGCTCCAGGGTGCGGATGATCGGCGCCGTCAGGAAGCCATGCCCGAAATTCGAGACCAGCACCAGGTCGTACCGCGGCGCGGCGGCCGCCAGGTATTCGCTGATCTCGCTCTCCACCGGCGGCCCGATGTCGTTGTCGTTGATGTAGTTGATCTCGAACAGCTTCTGGCCCTGGTGGATGTACCGCCGCTTGATCGTGGTCGGCCCGTCGGGGCGGTAGAAGAACTTCGTGCCCACGTTCTGGCGGAGGTGATTGCGGGCGAACTCCTCGCGGGAATCCTCGCGGCCCAGCAGGGTGACCAGGTCCACGCGGTCGCACAGCCCGGATAAATGATTGGCGATCGCGAAGATGCCGCCCGCGAAGGCCTCGTCCTGCTGGTACTTCGTGGCCACCACCTGCGACTTGGCCGACTTGGCCAGCGGCGAGCAATAGCAGTATTCGTCGATAATGGCGTCGCCGACCACCAGCACCCGCAGGTCCTGCATCCCCTCCAGCCAGGCGGCAAGCTCGTGGGAGCTATAGCGCCGGGCGAACTCCCCCAGAAAATGCCGGGTCTCCGCGGGGTACAGGTCCAGGAAGCCTTCCCGCAGGCGGGACCAGTCGAACCGCAAGCCGGTGGTGTGGTGGACGCGGACCCGCTCGAACCGCAGGTCTTGCTCCACCTTGAGGATCTGCTGCTCGGCCGCGGGGTCGCGCTGGGCATGCGGCTGGCCTCGGGCGAGCACGTCGGGCCGGATCCGCCGCACGCAGTCCAGCGGCGGGTCGTCGTCTACGACGCACACGTAGTCTACCGGTTCCAGGGCGGCCACGCCCATGGCCCGCATGGCTTCCGTGAACACCGGCCGGCCCGGCCCCCGCCGAACGTCCTTGTCCTTGATGACCGTGACGATCAGCAGATCGCCTTGGCGGCGGGCCTGCTGCAAATGGTTCAAGATCCCGGGATGGATCAGGTCGAAGACGCCGTGGCTCTGGACCACGACCTGCGCGGCGGCGTGCCGCTTCTGGACGATGCCCGTCAGGGCAGCCAGGGGGACGATCTTTCGCTGAAGATCCTTCTTCATTGGGGGCCCCGCGCTTCCTTGCTGGTGGCTAGTGGCTGGTGGCTATGTACGAGCCACAAACCACGAGTCACCGGCCACCTCCCGCCGTCACAACCCTTGGCCAGGCATTATGATACACGCCAGCAGGCGGGTCAAGGCGACTATCGCCGCGGCCGGGTGCCACTGCTGGCTTGTCCAGCAGTGCTTCTCACACTGCTGGACAAGCCAGCAGTGGCACCGAATCCCGGCACAGAACTGCTCCCGGGCGGCACACGGCGTGCGGCGGCTACAATTTCGGTAACATGTTCATTTGCAGAGGTTTACTGCGCCGAATGGGCAGCTCATGGCTGGCCGCTGATCTGCTTGAGGGCCTTTTCGGCCGCCGCTCGCACGTCCGGGTCGGCATCCTTGGCCGCCGCCTGAATGGTGGGCAGAAAGGTCTCTGCCAGCAGGCCCATGTGGCCCAGGGCCCGGGCCGCCGCCTCCCGGCGCCGCGGGCTGTTGTTCCGAAGGGTCAGGACCAAGGCCGGAATCGCCTCCTTGGCCTGGAGGTTCAGCTCGCCCAAGGTCTTGGCCGCGGCCGTGCTCGATTCCTCGTCGTCGCCTGCGAGCGACTGGATCAACTCCCGGACCTGGTCGCTGGCCTCGCCGAGCGACTGCTCGACCTCCTGGTCGAGATTCATCTGGCGGAGGGCTACGGTGGCGGCGTGCCGGACCGAGGCGTCGGCGTCGTCGGTCTCGGCGCTTTTGAGGGCCGGCAGGGCGGCCCGGGCGGCGGGACCGATCCGGCCCAGGGCCTCGACGGCGTGCCGCCGCGTGGCGGCTGTTGGATCGTCGAGCAGTTTCAGCAGGGCCGTGGTGGCCGGGGCCCCGTCCGAGCCCATGTTCCCCAGGGCGTCGGCGGCGAGCCAGCGGACCCAGTGGTTCTCGTCCTTTAGCGCGGCCAGCAGGGGTTCGAGGGCCTCGCGGCCGGCGGCCCCCATCTCGGCCAGCACACTGGCCGCTCCGGCGCGGACGGCGGGCGGCGGCCGGTGCAGGGCCTCGCACAGTCCGCCGACCGCCGGGCCGCCCGTGCCGGCCAGGGCGCGGACCGCCTCTTGAATCATGTAGAACTTGTCGTTGGCCGGGTCTTCGATGGTAATCCGCTCGAGCGTCGCGACGATTGCCGCCGGCCCCATGGCGGCGATCTGCCCGGCCGCTTCCTGCCGCTGCTGCGGCGTACCGGTCTGGATGGCGCCGATGGCCCGCTCGAGCGCCGCCCGGCTGAGCAATGGGCGGCCGGTCAGCCATGGCCGGAAGTAGCGGGCCAATTCCGCCGTGCCGATCAAGGCGAGCAGGAAGACCACCGTTGCGGCCAAGGCCCGCAGCAGCCGGGTGCCCCGCCGGGACTCGGCCGTGGACGGCGCCCACTCTGCTTGCGGATCGAAGGGCAAGGCAATCGCCCCCTCGGGCAACCGATCCGACCATGGCCCCTCCGGGTCGCCGGGCAACTCGTTAGACCAAGGACCGGCCGCCTCGCCGGGTTTTATTATCGACAGCCCCAGCCCTACGGGCGGCGCCTCGCCGGGTTTTGTTATCGACAGCCCCAGCCCGGCGGGCGGCCCTTCGCCGGGTTTTGTTATCGACAGCCCCAGCCCGGCGGGCGGCCCTTCGCCGGAGCCGACAATCGGCGGTGGCACTACCTCGCCCTCCGCCAACGGCCGCACGATGAACTCCCGGCAAACCGAACACCTGGCCCCCGAGTCGGACGCCGTTACCTCGGGCAGGGCCGATCCGCATTGCGGGCAAAGCCACATCGGGCAACCTTGCTGGAGTCTTGCAAACTGGGATGAGGGCCGCACAACCGGTCCCCCTCTCCCTCCGGGAGAGGGCCGGGGTGAGGGGAAGCTGCGTTGGTCACGAAAATCGGAGAGGCAGAATCCTCACCCATTTTCCCTCACCCTAACCCTCTCCCGGAGGGAGAGGGGACCGGGCATCTGCAATTTCCAAGGGTCCAGACCTTTTCGAGAAGCGGCCGCACGGCCGCCCCCGCTACTTCTGCACGCTGAACTTGTACACCGTTGTTTGCCGGTAGGTCTCGCCGGGCCGCAGCACGGTCGTGGGATAGTCGGGATGATTGGGCGAATCGGGGTAGTGCTGCGTTTCCAGGCACAGACCAAAATGCTTCTCGCAGGGCTTGCCGCCGACCGTGATCGAGCCGTCGAGAAAATTGCCGACGTAAAGCTGGATCCCCGGTTGCGTGGTGTAGACCTCCATTACGCGGCCGCGGGTGGGCTCCGATACCCGGGCGGCTAGCGCCAACTCGTCGCCCTTTTTGTTCAGCACGTAACAGTGATCGTAGCCGCCCTCGACCTGGGCCATGTCGCGGCCCAGCGGCTTGGCCGTGGTGAAGTCCATGCCCGTGCCCCGCACCGGCTTCGGCTCGCCCAGGGGGATCAGCGTGTCGTCGACCGGCAGGAAGCGGTCGGCTTCAAGCAGCAGCTCGTGGCCCAGGACGTTGCCAGTTCCCGCGCCGGCCAGGTTCCAATAGGCATGGTTCGTCAGGTTGAGGACCGTCGGCTGGTCGGTCGTGGCGCGGTACTCCATTTTCAACTCATCCTTGTCGGTCAGGCTGTAGGTGAGCTTGACCGTGAGCGTGCCGGGGTATCCCTCTTCGCCGTCGGGGCTGACGTAGGAGAGGGCCACGCCCACCGCGCCGGGGGTTTGCAGCGGCTCGGCCTTCCAGACGACCTTGTCGAAGCCCTTCAGGCCGCCGTGCAGGGCGTTGGGGCCGTTGTTGGTGGCCAGCTTGTACTGCTTGCCGTCGAGCGTGAAGCGGCCCTTGGCGATGCGGTTGGCGTAGCGGCCCGCGATGGCCCCGAAGAAAGGCGTAGTGGGCTTGCCGTCCTTCACCTCGGTGTAGCCCGCCAGCGAATCCCGATAGAGCGTGACGTTGGCCAGCTTGCCGTCGCGGTCGGGCACTTCCACGGCGGTGATGATCGCCCCGTAGGTGATGATCTTGACCCGCAGGCCCCCGGTGTTGGTAAGCGTGTACTGATCCACTTCGGTCCCGTCGGGAAGTTTGCCGTAGGGTTGGCTGGAAACGCTCATCTTCTTCTCGTCTGGCGATGGGGTGGCGGCGGCGGGCTTGGTTTCGGCCGGTTTGGTCTCGGGCGCTTTGGTCTCGGCGGGCTTGGTCTCGACCGGTTTGGTCTCGGGCGGCTTGACATCGGCGGGTGCGGTTTCAACCGGTTTGGTTTCGGCGGGCTTGGTCTCGGCCGGTTTGGTTCCAGCCGCTTTGGTTCCAGCGGGTTTGTCGGGCGCGGCAGCCGGCTGCGGGGTGCAGCCGCCGGCCAGGCCCAGCCCCGCACTGAGCCCGAGCGCCAGGCACTCTTTCCACCACCATCTCATGGCAAATCTCCCTGCGTTTGTAACTTGAGGATCAGTTCCCGACTCTTCCGGGCGTCGGCGTTTTCGGGCTCCAATTGGAGAACCTTGTTGAAATCCGCCAGCGCACTGGCCAAGTCGCCCAGCTTGTAGTAGACGAAGCCGCGGTTGGCGTAGGCGATGGTCAGTCGCGGCTCCAGGTCGATGGCCTGGCTATAATCAACAATCGCCTTTTCCAAGTCGCCTTTCTTGCGATAGGCCAGCCCTCGATTGTAATGCACTTCCGGGCAGCGGGGATAGAGCAGCACGGCCTGGTCGTACTCGAGGATGGCCTGGTCGAGTTTCTCTTCCTTTTGCAGCAGGACGCCCTGGACATAATGGGTGCGGGCCTGGTCCTTGACTTTGGCCAGGGCCTCTTCGAGCCGACCGACGGCCTTGCTGCCGCCGGCGGGGTCTTTTTCCGGGTCCCAGGTCTGGTACTCGGCCGCTTCATGCGGCTCCAGGCGGATCACTTCCTTGTACTCGGCCAGGGCCTGGTCCGTCTGGTCTTTCTTCAAGAGCGCCAGGGCGTGGAAGAAATGTGCCTCGCCGTTCTCCGCATCCCGGCGGAGGGCCTCGTCGAAATCGGCGGCGGCCTTGTCCCACTGGCCGTTGCGGGCGTAGGTCTGGCCGCGGCGGAGCCAGACCACCGGGTCGCTCTTGGCCAGCCCGATCGCGCGGTCCAGGTCCTCCAGGGCCTTCGGGAGCTGGCCTTGCTGACCGCGGACCAGTCCCCGCTCGCGATAGGCCAGCGTCGAGCGCGGGTCCAAGCGGATGGCCTGGTCGTACTCGGCCAAGGCCGCATCCAATTCCCCCTTGCGAAAGGCGCAGAAGCCGCGGGCGAAATGGGCGGCGGGCTCGTCGGGGGCCAACACGAGGGCCTGGGCCGCGTCGGCCGCCGCGCCCGCCACATCGCCTTTGCGGGCCCGGGCATAGGCCCGATCCGCCCAGGCCTTGGCGTCCTTGGGATCCAAGGCCGTGGCCCGGTCGTCGTCGGAGACCGCGGCATCCCACTCGCCCAGCCGCCCAAAGGCGGCCCCGCGGCTGACATACGCCGACTCGTCCTTGGGGTTGAGTTGGATCGCCCGGTTCAGATCGGCAAGGCCCTCGCGGGCCCGGCCCTCCAGGACCCGCATGAAACCGCGGTCGCGGTAGGCATCGGCGTAATCCGGGGCCAGGCGGATGGCCTCGCTGTACTCGACCACGGCCCGGCTCCAATCCCCCTTGCGAGAATACGCGAAGCCGCGGTGGAATCGGGCCTGGGCCAGGTCCGGCGCCAGGCGGATCGCCACATCGAGGTCCGCAATGGCCTGGTCCCACTGGTCCTTCATCAACCGGGCCAGGGCGCGGTGATTATAGGCCCCGGCGTTGCGGGGATCGAATTGGATCGCCCGGTCCAGCGCCGCGATGGCCTCGTCCGGCTTGCCCTCCTGAAGGGCCGCGGCGCCCTGGCGAAAGGCCTCTTCGCTGGGCTGCGACGGAGCGGCCGCCGCCGGCTGGGCGGCCGGTTCCGCCGCCCCCGCCCCGCGCGGGGCCATCACACCGGCCAACATGCCCAGCAGCGTGCCGAGCGCCACCCGAAAAGACAATCGAAAATCCGTCCTCATCGTCGTCTACTCCTCTTTCAACTCAATTGGTCGCCGCGCCCGGCTGGACCTCTACGCCCAGGCTGAACGAATCTGCTGCGGGTGCGGAGCGATCCCAGGGCCGGGCATAGACCAGGCGGATCGAGCCCGTGCCGGGCCGAATCGCCTGAAACGTGAACACGAACTGCCCGCCGGCGCCGGGCAGGCCGGCGGCCGGGGCGTACTGCGGCGGCCCCACCAGGCGCATCACCGGATTGCTCGCCGGCAGGGCCGTCCACTGATAGCCCGTCGTGGGATTGCCCGGCAAACGGATGACGATCAGGGTGCCGACCTGGCAGATGGCCCGGCGGCCGTTGTGAATCTTGGTCACTTCGAGCGTTGGGGGCCGCGGGGCGCCGGCCGTGGCGGGCAGTGCCAGCGGCCGGCCGGGCCGCGGGCCTTGGGCCACCGGGCCGGGCAGCCAGCCGTGCAGGCCCTCGCGGACCGCCGGCCAATCGCTCCAATACAGGGCACCCCACGGCGTCTGGTAATAATCGTTCACCGCAGCGCGGGGCAATAGCTGACCGTTATACCAGAGCCAGCCCCAGCGGCCTTCGCCGCGGGTGCCCAGGGCGGCGACATCCAGCCGATACTGCCAGTTGCCGTAGTTGTAGGCGCCGGATCGAGTGGGGTCGATGCGTGCGGGGGCGGCGGGCGCCGGCTGGGCGGGCGCCGGTTGCGTGGGCGGCTTTGCGGCCGGCACCGCGGGCAGGTTTTCGATTTGCACGGCCGGCAGCGGCGAAGCCGCAAGCGGCGGCAGCGCGGCGGCGGGCGCGGCGGGCGGCGGGCTGGGCGGCGGCGAAGCCGCTGGCGGCGGGTTCTCGGCTGCCAGCGCGGCCAGGCAGTGTTCGCACTGGTGCCGCTGGGCACTGCACTGGGGGCACAGTTTCAGGGCGCCGCTGGCCGTTGCCGCGCCGCACACGCTGCACTTGCCCGGTAGCTCGACGAACAGCAGGTCGCGACACTTCGGACACAGTGCGGCCGCGGCGAGTCCGGCCCAGCCGAGCAATCCGGCCGCGGCGAGCACGGCGACGATGCTTCGCATTCTAACACTGTTGGACGAGCCAGCAGTGGCACACAGCCTAACACTGCTGGACAAGCCAGCAGTGGCACACAGTGAAAATTGCACGCGGTTCCCCGTCGATTGTCAGCGGGCCTCCGGCGTGTACTGGACCTTGACGAGTACGATCGTGATATCGTCCTGGTGGGGCTGATAGCGGCAGAAGGCGTCGATGTCGCGGCGGAGGGCCTCGATGATCTGGCGGGCGGGCTTCTGCCGCTCGCGCTGGATCACCTCCAGGGCCCGGCCCACGCCGAAGCGGGTCCGGCCCGCCGATTCGGCCTCGACCACGCCGTCGGTGAACATCACCAGCAGGTCTCCGCCGCCGAGCGTCAGTTGCAGCGGCGGGGCCATGGGCACGGTGGCCTCGGCATCCACGCCCAGCGGCAGACCCGTGCTGTCCAGCACGGTGACGGTCCGGTCGGCGTGGAGCAGGTAGCTCCGCTGGCCGGCGCTGCCGTAGACCAACTCGCGGGTGGCGGGATCGATCTTGGCCAGCACCAAGGTGACGAAGTGGAAATCGTCGGTGTCGGCGGTGAGCATGCGGTTGACGCGGGTGAGGATCTGGTACACGTCGGCGGAGCTTTGGGCAAGGGTGCGGAGGCAGGCCCGGGTCTCGGACATCAGCAGGGCCGGTCCCATGCCGTGGCTGCTGACGTCGCCCACGACGATGCCCAGGCAACCGCCGGGCAAGGGGAAGTAGTCGAAGTAGTCGCCGGCGGTGGCCTTGGCGGGGTACAAGGCCCCGGCAATATCGAAGCCCGGCAGGCTGGGCGGCTCGGCGGGGTACAGCCGCTGCTGGATCTCCTTGGCCGCGCGGAACTCTTCCGAGGCGTCGCGCAGCGCGGCCTCGGCCCGGTGGCGGCGCGTCCGCTCGACGGCGTAGCGGATCGAGCGGACCAGCAGGTTGTCGTCCACCTGGCCCTTGACCAGGTAGTCTTGGGCCCCGGCCTGTACCGCCTTGACCGCCGTCGATTCGTCGTTGTAGGCCGAGAGCACGACGATCGGCACGTCGCCGGCGTGGGCGTGCAGGGTGAAGAAAGTCTCCAGCCCTTGGCTGTCCGGCAGCGACAGATCGAGCAGGATCACGTCGAAGGGGTACTCGCTGGCGCGCTCGATGCCCGCCGAGAGCAGCTCGACGTGGGCCAGCTCGAACGGCCCGTCCCAGCGATCGCCCAACAGGTTCCGCATCACCCAGACGTCGTCCGGGTCGTCCTCGACCAGCAGGATGCGGATGTTCTTGTTCTGATCTGCCATTGTGCTTCTTTCAGCCCGCGCCGCGCGGGTCAGCTCCGCTTCTTGCCGCTCTGGGCCACCGGCAGGGTCACCGTGAAGGTCGAGCCTTTGCCCGGCACGCTGTGGGCGGTGATGGTCCCGCCGTGATGCTCGGCGATGCGGCGGCAGATGGCCAGGCCGATCCCCGTGCCTTCGTAGGCGTCGCGCGGGTGCAACCGCTGGAAGACGCCGAAAATCCGCTCCCCGTACTGTTCCTCGAACCCGATCCCGTTGTCCTCGACCGTGATGCGGCACTGCTCGTCGGCCAGCGACGCACCGGGGTCGGAGCGTGGCCGGGGCCGCACGTAGCGGGCCTCGATCCTCACCCGCGGCGGTTCGTCGCCGCGGCGGAACTTCAGGGCGTTGCCGATCAGGTTCTGCAACAACTGGCGGATCTGCAGGGGCTCGGCCTGAATGGTGGGCATGGGCCCCAGCTCGACCCGCCCCCCCACCTGCTCGATCTGCAGCTCCAAGTCGCCCACCACCTCGCCGGCGATGGCGGCCAGGTCTACCGTTACGAAATCCTGCGCCCGCGTGGTGACCCGCGACAAGCTGAGCAGCCCTTCGATCAACTCTTGCATGCGGGCGGCGGCGCTCTGCATCCGCTCCACGCAGTGGCGGGCCGTGTCGTCCAGCAGGTCGCGGCACTTCAGCGCCAGGCGGTCGCCGAAGGCCCGGATCTTTCGCAACGGCTCCTGCAAGTCGTGCGAGGCCACGTAGGCGAACTGCTCCAGATCGCGGTTGGAGCGCTCCAGCTCCGCCGCGTAACGGGCCTGCTCCGTCTCGAACTTCTTCCGCGCGCTGATGTCGCGGGCAAAGAGCATCATTACCGGCGCGCCTTGCTCCTGGCTGATGGCCATGGCCACCTCGGCCGGAAAGACCTCGCCGTTGGCCCGCGCCAGTTGCACCTCGAGCCGCTTGCCGAGCATCGAGCCCTCGCCCGCCGCCAGGTAGCGCTCGATGCGGCTGCGGTGCTCGGCGCTCATCGAGGGCGGAAAGAGCACGTCGGAGGGCCGCGTGCCCAGCACCTTCTCCCGCGAATAGCCGAAGGCCTGCTCCGCCGCCCGGTTGAATTCCAGGATCACCCCCTCGTGATTGATGGTCACGATGGGGTCCAGCGAGGATTCGAGGATCGAGCCCTTGCGGATCTGGGCCTCGGCCAAGGCCTCCCGCAGGCGGTCCAGCTCGGCCGACTCGCGATGCACGATGGCCAGGCAACTGCTCCGCTCGCCGGAGGGGCTCTTCACGCGGTGCATGACCGTTTGCACCCCGGTCAGCTCGCCGGTCTTCAGATTCCGCAGCCGGCTGCGGCCCTTCCAGAAACCCGTCTTGTTGACGGCCGGCACGCCCAGGTCGCGCAGCTCGCGCCACGAGTCGTCCGAATACCAGTCGTGCAGCGCCCCGGGAGCGATCGGGCCGTCGTCCAGGTCGATCCACCGCCGGCCGGCCGGGTTCACGTAAAACGGCTCGCCGTGGGTGGTCGCCAGGCAGACGAAATCGGTCATCGCGTCGGCCAGGGCGCGGAAGACGGCCTCCTCGCCGGCCAGTTCCAAAGCTTCGCTCATGGCTCGGCTCCCAGCCAACCCCTCCTGTCACCCTGAGCTTATCGTGGGCCGCATCCGGCTGTCAAGGTGAAGCCAGGCCGTCAAGAAGGGTGGCCTGGAGCAACCTGCCATCTGTAGGCGGGCCCCCGCTCGCATATCCATACTTATGGAGGGGAGGCGCCCTGGAAGTTCCCTGATCACCCAGCGTTTGGCGGTTGCATGTTTCATATTTGATGCTACCTATTGATATCGGGTTGCGCCGCGCCATTGTTGGCGACCCGAGTCTTCGTCTGCCGGCCGTGCCTACGATTCAACGGGTGAAAAGAGGAAATGGGATGATCGGAGCGTCTCTCTGGCGGCGGTTGACGAAGGTTATCCGGAGGCGGCCGAGACGGCCCGGCGGTCATGTCGAATTCCGCATCCGCTCGCCGGAGGGCGACATCTCCGACGTTCAAACCCGGATCTACGCCAAGCGGCAACACCTGCTGTTGGCCTTGAGCACCGAACGCGATCTGGTGACGAAGAACCGCATCGCGGCGCGACACCTGATGACCCACGAGCTGGTGGTCGTGTCGCCCCAGGCGAGCGTCGGCCAAATGCGGGCGCTGATGGCCAAGCACCGCGTGCACCATCTGCTGGTTTGCGAGAAAGGCCGCCGCCTGGTGGGCGTGGTCAGCGATCGCGACCTGCAAACGCGGCGGGGCAAGACAGCGGGACAGATCATGACTCCGGACCCGCTGACGGTGGCTCCCGACACGCCTCTGAGCCCTGCCATCACGTGCCTCGTCGATCGCCAGATATCCTGCCTGCCCGTGGTCGAAAAATCGCGACTGTGCGGCGTGATCACGAGCGTCGACGTCCTGTTGGTGAGCCAGTGCGTGCTGCAGTTGTGGCTGCGGCTGGCGGGCGTGATGCAGGATAGCCCCACCTGGATGGAAAACCTGGCCAACGCGGTCGAGCTGGTCGAGCATGACCTGAATCACCAACAGCAGCGCATGGAGAAGATCGCCCAGTCGCTCCAGCGGTGGCCTGCGTGCGGCGGCAATACGCCGTCCAACTCGCTGCACGCCGAGCTGGAAGAGATCCTTGCCGTCACGAGAAACCTGACGGGCCTGATCGGCAAGACCCGCAGCGAGGTCGAGGTGCAACGCGGTTGCATGGAAACCGCGCTGTACTCTCGGACCGATCCCATAACCGGGTTGAACACCCGCGCGGCGTTCGAGGAAATGGTCGAGAACATGCTGGCCGTAAGGAACCACTACGGGCACGTGTTCTCCCTGCTGATCGTGGCGATAAATCGCCTGCCGGCGCGGGACGGCGAGCTTGGCGCAGAGATCGACCCGCCCTTGCTGCGCGTCATCGCCGGATGGATCGTGCACGCCCTGCGCGACTCCGATCTCAGTTCACGCTATAGCGCGAACGCCTTCGCGCTGCTGCTGCCGCGTACCGGCCTGGCGGGGGCACGCATCGCTTGCCACCGATTGAGGCGGGTGCTCCTGGAAAACCTCCGGCACACGGGACGGTTCTCAATCCGGTTGGGCGTTGTCGAGGCGCTCGCCGGCGAGCCGCTGCCGGCGTTCTTTGCTCGGGCGGAAACGACCATGGCGGAATGTCGCTCCGGCCATGAACTTTGTGGATGCTGCGCCGACACCGGTAATGGCATGCCCTGCGACGACGCGGTGCCGGCCGGAGTCTCGTAGATCGGATGGGCGGAGGCGCCGCGGGTCTCCCACAGGTTCGGCGCGGGTCGCCAAGTTCGGCGCGGGTCTCCCGACCACGCCGTCGCCCGACCGAAGGTCTCCGGATCGCGTGAGACCTTCGGTAGGCGGTGTGCCCCGGAGACCTTCGGTCGGCGGTGTGGCTCGGTCAGAGACCGGCCACAACGCAGCGATCTTGGCGGGCCCGCCTCGCCCCTCGCCCCTCGTCCCTCCTCTATTGCGGCTGGCCTTGGGCGATCTTGGCGGGCCCGCCGCCGAGGGCCTCGACCTTGGCCAGGGCCTGCTGCTTCAGCTCGCCGCTGGCCCGGCGGGCCGCCATCTGGTAATAGATGCGGGCCACGTGGGGTTTGCCCTCCGCCTCGGCCTGCCGGGCGCGATCGAAGAACTGCTCCGCCTCGGTCGAGCGGGTCTCCTGTTGGGCGGCCCGCCGGGCCTGCTCCTGGGCGAGGCTCGTCGGGGCGGCGGCGTCGGGCGGGGCCGGATTGGGCAGCCAATTGCCGGCCAGCTTTGCCGCGCGCGGCTGGAGCGTGTGGCCCGCCAACGCCGCCGGTGCTTCACCCGCCGGCCGGAGCGAAAAAGTAATCGCCCCCGGCGTCGGAGCGCCTAGCAGGGCCTGATCCATGGCGTCGAAATCGTGAATAAAGACCGTCGCCCGCACGCTGGAGGCGCTCGTGTCCCGGCCGATCCCGCGACTCTTGAACAAGGGCCCGGGCAGCATCGGCACGCCGAACTCGCTGCTCCCCGACGCGCTGCGGCTGATCCCGCCCAGTAGCGTGCTGCCCTGATCGGGCACCACCACGGTCGTGCCGATCGAAAAAGACGAGAAGGTCGGTTCCTGGAGCGTAATACCCTGGGCGAAGGCCGCGGCGGGCAGCAGGGCGAAGGCCGCCACAGAGAACCAGGTTGTGGGCCGCAAGCACATGACCGATCCCGTCCTGTCTCGTCCGCGCGCCGGCCGCCGGCCAACCGGCGCAAGCGATACGGGCAGCCAAGCTGCCCGTGCCGCGCCACAAACGAATCATGTCGCGCTATCGGGTCCGCCACGCCCTTCGCTGCGCTCAGGGCGTGCCACCCAATTGGTCAACCTCTCTTCTTACAAGCACTACAGCGTGCTCTTGTAGTCGCTGGGCGCGTGGCGGTTCCAGGGCATCCGCGGGCCGGACGTGAAGTCCAGGATCTCCTCGTACTTCCACTTGAAGAGGCTCCGCACCCCGTCCTTGTCCTTGTCGATGTCGTAGCACAGGAACCACACCTCGCCTACTTCCTTGTCCGTGTCGCGGACCGCCACGCACAGCGACCCGGCCGGCGAGAAGGACATCAGCCCATTCTTGTAAAAGGCCTTGTCCGGCGGGAGCCGGAACTTCTTGATCAGCTCGGACCCGTCGTAGACGAAGATCAGGTTCGGTTCCTGGGCGGCGGCCCAACGCGTCGAGTTCGGATCGGCGGCCACGCAGCCGCTGGTCGGCAGGGCGGGCTTATTGCCCTTCTCGTTCTGGTCGCCGGCGAAGCGGAACACGCCCGGCGAGGCGGCGCTGCTGAAGATCACCTGCTTGTCGCCGCTAACGGCCACCGACATGTCCTGCGAGGTGTACTTCGAATCGTCGAAACGCTGGTACACCTTGGGTATCGTGCCGCCGATGGAGGTTGCCGCCACGACGTTGGCGATATTGTCGGCCACGACGATCGTGTCCGAGCTTCCGGCCAGGGCGACATCGACGGGGTGGGGCAACTGGGGGCTCTTCTCGAGGATCGTCGAGAGCTTGCCCGCCTCGTTGATCTGCATGATCCGGCCGCCGTCGCGCGGCAGGGCCAGCACCACGCTGTTGTCGCGGTGCAGGCAGATGCCGGTCGCCGGATAGGGCGTCGAGACTTTGCCCATCACGCGGCCGTCTTCCTCAGAGTTCACCTGGTACACCCAGCCCTTGTCGCTGCCAGTCATGGGAGTCGTGACGAACAGCACCAACTCGGGGGTCTTGTTGCTCGGGTTCCCCAAGATAACCGGCATATCCATAGCCACCGGCCCTGGTCCTGGTCCCGGCCCCGGTCCTGGCCCCGGTCCTGGCCCCGGTCCTGGCCCCGGCCCCGGTCCCGGCCCCGGTCCTGGCCCTGGTCCTGGCCCTGGTCCCGGCCCCGGCCCTGGTCCCGGCCCTGGTCCCGGCCCTGGTCCTGGTCCGGGTCCTGGTCCCGGCCCTGGTCCCGGCCCCGGTCCTGGTCCCGGCCCTGGTCCCGGTCCCGGTCCCGGGGCAATCACTACGGCCGGGGTATCGTTCACTACGATGATGGTGTCGGGGGTTCGGGCCACGCCCACGTCTACGATGTCGGTGTGGTTGCCGGTAACCACGTGCGTGTCGTCAACGACCAAGTCTCTGCGGCCGACAACCACGTCGTTGCGTACGACATCGACGCGGCGGTTATCGAGGAGCACGTCCCGCCGCGGCTCGACATAGGTCCGTTGCGGCACGACGACCCTGGGCTGAGTGGCCAGGGCCAAGGCCGTGTCGAACAGCGGCTCGCGATGGCCGTTGCCGTCGAGGTACAGGCCGTAGAGGTTGGCCCAGTTGCCCTCGAAGATCACCAGCGAGCGGTCGTCGTTCCAGCCCCACAGCTCGCCGACCTCGTCGCCCCGCTCGTTGACGATGCGGAACTTGTGTTTCTTCTGTGCGTCGGGCGGGACGTTGAAGTCGACCTTGATGTGCAGATACTTCTGCGGGGCGGCTTCAGCCGCGGCGGCGGCGCCGTCCCGGGCACTGCTGAGTTTCGTCACCTTGGAAATGTGCCACGGCGCGGGGCCGGGCCCCACCACGCTGACCTCCGCGGCCAGCACGAGCGACGCGCCGAAAAGCAACAACGTCACACCCGCCAATACCGACCTGGCGCTTCTCATCCGCTGACTCCTTGAATTGATCGTAAAACCCGCCGGCTCGCGCCGGCTCGCCATTACACCTTGTAACACGCCACCTTCAAGAGACCACTCTTGAGACACCTCCTCTAAGACACCATCCCTCTGGTAGCGTAACAGGAATCTCGGCCTTTTACAAGCAGGACAGGAAGGAATCCCCCCTCGGTCCAGGCCGAGGGCCACCCCTGCCACGTCACCAGAGGCCTCACCTAGCAGATCGAACCCCGAGCAAGGAATTATTCCCCGCCCGAAAAGACTTTCGCCCAAAAATTCCGCTAGCGACTGGGGTAGTGTGGAAGACTGGGAAAGATAGGTCGTGTATAAGCACCGTAATGGGGTATAATGTTACCGTCTAAGGCTGCATTCAGACCCCAGGCGGGCGCGTTCCCTGTTGATGGTTGGCGGTTGTCGGTCAAGTGCTCGCAAAAAAACAAGTTGACCAATTGCGTGGCACCCTCCGCCAATGGAACACTTGGTGACCTCCAGGGGGGGCAGCTTGACCGGCTTGCAATTCGATGTGATACTCGGGGAACCCCTTGCAAACGAAGGAGCCAAGACGATGAGCACCGGCAGTTCGAGAGACCAGGCGCTGGAGCATTTTCAGCAGGATTTCGATACCCTGCGGCGGGAGATCGCAAAGGTGGTGGTCGGGCAGGCCGACTTGATCGACCAGGTATTGACCGCGGTCGTGGCCGGGGGGCACGTGCTGGTCGAGGGCGTGCCGGGGCTGGGCAAGACGCTCCTGGTCCAGACGCTGGCCGACGTGCTCCAACTGCGATTCAACCGCATCCAGTTTACGCCCGACGTGATGCCCAGCGACCTGTTGGGCACGTACGTCGTGATGGAGACGGCGCAGGGCCGGCGGATGTTCGAGTTCCAAAAGGGGCCGATCTTCGCCAACATGATCCTGGCCGACCACATCAATCGCGGCATGCCCAAGACGCAGTCGGCCCTGCTGCAGGCCATGGAGGGCGAGCCGATCAACATCGGCGCCGAGACGTTCCATCTGCCGGAGCCTTTTTTCGTGCTGGGCACGCAGAATCCGATGGAGATGGAGGGGACCTTCCCGCTGCCCGAGCCCGAGATCGACCGCTTCTTCTTCAAGCTGGCCGCGGCGCCGCCGACGTGCGAGGAGCTGGACGGCATCCTGGAGCGGACGACCGAGGGCGAGCCGCCGGAAGTGCGGCCGATCGTGGACGGGAAGCGGCTGTTGGAGATGCGGGACGTGGCGCGGCGGATCTACGTGGCGGCCCCCGTGCGGCGCTGGGTGGCCACGCTGGTTTCGGCCACGCATCCCGATTTCGCCAAGGCCCCCGAGCCGGTGCGGCGCTATGCCCGCTATGGCGCCAGCCCGCGGGGGGCGCAGGCCCTGATGCTGGGGGCCAAGGCCCGGGCCGCGGCGGCCGGCCGCTCCGAGGTCTCGGCCGACGATCTGGCGGCCGTGGCCGCACCCGCCCTGCGGCACCGCATTATTCTGAACTTCGAGGGCCAGGCCGAAAACATTCGCACCGAGACCCTGGTCGAGAGCATCTTGCAGAGCGTGAAAGCATGAGCACGGACCGACAAATAGCTTCCGTATTCATCACGCTCCGCGTGATGCCCTTTCTCTCGCGGAGCGAGAGGAGTACGGGAAGGGTTCAGTGCTCAGTAAGGCAGCAACCTAATATTACTGCGCAAGATTGATATTGCATGAATTGGCGAAATTGGCGAATCTATAGGCGTTCTGCTTCACCAAGGAGGCCGTGGCATGGACGCCGATCAGATTCGCAAGTTGAAACCGG
>JBEKTY010000101.1:0-29988 GCA_049515555.1 Thermoguttaceae bacterium
AAGCAGCCCTCGGCGACGTATCAGGTGGATGTCGATCCGTCGCACGCCACCCTAACGGCGGAGGGCAAGCAGGTTTCGGTGGCCGGTCAAGGCCTCCATCGCAGCATCACGGTGATTGAGCCAGATGGGCGAGGGAAGATCCTCGTGAACCTTGCCTATCCCGGCTACGAACCATTGATGCGGGAACTTCAACCGCAGGCAGGGGAATCACGACATCTGGCACTGCGCTTGAAGCCGTCGCCAGCCCCAGAGCCGGCTGCACGGCAAGAGCCGCCCAACCAGGTCGTGAATGAGAATCAGTATTCGATTGTGCCGCCTGATTTGTCGTTGCCCGAGTGGAAGGAGGAGCTGGATCACACTAAACGCTGGGCGGAGCCGTATGGCAAGTCGAAGGGCTACTACCGCACTCTTGTGCTGTTTCGGGTTCGTGGCGAGGAGCCGGCTCCCATTTCCGGCGTGATCCGCGTGGAACGGGGGACGAACGTTGGCGTTTTTTGGCGGGGCGGTGGGTGGAGCACCGTCGCTACCGTTGGTGAAGGCGGGTTCGTGTGTGCCGAGGTTTCTTCGCAAGCCCCAAAGGACACGCAGGTGCGGGTGCGGTTTGTTGCGGTACATCACTACTCTCCCGAAGTCGCCCTGCCGTTTCGCAAAGGCGGAGTCGTGCCCGTCGGGGACGTGGTTCTGAAAAAATTGCCTGATTCTCGCAAAGGGTCCGTTCAGGTGCGTGTTTCGACGGAGGAGGGACTCCCATTTCTCGGAGCATCTGTGCTGTTGGATCGAATCTGGGGAGTCGCTGTTTCACCGTCAAAGGGCTGTGTGGATCTGTCCACGGCCGGCAAGAAGGATGAAGATTCCGTTTGGGTTTCGCCGCCTGTGGGAGCCGGGGAATACACGCTCAAAGTCGATCCCACCGATCGGTGGACCTCGCCCGGCAAGAAAGTCATGGTTGTTGCCGGTGAAAGAGTGCAGGTTGATTTCCCGGTCTACCGACAGCGCGAACTGACGCTGCGGTGGTGGTTCCGTGCAGACGCAAGGGCAAATTGGATCACGGGAGTCCACCGGATGCGCACAGGTACCTATTGGGACCCCGGTGACCTCTGGAAAAAGGACGCAAGCGATAGCTCCCCTATTTCTATTCGTATCGGTCCTTGGGACGGTGCTGACTGTTTCTTGCTACCGAATGGGTATTTCGTGGTCCAACTCAACAAGTTCACAAGTCCAGAGACTCTCCAATTCCCGTCGGCAGACTCGTTTCAATACATGCCTCATGCCATACGTGTCGGTGACGCTTTCGCAATCACAAGGCCTAACGAGTCGGAATCGTCTACACGCGTGAGTTGGCAGGCTATCCTTCGCGCCGAACAACTTACGCCGGTCCGCGCGGTAAGGATTTCAAGAGAATAAGTCTTAGCAGCCTTCGGGATCGGGTCCATCATATGGTTCGTAACGGAGCGTACCAGAGTGATGTATGTGACTTCATGTCAGGATCTGTCCGTCATCCGCTTCGCGCACCAGCGATGTGTAAACGATGTGGCCGTCCGTTTGGAGATAACCACGATAATTGGCCAATACTTCCTTGGGACCGTCGCGACTGCGGCTGGGCCGGAAGGCGTAGAACACGTACCGATGGTCAGCATCCCCGGCATAACCGCTGAGGTAATCCGTGATCGCCTTGCGCAATGATGACACCCGGGTGTCTGGACACCCGCTATTGCCGATTTCTTGCAGTTTTCCCCACGTTCTTGATTCCGGAGCGAGAATTGGCGAAAATCCAAGAAAGCTCTGGAAAACACGGCATTTGTGCACATTTCGGGTTGATCCGCCGAAGTTCCCGGGGACCGTCCCTTTCGGCCAATCCTGCCGCCCGTGCCGTCGAGAGCGTGGTTTTTCGGCCTGATTTTTTGGTGGCGGGCCGGCCGGCCGCTAAGTATACTAAAGCGAGACTGCACGATTCGTTGGCAGGCGTGGAGAGCAGACCGTGGTCGATCCGCAAGGTCAACATCCGGAGTCGGACGATCTGGACCTCCCCGGCGGCGAGCCGGGCGGCTCGGAACCCACCGAGGAGTTTAGTGTTCCCGCGTCGGACTCCGGCGTGGGCCTTCCGCAGCCCGGCGAGAACATGGCGCTCGCCGATCTGTCCGACTTCACCTTTCCCGGCGAGGCCCCGGCCGAGGGGCAGCCGTCGGCCGAGGCCGCTCCCGGCGGTGAGGACCCGACGCTGGAGCCGTTCTCGCCCGAGGGCGAAGCCAATCTGGGCATCTCCGCGTCCGACGAGGGGTTGGCCGAATCGTTGATGGCCGGCGAAGGCCTGGCCGACGTGGGCGAGGAAGCGGTGGAAGGAGCCGCCGAGGAAGGCGTCGAGCCCGCCGCCGAAGAACGCGCCCCGGAAGCCGAGGCGGAAGCCGAACTGGAAGCCGAGCCCGCCAAGGCACCCCTGCCGCCCTGGGTGGAAAAAGCCGAATGGGGCGCGGTGGGGGGCATCGGCGGCCTGGCCTTCCTGCTGGCCGTCATCGCCGTCTGCTGGTTTTCCAATCCGGGCACGATCACCGTCATCTGGCACCTGGCGTACTGGATTCTGCTGGCGCTGATTCCGTACTCGCTCTGGCGAGGAAAGAAGTTCTGGGTCGCGGCGGAGCTCAGCCCGCTGTACGCGGTCATGCTCGCCATCGGCGCGGCGGCACTGCTGACGGCCGTCTACTGCCTGGGCCTCGAGCTCTCCAGATACAACTGGGACATCAAGGCCCGGAAGGCGCGCCACTTGACCGCCGCTTCCTCGACCGTCCGGCTCCCGCGCGGCGGCCAGGCAGGTTAGAAACGCGGAAGGCGGAATCAGCCGGCGGCTAACAGCCGCCGCGAGGCGGGGCACCCTCCCTTTCGTGAATTCCAGTCCGCCGCGCCTCGCGGCTCTGGCGCCCCTTCAATAATCCAACCCCGCGAGTACGGGTCGATCCGACGCGCGTGGCGGGAATTTCGACGCGCGTGGCGAAACTTTCGACACGGAACCGGGAATGCTTGTGCAAGGCAGTATCTCAGCAATACCCGTATCTCCGCAGGATTTCAAGAAAGCGCTAAGCCTTCTGCGTTTGGCATGGAAGATGCTTCCCATTTCGCGAAATGGAAGAACGAGCACGCGCTGCGCGGAACGTCGCGATGCGGTGGCCTGTTGCCGATGACAGGGGTATTTCGTCGGAAATTGATTCTGGTTCTCACCCTCACGCATGTTTCGTGGAGACTGACATGAGCTGCCGGCGTATGCAAGACGGTCGTAAGGCCTTCACCCTGGTCGAATTGATGGTGGTGATTGCGATCATCTCGATGCTGGGAGCCCTATTGCTGCCGGCAGTACAGGCTGCCCGAGAAGCGGGGCGACGTTCGTCGTGCGGGAACAACCTCAAGCAGATCGGCCTGGCCATGCAGAATTTCGAGAGCGCTTACAAGGGGCTTCCACCGCGGCGCTGTGGGCCCAGTTGGACGCCGGTAGCGACCAACAAGGGATATTGCGGCTGGGGCGCGGTCATCCTGCCGTACCTGGAATTGAAGAATATTGCGCGTCTGTACCATCTCGACTACAACTTCTACGATACGCAGAACGCGGAGGCCATTGCCAAGCCGATTGCCGTATATTCCTGCCCGGCCACTCAGCCCAATCGCAGTATGACCGTCTGCGACATGACCCAGGCGATCACCGGAACGGGGATCGCGGGCGACTACTTCGCCCCCAACAGTGTGAGCGCTTGGTGGTTCTCGGACTCGGCAACCAACACGGCCTACTCGAAGAACACCGAGACGGCCATGGAAGACAATGCCTACCGGGCCCTGGCGGAAATCACCGACGGCCTGGGTTGTACGCTGTTGATTACGGAACAAGCGGGGCGGCCCGGTTGGTACATCAAAGGCGCAAAGCAATTGACCACGACCAGCACTCCGAACAGCGCCACGGCCATGATCAACGGCACCCAGTACACGCAATCGAATCCCGCCTGGTGGGGATGCTGGGCGTCGTACCAGGTGTTCTCGGTGTGGACCTATTCGGACGACGGTGTGACGCAGAACGGCAATTGCACGATCAATTGCAACAACTCGCAAGGCATCTACAGTTTCCATCGCGGCGGCGCCAACGCCGTCTTTTGCGACGGTGCCGTTCACTTCCTGAACGAGGGCCTGACTCCACAGGTGCTGGGCGCCGTCATCACCGCGCGGAGCGGCGGCGTGGACACCGCGGAAGTGGAAGCCGTCGAGTCCCTTGGCGGAACTGAATTCTGAGCCGCTGATCGCAAACCCGCTAGTGTAATGATTCAGAATTTGGGTACCGTATCCCGGATAAACTTGGTACTTTGGGTGCCACTGCTGGCTTGCCCAGCAGTGTCGAATCACCACTGGGCGCAACACTGCTGGACAAGCCAGCAGTGGCACCCCGAAAACCATAAGGTCCCATTTGGGTGAATCACTACACTGGCGCAAGGAGCATACCCCAATGAGATTCCGGCAGGCAACCTTGGCGCTGGGCGTGTGCCTGATGCTTTCGGGCTGCGGATCGAAACCTGCCGATCGACCGGCCGTTCATCCGGTCGGCGGCAAGCTGCTCGTCGCGGGAAGACCCGCGGCCAATGCCGAGGTCGTTTTGTATCCGATCCAGGGCCAGGGACTGTCGGCGGTGCGGCCGCACGCCACGGTCGAAGCCGACGGCTCCTACCACCTTACGACCTTCGCCACCCGCGACGGCGCGCCGGCCGGTAATTTCGCCGTAACCGTGGTGTGGCCAGGACCGCCGGGCAAGAACCAGGGCGAGGACGAATCAGGGCCGGACCGCCTGGGGCGGGCCTATGCGGACCCCAAGAAACCACCCGCCAGTGTCCATATCGAGACGGAAACCAGCGAATTGGCGACGATCGACTTGAAGCCCGCCGAAGAGAAGCCCAACCGAGCGGCCGGCCCGACGCCGGGTATCGAACCATAGCCCGGCGATCGCGCGCGCCGACAGGCGGCAGCGGTCGGCTGAGGACCGGCGAAAGAACAGGCGTCACGGTTTTCACCCAACATTGCCTCGGCTCAAGGTATTCCGGCGCGGCCCCTGACAAGAAGTTGGTTTTGCATGACGGCAAAGCGGCGGATAGGCGTCTGGCTGATCGGAAGCAAGGGCGGAGTCGCCACTGCGACAATTGTCGGATTGGTCGCATTGAAGCGAGGTCTCGTCGAATCCGTGGGGCTGGTGAGCCAACTCGCCGAATTCGCCGGTATCGACCTGGCCGCGTGGGACGATTTCGTCATCGGCGGCCATGAGATCCGCAGGTTGCCGTTGTGCCGCGAGGCCTATCGCGTTTCCACGGAAATGCGGGCCGCCAGCCGCGAGGTGATCGACCAGTGCCGCGACGAGCTGGAGCGGATCGAAGCCCGCATTCGCCCCGGCACGGCCTGGAACGTCGGGCCGACGATCGCCGCCCTGGCCGACCTCGATATTCCCCGGGACGAGACGCCGCGGCAGATCGTCGATCGTTTGCAGGGCGATCTGCGGCACTTCCAGCAGGGCGAGAAGCTCGATCACGTGATCGTCGTGAACGTGGCCTCCACCGAGCCTCCGCTGCGATCAGCCGATTCGCGCGACGGCGCTTTGCCGGCCGCCTGGGCCGAGCTGGAGCCCCGTTTGAAAAGCGTGGATTGCCCCTTGCCGGCCAGTTCGCTGTATGCGATTGCGGCGCTGGACCTGGGCAGCTCGTACATCAACTTCACGCCGTCGCTGGGCGCCGCTCCGGCGGCCATCGACGAGCTGGCCCGGCTCCGCGGCGGACGGCACGCCGGCTGCGACGGGAAGACGGGCGAAACCCTCTTGAAGAGCGTTCTGGCCCCCATGTTCGCCGCCCGGAATCTCCGAGTGACGAGCTGGGTGAGCCACAACATCCTAGGCAATTTGGACGGCCGGGTCCTCGACGATCCGGCGAACAAGCGCTCCAAGCTTGAAAGCAAGGATCGCCTCCTCGGCGAAATCCTGGGCTACAAGCCGCAGACCTGCATCTCGATCGAGTTCATTGAAAGCCTGGGCGATTGGAAAACCGCCTGGGACCACATTCAGTTCACCGGATTCCTGGCAGCGCCGATGACGCTCCAGTTCATCTGGCAAGGATGCGATTCGGTGCTGGCTGCCCCCTTGGTGATCGACTTGATTCGCTTCACCGAGTTGGCCCAGCGCCGTGGGCAGACCGGCCTGCTCAAGTTCCTCGCCAGCTTCTTCAAGAGTCCGCTGGGCGTCGAGGAGCACAGTTTCGCGCTCCAGTTCCAGATGCTCCAACAGTGGCTCAGTTAGCCCGGCGCAGCCACGACGAGGGCCGCCGCCTGCCCGACGGGCATCCAGGCCAAGGCCAGGGCCGCGGCGGCCGCCGAGGGCATGGGCCCGCCGCGGATCACGGGCACGGGGCACTCCGGATCGGGCCGCTCGTAGTTGAGCGTGGCGGGCACCTGCCCTTGCCGGAAGGCCAGCACGCTGGCTGCCAGTTGCATGGCGGCCCCGGCCGCGCCCAGGTTGCCGAAGTAGCTCTTCAGGGCCGTCACCGGCACGCCGGGCAAAGTGGCGTGGATGGCTTTGGCCTCGATCCGGTCGTCGCGGACGGTGCTCAGGCCGTGGGCGTTGACGTGGCCCACGTCGGCGGCCCGCAGTCCGGCGCGCTCGAGCGCCAGTTGCATCGCCCGGCCCAGGCTCCCGCCCTGGCAGTAGCCGTTGTGCGCCGCCGATTCGCAGGTAGCCGCGCCGGCCGGCAGCCGAGCGTGGATTCGGGCCCCGCGGGCCTCGGCGTGCCGGCGGGCCTCGAGAATCAGGATCGCCGCCCCCTCGCCCCACACCTGCCCGTCGCGGCCGGCGTCGAACGGCCTGGAGACTGCCGCCGGGTCCTCCTCCCGCGGCGAGAGGATGCCCATCGCCGACCGCCGCACGTAGTCGAACACGTGCAACTGGGAGCTCGCCCCGCCGGCCATCATCACGTCGGCCACCCCGCGATCGATCACGCCGGCCGCCTCGTGGACCGCCAGCAAGCTGGAGATCTCGCTTTGATGGATCGTGTTGTTGGGGCCCCGCGCGTCGTGCACGATCGAGATGTGCGAGGCGATCATGTTCGGCAGGACGCGGAGAAAGCCCAAGGGGTAGCTGGCCATGGCCGAGCTCACCCAGCGCTGGAACTGGAAGCGGCCATCGACGAAGCAGCCCCCGTAGGTAACTTCGCTCTCGCTGATGGGGCCGCAGATGCGGTCGGCGCCCAGCACGATGCCGAAGCGGTCCGGATCGACGCCGCCGGCGGCGAGCCCCGCGTCGCGGCAGGCCAGGGCGGCCGCCGCCATGCCCAGTTGGGCGTCGCGCGACATGACCTTCAGGCTCTTGCGATTGGCGATGAACGCCTTGGGATCGAAGCCGCGGACTTCGGCCGCCACGCGGACCGGCAGCGGGGAGGCGTCCAGCCCCGAAATCCGCCCCACGCCGCTGCGGCCGGCCAGCAGCGCCGCCCAGAAGGCCTCGCGGCCGACGCCGATCGGGCTTACCACGCCCACGCCGCTGATTACCACCTCCGACCCACGCATTACGAACCGCTTTGGTTTGATGGCGGCACCGCTGGCAGGCCGCCGTGCCGGAGCAAGAAGAGACCGCCTCGGGGGGCTTTAACGCTTCTTTTCCAGGTCCCAACGGGCGACGACTTCCTCGCAACCGCTGGTCAGCCCCCGCAGCTTCTCGGCGATCACGGCCCGCTCCGATACGGTCGCCTTCGCCAGTTTCCGGCCGAAAATAGCAAACTTCTTCTTCCGATGGCGACGACGCTTCAGCTCTTTCTTCCGCTCGCAGATCGACACGTTGGGACTCCTGCTCTTCCCCAGATAGACCTTAGAACACAACCGCCCAGTCCCCCGCCTCCCCGTTAAGAGGGGGGCCATTCCTGCCAAAACTATACTTGTACCACAAGACAGGTGCACGGTCAACGGAGCCCGGCCAACGGTAGTGGTACACTTTGGCCGGGAATTTCGCGGAGTATAGGGAAAAGGGCCGTGCGCCGGGGATGCCGAGGATTCTTGGCGGCGCGGAAAAGGGCGTTTCGGCGGAGAAAGCCCCTAGGTAGGGACTATGGGAACGGGATCGAAGTCGCAATCTCGCAGCACGATGTTATTTCCGATCATTTCGGCCACGATACGACCATAGAAGCCGTAGTAGCACCCAGTGTAATCAGGAACCTGGATCTCAATGCAGGCTCTTATCACGCCGGGCGGAGCAACACACGAAAGAACCCGCGTCTGAATTTGCTCCAAAAAACCAAGCTCAACTTCCGGCGGCAGCCCCCATCCCGCGATCTTATGTCGCAGCGGGTCCGGTAAGTGAACAACGTAAGTCATCAATTACCTCCTGCAAGGGGCGACTATGGCCCGCTCGATATGCATCCATGCAGAGCCTCTCCAGGCGCAGATTTCCCTCTCCGAAGATGATTTGAGAAGCGCACTCCCCGATCTCTTCGATCGTTATGGCCCCGCCCTGCTCGTCCATCCTCCGCTTGACCTCCTGTGCAATTTCGGAACGGAGATAGGGTGCGTACCGGCGGATGATCCGCTGTACTGGATACGGAATTGACGGTGCGTTTGCTTTTGGGGGCATTGCCAAGTCTCCAACGCAAAGGACGAAACGGGGATAAGGGTAGCTCACGTTCCCTATTGTCGTCAAGCCCAGGTAATTAAGTCTAGCTCAACTGCCGGGCACCTTTATCGTATGCGGGGCCTTGGCGACTGTCAAATGAGACTACCCACGTATTGGTGGGTAGTTTCCACCCAACACTGAGCTTGTGGATGGAAGGCGGCTGCCGACCGGGGCTTAGGCGGCCATCGCGTATCCGCCACCCATAACAGCGTCGAAAAGCTGCTCAAAGCTCATCAGGCCGGCGGTGACGCCCGCAGCCATTGCGGCCGGCAGCCGGGTCCGGCCCGCCTCTGCGTCCCGGGTCCGCCACACGAAATTGTAGTAGGCCAGGAACATCGCGCAGGCCGCTTCCAGGTTCTCCAGCTTCTTGCTGAAGCCCAGCGACAGCCGGGTGAACCGCTTCATCAGGGTGCGGATCGTGAGGTTGTGGCGCTCGACGTGCGACGTGCATATCGTCCGCTCCTCGCCCTCAGTTATCCCGAAGATGCCCTTCCGCTCAGTCCCCACCATTTCCGGCGGGGCGTAGCGGCCGGGCTGGTCGGCGTTGCGGTAATCCTTGACGATCGTGCCGTACTTGGCGTAGGGGCCGAAGGCCAGGTCAACCGCTTCCGGGTAGGCCGGGAAGCCATCGGTACTGATCTGGGTAATGTGAACGTACCCGCCGGCCTTGTAAGCGTGGGGGTCGCTGGCGTGGGCGTTGGGCATGACGAGCCGGCCGGCCAGGTCCACCATCAACCGCCGGGCGTTGTCTGCCGACCGCTTGCCCACCAGGAAGGACGCCACCAGCTTGGTTTCCTTGTCCAGGGCGGTCCACAAGTAGACCTCTCCGATATCGCTCCGCTCGGCCCGCTCGTCCGGCGTGAGGTGGCCTTGTTTCTTCGCCACGAAGGTCCAAATCTCATCAACCTCGACGTGCTCCAGGGTTAGCCCGCGGAGCTGGGCGTCCATGTACGCCTTACACTTCCGGCCGAATTCGACCATCAACCGCATGATCGTCGTCCGGTGAACCCCGGTCAGCCGGGCGGTAGACCGGAGGGTGTTGCCCTCGACCAGGTGGTGCAAGACCTCGATTTGCTTTTCACGGGGCAGTACGTTTGCCATGGCGAGATTCCCTTACGCTGGGGCTCTCGCTAGAATGGAAGTGCTTGGGTTGCATTCCAGCGAAAGCCGGTTTGTGACTGGCCCCCGGTTGGGATTGGCGTCTCGACCGGGGGTTTTTATTGGTGGTGGTCATTTCCTAACCTCTATATATATTGTAGCAACAATAAATAATTCGTCAAGGGCTATTGCAACGGATTTTATTGTTGCTATAATAAAGGGCATGACTGCCCCGCGTGGACGACCGTTCGCAGCCCCGGAGAATCGCAAATCGGCGGAATTGCGGATACGCCTCACCCAAGCAGAGAGGGCGACCCTCAATCGGGCGACAGACGAAAGAACATCCACATGGGCGCGGCGAATCCTATTGAGGGAGGCAGCAAGAAAAAGCGGAGGGCGGGGGAGTACAACCCGACCGGAGTAATCCGGCCCCCTACTGCGGGTTATAAAGCCGCTGCGCCGGCAAGACGCGGGCCGCCTTCCGTTTTTTAGCCTGGGCTTGTACCCCCGGCTGGCGACGATAGAATGGATAAAGGCCAGCGGCCAGCTTACGCCAACCGCTGGCGGTTTCCGTGCGGATCACCGCACGGCGGTCTGGTTACACCCGGTCATGGCCGCAAATTGCGTCCGTGACAGTGAGAACCAGAACCAGGGGATGGGTCCGTCCAAGCGGATACCCTCCTTGTGACTGCGGCCGAGTGGTGGGGGTCCTGACAGACAAGTCCACCACCCAGCCTGTGTTTTCGGGGATTTTCCTCAAGACCCCGTTGCTTGCCCCGCAGGCAGCGGGGTTTTTTCTATTAGCTCCCATTTTCCGCCACGCAACTTCTTGAACATGTCTTTCTTGCGATTCATGGCGGTATAGACCGCATTGTAGAAGACCCGTTCCTCCATTCCCGTGACATAGCCCTTTGCAAGCAGCCACCTGGCGATCGCGGGTGTCTTTTGATGTCCGCCAAGCTGCCGAAGGGCCATCGCGCAAGCATCGTATCGCCTGGTAACGCCAGAAAAATCGACAGGCGTTACGTCATGCAGCGGTGAAGCTTCGGTGGCCGGAAGGTGGTCATTCACCGTGGCGGGTCGTGGTCTCGCAGGCTTTGACAATCGGGACACAGCATCAAGATGAAACTGCTCGACGATTGCAAGACGCTTTTCCTCTTCCGCTAGTTCGACCCGCCGCTGCCGAACTTCGGAAAGAAAATGTCGGTGTCTTGTGAGTGGGTCTTCGGCCATGTTCATTCTCCGTGTGAGTGTAAGTATGTCTGGATTTTATCCCAACCGATACCGGCTGTCAACAAGTTATCCACTCATTATACGAAAACGTAAACAATCATCAAGGGAGTGCCACTCAGGCCGGGAAACTCTGGCAAGCACTCGGCGCAAAGAAAAAGCCCGGTTGCCGGCCGGGCGACTGTTAGAGCTATGAAAATTTGTTAGATTATTTTTGACCCTGGTTTGAAACTGTACCACTACCCGGCCAACGGACCGGGCCAACGGGCTTGGGCGGAACCGCTACGCCTGTCTGTAACCCATTTCCTGGTTTATTCTTGTTGCGGAGGGCCGGAGAATTGCAGGGTGGGTCGGGTACGGCTTGCAGGGTGGGTGGAGCCCGAGCGAGCCCCACCGATTCCGGCAATCGACTTCATCCGCTCCGACTCACCCTACTGGTGATCGCCGTACCGAGGAGCTGCGTCTTCCGCGCCCCATTCCAGCGTGTAGTCCCCCACGGCCGCGAAGTTCCCAACAACGGCGCCCGACCCCTGCGGCGCGGAGAGGATCACAGGTTCGTCGCAATGGCCTTGATGTAGTTGCCAATTTCGTGGTCGCTGATGGCTTCCGGCTCGGGAAGTCCTCCAGCGAGTTGCATCGCATCTAACACACACGCCTTTTTTCTTTCCCAGTCGCTCATTCCGCCACCGAGACGCCCGTTTCGATCCAGGTACTCCAGCGTGCCGACGTGCTTGTAGCGACACAATTGGACACCGTGGAGGGGGACTGGGACGACCATGTACTCCAACGGGACGTGGGGGACGATGTCGTTGTTATTGACGAAGCGGTAAGCGACGGGCGTGTAAGCACGGTAGAAATCGGGATCGCCGACGCGGGGCGACCCGAAGGTGTAGACCGCCCGCACCGCGAATCCAGCCGCCCGGAGGCGGACGGCTGCCAGCGTCGCCAGTGCAGCGCCCAGGCTGTGCCCGGTCACCCAGACCGCAGTCGCTGATGCTGGCCGGGGCAGTATTTGCGTGAGGCCAGGCCAGATCTCGGTCAAGGCCCGGGCGAAGCCTTGGTGGACTTGCCCGGGATAAGCCGGGTCGGTGATCTGAGCGGCTTGCCCGTCAGTAAGCCAGTTTTGGATGCTGTCGGTGCCACGGAAGGCCAACACCGTGATCTCATCCATCGGGGCGACGAATCCATGGAACAGGCCGAAGGTGAACGTTGCCGCCTTCTCGCCCAAGCCGAGCTCCTCGACCGACTCGCCCAAGTCATCCCAGTAGGCCGCCTGGGCGGCCTTGGCGAGATAGTAGGCGGTCTTGATACTGAAACCTGCCGTACCCACATCCGGATCGATTGTCTGGGGCATGATTACGTCTCCTGTGAAAGTGATGGTAAGTTATCGTTCATTTGTTTCTCACCAATGGATCGCAATCAGGTATTCAACGACGGCTGGAACGCCGGCCCCGGCAGCCGCTAGCAGGGCGTGGACGACAGGCTACGAGGTGAGCAAACAGGGTGCAACTGCTTGTTGGGACGCCTTCGTTTCTTGTCAATATTTTCCGCTCACGTGCTCGATAAGCGCGGGAATGTCGATTCCGCTTGCCAGCAGTCCGATCACTAGCAAGAGGACGGTATGGACTACTGGATGTGAAGTGAGTGGGGCAAAAGCGCCGTTTCTCTGGCCCTCGATCTCCTTGATGAGTAGCTCGATCTGTGCTACCGACGAATCGTCTATTCCACTCGCCCCTTGTCGAGGGCCATTTCTCTCTCTCTGAGCGGCAATGAGCTTGAATCGCAGGCGTTCGAGTTCCTTCTCTCTCGCGCTTTTCGCCGCCCCACGTAGCAAAATCGCCGACAAAATCGCGAAAAACGTGCTCAGCCCAAAGATCAACCAGAGGGAAAGCGGCCAGTCGAAAGAATGGAAACACGGGTTTCGCGCCACGATCAGCAGAACAAGTACAATGACGGGATACCAAATCAGCTCTCCGACGACCCGAGTAAGCCCGCCGATGAAACGCATATCGAGCCATTCGTCCAAATAGTCCGGTTTGGTATGCAATTCTGTCCGCCACTTCTCAAGCACCGGAACAGGCCACTGTGTCGGCGACTGCGAAAGGATTTCCACAACGCGCTTGCAGAGCCATGTCGTATCCAGTACATGGAATGTCAGCACAACGAACACGACAATGCCGAATATTAGGGCAACGACGTTCGCCCCGGCACTCCAGTCCCCGCGATGCGGCTGCGACGGCCAGCCGAGAAGTTGCATTAACAGGATGCATGCCACCAAGTAGGAGATCGTCGTTGGCAGGCAGCGCAGCGCCCGACTTCGGAAAGAACGCAGTCGTTCGTAGTGCGACCAAAGTTTCAATACGTCGATGTTCTCCTTGTCCTTGCCGGCGCCGCCAACAACCACTGTCTCTGTGCGCCAGGACATTGTGCCGGAATTGCACCAACGGAGACACCAAATCGCGAGAACCGAGCAGAAACAGGAGAACGAGCCACGCCGCCGAGCGGCAATACGTGGCTCCTGGCTGGGCAAAGACGCAGGGATCTCATTCTTCGCGGCCGAATGGCCCGTGACGGCACGGGCCGCTAAGTCGTCTTCAGGTTTGGGCTCCAACTGAAACCTCTTCGCTAACCTCGTGAGCATCCAGCTCAGGGCGGAGTGCGACCGAAACAGGAAAAGGGTGCCCAACACCGCTGCCGCGAGACGAATGAGTTCGGTTGGCCAAATGCTGATACCGTCTAGCAAAGAAAATGGCTCCCCCTGATCGCAACAGTGATTGCAGACGATCACCAGGGCATAGCCGATAAGAAACGCGAGAACAACTGCAAACACGCTCCATCCCAGAGGCCCCGCAACTCTTTTCGTGCCCTGCCACGGAGACGGGGTAAATTGGCTAAGTGCCACGACGAGCAAGAGTACGATCAAGGCTCCCCAGCCTCCCCAAAACAAACAGTGCGTCGCGACCGAATACCAGGCCTCTGGGCGGCGAGGAGGATGAACGGTCTGCTTATCGCTGGCCACGCTCAAATCGTAGGCGCCGCTGTAGCCTACCTCGAACAAGCGCGGCGCGGGGAAGCCCGGCTTATTCGGGTCCTGTACTCTATCGGAATGCTCAAGCGCCCGCTTGTCCTCGACGGCCTCCAAGACTGCGCGGAACAATGCCGTCTGATAACTATTGCGGAACGGTGGAATCCCGCGTTGGAGGTCCGGTTGCAACTGCAGGCCGTAGCTCGACGCAACGATTAGATTACGGGTCCATCTTAGCTCGCGGGGATGCCACAGCCGCGCGTCCAGGTCGGTCGTGAAGAAAATGACCCGGGGAAACTGGGCCCGCAACGATTGGAGCAAGAGAAGCTTGTCATACACATCGCTGCCAAGTACGCCGATTGCTTTCAATGGACCGCCGCGTTCCGCACTCCATCGCTTCAACTCCCCGGCCAAACGGGGTATGTAGTCCAACTGACTTCTTCCCTTAGGGCGTTCCAGCTCGTCGAGTTGTTCGCCGGCGCCTCGGGCGTCCCTTCCTGCCGGAGATTGTTTCTCAACGGCTCCCTGCCTCCCGTCCGCCGCCAGCTTTCCGTCCAGGCCGCGCAGATAAGTAAAGCAACGGACTACCCCGCTAATATCTCTCAAGGATTCGGAAACATCACCCCCATCCGGGGGTTTCCCAACTTCGTACAAGAAGGTCGCCGGTAAGGTACGGCCGTACAACGTGTCGTGCTCTGCGATCAACGCGAGGCGATCACCTTTCCGCGGGTCCACTCCGCGGAGTCCTAGCTCCCGGACCAGTTCTTTGGCAAGTTGGCCATCCGTACAAGTCAGATTCCGAAATTGGATTTCGCACTTTCCGCATCGGTCCGCGAATCTCTTGCGCGGGGTGTCCTCCTCACTGCCTTCCGGGGGGAACTTAGGTTCTGCATTTCCCGCACAGATGAAGGTATCGTCCGCTGTCGCGGAGGCAACATATAGCTCGATTCCTGAAAAGGCGTTTGCGCAGGGCCCCTTCCGCGAAGGCGTCGTTTCATCAAACATGGCTTTTAGGATCGTCGAGCCCCAGGGGCCCATGACCCGAAAGGGGGCATTATCGTAGTCATTGCGTCCCCATCGGCAAGCGTCCTTCTGCAGTTTGGTACGGAGTTGCGACAATAACGTTAACGGGCACGCGCCACACCAATCGTCCGCGACCCAGACGACGAGAATGTTCTCGAAACGGGACTGGGGTTCCGCGCCGCGTGCTGCCGAAGGCGCAACGTCCGAACGAGTGAACCACTCGTACGGCACGGACTCCACCTGTCCTCCGCCTCCGTTCGGCAGAGACGACCGGAAATACTCGAGATGTTCGCTATCGGCCGGTATGTATCCGGCGGCTGCAAGCGCGGATAACGTTGCCACGCGATACCGCACACGCCATTCTACCCCATCGACATCAGGGGCACCCGTGACCATGACCGCGAGTGTCAGGAATGGACCGAGCGATTGCGCCGATGCCCCCACCTTGTGAGCATGGAGCCTAGGGAACTCTACCGAAACGGCTCCGCGCTTTCTGTTCTTATAATCTACCCGAGAACTGTGGCGCCACCACTGCCAGAACGGAATCGGACAACGGTTGTCGGATAGGCTACTATCCGACTCATCGCTGGCCTTCTGCTGTTCGTACCGCAGAACGGCTTCGAACGGATCCTCCCACAGGCGTGCCGGCGCTTTGTTACTCCTGCCCGCCGCCTTGGGCCAGGCCGTCTCTTCGGGGCGGGAACTCTTGAGCGCCGATTGCGCTGACAACAGCCCAATTACCGCTGCCAGCGCCAAGAGCACCACGCTCGTCCAATTTCCGGGAAGCTTCGCCGATACCTGTTCGTCCATATCTGCGACCTCCTTGATGATCGTGTCGGGGCACTCGGTTCTTACACACCACCCATGAGCTTACCAGCGGTGGAATCACCTAACGGCCGAACAGTGTTTTGCCGCGCGTGCGGTCGTCGTTAACGCCAACGGAGCAATAAGTGGTAAAAGCTTTTTGGCGAGCATCTTTCCGCCGATAAGCAGGGAGCCAAGTACCCCGCAAGTAAGCAGCGCAAGTGTCGATGGCTCGGGTACGCTCATGATCGACGTGTTCATTACTTCCACTTGGCTGGCCAAGGCATCGGTTGTGAACAGGAACCCATCGCTCTGGCTGTAGCCGGTGATGTCGAGGCGGTTCCAGCCGGCCGAGAGACTGATGCTCGCGGGAACCCCTAACGGAAACTGCTGCGGGGAATCAAAGGCGTAGTTCAGGAACCAGCATGGCACGCAATCCCCGTCGCCTTCCAGCGAGATGGTTGTGGGCGTCGGGACGTACAGGTACGCCCAGGCGTCAAATTGGTGGTCTACACCGCGACCGAGCGACAGGCTGCCGTCCAAAGGGTTGCCGGTGGTTGAGGAAGTGCCCCAGGCGAAGTTGTAATCCTCACCTCCCCGGAACTCGCCCCAACCGTCGTCAACAGTCGTTTCCCACGGCCGGACCCACGCGGTATTGTTGTCGAAGAAATATTGGGTATTCTCTCGGAGGTTCCAGAGGTTGTTCCCTATCGCCTGTCCCCGGGACGCCGAGGGCAGAAATGCGATGATCGCCAGCGCCGAACAACTGACCAAGCAGACCGGTCGCACGCTACCAACAACGCGGTTACTACGCATGCCTCACCTCGTTTTGTGCCCTGGCCGGACGAACGCCTGCCCCGAAATCGGCGAGCACGATGCTGCCGATGGTAATGGCCCGAGTCGTGGTGTTGAGCAGGATGAGGGCGAGAAGCGTGGCCAGGGTCCTCGTCATGGCGGTTCCCTCGGCAATAAGTGGGGCTTCCTCCCCCGATGCGATTGCCCCCATTCTGGCCGGAAACGGCGTTCTTGTCAACGAATATGCGGCAAGAGACAGTGGCCGGGGGCCGTGGAAACACGCCGTACGGCGGGTCGAACGCAGAAAAGCCCCACCAAACCCGCGAAGAAGTGGTGGTGGGGCTCGCTCCGCTCGACCCACCCTACTGTGGTTTTGCGGTAATGGGCCGGTGGGGCGGGGTGGCCTTCAGGGACCCGGCGCCCAGGCCCACGGCCGGGGCGATCGAGCCGATCGTTTCGCGGTCGAGATTGAAGATCGTGAAGCCCGCGGCGCCCAGCCCTCGGGCCTGGCGAATCTGGCCCAGCACCTGGTCGGGCGTAAGCGACGACCGCGAGGCCGTGGCCCCGATGCCGGGGTAGACCGGCACCCGGGCGCCGACCAACTCGAGCTGCCCGGCGACCAGGCCGGCGAAGGAAAGATCGCTCTCGGTGTAGTCCATCGGGCAGAGGAAATCGAGGTAGCCGCTGCGGACCCAGGCCACCCAATCCTGGCCGACCGACTGGCGGCAGCTCGGGTAGGCCCCGAACACGGCCGCCGAAATCTTGATCCCCGGGCGGAGTTGCTTCGCCTCGCGGGAGACGACCTCGACCAGCCGCGTAATCTGCGCGCATCGCCACCGGCCGTATTCCTCGCGCCGCGGGCCGGCCGAGCAGTCGTGCGGCCAGTTGATGACCTTCCGGCCGCTATCGGCCTCGAAACGGCTGCGGCAGCCCTGGCAGTAGCAATGCTCGCCGTCGGGATAGCGGATGTAGTCGAAGTGCAGGCCGTCGACCTCGTACTTCCGCGCAACCTCGAGCATGCTATCCAATTCCAGCCGGAAGTTCAGGGGATGCGAGGGGCACAGCCAGTCGATCGGCCCGCCGGCGGCGGAGACCTGCGTGCGGCCTTCGCGGCGGAGCCGGGCCACGAACTCGCCCGGAGCGCCCGACAAGTTGTAGTTCACCTTCCACACGTGGACCTCCAGGCCGTGGTGGTGGGCGGCGGCCACGCACTGGGCCACCTGGTCGCCGTATTGGGCGAAGGTCTCGCTCCGCGGCAGGACGTCGCTGGCGTAATGCGCCCGGCCGGCCCACAGCATGTTGGGCACGATCATGTTGAACCCGGCCCGGGCCAACTCCTTGGCCGTGCGGTGCCAATCGCCGGGATAGGCCCCGGTGCCGGAGTGGTTCCAGAAGGCCCGGCCTTCGCGGGCCTTGCCGGGCTCGGCCCGCAGGTAGGCCTCGACCAGCAGGCCACGTGCCTGGTGGAGTTTTTCAGCCGCGGCGGGAAACTCGTTTCGGGCCAGGCAGTCGCCGGCCGCATGGAGCGTCTCCAGGGCCCGGTCGAGCCGGGCCACGGCCGCCGCGTTGCCGCTGGCCCGGACCTGCGCGGCCACCGCCTCGGTGCCGGGAAGATAGCCCACGCGGCCGGCCCGCTCTTGCTGGGCGTGGGCCATGTCGGCCCACAGTTCCGGAACCAGCTTGCCCAGCACGGCGGCCAACAACTGCCGTTTGCCCGCCGCATCGTCGGCCAGAAAGATATGGCTGAAGAAGGCCCCGCGGTCGCTCAGCAGCATGGCCGGCTGGCCGGCCGGACGGCCGGCGGAATCGTACCACTGCCCGATAACCCGGGCATGGTAAGCCAGGGGCTCGGCGGCGGTGATGTTCCACGATGCCTGGCGGACCGCCGGCGGCAGGCCCGGCACGTCCGGGGCGTCGAAGCGGATGGCGGCCAACTGCTCCGGCCGCTCGGGCCGAACGTAGTGGAACTTGCCGAACCCCAGGGCCGCCTGTAGCCGCGGCGGAAGTTGGTAGCAGGCCAGCAGTTTCCCGCCCGAGCCGACGAACCGTTCCAGGGCAGCGGCCGTTTCGTCGGCCAGCAGGGGGTTGTAGGCCAGGATGGCGGCGCGGCGGTCCTTCAAGGCCCCGTGGGCCACGGCCTGCTCGTCGACGGCGTCGGAGCCCAGGCCGATAGCGGCGAGCATGTCGGCCATCAGGTCCGCCGCCTGGGCAGCCGCCTGGCCCTCGCCATGCTCGCGCAAGGCCGCGGCCGCGGGGATGACCACCGCCACGTCGTGCCAGAGGGCCGCCAGCGGGCCGATCCGCAGCGCGCAGTCGCGGGCAGCGCCCCGCCAGGCGGCAATGCGGACGCCGTCGATGCGGTTCCAGCCGGCCGGTCGGCCCTCGACGCGAAACGAGGCCTTCGACAGGCGAATCACGTGCCAGCCCTTCTGTTGCAGGCCCGTGCCGGCGGCGTACCAGCCGTCGCCGCTCTTGAAGTACAGGCTGAGCTGGCCGATGCCGGCCGGGTCGGTGGCCGCAACCTCCAGGCTGAACTCGCCCAATGCGGCCAGGTCGGCCGTAATCTGGCGATCGACGTAGGCCCGGGGCAGACCCGGCTCACGGGCGAAGGGCAGCGCAAGCTCGATCGCCGTCCGATCGCCCTCGTGGACCATTCGGATCCCCGAGCCGGACGAAGCGGTCCACCCCCGGGCTGGGACCGCCGCCTGTCTGTCAATGCGATAGAACGTGCACAGCGGTTGCTCGTGCACGGCACCGAGCACCAAACCGGCAAGAAGCATGGCAATCATGGGCAGGGCTCCAGAGGTTTAGCATGCGTAGGGTGCCACTGCTGGCTTGTCCAGCAGTGTTCGTGCCGGGTGCCACTGCCGGCTTGTCCAGCAGTGTTCGTGCCGGGTGCCACTGTCGGCCTGTTCAGCAGTGTTCGTGCCGGGTGCCACTGCTGGCTTGTCCAGCAGTGTTCGTGCAAGTACCAGCCGAGTGCCAAAAGGCACTGCTGGACAAGCCAGCAGTGGCACCCCGGACTCAGCCATCCTAGCCGCCGGCGGCGGTTGCGGCAACCGTGCGGCCGTAAGCCGGGCATTCTCAGACTTGCCACGCCCGCAATATCGCGGCAAACTCGGAGGGCAGTTATACTTGCGTGCAGGCGTAAGATACCGACATTCTATCGTAACAAAGGAAGCCGGGGTCCGTCGTGGGAAAAGTTCTATGTGCGTTTGTGATGGTTGCAGCCCTGGCCCACGTGGCGCCGGCTGACTGGCCGCAGTTCCAGGGGCCCGGTCGTGACGGCGTCTCGACCGAGACCATCAAGCTCGCCGACTCCTGGCCGGCGGGCGGTCCCAGAGTGGTTTGGAAGATGGAAGGCAAACTCGGCACCGGCTTCGGCGGGCCGGTTGTCGCCGGCGGCCAGATCTACCTCTTCGACCGCGTCAACGACCAGCAGGATGTCCTCCGCTCGATCGACCTGGGCAGCGGCAAGCAGGAGTGGACCTTCGCCTACTACGCGCCGCCGCAGGCGAAAGACGACCCCGAGGCCGGCAGGTACAAGGGCGGCTACAACGGCTCGCGCAACCTGCCCACGGTTGATGGCGGCCGTGTATACATCCTAGGGCCGTTCGGCGACCTGCATTGCGTCAACCCGGAGACCCACCAGGCCGTTTGGGCCCGAAACATCATCCGCGACTACGGCGCGAATCTCGGCAACTGGGGCATCTGCCAGTCGCCCGCCGTTTACGGGAAGATGGTGATCGTGGCGCCACTGTCGAAGAAGGCGGGCATCGTGGCCTTCGACAAGGGCACGGGCAAGGAGGTCTGGAAATCGGAGCCCCTCGGCGGGATCGCGTGGACCTCGCCCTTTATCTCGACGGTTGACGGCGTGGACCAGGTGGTGATGCTCCTGAACCGCAACGAGCCGCGTCTGACAGGTCTGGATGCGGCGACCGGCCGGAAACTCTGGCTTTACGAGGGCTGGAAGTGCCCCAACCCGGTCGCCTCGCACACCGATTGCGGCCGGGGGCGGTTCTTCATCACCGGGGGTTACGGGTGCGGCTGCGTGATGGTCCAGGCCGCCCGTCAAAGCGGCCGGTGGCAGGTCCGCGAGCTGTTCCGGAACAAGAACTGCGGAGCTCAGGCGTGCAAGCCCGTCTGCTATAAGGGCCACCTGTATGCCAATAGCACCGACTTCGGCAACGGGCTGATGTGCCTGGGCCTGGCCGGCAACGTGAAGTGGAAGACCGCCAACGGCAACGAGGAAGAGAATGGAAGTGTACTGATCGCCGACGGGAAGATCTTCAGCCTGCTGAGCGAGACGGGCGTGTTGCGTCTGGTCCGGGCCTCGCCCGACGGTCACCAGGAGTTGGCCTCGGCCAGCGTCTGCGGGGGCGGCAACACGTGGGCGCCCATGGCCGTCAGTGACGGAAAACTCCTCATCCGAAGAGGCCGCACGCTTGTCTGTCTGGACGTCGGCGCAGTATCGGGCGCAGCGGGCAAGTGAACCGCTCCAAGCTACTGGTTCGGCACCAGGATGATGGATTGCGTCTGGTCAAGGATATTGGTGAAGGCTTGCTGCAGTTTGGCCTGCCGCTGAGCGATCGTGCCGATGCACCATTTGTAGCCGTTGGCCGGGTCGCTTGCGGAGCTGGGGAAGGTGGTCCCGCCGGTGCTTGAAAGCGACGCCAGGAAGCTAACGGCGCTGGCCTGCTCCGATCCCGAGGCCGTCGACTCGAAGATCGCGCCGAAGGCGATGCAGCTAAGCTGTACGGCCCCTGCGGTGTGCGCGTAGCCCGGTAGTCCGTTGCCCCCGGTGTCAGTGTCCAGGGCGCAGATCCGCGTGGCGACATTTATCGCCGACTGCGATGCGGAGCTGCTTGAAGCGGAATACGTGCCCAGCGTGCCGACGTTGTAGTAGGACAGGTAGGCGCCGGGGGAAGTGCTGGCGGTGGCGCTGGTGGCCTGGTTGGCCATGCCGTCGGTCTCGAGGATGACGATTTTTTGGGCCCCTTTTCGGCCGTACCCGCCCATGCCCGCCGATTGCAAAGCGGTATTGCCGCTGAGCTGGTTATAGGCCAGCATGAGGCCGTAGTCCGTGGACGTGTTGGAGCAGTAGTCGCCGTGGGCGCGGGGCGTGTGCTGATCGTTGGTGTCCCAGGGGCGGACGTCGGCCGAGCTGCTGTTGGGCGGGTACCAGAGGGCGTTTATCAAGGAAGTGTAGTCGCGGGTGAGGCTCACGCGAGGCACGCTGAACTGGCCGGCCCCGGCCGGGTCGCCGGAGTAACAGGGGCGGCTGAACATTATGAGCGACACCAGGTCGTTGGGATGGTTCTGCTGGATATCCAGCAAGGCCCCGTTCACCCCCATTTTGGCCGCGTACATCGAGAGGTCGTGGGTTGTGCCGGGCAACAAACCGGTATCGGAAAGATACTGGATCATGGTCATCGGGCCGAACCAAAGGCGATGCCGGGGCCGCTTCGGATTGTCGTTGGGATCGATGAAACTGTTGTAGCTCCATTGATATTTGTAGTCGGGGCCGCTGATCTTGATGGCCTTCGAGCCCGCCGTGAAATCGGGGCCGTAACTGCACGTCGGACTATTCGGATTCTGGGTGTTGCCGTACGGATCTTTCCAGACGCCGATCACGTAGTCGATGTACTCCTTCCAGAACCGCTGGTCGGCGTTGGTGATCGAGCTGTTGGCCTGCGTGTAGTCGTACGAGTTGGGGTTGCTGGTGGGCACGTCGCTGGGAATGGCGCTGTAAAACAGGATGTGACCGGAGCGCAACTGCGAGGGAAACGGGTTGGGGCTCTGCTTGATCCAGGCCAGGATCGCCTTGTAATTGAGTATGTAGTTGACGTTCCCCGAGGAGTCCTCGGGGTTCAGCCAGTTGCCGTTGCTGTCCCAAAGGGCCGTGTCGTCGTTGCAGGGCGTTCCGTCGGGATTCTTGAAGTACAGTTTCCGCCAGTCGGTGGTGGCTCCGGGCTGGGGGGGCCAGATGAAGAAGGTCTTGCCCCAATAGCCCGGTCCCTGGGTATAGCCGTTGAAATTCGGATAGCTGGGGAAAAAATTGTTGCTGGCATTCGTGGCGTCGGACCAGGTCAACACCCATGTGCCGTTGGCCTTTTGGTAATTGTCGCCCGAGATCGGTGCGTTGGTGGTGGTCCCCGCGGAGCTGAACGCCTGGCTTTTGCTGGCCCCGAAGTTGTTCTGGTAGTAATCGTTGGCCATCACGGCGGTGGAGTCCATTCCCCAGACGGCCTGGCTGATGTTGCAGCCGCCGACACGCGAGTCGGTGCTGGTGCACACCAGATTCACGTTGGAAGAGAAAGTCGGGTCATAAGGCCCGAACTTGGGCACGACGGGGTCGGGGTCGTTGGGGGTGTTTATCATGTTGCCCAGATAGCTTTCGACGTTCCAAATATCGCTCTCGTTGTTCATCGACCCGGAGTAGTCCAGTACGAGGACCACGTCGCGGGGGCGCGCGGCGGCCGTGGCCGTGGCCGTCACGGTGTTGGCCGTAATCCCGAAAATATTGCAGAATGTGCCGGGAACCTGATGCGTGATCGTTACCTGGGTAAGGTTATAGATGTCGCCGGTGGGGAGGGGATTGGTAAACACCGGCGCGAACGTCTGGTGGGTGTAATCGTAATGGTAGGCCCCGTGTTGCACCGTTGTGACCTCCGCGGTCTGGAGCTGGACCCCGAGAATGCTGGAAGCCGTCGCGGCGCTGGTGGCATTGGTGGTGGCCGTAGCGAGGTTGGCGGCCGTGCCGGTGGACAATGTTCGCGCCCCGGCGATGGCCGCGGCATCGGCGGCGTTCTGGCACTGGGTTCGCGCCACCGCCAGCCGGCCCACGTCCATCGCCAGCGCCACGAAACCGAGCATGACGGCCACAGAAACCGCCATCAGCGGCACGATCGTACCCCGGCGACAAACCGCCTTCGAGCGTCGCATCTAATTCGCCTCGCTGTATAACATGGCCTTCGCCTGGAGCGGCAAGGGGTTGGGTATCAGGCTGATCGTCCGAACCATCGGGACGTAGTTGCCGGTGACTTGGACGGCGATGCAATCGCCGATCTTGGCGTTGGTCCACACGTCGATATTGGCCCCCGACGTCGGATCGGCCTTGTAAACCTGGATGCTAAGATTCTGCACGTTCTGACCGCAGAGATAACTGGTGACGGTGGCTTGGATCTGGGCGGTGCTCAGGGTTTGCGTGCTTACGACGGCCAGGCGGACCCCTTCCCGCGCCGCGGCGTCCATTACCTGCCGGATCATGGCCACGCGGGCGAACTCGAACAGGCCCAGCATGAATATGAAGAAGAGCGGAATTACCAGCGCCGTTTCCACCACCACCGCTCCGCGGCGCCGGTTCTTTCGGACTCTGGCCATCGTGCGCCTCACCATCCCTGCGGCATGTTGATCGACGTCGGGTACGGGTTGACTTCCGCGGAAAAATAGATTGCGCTGCCGGTCAGCGTTGTGCTGCTAGTGGCGAAAAAGCCGGACACGCCCCAGGAAACGTCGCTATAGGGGATCGTGGCTTCTACCTGAATTTGGTCGTTGGGGCTGGCGACGCTCACGTCGGTGCTCGGACTGGTTACGTCGCTCACGGTTACCGTCAGGTTCGCCGTATTCAGGCCGGCGCAATTCAGGTAGTTGGTGACGACGGTAACCACCTGCGCGTTGGTAAAGGTGCCGGTTGCGGCCTGACGCGCGCCGGCGCCGGCGGCGTTGTTCAGCATCACCTGAACGTCCAGGATCCGGCCGACCTCCCACACGCCCATCACAACATACACGAGCACGGGCATGGCAATGGCCATTTCCACGACCGCCAAACCGCGGCGATCGGCTTTGCGATAAGTGCGATTCATAATTACCGTGTTCCGCGGCTGTTGCGCCATCCGATAGATAACCCCTCATCTGAAGAATAGGTCGCCGGCGCGGGATTCGCAAACAGCGAGGCGTGAACACTGCTGCGACGGGGCCCGTGCCGCCTTTGCCGCTCCGGCAAGTGTGCGTGACGGTTGGCGGTTATGCCGGTTAAGGCGGATTTAAGGAATCTTTGACATCGCCTCACGACCCGCCGATAATCGAGTTGTATCCTTTGCGCCTTTGCGTGAACCTCTTGCCAGATAATGGTACTAAACCCCTGAACGGCTGATTCCCGTGCTGCGAACTCTCTCCTGGTTGCTGGCGGCGGCGATGTTTCCGGCCTGGACGGCGCCGCGCGCCGCACCGGCCGCCGACGGCGGCAAGCAACAGCAGGCCGATCGCCGCGCGGTGCAGGCGCAGCTCCACAGCCGCTCGACGCTGGATCGGGTCGAGGCCGTCCGCCGGCTGGCCGATTTCCCGGCCCTGGAGGGCGCCAAGCTTGCGCTTTCGGTCGGGCTGGCCGACCGCGAGCGGGATGTCCGGCAGGCCGCCTTCACGATCCTGCTGGCCTGGAATGACGAGCCCGAGGTGGCCGCGTTCCTGTTGAAGAATCTGGAGAACGCTTCGCGGGGCAAGGGCGGCTCGGCCCTGGTGCTCCCGCTCGTGGGAGTCCTGGCGGCGGCCGAGCAGCCGGAAGTGCGGCGGCGCTTCGACCGCTTCCTGGAGGCCTATGTAACGAAGTCCAAGGACGGGGCGACGGCCATGGTGGCCCTGGCCGACGACCTGGGCGAGCTGGCCGACGAGCAAGCCCTGCGGTCGCTCAAAGCCCTGACGCGGCAGAAGTGCGTGATGAAGACCTTCGCCTGCCGCCGGGCCGTGGTTCAGGCTATGCTGCGGGTCCGCCGGCCGGAGGCGGTCTCGGCCTTGCTGGCGCTGCTGCCCAACCTGGACGGCGAGGTCCGCGGCGACGTGGTGCGGTACCTGGAGCAGCTTTCCGGCCAGCAGCACGGCTACGACGCCGGGGCGTGGCAGGCCTGGTGGAAGGAGCACCAGCCGGGTTTCGAGTTTCCCCGCGGCGGCGGCCTGCTGGGGGCCGAGACCGCGCCCAAGGGCGTGGGTTATTATTACGGTCTGCCCCTTTATGCCCGCCGCATGGTGTTCGTCATCGACGTTTCCGGCAGCATGGCCGGTCCGCGGTTGGCGGCCGCCCAGCGGGAGCTGACCACCGCCATCAACGGCCTGCCGGCGGAGGCCGAGTTTGGGTTGGTGGCGTTTCACTCCGCGGTGTTCGTGTGGCGGCGGGAGATGGTGCGGGCCACGGCCGAAGCCAAGCAGGAGGCGCGGCTGTTCGTGTATCAGCTTGCCGCCCACGGCCGTACGGCCACCTACGACGCGCTGGACGCCGCGTTTCGTTTCGACCCGGAGGCCGTGTACCTGCTCTCCGACGGCGAGCCGAACGCCGGCCGGGTCCCGGCCCCCGCGGCCATCGTGGCGGCCATCGGCCAGGCCAACCGTGCCCGACGGATCTCGATCTACTCGATCGGCATCGCCCCGGGGGCGCCGGGCAGCGACATGGAACTGTTCATGAAGACCCTGGCCGAGCAGAACTTAGGCCGCTACCGGCGGCTCGATCAGTGAGGTATGAGCTTTGAGCGATGAGCAATGAGCCACTCAGCGGTCAGTGAGCACAGTTCGGCGCGGGTCTCCCGACCCCGCCGCGGCCCGAGCGAAGGTCTCCGCGGGTAAGGAGACCTTCAAAGCGACGGCGTGGCTCGGTCGGAGGCCGGCCACAACACAGGAAAGATTCACGGCCACTTACTGCTCGCCACTCGCCCCTGGCCCCTCACTGCCCGCTGCGTCCGGAAATTACCGCAAATTTGTTGACCGGGAAGCCTTTTCCCGGTACGATGAAGTGGTGCTCGTTCCGCAATCGGACCAGGGATCACTTATCTAGCGGTAATCGCATGTCGTGGAACGGAGTGCGTAACGCTATCGAGCGCGACGGCCAATTACCGTCGGGCCGCGGGGGCTCCAAGCGGCCCTTCGCTGTCAAAGTGTGGCACTGCCGAGGCGCCAGTGCCATCCATAACAGCCCGCGCCGGCCCCTGCGGATCGAACAGCTAGAACAGCGGGCCCTGCTGGACGCCACCGCGGTCTTCGATCACATCGTATACGACCCGATCCAGGTGGGCGGCTCCGGGGTAACGCCGGCCTACACTTCCCCGCCGTCAAGTGCGTTCAGCCCATCCCAAATTCAAACGGCCTATGGTATTAGCGCGATCAGGCTGGGCGCGGTGGCCGGCACCGGCAGCGGCCAGACCATCGCCATCGTCGACGCCTATAACGATCCCAACATCATCAGCGACACGGCGACGTTCAACACCCAGTTCGGCTTGCAGAAATTCAACGTCTCCGGCGGCCCCACGCTCACCGTGCGCAACCAGAGCGGCCACAGCGGGCCGCTTCCCGGCACCGATCCGAACGGACCGGCCTCGCGAACCGGGAAATCCACCTGGGAAGAGGAAGAATCTTTGGATGTCGAGTGGGCGCATGCGGTCGCCCCCCAGGCCAACATCATCCTGTTCGAGGCCAACAGCCCTTATATGTCAGACCTGATGACCGCGGTCCTGAAGGCGGCCTCTTCCGGCGTCTCGGTGGTTTCAATGAGTTTTGGCACCGACGAATTCTCCGGCGAGACTTCGTACGACTCGGACTTCGTGGCCCAGGGGGTGACGTTCGTGGCCTCGACCGGCGACGGCGGTTCGCCGGGCGAATATCCGGCCTATTCGCCCGACGTCGTGGCCGTCGGCGGCACGAGCCTGAGTCTAAACTCCGACAACACCTACAAGAGCGAAACCGCCTGGAGCGACAGCGGCGGCGGCAAGAGCACCCAGGAGAGCGAGCCGAGTTACCAGCAGCCGGTGCAAACGACCGGCATGCGGCAAACGCCCGACGTATCGTTCGACGCCGATCCCTACACGGGCGTGGCCATCTACGATTCCTACGATTACAGCAGCAGCCCCTGGTTGCAGATCGGCGGCACGAGCCTCTCGGCCCCCTGCTGGGCCGGGTTGGTGGCCATCGCCAATCAGCTCCGGGTCGCCGATAAGTTAACGGCGCTCAATACGTCCGGCCCGACTCAGGCCCAGGCCACGCTCTACTCGATCGACGCGGCCGATTTCCACGACGTCACCAGCGGCAGCAATGGCGGTTACTCGGCCGGGCCCGGCTACGACCTGGTCACCGGCCTGGGCACCCCGCTGGCCAACAAGCTCGTGCCCGACCTGGCTCTGTATCCCGGCGGCAGCGTTACCAACCCCGCCACGACGGTGAGTCTCACGGCCTCGACCAACGCCACGCAGTATACGCAGCCGATCACCTTCGATGCTACGGTGGACAAGATCGACCCGGGCGTCGCTCCGCCCACGGGCACGGTCACGTTCATGGACGGGAGCACGGCGATGGGCGCCGCAACCCTCTCCCGCGGCATGGCCCTTTTCACCTATTCGACGCTCGCCTTGGGCAGCCACACGATCACGGCGGTCTACGGCGGCGATGCAACCTTCACCGCCGCCAGCTCGGCCACGGTTGCCGAGGCCGTCGCCCAGCTTGCGACAACCACTTCCGTGGGCGATTCGGCCGGCTCGATCACCTACGGCGGCCAGGAGACCCTCACGGCCACGGTCACTGCGGTCGCACCGGGCTACAGCATTACGCCCAGCGGCGGCACGGTTACTTTCACCAGTGGAAGCACGACGCTCGGCTCGGCATCGCTCGTCGCCGGAACGGCCACGCTGGCCACCACGTCGCTGCCGGCGGGCACCGACCAGGTGACCGCCAGTTACAACGGCGCCGGCTCGAACTTCGCCAGCAGCGCCACGAGCGGCCCCGTCGCGGTGAAAGTGACTCCTGCTCCCTTGACGGTTACGCCCGCCAACCAGACAAAGACCTACGGCAGCCCGTTCACCGCCTTCAGCGGCACGATCACGGGCATCCAGAACGGCGACAACCTCACGGCCAGCTATTCCAGCAGCGGGGCGGCTGCCACGGCGAGCGTGTCGGGCAGTCCGTACACCATCACCTTCTCAATCAGGGCTGGCTGACCGTGAACCCGGCCCCGCTGACCGTTACGCCCGCCGGCCAGACGAAGACCTACGGCGGCACGTTCACCGCCTTCAGCGGCACGATCACGGGCATCCAGAACGGCGACAACCTCACGGCCAGCTATTCCAGCAGCGGGGCGGCTGCCACGGCGAGCGTGTCGGGCAGTCCGTACACCATCACCCGGTGACTCCCGCGGCGCTGACGGTCACCGCGGACAATCAGAGCCGGGTCTACGATTCGGCAGATCCGCCGTTGACCGCAAGTATCAGCGGCTTTGTCAACGGCGAGACCTTGGCCACCGCCGGCGTGAGCGGCCTGCCCAGCCTGACCAGCAACGACACGGCGGACAGCCCGGTGGGCAGCTACACGATTACCGCCGCGGCGGGCACGCTGACGGCCCGGAACTATACCTTCCGCTTCGCCGCCGGGACCTTGACCATAACGCCGGCGACGATCACGGTCGATTCCGACCAGACGATGACTTCCCTGACCGCCCTCGGCACGTCCAGCAACGTTCAGGCCGTCGTGGTCGCCCCCGATGTGCAGCTTACGGTTGACAGTCCCGTGGATCTCGATTCGGGCGGGACGATAAGCGTGCTTTCCGGCGGAGAGCTGACGGTGCCCGGCCTCGACCTGGACACCGCCCCCGCCACGCTCAGCCTCGACGGCGGCGCCCTCCAGGCCGGCAACTCCTTCCAAACCACCGTCCCCGTGACGCTCCAGGCCGGCGGCGGAACGGTCGATACCAACGGCTTCGACGTCACCCTGGGCGCAGCGATCACCGCGGGCGCCGGCAGCGGCGGACTTTCCAAGATCGGCGCCGGCAGCCTGACCCTTTCCGGCGAGAATAGTTATTCCGGCGGTACGTCGATCGCTGCCGGCACGCTGGTGGCGACCATCGGCGATGCCTTGCCCGCCGGCGGGAGCCTGACCATCAGCGGTGGCGGGGTAGTGCTCGACAGCGTGCTGATGACAGACATTTCGGGGCTGCCACCGGAGGCGGTGCCGAATGCCGCGCCGGCGGTCTTAGTAGCGGCACAACCGGCCGTGGCCGCCGCGCCGGCGGTTTTGGTAGCAGCCCAGCCCACCGCGGCCGCCGCGCCGGCGGTTTTGGTAGCGGCACAACCGGCCGTAGCCGCCGCGCCGGCCGACCGGCAGCCGGCTGCCGATTTGGGTGGCACTGGCCTCTCGCCAGTGCCCGCCGCAAGCACTGGCGAGACGCCAGTGCCACCCGAACCGCATCCGGCCGATGCGCGCCCGTTGTACCGCACGAGTTGCAATAGCGCGGCGCGGTCTTGCCCCGGAGGGGCATTTGAGAATAGCCCAGCGATTCATCGCTGGGACATCGGTTGGCAAAGTCCTGCCGGAAGTCCCGAAGGGACGGTTG
>JBEKTY010000102.1:0-28552 GCA_049515555.1 Thermoguttaceae bacterium
GGTGGGGCTCGCTGCGCTCGACCCACCCTACAATTACGCTCTCCTGCTCACCTGCTCCCCTGCTCTGCCGCCTGCCCGCCGGGCAATTGCATCACCAACTCGGCGTGGGCCGCCAGCACCGCCTGGGCCAACGTGGCCTCCAGATCGAGACCGCGGAACCACTCGAGCGGCCGGGCGACGAAGCCGGCGGGCGCCTGTTGCGACGCCCCTGCCGCCCCGACGGCCAGCGGCCCGATGGCCACCGGCCCCGCGGCCGCCGCTTCCAGCCGGGTCGAGGTCCAGCGGGGCGGGCCGTCGCCCTCGGCACGCAGCACGTACTGCCCGCCCAACGGGCAGACCAGCTTGGCCGCCAGCAGCCACTCGGCCTTCTTCAGGCAATCCTGCGGCGGCACGTGAAGCTGCTCTTCCAGCGCGTGCAGCAGGCGCAGGTTGCCCAGCACGGTCTCCCGCGTCCGCTGGTAGGCCCATTGGTTGACCAGGGGCATGATCTGCGCCTGGGCCACGTCGCCCACGTGCAGCCGCAGTTGGGCTCCGCGCTGGGCGGCCTGGAAACGCAGTTGCGGGGCCACGGCCGCCAGCACCGCGCTTTGGAACGAGTACAGCGTGAACCGTTCGTTTCGCAGCCGCCACAGGCCCAACACGTTCCGCGAATAGCCGTTGGGGTCGGCCGGCGCGAAGGTCACGTCCAGGATTGCCAGCAGGCCGCCCTGGCCCGTGGTGCCCAGGTAGCCGATGATCGTGTTGCGCAGATCGAGCCAGGAGAGAAGGCCACTGCCGGGGCGGGGCAAGGGAGAGATTACGTCGCTCACGCCGCCCAGCAGCCGCTGGTCCCGCAACACGACCTCGCCCGCGGCGATGTCGCCCGCCACGGCGGCCAACTGCCGCGTGTCGGGCGGCCCGGCCCATTTCTGGAAAAACTCCGACCGCTGCCGCGAGAGCGGCGCCATGCGGGCATCCAGCACGATCCGCTCGCGCTTGCCCGGCAGCGCTTTCCGCTGGACCGCAACGGTGATCGGCTCCAGCCGGCCCCACGGTTGCAGGCAGGCCTCGGCCGCCCGGCGGTAAGCTTGTTCTTCGGCGGCCGTGACGCGGCCCACGGGCAGGTCGGGCACGGGCAGGAACAGTCCCCGACGGCCGCGGAGCGAATCGGATACTTCGCCGCCGGCCAGGATCGCCCGGCTGCCGTCGGGCCGCGGGCCGAAACCCGGCGGCAGCAGCCCACCCGTCACCAACTGCTCGATCGTCTCGCACGGCTTGCCTTCGGCCGCGGCGGCCAGCCGGGCCAGCAGCACGAGGTCCAGATCGGTGGCCGCCGTCAGCCGCCGCAGCATCTCCACGCGATAACCGGGCGACAGAAAATTGCGGAAGAAGGCGGCCGAAAAGTGGGCCAGCACCGCGTCCTCACGCGTAAGCGGCAACAGCCGCCGCAGGTCGCGGAACCCTTTCGATGTGCCCAGCGACCCGCGGCCCTTGACCGTTTGCAGAAACCGCGTAGCCAGCGTTCGCGAGCTGGTCACGAAATGATAGTCGCCCCGCGCCGCGTAGTACGACCGCACCGAGCCGTCGGCCGATTCCAGGAGCGACACCGGCTGCCCCTCGATCGTAAGCTTCTGCTCGCTGACACCGCCCTGCTTGACGCGGTCGGCCCGCTGGCCGGCCAGGTCGTGGCCCAGCAGCAGGCTGTTGCGGGCCTCGAACAGGAAGCCCATCGCCGCCCCGTCGCGGAATAGCATGTCGCTGCCGATCATCGCCACGTCGGAAATAACCGTGCCGCCCAACAGCCTGGACAACTGCGACTGCTTCAGTACGAGCTGCGTTTGCAGCCGGCCCCCGTGGTCGTCGTTGATGCCCCGCTGGGCCACGAGGTTCTGCAAGTCGCCGCCCCATGTGTCCAGCGTGTCCTGGAACCACAGGAAATTGTCGTAGCTGCCGAAGCGGATGTAGAAGCACTCGTCCGGCACGTGCATGGCGATGGGCTCGATGGCCACGTCGGCCGCGGCCCCGGCGCGGGCCGGCTCGGCGGCCGGCGGCGGGGCGCCACCAGCCGGTGCCGGCGGGGGAGGAGGAGATTCCACGGCCGGCGGTGGGGTCTCAATGGTCTCCGGCATCTGCGATTCCACCGCCGGCGGCAGCGGCCGATCGGCCGGCTGATCCAATTGGGCCAGGTCCAGCAGCCGATCCTGCTGCAGGGCCGTACGGACCGACTCGCCGCCGGTCATCACCCCCAGCTCGCGGGCAAACTCGGCGTAGGCCGACGGCGTTTGCCGAGCCAGCGGGATCCGCAGGTTCAACCGCCGCGCCAGCGTGGGCAGCAGGTAGCTCTCGACCAGCGGCGGGCACTCGGGCTTGGATTGCGCCTGCGGGCCGCCACCCGCGTAATCCCGCCACCAGGCCTCCAGCAACCGGCGATGCACGAGCGGCTCACGACGCGGCTGGACCACGCCCAGCGGAATCGACCGCCGCGCCTGGAGCACCAGCTCCAGCGGGCCGTCGCCGCGGAACAGAAAATACAATGTCGTGGGCGGCTGACGGTTCAAGATGTCTCGCAAGATGCCGCCCACCTGCTGCCGCACGGGCCCGCCGCTGGTCAGCGGCGTCGGCCGCTCCATCAGCTCCTTCACGATGCGGGGCAAGGCCGTGTTCCGCCAGGCGGGGTACAGCAGCCGGCCGCCGGCCTCGCTCAGCCCCACTCCCGCGGCGCCCAACGGCTCGGGCAGCTCCGCGGCCGGCAGATCGACGACCACCCGGCCCACGCCCAGCGGCTCGCCCGTCACCGCCTCCACCGCGCCGACCGGCTGGGCCCGGAGCACGGCCGGCCAGGCCGCAAACCACGAAATTAGCACCAGCAGGCCGATGCGGACGGCTCGCGACATGACCGGCTCCCCTTCTTCCCAATGATATGTGTCTGTAGATCGATACCCTCTGCCCGGGATTACTGTATCGGCCGCAGGGGCGCGGGGCAAGCCGGGCAAAAAAGGGGACTGGCTCCGAGCGGCAGAAGAGGCGACACCCCGGGTGCCACTGCTGGCTTGTCCAGCAGTGTGAGAAGCACTGCTGGACAAGCCAGCAGTGGCACCGGATGTGGACAACAACCTGCCGGGCGTCAGAAGCTGTATTGCAGCCCGTCCAACAGTACCAGGCCCCGGCGGGGGGCATCGTTCTGAGCCGTGTAGCCGCCGTTCTCGACCATCACCACCGAATAGACCTCCAGCGAGCCCAGGAAGCGGTAGGCCACCTTGCCGATGCCGCGCCGCTCGGGCCGCTGGTTGGGCGCGGTGGCGGTGCTCACGGGATAGAACTCGCCGTAGTTCAGCATCGTCGTCCAGGGCCGCTCCTGGTAGCCCAGATTCAGATAGTATCCCACGCCGGTCAGCGGGGTCGTGGTGCCCGAGCTTTCATCCCGATAGTAGATGCTGCGATACCAGGTGATGTCGTCGGGATCGAAGCCCGGCTTGCGGAAGCCGTACTGGTCGTAGATCGCCTCGCCCGAGAGGACCCAGCGGCCCAGGCGAATCATGGCGTCGGCGCCCACGTGGTTGTCGTACTCCTTGTCTTCCTCCGAGCCCACGCCGTCTTGATACTTGGCCGAGCAGCCCAGGGCCCAGCCCGCGCCCTGCAGGCCCAGCCGGGCCACCACCGCCTTGGACGAGTTGGTGTCGCGGTCTTCGCCGCCGTTGGTCAAGGCCACGTCGCCCACCAGCATGCCCGGCTGATAGTGCAGCAAAACGCCCGTCTCGCGCCAACCGATGGCCTCGGTGCGAATGAACGGCGCATCCAGCCGGGAGTTGGTGTACAAAGGAAAATACGTCCGCCCGAAGGGCGTCTCGATCTTGCCCAGCACCACCGACATGTCGCCGCGGCTCAGGGCGACCGAGAGTTTCGAGATCTCCAGCGTATCCGGCTGGAAGTCGGCCGCGTATGACCGCCGCTCCGGCGTATCCAGGAGCATGTCCCGATCGAAAGGCTGATTCAGGTAGAACTCGCCGTCGAACTTGATTTCCCACTCGCCTACCTGCTGGTTTAGCTTTGTGGTCAGGACCGCCTCGGCCCCGAAGGTGGCCTCATTGCCCGACCATTGCACCCGCTGATCGTTCGCATAGTAACCCCGGGCCAGGAAGCCCAGGTCGAGCGCGTCCAACAGCCGGTGGGCCGAGCCCGGCTGGTCCCGGCAGCCCGGCACCACGGGAGCGGGGTCCCCGGCTGATGGTTGGTCGACCGACAAAGGCATTTCGGCCGCCGGTGGCAGGGACCATTGCGTAGCATCCGCCGGCTGGCACAACTGCGGCCCCGGTGGCGGCTGATAGAACTGCGGACCAGGCGGCGGCTGACAAAACTGCGGACTAGGCGGTGGTTGACAGAACTGTGGACCCGGTGGCGGTTGGCACGGCGGCGGCTGATAAAACTGCGGACCCGGCGGCGCCTGGTAAGCTGCGGAAGGTGGCACAGCCGCTGGCCCGACGGCCCAATCCGCCGGGCCCTGGGCCCACACCGGCCTGGCCCACGCCGCCGCAACAATCGTCCACGCCGCCACGCCAACGCAAAGGCTGCCGAGACACCGAAGTGCGACCGATCCGTGGCGGGCTATTCTCGGCATCCGGCCGGGCATGAGAACGTCTCGGGTTTACGATTGCCCTCAGCATAGACCGAATGGTGGGGCTCGCTACGCTCGACCCACCCTACGAACCGTCCGTTCCCTTCGGCCTGATCCGGGCAATCAACGGTTTCTTCGTCAATATCGGCAAGGTTTCTCTGACCGGAACTCCCAGCCCGACAGGGTTGCCCCACTTGGCAAACCCACCGCAGGCCGGAGGCCTTGCCTATGCCGGAAGCGCTGCCCAGCCCGGAAGGTTCACCCAGGCCGAAGGGTCTGCACGCCTTACGCAGCTTGACGCACGGCCGCGGCAAGCAGCCGCAAAGAAATAAATCAGAAATGTCTGCTCCTTCGAACCCGGCTTGCGGCAAACCCTACGGCGTACATGCTGACCCCCGCAACGAACGCGCCGATCCCTGAGTAAACTGGCCAAAGCCGATAATAGTGAAGGTAGTCATCCCACCAGTTCGGATCTTCGTAGTTAAACCAAACCGTCGGGCACAGAAGCCATCCCAGAAAGGCGCCTCCGGCCACGAGCAGCAAGGCCCTCATGCGGCGATTGGACAAGTATGTAAAGAAGGCACAGCAGGCCAAGGTCGGCACGAACTGCGTGACGACCAACGCAGACTTGAGTGATGCGTCTGGAAAGATCCGGATACACGCCGCGAGGATGGCGAACACGGCGATATCCAGCGAAAGACGCCGAGGAGACCCTATGATCTGCATTGTTGATGACCTGCTGGCTCGCCCAACGTTGTTCTACGGCGCAAAGCGTCTGCCGGGGATGGTCGCGAAACGCATCCCATTCCCGTGTGTCGCGCCGACCCTTTCACCGCGCCTAATTGTACTGCCGCCCCTCACTTCTCAACCAGCGGCACGCGGGTTGCAAACCTTAGCACAACCGGGCCCAGCAGGCCCGACTCGGCTAGCGGGGAGTCCTTCTTCCATAGCCGCCAGGAGGTGAACGTCGAGCGGCCCGTGGGGCTGGGCTTGCCTGCCTGCAACCACTTGGGCCATGCCTTGAGCGTCCCCTCGGGGTTGCGGTCGCTGTCCTCGGGCAATTGCTCGTCGCCGATCATGCGGTTGATCCAGAGGTTGGTCACCTCGACCTCCAGCGTATTGGGGCCGGCCCCGACGGCCCCGGTTATGTCGACCTGGTACGGCGGCTTCCAGAGGATGCCCAGGTCCTTGCCGTTGAGTTTCACCCGGGCCATGACCTGCACGCGGCCCAGGTCGAGATAGACCCGGCTTGGGGGGCCTGTAAAATCTTGGCCGAGGCAGAACGTCTTGCGGTAGGTTGCCGTGCCGGAGAAGTACTTGACGCCGGCCGCCGGGTGCTCGTTCCAGGAGACGAGTTTTTCGAGGGTTACCTGCTCGGGTGCCCCGCCGCCGGGCGGGAATTGTACCTGCCACGGGCCCGTCAATGGCTGCGGCTCGGCCAGCGTGGCCACCCGCCCGGCCAGCCGGCGACCGGTGGTGGTTCGGGCCTCGTACCGCCCGGGCCGCCATGCCTCGATCGCCAGACGGCCCCCGGCCTCCTGCCGCAGGTCGGCCACGTGCTCCGCGCCGTCGCTGACCAGGTCGAGAACGTCGGTATCACAGCCGGTGGCCTTCCGGGCTCGGCCCTGGCAGGTGTAGTCCACGACCAGGGTCTTGACGACCCTAAAGGCCGGGTCGTCGCCGCGGGCCATTTCCGCCACCTGGAAGCTGGTAATTCCGCCGTCCAGGATGCCTTGCAGCTTGGCCCGCACGTCGCGGGTCCGCTTCGGATCGGTCAGCACGCCGTAGGTGGCCTTTTGAACCACGATCTTGGGCGGCGGGCCGGCCAAGGCCGGCAGCGCCTGGCCGTCGCGGGTGAGCGATACGACGTGCTCAGCCCCCGCCTGAGCCGGGCGGAACACCACGAACACCGACTCCGTAGCCTCCAGTCGCAGGGGTACAAGCGTGCCGCCGCGCCCGACCTGTGCGGCGGCGGGCTCGATCCGGCCGCTCTCGGGCCACCACAACTCGGGCCACCGGCCCACCGTGCGGAAGCGGCACTGCACGTCGCGGGCGTAATCGCTGCGGTTGGCCAGGAAGTAGATCTCCGTGCCGTCGTCTGCCCGGCGGTGGATGTAGCGGACCGGCATGGGGCCGGTGGTGCCGCAGGAGATGTCGGGCGGCACGCCCATCGCGGCCAGGACCTTCTCGGGCGTCTGGCCGCACACGATCCGGCCCTTGCCCAGCCGATGCTCGCAGACCGTCTGGCCATCGCAATTCCCCCACAGCTCGGCGGCCGCCGCGCGCACGTCGGCATCGCACTTCGGATAATTCTCGAGGCTCGGCGACTTGACCGGCGGCGAGCCCACGACCGTCGCCCCGGCACGGACCAGCTCGGTGATGCGGCTCAAGAGCCGCGGCGTCATGGTCTGCGAGTTGGGCAAGGCCAGCAGCCGGTAGCTCATGCCATCGGGCAGTACGATGCGGCCGTCTTTGACCGACATGCGGGTCAGGACGACCTCCGGCGGGCAGCCGTCGAAGTTGTAGCCGGGCCGATCGGGCGGACTGCCCGATCGCGCCACCGGCGGGCGGAAGGCCTGCGGGGCGTTCTCCGGCTCCAGGTAGCAGATATCGGCCACGAACAGCCCCTGCCGCAGCATGTGCTGGCATCGGGCCAGGTATTCGTGCCAGGGCCGCGACTGCTGCCACCAGGTTTGCGTCCGCTCGTAGTGCAGGCCCCAGGGGCCCATCGACATGCCCGGCCGACGGTCGAGCCAGGGCTGCATGGCATAGCGGTGGAACACGAAGCGGTTAATGCCCTCGCAGAAGGCCCAATCGCCCAGGGCCTTGATGTAGGCCGGGTGGCCCAGCCATTTCTCCCGATCGGTGGCGGTGAAGCTTTCGGCACCCACGATCCGCTTGCCGTACACGTGGGCCGCCGAGACCATCTCGGTGCACGACTCGGCGGCCGAGCCGTAGTCCCACGACCAGAACTCGCCCATCGGCTCGTCGGCCCGGCCGCCGTACGACAGGTCGTCGTACGGGCCGTCGCCGTAGGCCTCGATGGTCAGCCGCATTCCATGTTGCCGGGCCAGCTCGGCGAACCGCCCGGCATAATTCTCGTTGAGCAGCTCGGCGATCGTCTGCCGCAGGTCCCACAGGAAACGCTCGGAGACCTCCAGGCTATCCACGACCCGGCCGGTTACCACGGGCAGGAAATGGTAGGGATCGTAGCCCCGCCGTTTCTGGAATTCCTGCCGCAAGAGCGGGGTCCAGTTCTGCGAATGCACCTCCCAACTGTCGATGTGCGTGGCCACCAGGGTCTTGCCGGCCAGCGGCCCGACGTCGGCGGCCAGTTTTTGCATCAGGCCGGCGAACATGGCGTCGGCGGCGGCCGGGCTGAGCTTGTCGCATTCCAGGCCCCGGCCCGACTCCGGCGCCGGGTGATTGTCCTTGCCGGTCGAGGTGTGGCCGATCCGCAGCACGGTCCAGTCGCCGGGCGGCACGTCCCACGCCAGCCGGCCGCCGCGGCAGCGGGCCGTGAGATCGACGATCTTCGCCGCATCGATCACCTCTGCGGCCGGCAGCGTGGCGAAGGCCGCCGGGGCGGCCGAAAACGCCTCCCAATCCAGGGCCGACTTCACGTTGACCTTCTCGATCCGGGCCTTGCCGGCCGGCGTCGGAAAGGCCAGCACCGAGATGTCGTCGTAATAATCGGCCACTTTCGGGGGCTGGGCCAGCGGGCCGTCGAATTGCCGCGGACCCTTGACGCCCTGCTCGGTCCACACCATTTTCTGCATCGACATGGCGGGCGTAATCCAGGGCCCGCCGCTGCCGCACCAGCCGGCGTCGTTGGTCATGTTCACTTCCAGCCCCAGCCGGGCGGCCTCGCGGCAGACGTGCCGGAACAGCTCACGCCATTTCGGGCCGGCAAAGGCCACCGGCCCCAGCGGCGCCCCCTGGTCAACCTCCATGATCAGTACGCCGCCGATGCCCGCCTGCCGCATGGCCTCCAGGTCGGCCGTGATCCCTTCCTTGGTGATGTTCCCGTTGAGCCAGAACCAGTACACCCAGGGCCGGGCCGAATCGGGCGGCGTGGCGAACTGGGCGGCCAAACCGCCCGAACCGTCTGCGGCGGATGCCGGCGCGGCAGCGGTGGGGCTTTCGCCCCGGGCAGCGGCCGGGCCGGCCGATTGCAGCAGCGCCCAGACTGCCAGTAGTGCGAGCGTAGAAAATGGCGATCTCATACTCAAGCTCCTTTTGCCGGTGGGTTGTCAAGGGTGGGAATGGTCCGCGCCGGGGGGCCGGCGTCGGTGAGGAAGAACTCGGACAGGGCGGCCGGGCCGGGGAACTCGCGGCGGTAGGCGTCGGACCAGGCGGCCAGGAACCGCTCGGCCCGCTCCCGCTCGACCAGCGCCCAGACGCTGCCGCCGAAGCCGGCCCCGAAGGCCGAGGCCGCCGCCGCGCCCAGCCGTCGGGCCGTAGCGGCCAGCAACGCCGTTTCCGGAATCTGGTTCCCCAGCCAGTGCTCGGCGGCCTGCTGCGAGCGGTCTACCAGGCGGCCGAACCGCGGCACGTCGCCGGCGGCCAAGGCGTCGCCCGCCGCCGGGACGATCTCTTCGTTCTCGATCAGGAAATGCTCGACCCGGGCGGCCAGCGGCGAATCTTGCACCATCGCGCGCAGGCGGCCGGCGGCGTCCGGCGCGCTACTGATCGCGGCGGCCAGGTGCGGATCGTCGCGGCCGGTCTGCCGCCGCCACTCTCGGGCGGCGGCCGCGGCCAGCTCCGCGGCCCGATTATACCGCTCCTGCGCCGCGCCGGTCTTCTCCGCCACGATCCCGCTGCTACCGATGGCAAACAGGTAATCGGGCGGCATGGGCACGCTCCGCTCGTGGCGGACCGGGCAATAGGCGAACTGGCCCAGCCGGCCGGGTTCGGCGCAGAGGATGGCCGTGTGATCCTCGCTGCCACCAAACGTGCCCACGCCCCGGTCGCCGGCCAGGCGGCCGAAGCCCTGCCCGTTCTCGATGGTGCCCAGGTAGCCGCCCAGAATGTGCGGCTCGTGCAGTTCTGCGGGAAAATCGGGCCGCTCGCGCAAAGCATTGACCTGGGCCAAGGCCAGGAACACGCCCACAATCAGGGCGCTAGAGCTGCTCAACCCGGCGGCCGGCGGCAAATCGCTGGCAAATAAAATGTGGGCGCCCACGGCCAGGCCGGGAAAATTCCGCGCCAGCCGCCGGGCAACCGTCATCGGATAGTTCGACCAATGACCGCCCCGCGGAACCAGGTCCGGGGCCAACGGGAATTCGACCGACTGGCCGCTCAGGGCGTCGGTGATGCGAACTCGGCCATCCCCGCGCGGCAGAACCAGCAGGCGAAAGCCCCGCTCGACGGCCGCCACCAGGCTGCGGCCGCCGGCATAGTCGGTGTGTTTGCCCAGCACCTCGATGCGGCCGGGCACGAAGAAGCCCCAGTGCTCGCCGGCCTGGCCGCCGGCGGGCCCCGCGGCCAGGGCGGCCGCCACCTTGTCCCACAACATTGTATCCGGCACACGCCGTGTGCCGTCGTCAAGATGCGGCACACGGCGTGTGCCGCCTACATTTGGATTCGGCAAGCCGTCGGGGTCAGATTCGATCATTTGGCTGGAACGTCCTTCACCATCCACGGCGCGGTGAATTTGTAGGTGCCCGATTGCACCTCGAACCGCACCGCGCCATTGGCGGCCGGCAGCGGTTTCACGCCCTCGGCCTGGGCGGCGGGCTTGTCCGATTCCAGCACCGCCGCCGCATCGGACACCGGCAGGCAAACGGTGGCCGTCGTATTGGCCGGGACGGTTACGTCCAGCGCGAGCTTCCCGTCTTTTACCGACCAGGCCGCGGCGATCGGGCCGCGGATCGAACGGTAACTGGCCTTGGCCCAGGTCAGGCCGTCGCCCGGGCGGGGATGAATAATAACGTGCCGGAAGCCGGGCTGCGCGGGGTCCAGCCCGATGCCGGCCACCGTATCGAACAGCCATTGCCCGCAGGAGCCCAACGCATAGTGGTTGAACGAGTTCATGCCCGGGTCTTGGAAGCCTTTCTCGGGCGTCCAGCCGTCCCAGCGCTCCCAGATGGTCGTGGCCCCCTGCTTTACCGAGAAGAGCCAGGAGGGAAACGTATCTTGCACGAGCAGCCGGTAGGCCGTATCGAGTTTGCCCGCCGCGGTGAGCACCGGCAGCATGTAGCTCACGCCGACGAACCCGGTAGTGACGTGCCAGCCGTGGGCCTTGACGTCGGCTTCCAGATACTGGGCGGCCTTGGCCCGCAGCGGCTCGCTCAGCAGATCGAACTTCAGGGCCATGACGTAACAGCACTGGGTATTGCCCTTGATGCGGCCGTCGGGGGCCACGTAGCGCCGGTTGAAGGCGGCTTTGATGTCGTCGAAGAGCCGCTCGTAGCGGGCGGCCTCCTCCGCCTTGCCGACGGCCCGATAGGCCCGCGCCACCAAGTGCGTGGAATAGGCGAAGTAAGCGGTGCCGATCAGGTCCTTGGGCGTGTCGGCCCCGATCGACAGCCAGTCGCCGTAGTCGTTGCCCCGGTCCTTGTCGCGCACCAGATCGGTGCTGTGCCGGCGGCACCACTCGACCCAGCGGGTCATGGCCGGCAGATGCCGCTCCAGGATCCGCCTGTCGCCGTAGACCTGGTAGATGGTCCAGGGGCAGATCACGCCGGCATCGGCCCAGGCGGGTACGCTGCCGCAGCCCATGCTGTTGGGATTCACGTCGCTGAAGGCCCCGTCCGCCGACTGCCCGTCGTCCACGTCCGCCAGCCACTTGGTGAAGAAGGCCGCCACGTCGGCGTTGCAGGTGGCGGTGCGCACGAAGACCTGGGCGTCGCCCATCCAGCCCAGCCGCTCGTCGCGTTGCGGGCAGTCGGTGGGGATGCTCACGTAATTGCCCCGCTGGCCCCACACGATGTTCGATTGAAGCTGATTGATCCGTGTGTCGGAGCAGGCGAACTCGCCGGCCCGCGGCGTGTCGGAGCCGATTACCACGCCGGTCACAGCATCCAGCGGGGGCTTGGTGGAGAGGCCGGTAAGCTCGACGTAGCGGAAGCCGTGGAAGGTGAACGTGGGCTGCCACTGCACGCTGCCGCCCTCCTTGGCGACGTATGTATCGATCGAGGCCGCGCTGCGGAGGTTCTTCGTGTAGATGGTCCCGTCGGGGTTGAGCATCTCGGCATGCCGCAGCGTGAGCGTGGCGCCGGCCGGAAGGGCCACGCGCAGCCGCACCACGCCCACCATGTTCTGGCCCAGGTCGAAGGTCCACTGCCCCGGCTTGGGCTCGCGGAGCGACTTGGCCGGCAGCTCCATGAGCTGCCGCACGGGTTCCATCACCTGGCCTTCCAGCCGCGGCGGGGGCGGGATGCGGCGCTCGACGGCCGCGGCCCACCCGCTGTCGTCCAGCCCCGGCCGGTCCCAGCCGGCGATCTCCCTCCGGGCATCGTACGATTCGCCCAGCATGAAGTCCGACGACAGGATGGGGCTGGCGTGGACCCGCCACGTGGCGTCGGTGCCCAGGCGCTGGGTGCTCCCGTCGGCGTAAGTCACCTCAAGTTGCGCCAATAGGGCCGGCCGCTTGCCGAAGAACTGGAACCCGCCGTTGCCGATGTGCCCGCTGTACCAGCCGGCGGCCAGCAGGCCGGCCACCGCGTTCTCGCCCGGCCGCAAGGCCGACGTGACGTCGTACATCTGGTATTGGACCCGCCGGCGATAGTCGGTCCAGTCGGGCGCCAGCACGTGGTCACCCACCCGCGAGCCGTTCAGGTGCAGCTCGTAAAGCCCCAGGGCCGTAACGAACAGCCGGGCCTTGGCTACCGGTTTGTCGGCCAGGCGGAACGTCTTGCGGATGATCGGCACGGGCTGGGCCTGGGCCGACTCGGGCTTCACTTCGGCCTCGATCCAGCGGGCCGACCAATCCTTGCACTCCAGCAGGCCCATCTCCCAACGGGCCGGCTGGCTCCAGGGGCTGGGCCGCCCCGCGCGGTCCCATACCCGAACCTGCCAATAACACGCCTGCCGCGAACTCAGCGGCCGGCCGCAGTATGATATCTGGGCCGTCTCGTCGCAGGCCACCTTGCCGCTATCCCATAGATCGCCCTTCTCCTGGGCCAAGACTTCCGGCGACGAGGCCACCAGCACCTGGTAGGCATCCTGCCGCTGGCCCCGCTGGTCTGACTCCAGCACCCAGCTCAGCCGCGGCGTAGCCGTAGCGATCCCCAGCGGGTTGCACAGGTATTCGCACCGCAAGTCGCGAACCTGTAGGCCATTGGCCCAGGCGAGACCGCAGTCCAGCAGGGCCAGCAGACATCCGAATAACCATGCATGTCGCATCGTCGCATCTCCCATTTGGGTTGACAGAATGTAACCGGCGCTCCTCGTGCGAGGCGCCCCCACGGCCCAGCGCGGCAAGAGGTGGCAAACCACCTTTTGCCCCGCCTATGATACTTCCACGGCCGTGAGGTTTCAACAACGACGACCTGCCGATCGCCGCGGCACCGACAAGGATTCTGACTTTGGGTTACGCGACGTGAAGGGCCGTGGGCCGAGCGGGGATTCCCCGCCGAACTCGCGTTTGACTGGCGGGCGCGGCGTGGTCTGCTATACTTCCCGTCAGGAGGAACGCGATATGACAGTCCAAGCGAGAGCGTTCGCGCAGGCCGCCGCCGAGGAGCAACGGCCAGAACGGCACCCAGACTCTGGCTCGCCAGGCCGACGGCTGGTGAGTTGGTTACGCACCGGCCGGCGTTGGTATGCCGGCAGTTTCGGCTTCCAAGTGGTTCGGTTGTCGTTACTGCTGCTGATTCCCGGCGGCCTGATGGGGTTCGTTGTCGTGGGCACGGCGGCCGAGGCGCTGGGACAAGGGGTCGGTGCGAAACATGGCGCGGGCGATAACCGGGGTGCCGGCGCCAGCGGCCTTGACGCTGCTGGCCGCGCGGTGATGAGCAACCGAGGCGGGCCGGCGCAACCTGCCGCGCGGGCCATTGACGGTGCGTTGTCCTGGTTGGCCCGGCACCAAATGGCCGACGGGGGCTGGAGCCTCCAGAATTACGTGCAGCGCTGCAAGGACCCGACCTGCCGCGGTCCCGGCAACATAGAGGCCGACACGGGCGCCACGGCCCTGGGCGTGCTGCCCTTCCTGGCCGCCGGCCAGACGCACCGCACCAAGGGCCCCTACCGGGTCAACGTGAATGCCGCCATTCAGTGGCTCATCGGCCACCAGCAGAAGAGCGATGGCAACCTGACCGCGGGGGCCGCGCAGCCGATGTACTCGCACGCCCTGGCCACGATCGCCCTGTGCGAAGATTGCGACATGACCGGCGACGATAGCGTAAGGCAGGCCGCCGTGCGGGCGGTGGACTACATCGTAATGGCCCAGAACAAAACCACCGGCGGTTGGCGTTACACACCCGGCGATTCGGGCGATACCTCGGTGCTTGGCTGGCAGGTGATGGCCCTGAAAAGCGCCGTAATGGCCGGCTGCCTAATGGCGCGCGACGACGGCAGAAACGGTCTGCCGTTCGACGGGGCCGGCAAGTGGCTCGACTCGGTGCAGTCCGGCCCGAACAACAGCCGCTATTGCTACCAGCCGGGCACCGGCCCGGCGAACACCATGACCGCCGTGGGCCTGCTCTCCCGGCAGTACCTGGAGGTGAGAAGCGACAGCCCGATGATGGCCGACGGCGTGAAGTACCTGATGGACCACATGCCCGGCGAAGACTTCCGGCACGCCTCGAACATGTACTACGTTTACCACGCCACCCAGGTGTTGCACAACATGAACAATCGCGAGTGGGACACTTGGAACCGGCGGGTGCGGGACTTGCTGGTCAAGTCGCAGAACTGCGACAACGGCAGTTGTGCCAACGGGAGCTGGGATCCAGCCGGCGATCAGTGGGGGCATAGTGGCGGGCGGCTGATGATGACCAGCCTGGCCACGTTGACTCTGGAGACTTACTTTCGCTATTTGCCGCTGTTCAAGGCATACTTCTCCGCCGGCGCAGCCCCGGGCGGCAACGCGCCAGAAGCCAAGCCAGCCGCCGCCGGAGAGAAGTAGGAACTTCCGGTTCCCCCTCGGCCTTCCGTCTTGGAAGGGGACAGTCCCATTTTCGTCGGACGAAAATTGGGACAGTCCCCCGCCGTCCGCTGTTGCATACCCCTTGACGGGGCAGGATAATAGTATTCGCTGGAACCGCCGGTCCCCGTCCCCCCACCCAATCCCCAATCCCCAATCCACGACGGACGTGCGAAGCCGCAAGCGGCTCCCCAATCCCCACCCCCCCATCCCCTGCCTTCCAAAGGAGCAACCATGACCCGTACGGTACGTGGCCTGATCGCGGCGGCACTGGCGGCGATGGCCGGCCTGTCGGCCGGCGCCGCGGAGTCGCTGATCCTGACGCCCAAGCCGCCGCCGACCCCGCGGATCAACGGCGCCAAGGTGTTCGGCGTGCGGCCCGGCTCGCCGCTGCTGTTTACGATTCCGGCCACGGGCGACCGGCCGATGACCTTCGCCGTGGAGAACCTGCCGCCGGGGCTGGTCGTCGATGGGGCCAGCGGCCAGATCATGGGCAAGCTGGCCCAGCCCGGCCGCTATGTCGCGACCCTGCGGGCGACCAACGCCCGGGGCACGGCCAGCCGGAAACTAACAATCGTCTGCGGCGACACCCTGGCCCTGACGCCGCACATGGGCTGGAACAGTTGGTACGTATGGGAGAGCCACGTGACCGATCGCATCATGCGCGAGGCGGCCGACGCCATGGTCGCCAACGGCATGATGAACCACGGCTACATGTACGTGAACATCGACGACTGCTGGGCCGTCAAGCCGGGGTCGAAAGACCCCATGCTCGGCGGCCCGCCGCGCGACGCGACCGGCAAGGTCAACCCCAACCGCCACTTTCCCGACATGAAGGCCCTCACCGCTTACATCCATGCCAAGGGCCTGAAGGCGGGCATCTACACCTCGCCCGGTCCGACCACCTGCGGCGGCCACGTCGGCGCCTACCAGCACGAGGCCCAGGATGTCCAGCGGTTCGTCGAATGGGGCTTCGACTTCCTGAAGTACGACTGGTGCTCCTACGGCAACGTCGCCGACAAAGGCCCCGACGGATTGAAAAAACCCTATCGCCACATCGCCGGAATCCTGCGGCGGCAGCCCCGCGACGTCGTGCTCAACCTCTGCCAGTACGGCATGGGCGAGGTCTGGCAGTGGGGCAAAGCCGTGGGCGGGCAGAGCTGGCGGACGGCCGGCGACCTGGGCTTCTCCTTCACCGGCATCTCCACCGCCCTGTTCCGCGATGCCTTCAACCTCTACGCCGCCCGCGAGCTGCACAACTTCGGCGGACCCGGCGGCTGGAACGACCCCGACTACCTGCTGCTGGGCTACCTCAGCAACTGGCACGGCCAGCGCGCGCCGACCCCCTTGACGCCCAACGAGCAGTATACCCACGTCTCGCTGTGGTGCCTGCTGGCCGCACCGCTGATCCTCAGCGGCGACATTACCCGCCTGGACCCCTTCACGCTCAGCCTCCTGACGAACGACGAGGTGCTGGAGGTCGACCAGGACCCGTTGGGCCGCCCCGGGCGGCGCATCGCCAAGAGCGGCGACCTCGAGGTCTGGGCCAAGCCCATGGAGGACGGCAGCCGGGCCGTAGGCCTGTTCAATCGCGGCCCCGCCGAGGCCACCGTCAGCGCCGCCTGGTCCGACCTCGGACTGGCCGGCCGGCAGATCGTTCGCGACCTATGGCGGCAGAAGGACCTCGGCCCGAGCGAAGGCCAGTTCTCGACCCGCGTGCCGCCGCACGGCGTCGTGCTAGTCCGCCTCCGCCCGGCAAGGCCGTAGCAACCCAAGGTAGCAGGCACACGGAGTGTGCCTGCTACTTTCCATGCCGTGAACAGTTACGCCAGGTCAGAGGCGCCGGAAATATTCAACTAACCCCGCCAATCAACCGATCTTATCTAATGCGCTGTATTAGGAACGGTGCGCCGTTGCTCATTGTCGCGGTATGCGCCTCTTTCAGTCTTTTCAAAGCCGGAACGATTGAAACTGGGGTTTGCTGAGTTTCTCAAGGATGGTAGTATTCGCCGCCTCGCGGAACAGCTTGGTAACGGCTTGTGCTCGCGGCGATTACCCCTACAGGAGGACTTGCGATGAACGTGAAGGGATTTCTGCTTCTGGGTGTAGTCTTGACCATTGCGGGTTTTGGTTTTGCGTGCTCCTCGGCCGAGGCCGGAGTTAGCGTGGGCATCGGCATCGGGGTACCCGCTTATCCTCCTCCTTATTATCATCCGCGTCCGTACTACTATCCGTATCCGTACCGGGTGTACGTGGCGCCGGCCCCGGTGTATGTTGCGCCGCCGCCGACAGTTTACGTAGCGCCGACACCGACGTACGTGGCGCCGAGCCCGGCACCCGCGGCGGCCCCCATGTATCCCGCGCCGGCCCCGCAGCCTTATCAGACCAACGAAGTTCCGCCGTCGCCGCCCGTCCCAAGCCTGCCGCCGGCCGCTGTACCGCCCGCACCTGCGCCCAGTCCTACCCCGCTCTCGTCGGGCACCACGCTGTAGCAGCGGGAGCAAACAGATGGGAAGCGATGCGATCCAGCGCCGGGCATTCTTGGGTTCGGCGTGCGGGGCGCTGGGACTGGCGGCCCTGGCCGGCGACGCGGCCGGGGCCTCGGCCGACGACGCCCCGGCGGGCGGGAAAGTTCCGCCCGAGCTCCAGGCCGTCCGCGACAAGCTGATGGCCGACATGGAGGCCAATCGCGGCATCGGCGTGCCCCGTTGCGACGGCCAGTTCCTCAACCTGATCGTGCACGTCACGGCCGCCAAGAACGTGCTCGAGGTGGGCACGTACCGGGGCTACTCGGGCATCTGGCTGGCCCTGGGCCTGGAGCACACCGGCGGACGGCTGACCACCATCGACATCGACCCGGCGCGGGTTCGCGAGGCCCGGGGCAATTTCACCACAGCCGGCCTGGCCGACCGCATCACGGGCCTGGAAGGCGATGCCCACAAGGTCGCCAAGACCCTCGCGGGCCCCTTCGACCTGGTCTTCCTCGACGCGGACAAAGGCAACGAAGTGGACTACTTCCACGCGGTCTTTCCCAAGCTGCGGCCGGGCGGCTTCATCCTGCTGCACAACGCCATCACCTCGCGGAAGGTCATGACGCCCTATCTGGACCTCGTCTCGCAGCACCCCGAGATTGTGCACGTCGTGTTGAGCCTGTCGATGACCGACGGCTTCTCGGTCAGCTTCCACAAGCGCCCGGCAGGCGACGCCCGGTCAGAGCGGTCAGCGGCCAGCCCGGTCCCCTCTCCCTCCGGGAGAGGGCTAGGGTGAGGGAAAATCGGTGAGGATCCCGCCCCTTCGGCCTCTCGACGCCGGGTGCCACTGCTGGCTCGTCCAGCAGTGCCCTACACACTGCTGGACAAGCCAGCAGTGGCACCCAACGAGGACCGGGGCCTCCCCTTACAGGCATTCTTTCAGGTATTGAATCTCCTTGGCCAGGATGCCGCGGCGCTCGGCGGCGGGGAACTTGCCCAGGGATTCGTCCTCGATGCACAGGTCGCCCGTGTAGCCCGCTCGGCGCAGGGTCTTGACCACCCGGTGAAAGTCGATATCGCCTTCGTACAGCGGGCAGTTGTAGCGCTCATATTCCCAGCCCACCGGTCGGCGCTGTTCGCGGCGGGCCTCGGGAAAGCGAATGTTCTTGCAATGCGTGTGGCGGACGTAGGGGGCCAACATCTCGTAAATCGCGTAGACCTTCGCCAGCGGATGGCCGAACCAGTACAGGTTCGCCGTATCGAGCGTCACGCCCAGCCGCGGCGAGCCCACCCGCTCCAAGAGCGGCATAAGAAACTCGGGATCGTTCGTCGTGCTGCCGTGGTTCTCGATGGCGAAGGCCACGCCCGTCGCCGCGGTGGCTTGGACCGTCTTGCTGAGGGTACGGACGGCCAGTTCGAGGAAGTCGGCCTTGGCGCGGCGCTGCGGCACGACGTCGATGCGGATCGCCGCGACGCCCAGGGCGGCGGCGGCGCGGGCCGCCCGGCCACACCACTCGACCTCGAACTCGGGCCGCTCGTCGAAGCGATTCGACATGCACAACGCGGTGATCCGCCGCCCGGCCGCCTTCGCGTCCGCCCGCAGGGCCTCGATCTCCGCCTGGCTGGCCAGGCTGTAGCGGCGGCTGGGATGGAAGAGGCCGGGCAGCGTCAGGTCGTCGCGGATGCCGGCCTCGACGCCCTCGGCGCCGATGGCCCCCAGGGCCGACCAGCAGTCCTTCTCGCCAATGTCGCGCAGGTGCCCGTCGCGGCAACCCAGGCACAGGGCCGGCTTCTTTTGATCCGCGGCCGCCGCGGGCCGCACCAGCGCGGCCACGGCCAAACCGGCCGCCAGCCCGCCCGACGCGGCAAGCATCTCTCTTCGAGTCAAAGATTGTTTCATGGTTGGTGCTCCCGGTGATGGGTGGTGGGAAAGGGAAACGGGTCAACTCCAATGTAGGCGGCACACGCCGTGTGCCGGATTTCCGCACACGGCGTGTGCGGACTACATTGAAACGCGGAAGGTATTCCTCGGCCGATCCTTACGCCCCAGTGTATCCGCCCGGCAGGCCGGTGCAAAGGCCGCGCCGGGTGCCACTGCTGGCTTGTCCAGCAGTGCCTCGCACACTGCTGGACAAGCCAGCAGTGGCACCGAGGGCGGGCCCATTGCTTGCAAGAACGGCGATTCCTGGAATAATAGACTTATCACTTCTGGCCTCTGGCAGTACAACACAACAATCGCACCTGTCCCCTTCAAGCTGTTTCGAGTTTTTTCGGGAGGAACTTCGATGAGCACAACGGCGACCTTTAATCGGCGAACTTTCATGCGGGGCGCGGCGGCGGGCGGGTTGGCCCTTGCGGCGGCGCGGTTCTCCAGCCCGCTCCGGGCGGCCGGGCTGGCCACACCCGCCACCACCAGCCGCGTGGCGCTGACGGCCGGCGACAACCGGGCCGACAACGTCTTCCGCGCCTTGCGGTCGCTGGCCCCACAGATCACCCGGGCCATCGGCGACCGGCCCGTGGTCATCAAGCCCAATAACGTGGCCATGGACGTTCAGCTTTCGGCCACCCATGCCGATTGCGTGGAAGGAATCCTGGAGTTCCTGCGGTCGATCGGGAAGGCCGGCGACGTGACGATCGCCGAATCGGCCGCCAACGGCCCGACCCTGGAGGGCTTTGCCAACTTCGGCTACACGCGCGTGGCGGCCAAGTACGGGGCGAAACTGGCGGACCTCGATGCGCAGCCCGTGCAAAAGGTGCACGTCTTCGACGAGACCGACTTCCGCCCGCACGCGGTGCGAATGTCGCGGCTGTTGTTGGACCCCAAGACGTTCATCATCTCGGCCGCCGTAATGAAGACCCACGACCGCGTGGTGGCCACGCTGTCGCTGAAGAACATCGTGATCGGCGCGCCGGTGAAGGACCTGGGATTCGGCTGGGGCCGGAAGGTGAAGCCGGGCACAACCAGCGACAAGCCCATCTGCCATGGCGGCGGCTTCCGCGGCCTGAACTATAATCTTTACGCCCTGGCCCAGCAGCTCCACCCGCACCTGGCCGTGGTCGACGGCTACGAGGGCATGGAGGGCAACGGGCCGGTGGGCGGCCAACGCGTCGAACACCGCATCTGCGTCGCCAGCGCCGACTGGCTGGCCGCCGACCGCCTAGCCATCGAGCTGATGGGCATCGACTTCGCCAAGGTGGGCTATCTGAACTTCTGTGCCCAGGCCGGCCTGGGCGAGGCCGACCTGACAAAGATCGAAGTCGTCGGCGAGCCGCCCGCCCGACACGTCAAGAGCTATAAGCTGGCCACCAATATCGAGAAGCAGTTGATCTGGATGACGCCGCCCAAGGCCAGTGGCTAGTGGCTGGTGGCTGATCGCGAGGGGCGAGGGAATGAGGGGATAAGGGGTTGAGGGTTTAAGGGTTTAAGGGAAACTGTCATGCCTCAACTTGTTATCCCGGATATTGACGACGCAATGCTGGAACGCCTTCGCGAGCGAGCAATTCATCATGCCCAGAGCGTCGAGATCGAAGCCAAGGAGATTCTAGCCTCGGCGCTCGCCCCGCCCAAGAACGACGCCTGGGGCGTCATTGACGCTATCCGGGATGAATTGGCTGCTAGCGGGAGGGATTTCGGCGACAGTACCGAACTAATCCGGCAGGACCGGGACCGATGAGCTGGCCCTGGCCATTCAGTTGGGCGGGCAAATGGTGACGGCGAACGGGCGGCTGGAAAACTGACTCGGGGTCAGGATGTTTCGCTGCTCCTTTGCGGTGCGGCTCTATTATCCGCTGCTCCCCGCCGGTTTTGTCCGGCGCTTGCGTGATGGCCCCTTTTCATGGCCCCGCTCTGGTGTCGGCCTTCGCCAGCCCCGCCGGCAATTATAATGGATTTCGCGGGAAAGCGGCCCTTGGCCGGTGCCTATACTATAGACTGCGGTGGGAGACGACTCGCATGGCTGGCGTCAGCCCGCAGACCCTCACGCGACTCCTGGACGGGCACACGGCGGCCTTGGTGCTTTATGCGCGGCAGTGGTGCAGCACGCCGGAAGACGTTGTGCAAGACGTGTTCCTGCTGCTGATGCGCGAGCCGGCGGCGCCCCAGAATCCGCTGGGATGGCTGTATCGGGCCGTGCGCAACAAGGCTATCAACGCCGCACGATCCGGCCGCCGCCGCTGGCGTCACGAGGCAATCGCCGCCCGCCGCGGCCAGCCCTGGCTGGTGGCCGCGGACGCCGACCGCCTGGACGCCGCCACGGCCGCCCGCGCCTTGGCAGAGTTGCCGATCGAACAACGGGAAGTCATCGTGGCCCGGCTGTGGGGCGGGCTGCCGCTGGCCGAAATCGCCGCCTTGACCGGCAGCTCGGTGAGCACCACCCACCGCTGGTATCAGCGGGGCATCGCGGCCCTGCGGGAAAGGTTGGAAGGCACATGTCCAGAGAAAAAGAGCAACTGCCGGACCTGACGGCTTTCGAGGCCGCCCTGGCTGCCTTGGCCCCGCGGGTCGAGCGCTTCGACCGCGAACAACTGATCTTCCAGGCCGGCCAGGCCGCGGCCTTGCGCGACGCGATCGCTGTGAGCCCCCGTGGGGTCCGCTGGGGATGGCCGGCCGCCTTCTCGGCCATGACCGCGGTGGCCGCCGCGCTCGGGGTGATGCTCTCGACCCGCGCGGCCCCCAATGTCGCGCTCCCGGGGGCGGGGCCGGAGGCGGCGGCGCCGGGCATTGCGGATGGCAGGCTGGCCGCCGAGCCCCCGGCGCCCGGGTCGCCAGTTGCCGCCAAAACGCCCGTTGACCGCACTCCGGGGGCCGTGGCCGGGTGGTGGCCGCAGCGGTCGGCGCCCGAGCCGCCGGCGGGCCGTGGAGCTGACGCCGCCGATCCGCCATCCTCGCTTTCCTATCCCCGGTTGCGCGAGCAATTCCTGCGGCATGGCGCGGACTGGTATCCGTCGGAGGCGGTGGCATCGGCCGGGGCAACCGCAGTCGCCCAGCAGCCGCTGCCCTATTACCAGTTGCTCGACCGGCTGTTGAAAACACACGCGTCCGACGGGTCGCAGCCACACCCGCCGAGCGGAATCGACTGACCTTTCCTCTGAGGAGTGAAGCCATGAAAGTCGCCATGAGAATACTCGTGACGCTGGCGGCCGTGCTCATGCCGGCGGCCGCTGTTGCCCAGGCCGCCGCACCGCAGCCCCCGCAAGCCCCGAAGAGCGTGTCGCCCCCGGAAGCCCCGAAGAGCGTCCGGATCACGCTCCACCCCATGCCCGCGCCGCGGCCGGCCTTGAAGTACCAGTTGCTCCCGCCGTTTCCGGAGCGTCGGCCGGGCAATGCCGCCGTGTGGTGGAACCGGCTGCCCGCCAGCCGGCGCCCCCTGGTTACCCAACTGTGGGAACACGACTGGGAGAAAGTCGCGATCTGGATGGAGATCCCCATTGGCGACCCGCGGGAAAAAGAGTACCGCGCCAAGGAATCCAGGATCGGGCTGTACCTCGGGGCAGGCGGCCTCTTTAACGACATGGCTCACGCGGCCCGCTTCGAGTCCTGCGACTGGGAGCTGCCCTTGCGCGAGGGCAACTTTCTTTCCGTGCTGCTTCCCGAGATGCAGGAAATGCGCGCCTGGGGGCGGCTGCTCTCGGCCAAGGCCCACCTGGAAATCGCCGAAGGCAAATACGACCAGGCGGTGGGCACGCTCCAGACCGGTTTCGCCCTGGCCCGGCACTCCGCCCAGGGACAGACGCTCGTCCACGCCTTGGTCGGGTCGGCCATCGCCGGGCAGATGACGAAGCAAGTCGAGCAACTCATCCAGCAGCCCGACGCCCCGAACCTCTATTGGGCCCTGGCCACGCTCCCCCGCCCGCTGGTCGATTACCGGCCCGGTTTCGAGGCCGAGTCGAACCTCCTTTATCTCCAGTATCCGGAACTCAGGGACCTGGACAATAAGAGCCTTTCCGCCGAGCAGTGGCGCGAGCTGCTCGACAAGATCGTCGGCGACGCTGAGCAATTGGGAAGATTGATCGGAGGCGGCGGCCAAAAGCAAGCGGTGACCATGGCAAGCGTCGCCCAGGGCTATCCGCGGGCGAAGCAGTATCTGATCGAGCACGGCCGGCCCGCAGCCCAAGTCGAGGCCATGCCCCTGGCCCAAGTCGTCCTCCTCTACTCGGTGACTCTCTACGAGGAGCTCAGCGACGACTCTTGCAAGTGGATGTTCCTGCCTTACGCCGAGGGCCGGACGGGGCGCGACCAGAGCGACCGGGGCCTGAAAGACGGCTGCCGGCGGGAGATCATTCCCCTGGCAAGCTCGCTTATACCGGGCTCCGCCGCGGCGCGGGAGGCGGAGACGAAGACGCAATGGCTGCTCGTCCCGCTGCGGATCTGCGAGGCGCTGCGGGTCCATGCCGCCGCGCACGGCGGCCAACTGCCCGACCGCCTGAGCGATATCGGCGATGTCCCCATCCCCTTGAATCCTTACGACGACAAGCCTTTCCAATATCATCGCCAGGGGAACGGGGCCGTCCTGGAGGCCGAGCACGGCCCGATCGGCACGCCTTGGCGATACGAAATCACGATGCTCCCGAAGGCGAAGTGACGGAAGCAAGCAATGAAGGCTCAGGGTATGCCCTCTGATTGCTCTAAGGGTGATATTAGCGGCCGCGCCGGTATATCCCGCATTTTGGAATCGCTTGTTTGAGACGCTGCAACTCGGCACCATCGGGTATTTCCGACGGCAGGAACAGGTATTCCAGCTTGGTAAGTCCCTTTAATTGCCACAACCCTTGGCTGCTTATCCCCGTTCCCTCCAACTGGAGCCACCTGAGGCACGGCAGCCCAGCCAGATGTTCTAGTCCGGCGTCGGTGATTTTTGTGCCCTTGAGGTCTAGCAGATCGAGACGAACCAGCCCCGCAATATGCGCTAAGCCGGGTGAGGTGATCTGCGTCCGCTCAAGAATCAACGATTCAATCCGATTCAGACGCCGTAGCGGTTGCAGTCCGGCATCAGTCACTGGAGTCCTGCCAAGGGCCAGACGGATAAGAGTGGGCAGGGCGGCGAGATAATCCAAGCCCGGTCCGACAACCCGCGTCCCCGACAGGTCCAAGTCCGTAAGACGGGCGAGTTGCGCCAGGTGGGCTAGACCTTTGTCGGTGATCGCTGTATCCGCCAAGTTGAGACTCTCGACATTGGGAAGTACCCTCAGACCTGCCAACTGTTCGTCGCTGATTTGAGTGTGCTCAAGGCCAAGAGCATTCAGTTCGGCCAAAGGCCTCAAATCCACTAGGCCGGTCCCGGTGACCCGACAGCCTTTTAATATAAGAACCTGAAGATGCGACAGCTCTGCCAACCGGACCAAACCGCGATCCGTAACGCGGGTGTCGTCTAGCCACAGGCCAATGAGGTTTCGCGCCTTGATGAGGTGTTGCAGACCCGCATCGCTGACCTCTGTGCCGCTTAGGTCTAGCCTCTTGCACGTTCCCAATCCCCACAGGTTACCCAACGACTCGTCGGTAATTGGACCCTCGGCCATGGCTCGCACCGGCTTATTTGCCGCTGCATAGCGCGGACCAGCCTCCGTCTTATGCTCCAACTCATCCCAGATCCATCGCACCGTCGCAAGGCTGTCTCCGGCAGCCATCCTGTCCTCCAGACCTGCTGCAAACTCCTCCAAAGCGCCCCGCGTGTCGGGGTTCGTAGGCCACAAGTTGCAGAACGCGATGTCCGCCCAGACTGCGGCTTCCTCCCAGTGTTCGGGGCTTATTCTTGCCGGGCGCTCCTGCTTGAGCGAGCGGATACGGTCGTGGGTCCGACGGAGCAGGCCCCAAAACGCGAAGTGTGGGTAGAGCCACCAGCTAAGTGCCGCACCGATGGCAACCAGGAGAAGAACGGACAACACAAGGACGGATCGTCGAGCGGTCATCGCAGCGCTATACTACTGACAAGGCCCGCATACCGATAGGAGTTCTGATCGCGCGCAACGCCCATAATCTTGACCTGGACGCCGATAACTGTCAAGAACTCGTGGTAGATCAACCATTAGCTAGAATCCGGCCACTTGGATCAGTTCGATCCGCTGCGATATGACGATCCTCGGGCATGAAAAGGCATGAAAGGGACCGGGTGGCCCCGGGCGGTTGCCCGCCTGGGGCTCCCAAAGACCCGAGCTTGCGCAATTAACGCACTGGGCTCCTTACGTTATCCATTCTCTACGCCTCGGTACACCGAGTGGATCGCCTGCGGGTAAGGCAAAGGCACAGGATGGCGCTCCAGGATCTGACGAAACCGGCCGCACGGCCCGCCGCTTCGCCCGCTTTCTCGCCCGCAAGCCGGAGGCTTGACAGAGAGTAGCCGGGGGTCGAAGCGCAGCGCAGACCCCCGGAGGCGAAACGTCCGCGTATCAATGTAATCCGCACACGCCGTGTGCGGAAATCCGGCACACGGCGTGTGCCGACTACAATGGTCTTCCCGAAGTTATTCTTCGGCCGGTGCTAATTTGCTCCATTGGGGCTTCGGACCGCACAGCCCGCATTCTGCCTTGAAGGCGATAGCCCCCGGTTAAATGTCACTTCCCCCGCCACAATATGGTGCATGAAACTCGGCTTGCGGGCCGGGGGATAATATGATACATTTGTATAGGTAGGGGATTGGGGATGAAGGGGACGGGGAGTGTTCAGTTTTCAGCTTGAGCCGGAACACCGGGAACTGAGCACCGAAAACTGAGCACTGAAAACTTAGCCCTAGCCGTTGACCAATACTCGCCCGGCCACTACGGTATGGTTTTCCCCGTGCCGGAGGACCCTCCGGGAAGGCGGGAGCCCCACCTTTGGTGTGGCTGGCGAGCGGTTTTCAAGCGGGAGAAAGCACAAGTCGAACAAATACCTCGCAAGACGTATAATTTTGCGTTCACCGGCGGAATCGGTACTGCAAGTCAGCAAACAGGTTACAGAATTGTCGATCCCCAATCCCTAATCCCCAATCCCTAATCCCCAATCCCCAATCCCCAATCCCCAATCCCCAATCCCCAATCCCCAATCCCCAATCCCCAATCCCCAATCCCCAATCCCCAAGACCCAAAACCCAAGACCTAAGACCCAAGACCTAAGACCCAAGGGAGCACCATCATGCGAAGTTTCTTAGTTGCCAATGCCGTAACGCCGGTCAAGGCGTCGGTCGTCGCGGCCGCCGTGAGCATGGTGCTGGGCTGCATGTCGCTCCTTTCGGCCCACGGCGCCGAGCAGCGGCCGGTAAAGGCAGCGCCGGAAGGCCGGCAGATTTGGCCTTCGCAGCCGCCCAAGGGCTGCCCCTTCGAGCCCTCGAAGACGCTGACCGGCATCCTCTTCACCGGCGTCCACAGCGACTACCACTGCGGCGACACCTGGTACCCGTCGTGGGCCTCTAACGGCAACCAGTATTCGCCCTGGACCGACGGCACCACGGACGGCGTCGGTTCGTCCTCCGGTGGCGACCAGGCGGTGACGGGCAATGCCCTGCTGGTGGGCGACGATCCGCTGCACCTGGTAATCCACAACACGTCGCCGCCGCAGCCGGCCAGCCCCAAACCCTACCAGGGGCGTTATCCTTGCGGCAGCCTGGTGTACAACGGGGTCTGGTACTACGGCACGTATTGCCTGGGCCCGGCCGGCTCGGTGCAGCACGAGGGCTTTACCTACAACTGGCCGGTGCTGGGGCCGATGCCCGGCTTCCGAGTATCGACCGATTTCGGCAAGACCTGGCGGCCCTCGCCGCTATCGCCCGAGCGGCCGCTGTTTCCCGAGCCGCGGAAGTTCATGGGGCCGGTGAAGATGGGCTGCCCGCACTTCGTCGACTTCGGCCGGAACATGGAGCACTCGCCCGACGGCAAGGCCTACCTGCTGGGCATGGGGGCCGAGGAGAACGACCCCCAGCCGCGATACGCCAACCTGAGTTGGATCACGGCCGACCAGGTCTACTTGGCCCGCGTCACGCCCAGCATCGAGAACATCAACGACCCGGCGAAGTACGAGTTCTTTGCCGGCCGCGACGCCGCGGGCGGGCCCCGCTGGAGCCGCGACTTCTCGCAGATCCGGCCGCTTTTGGACTGGAACAACCACATGGGCTGCGCAACGGCGACCTACGACGCGGCGCTGAAAAAATACCTGATGTGCGTCACCGACGGCTGGCCGACCTGCGCCAAGATGCACTCCTATGTGCTCGAGGCCGACGCGATCACCGGCCCCTGGCGGCTGGTGGTGTACATGAAGGATTTCGGCGAGCAGGGCTATTTTCTGAACTTCCCCTCGAAGTTCATCGGCCGCGACGGCAAGCGGCTGTGGCTGTGCTACTCGGCCAATTTCGCGCCCGATTGGAACGGCATGAAGCTGCGCATCAATCCGCCGGGCGGGCGCTACGGCCTGTGCCTGCACGAGGTGCAGTTGCTGGCGCCGGGCCAGCGGTAGGACGCAAGCGTTCAGTGTTCAGTATTCAGTGTTCAGTGTTCGGTGTTCAGCCTGAACCCGACAACTGACAACCGACAACTGCATAAAAAACGCCGCCGGGGGGTTGCCCCGGCGGCTCGGTCGATCATCGCGCCTCCTGCACAACCGCTTCCCACTGCTCACGGGCCAGCGGGTCCGCGGCCGGCAGGGCTATTCGGCCTTCTTCTTGCGCTTGGCGTAGCGCTCCTTCATGGCCGTCACGTACTCGTTCTTAGTGACCTTGCCCTCGTCGGCCTTCTTGATGTCGGTGAACAGCTTCTCGGCCCGGTCCGCCATCTTCGGGCTCACTTCCTTCACCCCGGCGATGAACTCGTCTTTGGTGAGCACGCCGGTCAGCGGATCGTGCTTCACCGCCTTTTCCAGGGCATCGAAGCGTTGCTCGGGGGTTAGCCGCTGCTTTTTCTCTTGGGCGAAGCTCGGCCGCGCCACGGCCAACAGCAGCCCAAGGGCGATCAGAACCATCAGACCCGTTCGTACCATTCTAATCATGTTCGCACTCCCTCCAGTTGGTGAAAAAAACTACCCGGCGATCCGGACGTCCGGCTCGTCGTCCCGAACTCTGCGTGTGGCGACGGTGATGGCTGGCCGGTGTATGGGCCGAGGCAAGGCATCGGAGCGTTTACCGCAGGCCCCCACCGTTGGCAGGATCAAGACATGGAGCCTTGAGCACTCAATCAAACCCCGTGGGTACCGCCGGGTATCGCAAGCAAAAAAAGGTTTTTCCGGCAAACTTGCCACCGGCCGCGCGGTGGCCCTTTTTCACCCGGTTCGGCGGCCGGCGCCTACTGGCAGCACGGGCAAGGCTGCTCACAAGGCGGACAGGCCTGACAGGCCGGCTCGCAGGTGCCGCACGGGGCGCCCTGCGTCATCGGAACACACCCCGCCGGTTGCGGCCGGTCGCGACCTAATTGCCACGAGTAACACATCTTACAGCCGCTGGC
>JBEKTY010000103.1:0-28164 GCA_049515555.1 Thermoguttaceae bacterium
CGGGGTAAACACCAGCTTGTGGCTGCCGATATCCGTGGCCAAGACGGACTGCCCCGTGGTCACCGCCACATTGTTGTCCGTGAGCGTGCCCGCCGTCGGCAGGCTGCTGATCTTCACCGCCAGCAGCGTGTTCGGCGGGATATCGACCGGATCGCTGAAGCCGAAGTCCGCCACCTGGAGCACGTAGGGCACGTTCTCCAGCGTCGTGACCGTGTTGCTCGTGCCTTGCGGCGCATGGTTCACCGGCGTAATGTTAATGGCGACAACGGCGGTGGCGCTCTCGTTGTCCTCATCATAGATTCTGTAGGTGAAGCTGTCGGTGAAGTTCTCGCTGCCGTCGTGCGTGTAGCTGAACGTTCCGTCCGGGTGGAGGATCAGGGTTCCGTGGCTGGGGCCAACCACGGGCGTGGTGGCGACGGTCAGGGCATCGTTGGGCAGATCGGCATCGGTGTCGTTGCTCAGGAGGCTCGTGGCGCCGCCAACCAGCGTCGTGGCCGTGCCGCCCTGGAGGACCGCGATTGTATCGGGGTTAGCAACGGGGGGGGCGTCGGTGCTGATTGTCCCATCCGTGATATTGGCCGCTATCCCTGCAAAGTCGGTCGGCCCGTTGCAGGTGTTGCTCATCTTCAGGGCCCAGGTGTGCCGCCCGGAGAAGCCTGTCGTGTCGATCGTCACCGTTGCCAGCAGGCCCGAGGCATCCACAGTGCCGCTGGCGGTCGTCGTCTTCCAGCCGCCGAACATGGGGATCTGGCCGCTCGGGTCGATATTTGCGGCGGTGGGATCGTTCTGAAAGATGGTCCCGGTTAGGATGTCCACATTTTGGATCACGGGGCCGACGTCCGTCCCGCCGGCCGGCAGGCCGCCGTCGCCCACCTGGATGTTGAAATTCAGGCCCTCGACCGGCCCCCCGCCGGAAACGTAAATCTGGATGGTCTGGTTCGATTTGTCGGGCAAGAGCAGGTGGCTCCCGACAATGATCGTCCGCGGGGGAAGGGCGGTGGCGAAATCGACACCCGTCATTATCTGGCCACCGCTTAGAGTCACGTCCTGCTCGCCACTCGTCGGATTAGTATCCAGCCACCCCGACTGCGGCAGAAGCCGGACCTGAAAGGTCCCGTCGGGCAGGTTCGGGATGAAGTAGCTGCCGTCGGCGGCGGTCACCGCGCTGGGCTCCGCGGAGGCAATCTGGAGCGACCAGCCGGTGAGCGTGCCCGAGCCGAAGCCATACGTGGTCCCGACCTCCAAAGTCCACGTGCCGTTGGGTTGTTCGCCGTTGAGCTCGCCGAGGCCGCCCATGGGGCGGAAGACCCCGGTGTAGGGCGCTGCTGCCTGATCGATCGAAGTTGCCGCCTGGTCGTCCAGGGTGGTGTTTGTAAAGTTGCCGGAGAATCCGCCGATGCCGCTAAACAACTCGATCGTCGCCCCCGCGGGACTGATCAGGTAGACGTTCAGATCCAGGTCGTAAGGGTAGGTGATGTTCAGGGTGACGGTGACTTTGGTGATCAGCCCCGGCAGATTGTTGGTGGCGAGGGTCGAGGTGAAGGTCCCGTAACCCGGAATGGCCATCGGTACTTGCGGCGCGGCGGCCGACTGATTGACCGTTTGGGAATCGAGGGTTCCATTGTGATTGAGGTCGACGAAGACGGTGTCGCCGGCGAGTCCCGTTTCGCCCGAGTCGTGCACGCCGTTGCCGTTGGCGTCGTTCCAGACGTTGCCGCGGATCTGGCCGATCTGGCCGACCTGCAGCGGGGTCTCGGGATCGCCGAACAACATGGTCTCGAAGTCGATCCAGCGGTACACATCCGTGGAGACGCGGAACAGGTTGTCCACCTTGGAGTTCTCGTTGGCCTGGCCGGGACTTACCTGGCCCGCATTGAACACGGCGTTCCAGAACGCCAAGGCGTAGTCATAGCTATAGCCGGGCGAACTCCCGCTGGCGTACCAGCCGAGATTGGTGTTCATCACGGCGCCCAGGGCCGCGTGGGGCGCCACCACCTGCTCCTCGGCGATGCACGGATCGGCCTGATCCAAAGCCCCCGCGTCGCAGCCTTCCGAATACATGAAATAGGGAAAGCTGTTCTTCAGGTTGCCGATGTCGGCAACCGTGATTGCCGAATCGTACGTGGCGTTGGAGTGGCCGAGGGAGTTCACCAGCGTCGGGCCGGCGCTGAGGTCGCTGATGACGGCAGTTTCGTCGGCGGACGTCCATCCCCCGACGCATGACGATGAATAGCTTGTCACACCCTGGGGGTTCCAAGAGGCCGGCAGAACCTGATTGATAATTGCCTGGTTCGCCGTTGCCCCGTCGGTGCTGGCGTCCAGTTGATCGCTTATCCAGACCGACGTCTTGGGATTGGGATTCCGGCTGGTTTCGTTCAGGATGGTCTTGTTCACGAAGTTGGCCGTCTCGGTGGCAGTGCTGACCGGGGCCCGGCCGACGTACACGTCGGGCATGAGATCGATGTCCCCCCCTCCGGCGCCATCGGTCGACTCGCCCCACAGCGCGTTCCCGTTATGGTTCCAAGGGCCGTCCAGGCAGGCGTAGTACTCGTCGGTGGGCAGGGCGTTGTCGGTGGTGCCTTGCACGCTGGCGTAAACGGTGCGGACCGGGACCACCGAGGCGTCGCCGCCCAGGAGCACCCAGCGGGTGCCCCAGTTGGCATAGACATCGGCGATGAACTGGCGGATCTTGTCGGCATTGATGCCCGAGAGTCCCTCGGGATCATTGGCATGGCTCTCCGTGGCCGTGTAATTCGCGTAGATGTAGTCGGTAGTGACGATGGTGGCCGTCAGGCCGTCGCTCAGCTTCTGGTTCAGCAGGGGCTGGAAGCTGCTCGCCAGGGCGCTGCTGGTGATAATCACATAAGCATACTGTCCCGGGCTGGGCAGCGCCAGCGACTGTGGTCCCGAGTCAAGAGGTTGAGCGCCGTCGTACGTGGTCAACTCCTCGGCATTGGCCACCATGCCCGCCACTTCCCGCGTATCCATAGCCAGCGGACGCATACGGGCGACTTCGCTCGTATCGGGCGAGGCCCCGGTCTGGACCTGGATGGAGACGTTGGGATAGAAGAGCGTGGTCTGTGTTGCGGCGTCGTAATGCACCGGGAAGACCCGCACCAGGCCCAAGGAGTACCCGGCAAGCATGTAGTTCGAGAAGGTTGTCGTCGAATCGCCCGAGAAAGAGGCCGACGGCACGGGCGGGGCCACGTCGCCGGCCGCTGCCGGGTCGCTGGCCTGTGTCGGCATGGGGGCTGCCGCGAGCGCCGTGTTCTCCGCGACCGGCACGCCGGGACCGGCGTACTGGACCTGCGCCGCGGTGATGCGGGAGCCCGGCGGCAGGAGGAGCATCACGGTTTGCACCGGCACCAGCGGATCGCCGGGCGAGTTCCACGTCTGTTCGCCGGCCAAGGCTATGCTTGCCCCGGCGGCGGACTGCTCGAGGACCGGCGTGCCCGCGAAGGTGAGGTTCACGGTGCCCATTTGCCGCGTCGATCGGCCTTGAAAGCCGGCGAAAGAGATGTCGGCCGCCGAGGGCGATTGGTGACCGGTTGCGGCGGCTAGCGCCGCGGCGGCCGGATCGGGCTGGTCCGGCGACAGCGGGTTTAGGGCGCCCGCCGCGGCGGACAGGAGCTCCCGCTTCTCCAGGCATTCGCACCAGGGGCGCCGACCGCGCTGGGGCTTGCGCCGCGGGTTACGACGCTTGGCCGCGCTTGATGCGAAGCGCCGCGATCGGCTTGCGAAACGCATACGAACCTCGCCCGATGATAGGCCCGCGAGCCACAACAAACCTCCGGGCCGCGAAAAGCGGCTCGTGCCGCGGACCCCCCAAGTTCGGCGCGGGTCTCCCGACCCCGCCGCCGCTCGGCCGAAGGTCTCCGGAACTCGGGAGACCTTCGGTCGGCGGTGTGGCTCGGTCGGAGACCGGCCACAACGTGGTGGCTCGGTCGGAGACCGGCCACAACGTGGGGCCTCGGTCGGAGACCGGCCACAACGCGGGGGCCCCACGGCCATCCATACACCAGCGCCACCCCTCACACGGCGAAGTCCGAACACCGCAAGAGCGACGTGCGACCGGCCAGCCCCGAAAGGGAACCCTTACTCTTTGTTGCACAGATGTGAGTTTTTGTCAAGAAACCAGTTGCGGAATGTTGCGGAATTGCCGGCAATTCTTAAGGAAGTTAAGCAGCCACGGATGGAACACGGATTGAACACGGAAAGGATGGGCCGGCATGGGCCAAACGAGTGAACTAACTGTCTTTATCCGTGTTTAATCCGTGTTTAATCCGTGGCTACCCTTCGTTGCGGAAGGGTAGGGTGGGTCGAGCGCAGAAAAGCCCGCCATTTTCGACGGACGACGGGAGACGGACGACGGGCTGGAGTGCTTCCGTCCGTCGCCCGTCTTCCGTCGTGGTTCCGGTGGGGCTCGCTTCGCTCGACCCACCCTACGGTTAGAACGCCAAGAAAACAGAAAAGCAGGGCGCCTCGCGGCATCCTGCTTTTGCGGTCAATTCTGCCGTCTTCGCACAACCAAACGTGAGCCGCCGCTAGGTGGGCAAGCCCTGGGGCACGATGCCTTCGCCGCCTGACTAAGCCCGGCGACGCCGACGGTAAATAGCGATCGCCCCGATCGGCAGCCCAACCAGGAGCAGGCTGGCAAACCGGACGAAGGCCATCGGTTCCGGCACTGGTCCGCCGGTGTTCAGCGAACTCAACAACGTAATCTCTTGGGTTTGGACGCCCGAATCGTACAGGGCGTAAACGTGCCCGGTGTATGCCGCCGCGGTAGAGAGGCCGCGCAGCCAACCGTTTGCAACTGTATCAGCGCCGTTTGTGAACCCCGTTTCGTATGTGTCGCCACCCGTCACGCTGAACGGGCTTTTCTGTGTCTTTTCGGTTAGCACCTCCCACAGGGACACGGTCAGTGCGTCAGATAAGTAATTGGCCTGCGGGCTCTCGAGACTCCCAGCCACATTCAAAGTTGTAAGAGCAGTCGCATAGTCCTGGAACAACTTGAGGACGTTGGTCTGCTGGGGGGAATCGGGGGAATCGGTGATCACATCTGCCAGATCCCTCACCTGGAACCCCGGGTAATTGGTGTTCTCATAGATGTCCGTCACCAGGCTAAGGCAGAAACCGTGGTAAGGCTTAGTGGTGTCCAAGGTGGCGTTGGGATGGCTGGCGTCCGCCTTGAAATTCGACAACGTGTAATAATACGGACAGGTGTACACGTCTACCGTCCCGATTGTGGGGGCGGTCATATACACCGTGTCCCCTCCCGTCCCGCTGAGATCGAGGGTCACGGTGCCATACGTGTCAGCGTACACACTCCCCGCCACGGCAAGGACGGCCACCATCAACACAGGAATGAGCCGCTTCATCAAAAAATCTCCTTCTCGTTGTTCCGACGCGTTCCCAGCAATCTCCGAGGAGGCGCCGTGGTCGAACTGACCAATGGTTGTGTTTACTCTTTCTTCACTGCCGGTTTCAAAGACGCTCTAACGCTCGCACCGAGGGGTCCAGCCCCTTCACTCACACGTCGCGCTAACCACCTAATTTAGCCCAACTCTGAAGGGCGTCAAGCAGAAAGTTCGCGGATTTCGCGAAGTCGCCATCCGACTGCGCATATTCGCAATCGGCTTGCGAACCGCGCGAACACCCCCGCACGCTGCCCATTGGCCGGCAACGCACCGGCCCGACTACATCCGCGAAGCACCAGGAACCCATACCTTGCTCCCATCGTCCTCTCTGGCGGAAAAACCGCCGCCCAAGGATTCCCTGATTATCCATAGGGCAGGCACCCTGTCAAGCATTTGGTCGTCGGAATTCATATACTCGCAAGAGTTTGCGATTCCGACGCAACACAATTGCGCATCGCGAAGCATTCGGGGGGGTGGCGCGGGACACGGTTTGCCCCGAAGGGGCTTCGGAGCTTAGCCCAGGGTTGCGGCGCAGCCGCTACCCTGGGTCGAGGGGGCACCGAAAGATCCATACCCCAACGGGGTTTCGTCCTTTGTGGGCGCAACCCCATTGGGGTTGGCACGAACTCGTGGCTCGTATCCCAGGGTAGCGGCGAGTACGCCGCAACCCTGGGCTAGGCTACAAAGCCCCGTTGGGGCTCGCCATAAAACCGCCTTCGCAAACCGTGTCCCGCGCCCCGGAGCGGTGGGAGGGGTCGAACGACCTTGCGTGACCGCGGAGGGGTGGCTATTGTTGTGACCGGACAAGCTCTTCGTACGCCGGCCGCTCCAATGGATTCAGCATGTCCGGGCGAAGCTGCATGGCTTGGGCCTTGGCGAGCCACCGGGCCGCCTCCTCGGCCTGCCCGGCCTTCCGGCAGACCAAGGCGTGGTGGAAGCACCAGGTGGAGCGGGGCGCCAGGGCCACGGCTTCGTCGAGGTCGACGAGGGCCCTGTCGGTCTGACCCAGCGCCATGTAGACCGTGGCGCGGGTGTCAAGAAGGATCGCCTCGGGGCCGGCCAAGGCCAGGGCCTGTTCGATGAGGGTGCGGGCCTCGTCGAGCTGCCGGCCGCTGAGGGCCAACAACTCGGCCAGGTTGTTCAGTGCGGGCACATGTTTCCCGTCTTTCCGCAATAGCTCCCGGTAGATCGCCTCCGCCTCAGGGAACTTCTCGCGCTCGGTTTGCACCTGGGCCATCGTCAGCAGGAGCGGCGCCGGGCGGCCGTTCTTCTCCAGGGCGGCGGAGACAATTCCTGCCAGCCGCGCCACCTGAGAAGGCTTGATCCCCGGCTGGCGCAGGAGGATTTCACAGCTTACGGCGATCCGCGGCGGCTCGGCAGCCTTCCAGGCCTCTTCCGCCAGTTGCAGGGCCTCGTCGAACCGCTTCTGGCGGGCGAGGAAATCCACCAGGACCAGGCCCTGTTTTGGATCCTGCCCGACATACTTCCGATAGAGCAACTCCGCGTTCTCCTTCACGGTAGCGGCCGCGGGCGTGCCGGCCGTACCGCCCGGCCGCGATCCCATGACCTCCAGTTGCGCGGCGGCGGCCAGCGTGCGGGCCAGCCGGTCGCGGGAAGCGGCCGGCGCCTTTTCCACGAACCTGACGAGCGTGGCCAGAACTTCGTCGATCTTGCCGGCATGAAACTGGACGTCGGCGCGGAGCTGCATCGCCTGTGGATCGTCGGGCGCGATCTGTTCCAGGCGGTCCAGCCACAGCGCGGCTTCGCGAAACTCGTTATGATCGAGCAGGGCCTGCACGTAGGCCGCCACGTAACGCGGCTGGTTGCCGTGCCCGGTCAGCAGGGCCACCATCTGCCTGCGGGCCTTCGTCCAGTCTCCCCCTGCCAGGTAGAGCTGCGCCAGCCGGGAGTAATCTTCCGCCACCGCGCTGGCGGGGTCCTCGACCATCTTCTCGAAGATTTGCACGGCCTCCTGCCGCTCGTGACGCCCGGGATGGGCGGCCAGCAGCCGGGCCTTCAGACGCAGGTCGTCGGCCGACGCCGGCGCGGCCGCGAGGTTCTGCTCGACCAGGTGAACCGCCGCGACAAGGTTTGGATACCCCCCCTCGTCGGCCATTACCCGGGCCAGCGCGCCGCGGGCCTCGGCGACCTGCTCGGGGGTGGCGGGCAAGCGGCCCTGGGCAATTCGCTGGAACAGGCGGGCCGCCTCGGGCAGATTTCCCTTGCCCACGTGGTAAAGCGCCACGCGCCGCACCAGGCGGCAGTCGTTGGGATCCTGCCTCAGGGCGGCGGCATATTGCTCGCCCGCTTCGTCCGGCTTGCCGAGGGCCTCGAAACACTCGGCCAGGGCCAGGGGCGCCTGGGCCGCGGGGATCTTGACCCGCGCCTGGGCCAGGGCCGCTGCCGCAGGCCCCTTCTGCTCCGTACGCACGAGAAAGCGGACCAAGGCCACCCAGGTCTCCGGGGCCTGCTCGTCCAGCGATAGCGCGTGCCGCAGGGTCTTTTCGGCCTCGCTCGGCCGGCCCAGGATGCTTTGGAGCTGGCCGAGCCAAAGATGGTCGCGATAGTCTTGGGAGGCGGCCGCTACCCGTTGGGCCGCCTGAACGGCCCCCGGAAAATCCTGCAAGCGGCCCAGGACGCTCGACTGCACGCGGAGAAGGTCGGTGGTGAAGGGCACCTGCTGCTCTTCCAGCCGGCGGAGCAGGGTATTGGCCGCGGCGTACTGGCCCTTGCGGTACAGGAGTTGCAAGGCGCGGCGGACCACCTCAGGGCTGGTCTCGCCTTGCTCGACGGCCTGGAGGTACTTGGCCAAGGCGGGGCCCTCCTGCCGCAGCTCTTCGTAAATCACGCCCTCGAGCATCAGCGCCCGCGACCAGCCGGGCCGCGACTGCCGGGCCGCGGCAAGGTGTTCCAGGGCCTGCTCGAGCACGGCCTGCCTGGCTGTTGCCTGGCTTGCTTTGTCCGGCCTCTCCTTGTCCTTCCCTTCTTTCGCGGGCAGGCTCAGGCGAACGGCCGTCGCATAGTGCCAGAGCGGCCCGCTCCCTTCCAGACGACGGACCTCGCCGAGGGCCTTTTCCATGAGGGGGAAGTCGCTGGCCTGCGCGGCCACTTCGAACAGTTGCATGCGGACGCGGAGGTCGTTGGGCGCCTGGGCCATCAGGAGTTGGGTGAGCTGCGCCGCTTGCTGAAAATCTTCGACCAGCAGCGAGGGGCCCACCAGCCCGCGCCACAACTTGGCCAGATCGTCAGGGGAGAAGTCCTTGGCTTTTTCGGCGAGTGGGCGGAGTTGCGCGGCAGCGTTTTTTTCGGCCTTTTGGGCGAGGTAGTACGCCCGCGCCAGGCGTAAGGGGACCCGATCACCCAGTTTCTTTTCGACCTCTTGCAGGAGTTGCTCAGCGCGGTCCCACTGTTTGTCGCGGAGCGCCAAGTCGACCAGGGCGATCCAATAGACGATTTCGTTCGGCTCCTTGTCCCGTTGGGCCAGGATAAGCTTCTCGGCCTCAGTGCCGCGATCTTGGGCCACCAGCAGTTCCGCCCGGAGCAGGGGCGTCAAGGCCGACTTGGGCGCCGCCTGGGCCGCCTGCTCCAGCACGTCCTCCACCTCCTTCCAATTCCGCTGGGCGGGAGCCAGCCGCAGGTTCTTGCGAATGCACGAGCGCACCAACTGGGCCCACGCCGCCAGCGGCGCATCCTTGAGTTTCACGAGCGTCCGCTGTTCTTCCAGGGCTTCGTCCAGCCGGCCCAGGGACTGCAGGCTGGTGGCGACCGCTTCCCGGGCCGGGACCGACGAAGGGGCGGCCGCCACCGCCTGCCGGTAGGCCGCCAGCGCACGCTCGGCGTCTCCGAGTTGTTCATAACTTGTCCCCAGGCAATAGAATGCCTGTTCCGCCAGCGCGGGGAAGGACTTCACGTCGGGATCGAGTTTGCCAAAGCCTTGGCTGGCCGCGAGCCAGCGCCCTTGCACGTATTGGATCTGCGCTTCCAGGAAGTCGGCGTAGACCTTGGGGAAATCCTTCTTGCGCAGCGATTCGACGGTTTTGCCCGCCTCGGCGATGTTGCCGGTGGCGATCAGCAGCCGGCCCAAGCGCCACAGCAAATCCGGCTGGCCGGTTGCCGTTACGCCGTTGCGCAGACACTGGATCGCCTGCTCCCTCTTGTCCGGCTGCTCCCCGGCCAAGATGATCTCCGCCAGGATTACGTACATGCGGCTGTCCTTGGGGACCTTTTCGACGCCGCGCCGGGCGAATTTTCGCGCCCGCTCGGGCTGCTTCGCCGCCAGGCAGCTCATCGCGGCCAGGTGCAGGGCCTCCGGGTCGTCGGGCTTCAGTTTCAGGGCCTTCTCGGCGTCTTCCGTCGCGCCGTCGAACTGCCGCTTGCTGTACCGGCGATATCCGCGAAAGACGTACGCCTGCGTGTCCGCCGGGTTCGAGCCGACCATCCGATCCGTCCAGTAAGCCGCGGTTCTTTCCGCCCAGTCTTTATCCTCGCTCAGCGCCTGCCGCTGTTCCGGCGGGAAGCACGCCAACCAGTGTTCCTGGTCCTTGGCAAGATCCTCGCGATGTTCCGAGAGGATGCTCGCCAGTCGCACATAAGGCAGGACCCGCGTCGGCGCTCGCCCGATGGCCGATTCGAACGATCGGGCGGCAGCCACGTACTGCCCGGCGTGGGCCTGGCACTGTCCGCACAGTTCCAGGAGTTCCGCATCGTCGGGCGCCTCCTTGAGCAAGTGCTCTTCCAAGTGCTCCCGGGCATCGCGGAAGCGGCCGATGGCCATCGCCACCGCGACCGTCCTGCGGCGGACGTCGCTCCGCTCGGGGTCTTGGCGCAACACCGTCTCGAACGTTTGGAATGCCTCCTGGTTCGCACCCAGGTCCGCCAGCATGAACCCCATCTCGGCCCGGGCGGCGTGGTCCTGCGGGGCCAGGGCCAGGTAGGTGGAATAGTGGTTCAACGCCTCGCCCGGCTTGCCCTCGGCCTGCGCGGCGCGTGCCTGGTCGAGGAAGAAGGTCGCGTGACGACGGGTCTGGATGTCGTGAACAAAATAGAACACCGTGCCGAGAACCGCGCTCCAGGCTACCAGCAGAAGGGCAAAGCGGAAATTGATTCTTGGCACAGGGACCTTCCTCTTCTTCGAAAAACTCGGTGGACCAGGGCCCCCGGCGCCTCTGCTCGACCTTTACGGCTACGACGCGGTCTCGTGCCCGGAACACTACGGGCGGCTCCGGCATGAGTGGGAAGCGAAAGGGCAAACCATCGGCGCGATGGACATGCTGATCGCGGCCCATGCGTTGGCCCTGAACGCCGCGCTGGTAACCAACAACGACGCCTACTTCTCTCGCGTCGCCGGGTTGAGAGTAGTCAACTGGTTGAAAGAGACGGCAGGCTCCGAGTAACAGCGCAAAAGGTGCTCCCCGAGTGGTGTGGTGGTCTTCCGCAACAAAAACGGGGAGATGGGCGAGTCTATGGCTCGCCAGCCGCCGCCACACGGCGAGCTTTGCGCGGGTGGCGGCCCGGCAGCGGGCGGCGATCTCCCGCCGTGGCCAGGATGTCCTGTTCCGTCAGCTCCCGCAGACCGACTTCGAACGGCTCCAGGATTTCCCAAATCAGTTCAATACTCGGGCAGCCGGAATCGCCGTCGTGCTGCCCGGCAATGGTCAGCGATCCCACTCCGTGGCCGGCAACCATCAGCGGGAGTTTCAGTTCCCAGTGCTTCTCACGATCCTCTTCTGGAACAGGGCTTTCCCAGGTGGCGCTGTATTGCTCCTGCAGGGCGGGCATGTTCACGTCCAGGTGGAGCTTGGTCAGCCCCAGCTTGTCGGCCGATTCAGTCAGGCTTTCCCAGAGCACGTCCCACTGACGGGAGCCCTGGAGCCGGGCGGTGGTCTCGCGAATCTGCGGCTGACTGCCGTTGGCCGGCCGCACCAGCGAAATCACGGTGTTCCGGACCCTGGCTGCCAGGAGCACAAACTCCCCCCTCCCGAACAGGCCGGTGGCCACGAACATGGCCACCACTGCGGCCACAGCCACCACGGCAATCAAATCGCTCTTGGCATAGGTACTCGCCAGGGCGCCTGCACAGGTGACCATGGAACATAGGGCCACGCACAAGAGGACCTTGTGCTTGCTGCCGAACCGCGCCAAGAGCCGATGGTGGATGTGCCCGCGATCCGTCTCGTAGATGCTCCGCCGGGCGAGTTTTCGCCGCAGGATGGCCACCGCCGAGTCGAGGATGGGGATCGTCAAAATGGCCAGCGGTGCGGCCAACAGGACGGTGCCGGGCCCCTTCAGCGTAGCGCGGATGGACAAACCGCCGACCACCAGGCCGATGAGCATGCTGCCGGCGTCTCCCAGGTAGATTTTCGCGGGCGCCAGGTTGAACGGCAGGAATCCCAGCAGGCTCCCGGCAAACACCAGGGCCGCGATGGCCACGGCTGCGTGGTTCGTTAAGACCGCCAGAACACAGATGCTCACGCTGAGGATGATCCCCAGCACCGTCGCCAACCCATCCATGCCATCCAGGAGGTTGACCGCATTGATGGCCCCCACCAGCCAAAACAGCGTCAGCGGGATGGCCAAGGGCCCCAGATCAGCTTCCCAACCAAAGAGACCGATCTTGCGGATGAGGACTCCGCAGCCCATGAGAATCGAAGCCGCGACGATCTGTCCCAGGAGCTTTTGGCGCCCCCGAATCCCCACGCGATCGTCGATCAATCCCAGCACGACGATCCAGGCGCAGGCCAGAAAAGATCCCAGCAGATTCCACCACTGCTCGTTGATCTGCATCCGCCAGGGATTGGGCGTAAACACCAGGCCGCCGAGCACCACGACGGTTGCCAGAAACACCGCGGCGCCACCTCCCAGCGCGATCGGGCGCGCGTGCAGTTTTCGGCGCTGATCCGGCCGATCGATGAGGCCCAACCGTGGCGCAATTCGCCAAATCAGCGCCGTCAGGGCCAGACTTGCCGCGCCCGCCGACACGAAACTCGCAATTGCGGTAGGTATCATGTTCGTTAGCTTTCCCTTGCCAAGGTTCCTGTTCGGTGCGCTATGGCTGCATTACGCGGTCGCATACACCTAATCCGCCGTAGCGCTCGCCAGGCTGGGAGGAGGCAGAAAGAGTCTCTTGAGCAAGGCCAGCTCCAGCCACAGCAGGCCAACGGCCAGCGGCATCATGAACCATCCGGCCAGGTCGTGAAAGAACGCCGTCCCCAGCTTCGCGCTGACCATCTCCAGCATCACCACCGTCAGCACGATTCGGATCACATTGGCCAGCACCGCGACCGGAAAGGTGCCCAGCAAGACAATGGCCTTCTCAACCGGGCTAAGGCGCATCAGAAGGGCCGCGCCCACGGACACGGCTGCGAACAAGGGCATCATGCGCAGCCCGTTGCAGGCCTCCGCCACGCCGAGCTGGCCGTGCGCCAATACCAGGATATTGCCGTGAGCGGCTCCGGGGATCCCCAGGGTTTGAATGACATACAGGCTCATTACGGTGTTCAGTCGCTGCAATGGATGGCTGAAGCGCTCCGCAATGAATCCGGGCAGGGGGACCATGAAGACCAGCATCGCGATGGCCGGCCAGGCCCAGCGAATCGCGCCCCATCCGCCCAGCCACAGTACCAGGCCCGCCAGGCAAGCCACGAGCGACAGCGGTTCCAACAACTCGTAGTAGAAGTAGCTCGAGGCCCACCGCATTCCGGCACAAACAGCCAGCAGGGCCAGCCCCCAGCGGCTGCCAGCCCAGGTTGCGTCGAGGAGCATCCTCCGCCGCATCCACAACAGGAACAGGGCGAACGGCGGCACGAGAAAGCCGTGCAGATAATCCGGCTCGCTCCACCATCGCCCCACAACCGCCAGGATGGGTGAAGCGTACGACCATGCCAGGACAGCAGCCAGTGCGAACCAGCCGAGCCATGCGGCGGGGCGGTCGCGCATGCTGATCCCCGTGAACTTCGGGAGAGCAGAAGATGTATGGGAAGGCTTCATTATTTCTTAAGCGTCAGGGCCTCATGGCCGGTCAAGTCCGGTGACGTCAGGCCCCTGGGGCCTCCTCGACGCGGGTCTGCAAGACGTGATCCTGATCGTCATAAAAGATTTCCTCGTCGGACCCCGTCAATACCGCCACGAACCTTTGCACCCCGAACGATCCCAGGCGCTCGCAGGCGGCCAGGACTTTGGGGGCCTGACTTACGTCGCGCCGCACTGACAAGACCACCGCGTCCGCGTGCTGGGCGGCCAACAGCGCGTCGACCACCGGCAGGATGGGGCTGCCGTCGATGACGACAAACGCATACTCGGCGCGGGCCTCGCCAAACAAGGCTCCCGTAGAGCCGTTGGCCAGCGTACCCAGCGAGTCCGGCAATGGGCCGCCCGCGGTCATGATGAAAAGGTTTTCCGTGTCTGTGGGCCGCACGACCTGGGCCAAGCTGCTGTCGTGGCGGAGCACGTCGCTCAGCCCCGGCCCAAGCTGCATCCCGAAGACCTGATGAAGGGCGGGCCTGCGCAGATCGAAGTCCACCAATAATGTGCGTTCACCCGTTCGGGCGAGCCGGGTGGCCAGTTGCGTCGCCAGCGTTGTCTTGCCTTCGCCGCGGGTGGCGCTGGAAACCAGGACCACGCGGGCGCCCCCAGAGGTCTTTCGCAGAAACAGCCGGGCCGCGATCCCGTCCACGGCGTGGTCCATGCACATCTGCCACCGCCGGTGCCGCTTGGTCCCCGTCGCGGCGCGCCCCCGGATCTGGGCCGGCAGTTGGGGAAGCGTGCCGACCACAGTCAATCCGAGCCCGTGCGAGACATCGCCCAGCGAATTGATGCGCCGCTTGCGAACGTCCCACCACAGCACCAGGCAGCCGGGCGCAAAGAAACCCAGGAGCCCGGCAAAGGCGGTGCTTTGGACTTGCGACGAATGGTCGGCCTTACTGGGCGCCTGGGCGCGCTGGAAGAGCGTAATCCGCGGCGTCGATCGGAGTTCGACCTTCAGTTTCGCCCGTTCGTCCGCGATCGGGGTGAGGACTTTCTCCAGGTACTGGAGTTCGGCCCGCATCATCTCCACGTCGATGGAAGAGTTGCCAAAACGCTCCGCCTGTTTTCGCTGTCCGTCCAGGTCCTTCACCGCCTGCTGCTCCTGTTCCGACAAAACGGCGACTCGGGTCTGCAGTTGTGCCAGCTCGGCGGCAAGGTTCCTGTAGGTGGTCTTCGTGAGCCTTGCCGCCAGTTCCTGCCGGCGGGCCGCCAGTTTTTCCTCGGTCGCCTTCCGCGCCCGCAGGTAGTCCGCAGCCGAAGATTCGGCCAGCTTGCCCTTGGCCCGCGACTGAATATCGATCAGCCGGTGCGTAAGCTCGTCCAACTCCCCCTGGAGCTTTATCGCCATCGGATCGATGGCCGCCACAGTGTCCACTTCATCCGCAGATATGGCCCTGCCCGCGGTCGTCGTTTCCGCACCTTTCTCCCCGGCGACCTTCTGCCCCGCGTCTTTCTCCCCCGCAACCTGTTCCGGAACGCTTTTTTCCCCGGCGGCTTTTTCCCCTGGGGCCTTCGTGGCCGCCGCCTGATCGCCCGTAACCGTCGCCTTATCCGTCATCGCTTTGAGTTGGGCTTGCTTCATCTTCAGTTCGCTGCTGGCCCGCTGCAATTCTGTGCGTAGCCGTACGGATTCAGTGCGAGCCTCGGCATACTGCTGGAGTGCAATCTGCTGCTTGAGGGCCAGCGCCCCCGTATCGCCGGTTCCCAACTGTTCCGCCAACTGCTTCAGGTCCGTGCGCTTGGTCCGCATTTCCGTCTCTTTTTCGGTGTACAGACGATCGAGGTCGTCGAGTCGCTTCTTTCGCCCGTTGCGTTCGACATCCACGACCTCGCTCATATAAGCGTCTACCACCGCACTCACCAACCCAGCCACCTCGTCCGGGTTCTTGCCGCTGAGACTCACCTTCAGAATCTCGGCATTGCCCGGGAATTCCGCGCGGAGCGATTTCGCCAGCCAGCGGACAGGATCGTCCTCGCGTTTGACGCTTTCGAATCCTGCCACATCCGGCTTGCGCAAGGCGGCGATCAACACGACGTCGCTGCTGAGCAACTGCTGCTGGGTGCCCTTGTAGATCTCGAAACTGCTGCGGGCCGTCTGGTCTGCCGTGTCAAACACGAATTTCTGCTCGTTGGCCGAAATCTGCAGCAAGGAGACCGCCGTGTACTGCGAGGTCGCCGAGAACCACACCGCCGGAACCGCCACCGCCGCCGCGAGCAGTCCCAAGCTGAGGGCCACGGGCCAGCGCCGCCGCAAGGCATGGAGGTAGTTCGACAAGCCGCCGCCAGAGCCTTGCGCACTGCTGTCCGTGGCTGCGGGGTCCCCCTGCTCAATCCCCAACTGCGCGGGCCTCGCACGCGTTTCCAAGGCCGCCGGCGCAGGCCCCAATCCACCCCCTTGCGCGGGGTCGCAGTTTCTCGTCTCTCCCGGCCCGGCGCCATGCTGGAAACTCATGTCTTAGATGCTCCGGCAGAAGTAGCAGTGCATAAAGCGCAGAAACAACGTGTGCCCGTCAGCCATCCCACGAAGCTCAAGCGGCCCCCTGTGAGCGAGTCGTGCCAACAAACGGCTCGTCAACCGCAACCGAAACAAAAACCCGCTTGAGTATGGCGAGCTCCATCCACAGCAGTACAACGGCAAGCGGCATCATGAACCAGGCAGCCAAATCGTGATAAATGCTCGTCGCCAGCTCGTGGCGCGCCATTTCATGCAGCAATGCCGTGGCGGTAATCCGCACGACGTTCGCGATCAAGGCAATCGGCGCGGCACTCAAAACGATGATCGCCTTTTCCAGGAGACTGCGGCGCATGACAAGCGCCATAGCCACGCAAATGACGATGAACAACATCATATTCCGCAGCCCGCTGCAGGCCTCGGCAACGCCGATCTGTCCCTCGGACAGCGAGATGATATTGCCCTCGGCAACGGCGGGAATGCCCAAGGTCTGAATGACGTACGTGCTGGCGGTCGTCGCCATCCGCTGCAGGGGATGGCTCATTAGAGTGGCGAGGAAGCCCGGCAGCGGCACCATGAAGGCCAGCAGCGCGGCCGCGGGCCAGGCCCACCGCAACACCTGCCAGCCTCCCAGGAAGAGTGCCAGGCCTGCAAGGCAAGGAACCAGCGAGGCCGGGTCAAGGAGTTCATAGTAGTAGTACGCCGAAGCAAACCGCATCAAGGCGGCGATGGCCAGCAAGGCAAGCCCCCACGCACTACCCGTGGACAGGGCACCCGGGAGCAAACCGCGTCGGAACCACAAGAGGAACCCGGCAAACGCCGGCACAAGGAACCCATAAAGATAGTCCGGGTCAGTCCACCAGCGTTGGACGAGGCCGGCCATCGCGGACCAGTAGCAGTAAACCGCTACCAGGGCCAGCAGAACCCAACTCGCCAGCGCCGCAGGACGCATATCGAAGACCCTTGTGTTTTCGGCCTTGTTCATCGCGTCAACACCTTGACAAAGTGGGAGTACCTATGGCCGAACACGTCGGTCGTATCGGAGCGAGCGGACAGGCGGCATCGCGCTGCGGGTCCTGGCTCCCGGGTTTGCGTGTCGTTCAGCGGTGCACCGACACACGGCCACGCAGCAAGTGTCCCTTGCCGTTTCCGTTCTTGAGCGACATCGCGAAATGCAGAAGTCCGGCCAGGGAGTTCACCTGGAGTTTCCTCGCGAGTTGGGTTCGGTGGTGTTCGACGGTCCGCACTGAAACCCCCAGTTCGGCGGCCATGACTTTTTTCGTTTTACCGTCGCAAATCATCTCCAGGACCGCGTACTCCTTCTCCGTCAGGACGCCGAGACGTTCTTCCACCTCCTCCTGCCGAAGTCTTGCCAATCGCCGCTGATGGTCAAGTTCAACGGCCTCTTGAAGGGCGGTCCACAAATCATAGTCGCGGAACGGTTTCTCGAAGAAATGCAACGCACCGGCGCGCATCGCATGCACAGCGATCGAAACGCTAGCCCGCGCGCTCAGGAAGACGACCGGTAGCGCCGCTCCGCGCTCGATAAGCGCTTTCTGGATCTGCAAGCCGTCGATCCCCGGAACTCGGACCTCCAGCAATACGCAGCCTGGCCGCGATGGATCGAAGTGGTCGAGGAACTCCTGCCCGGAACCATAGGCCTCGCACCGCAATTCCATCGTGCTGACGAGATTGCGGACGGCGTCACGAGTCGGGCCGTCAGGATCAACGACAAAAACCGTTGGCTGGGTATTCATTACCGGACCCTTGTAGAAAAAGTCGAGCTAGGTGCCACGGAAGCCAGACCACTTGCGGCGTTACTGCCGTAAAGCGGGGCGGCGGTGCACCGCCGCAGAGCCTGCTTTGCCCCGTCATTTCGCCGTTGGGAATTGGGAAAAAACAACTTCACTGGCCGTGCACGGAATAGCCTATCTTGCCACGTCGTCCCAGCATGAAAATGTGGCCCTGTTTCTTCCAAAATCCTTGGCGCGATAGGGGCCAGGGTTGACCCACGACAGGTCATCCCAGGACCTGGCGTGTGGCCGGCGCGCACTCCGTTCTTCTCACTTGCGCAGAAGCGACAGAATCAGTGAGTTCACGTGGGCATCCATGCGCTCCATTGCGACCTCCTGCGACGTACCTCCAAGTACCGCAATTTCGTATCATTATCCACGGAGATACCGCGGCGCTCAGCATTTGGCACGGTGTTTCTTGCAAGAAAATGAGTAAGACACCAGCCGGGGGCCCCCCATCGCTTCGTAGTTCGCAACCGGCATTCGCATTTGCGTAGGCAACCTGCGCAATAGCGCAAGAAAATAGAAATATCCTCAAATGGCGTTGGTGGTGAACCGTGGCGGCACACCCAGTCGGAAGCTACCACCTTGGCAGGTTGGATGCCTGTTGGAGGTTGTAACGGTTGGTCGGCAATTGCCGCATCCTTCAGCACAACAAATCGCAGCCCTTTCTGTTCCCCTAAAGTCCACGCTGTGGCGGAGAATTGCGGGTCGCGGGCTTCGTGGTGAACTCGCCCCATATCAAACCCTTCGGTTGCTTGTCCAGGGAAATACTCAGTGTCAGTTGGACCGGCCGCTCGTAGTATCTCTGGAGATCCCACCGCATAGCCCGCACCCGGTACTGCTGGACACTCTTCGCCGGACTGCCGCTGCCGGCCTTCTGACCCGCACGGCCGTCAGGAGCAGCTTGATTGCCCTTCATCGGCTGTTCCAGCAAGGGCTTAGGTTTGGCGCCGTGGTCCTTGTGCTGCCCTGTGGTCGGTACAAGCAGTGCGCCGTCGACGCGCAGCTCGATCACAGGCAATGGCGCATCCTTGGAATGCGCACAGACCAGTTCGACAAGGTCGTTTGCGGAGGAAACCGGCGGAAGCATGCGTTGGATCGTCAGCGGCTGCGCGCCCGTGGCGTAGATGGCCGGCAACCAGCACTCGCGCGCGGTGTCCCAGTAGGGCCCCACGCGCACCCGGCGCGCGTCTGCGGGAGCAAGCTCCCACGTTGTCCACCCCGGCACGAAACGTCGCAACGAGTCGCAATAACTGGCGTCGTCGGCCTCGATGGTGACAAACGGCATCAGCCAATCGACGTGGCCGCCGATGTCGAGCGGATACGCCCCCTGCGGACGACTTTCGCCTGCCCACTGCGTCACCAGCACCAACCTCCGGCAACCGGCAACCGACAGCGGACCCACGGGGGTCGGTTCTTGCCCGCCTCGGAGGAACCCGCTGGCAAACAGCGGCCTATCGGCCGCCTGATCCGGATAGATTTTGCAGGTCGCGCAGGCCCCCGGTCCCATGTGCCGATCCAAGCCCACCAGCGTGGTAAACTCCTTGGCCTGCGGCGGCAAGTCGAAGGCAATCTCGCAGCCGGAGTGCGTTCCTACCCCCAGGTCCACCCTGATGCTCCCGCTGGCGAGCGTGTCGCCCTCCACGTTCTCGTTCCGTCGCCAAGGCCGTCGGTGGAGGCCCACCTGCTGGCTGAGCATTCGCGCCGGCAACAAGGAGAGCGGCACTTCGTGGGCCGCGCGAAAGCTCTGCCGCCAGATGGAATCGATGGGCACAAGAATCACTGCCGAAGACCAATTCGGCTGCACGAGCAGGTAGGCTCTGGGCGGATTGTTCCTCCTGGTCGACGGCCCGGCCTTGCTCAATCCCATCAACGTCATCTCGCGATGATAGGTCAGCACCGCTCCTTGGACCGTCTCGAGCCTTTCTATCACCACGGACGGTCCCAAGGGGGGGTAGAAGCCATCGTCCAGGACAGCCCGCATCACGTCCGCCTTGGGAAGGCACAGGTCGGCAATAGCATCGAACAAGACCGTCGTCACGCCGCTATTGGTCAGCGCCTGCAGGCCCTGGTCTGTCCAGCGTATGGCGGTAGCAGTGAACCTGGCCCCATTAGCAAGCACCAGCGATCCGGGTTCGCCGGCGGGCGGCTCGTGTGCGATGTTTGTGACGCGCAGGACGCGGTCCGCATGCACGGCCAGATCACGCACGTCTGCCGTGATCAGTGCGCCATCAAGTCGGATCAACAGCCGCGCCGGCCTGTCGTCTTCTGGAGATGCCGGCAGGAATCGCACGATTTTACCCGGGAGCACGTCGCCGTTGGCCATCACGACCCGCGGACCTTTCAGCGAATCGCGCGGTGTCGTGTCCTGCAGCACTCGCACCGGGTTGTGCGTGCCAAACAGGCGGCGACCTCCGAGCATCGCCTCGTCCGACCACCAGCCGTGCTTGGGGAACACCGCCGCAGACACGTGGGAACCGTCAAAGAAAAGCGCGTAGAACCTGCCCGCGTCTTCCGCACGAGCGGAGGACGGGGTTATGCCGATCGCCAGCGCCGCGAGCATCCGGACTTGAAAGGGACCCACCCGTCTGCACCGCTGGAAATGGCATTGGCCACATTGCTCTTTAACGTAGCCCCGTTGACCGTCAGGCTGTCCTGGCGGCGCCATGAACTCCGTCGCCATTGATGTCCCAATTTCGGGTCGATTGGCTCGTATTGCCCCAGGGATCGCAGGCTGAGGCCGACACTCGGAGCGTCTGCAGCGACAGTTCGGTTATCCCTCGTCCGGTTGCCTCTCCGCAGGGCCGGCCTCCGTTTCTCCGGGCGCCTACAGTCTACCATGTACGGGCACGCTTTGAGACAAGAAGCACCGCTGAAATCCGGCGAGCGGAAGATAACTTCTTTTCGTCAGCCCGGCTAGAAGCCGATGTACGCAAGTTGACGAACCCTTCCCGCTGGGATTATTCTGGAAGGGTGTGCGTGCCGACGTGGCTGGCGTGGCCTGCCCGTCGGGGACCGAATAATGGAGAATCATCGCATGTCGGTCGGTTTTGCCGTAGTTCCTGTGGCGGGCCGAGGGACCAGGCTCCTACCCCTGACGAAGAGCCAGCCCAAGGAAATGCTCCCGGTAGGCCGCAAGCCAGTGGTGCAGTACGTGGTCGAGGAACTGGCCCGCTGCGGCATCCAACGCCTGTTGTTCGTGACCGGGCCTGGCAAGACGGCCATCGAGAACCACTTCGACATCGACGCCGAGCTGGTTGCCAACCTCCGCGAGACGGGCAAAGAGGAATTGCTGCTGGAGCTGGCCTTCGAGCGCGAGGACCTCGATTATTTCTACACCCGGCAGCGGCGCCAACTCGGCCTGGGCCATGCCGTGCTTTGCGGCCGGGCGGTGGTGGGGGACCAGCCGTTCGTGGTGGCCCTGGGCGACTCGATCATCGGCCTGCACGCCCAGTCGTGCGTGGTCCGCACGATGATCGAGCACTTCGAGTCAGGCGGCGTGGAGGCGGTGGTGGCCTTCGAGGAAGTGCCGCCCAAGGACGTGGTTCAGTACGGGATCGCGCAGCCGCGCGACGGCGAGCGCGACGTGTTCGAGCTGGCCGATTTGGTAGAGAAGCCCAGCGTAAGCGAGGCCCCCAGCAACCTGGCGGTGGCTGCCCGCTATGTGTTCAGCCCGTCGATCTTCGATTTTCTGGCCAAGACCCGGCCGGGCAAGGGAGGCGAAATCCAGTTGACCGACGCCATTCGTATGCTCATCCGCGAGGGCGGCCGGGTGCTGGGAGTGCGCCTGCCGGCGAGCGAGCAGCGCTTCGACATCGGCAACTTCGAAAGCTACTTCACGGCCTTTGCCGAGTTCGCGCTGGCCGACCCGCAGTACGGGCCGGCGCTGCGCCAGCAAGTCCAGCGGTTGTTGGAGAGGCAGACGTAGTCCACCGTCGGCAATGCGTAGTCCGTAATCCCTCGACCCATTCTCCATGCTTCTCATACGCAAAAAGGCCTACGCCCGTGCCGGTCTGGTCGGCAACCCGTCCGACGGCTACTACGGCAAGACGTTGTCGGTGATCTTGCGCAACTTCTGGGCCGAGGTGACGCTCTATGAGTGGGACCAGATGGAATTGGTCCCCAGCCAGGAGGACCACAGCCGATTCGAGTCGCTGGACGAATTGGTCCGCGACGTCCGCCTGCACGGCTACTACGGCGGCCTGCGGCTGGTCAAAGCGACGATCAAGAAGTTCGCCGAATTCTGCCGCCGCTTGGGCCACCGGCTCGACGACCGGAATTTCTCGGTTCGTTACGAGAGCAACATCCCGCGCGCGGTCGGGTTAGCCGGATCGAGCGCGATCATCGTGGCCACGCTCCGCTGCCTCATGGACTTCTACGGGGTGGCGGTCCCGCGGCACGTCCAGCCCTCGCTGGCGCTCTCTGTGGAGACTGAGGAACTGGGCATCGCCGCCGGGCTTCAGGACCGCGTAGTGCAGGTCTACGAGGGCCTGGTCTATATGGACTTCGCCCGCGACAGGATGCGGCAGGAGCACGGCCTGCCGTGCGGCGTCTACGAGCCGCTGGACTCGAGCCGGCTGCCGCCGCTCTACGTGGCCTACAGCCTGGACACGGGCGAGCCCACCGATGTCTTTCACAATAACCTGCGTACACGATTCCAACAGGGCGAGACGGCGGTGGTCGAGGCCATGGGCCGGTTCGCCGAGTTGACGGCCCAGGCCCGGCAAGCCCTGCTGGCGGGCGACACGCAGCGCTTGGGGTGCCTGATAAACGCCAACTTCGACCTGCGGCGTTCGATTTGCCGGCTGCCTGCGGCGCAAGTGGAGATGGTCGAGGTAGCGCGGCGTGCCGGGGCCACCGCCCAGTTCGCCGGCTCCGGCGGGGCGATTGTTGGTACCTGCCCGGACGAGGCCATTTTCGCCCGCCTGGAAGCCGAACTCAGCGCAATCGGCTGCCGGGTGCTTCGGCCGATGGTGGAAGATGAGGCGGGTAATTGAAACGGAGATCAACTCCGTCGACATAGCCCAGGTCATCCTGCGCCCCCAACGCCGCCCCTCAGCCTGCTTGACGAACCATTATCCCCTAACTAGTATGGAGTTTTGTATCTACACTCAGGGACTCCTTCAGGTGGAGAGGTGAACGTGACGCAGCATTCGATCAGCCCGGCGGGCGAGAGGTTCCCGATCCCCGAGGCCGCCGATTACGCGGCGGAGATGGCACGTCTGGAGAACCTCGCCAGGAGGGCCCGGGCCGATGGGCAGGAGGTCGTCGTGGTGATGGGGGTCGGTTTCGTGGGGACCGTGATGGCCGCCATCATCGCCGACACGCTGGACCGCCAGACCGGGCGTGCCAGCAAGTTAGTCATCGGCTGCCAACGCCCCAGCACGCGGAGCTATTGGAAGATCCCGCTGCTCAACCGGGGCCAGTCGCCGGTCAAGGCGGAGGACCCCGAGGTCGACCAGATCATTCGCCGCACGGTCTGCGACAAGAAGACGCTGGTAGCGACGTTCGCCAGCGACTGCCTGGCGCTGGCGGACTGTGTCGTCGTCGACGTGCAGTGCGACTACACTAAGAGCGAATTGGGGAACATGCGGACCGGCGCGGCCGAGATGAACGCCCTGGAGGCCACCCTCCGCGCGATCGGGGAGAAGGTCGACCCCGCGTGCCTGACACTCATCGAGACGACCGTGGCCCCGGGCACGACGGAGTTCGTGGCCTGGCCGATCATGAAGAAGGCCTTCGCGGCCCGGGGGATCGCCAGCGAGCCGCTCTTGGCCCACAGCTTCGAACGCGTGATGCCGGGGCGGGAATATGTCGCCTCGATCCGCGATTTCTGGCGGGTGTGCGCGGGTTGCAACGAGGAAGCCCGCCGCCGTGTGGAAAAGTTCCTCCGCGAGGTGCTCAACACCGCCGACTATCCGCTCACGGTCATGGACCGGCCCATCGAGTCGGAGACCACCAAGATCGTGGAGAACTCCTATCGCGCCACGATCCTGGCCTATCTGAATGAGTGGAGCTTGTTTGCCGAACGCAACGGCGTGGATCTGACCAAGGTCATCCGGGCCATCAAGATGCGCCCCACCCACAGCAACATCATCTTCCCCGGGCCGGGGATCGGCGGGTACTGCCTGCCCAAGGACGGCGGGCTGGGTTATTGGGCCTACAAGCACATTTTGGGGTTCGAGGACGGCGACCACGTGTTTCGCATCAGCCCCTTGGCCATCGACATCAACGACACCCGCGCGCTGCACGTCGCCGAGCTGACCCGCGACGCCTTGCGGAACCTGGGCCGCTACATCGCCGGCGCCGACGTCCTGATCTGCGGGGCCAGCTACCGGCAAGATGTAGGCGATACCCGCTACAGCGGCTCGGAGATGGTCGTCCGCAAGCTGACCGAGATGGGGGCCGAGATGCGGGTGCACGACCCCTACGTGGAACACTGGTACGAGCTGGAGAACCAGGATGAGTACCCGGGGATCGGCATCTCCTGGGCGCGGTTCTTCCGGAATCAGTCGGGGCTGAAGAACATCCGCGTGCAGCGCGACCTGGCGGCCGCGCTGGATCACGCCGAGGCCCTGATCCTCGCCGTCCCCCACGAGCCGTATCTGCACCTCAGTCCGGACCAGGTGGTGCAGTGGGCCGGGGCGCCGTTGGCCGTGATCGACTGCTTCGGCATCCTTTCCGACGATGCGATCCGCAGATACTTCGAGCTGGGCTGCGAAGTGAAGGCCCTGGGCCGCGGCCATGTTCAACGGATCAAGGAACAAGTGCGCGCGACGAAGCGGTCTCCCGCGCCGAATCCAGATTGACATCCCGCCGGCACCAGGCCCCACGACACTGCCGGGAACTGGAGTTGGCGGCCGTCAAGCCTTCGCCCTACGCCGCAGAGAAACTACCCCCGCAAGTAACGGCAATAACGAGGCCATGGCCATAAGCAGGGCTCTCCACCCTGTCAATCATTTTTTACCCAGATTTCGCAGATTCGCAAAGCGACTGCGCGAACGCACAGTTTCCTGGGGGTTGCAAAATGGTGCGCCCGCCCGCCCAGTCCTCTCTGAATTGCCGAAGTTGCACTGCGAAAACGCCATGCTAGCAACGACAGCAGTTGGCAAGGTTAGGATCAAGCTCGCCACCATTTTACGAAGCCCCCCAGACTACTAAATCGGAAAATTCTGCGGATTCGTTAGATTCGATTCTAGCTACGGTGCCGGGTGTGCCGAACGTAAAGGACGAAGGACTCATTCGCAGTCTGAGGTCTAATCCGACCCTGTCGACTCAGCACCCAACCTGCAATTCTGCGTTCGGTCCGAGGTCGCCCATGATCTGTTCCGTCCGGCCAAGCATCTTATACTCCGCACGGCCTAATGTGAGCCGTTTTCCTGGCGAGAATGGATTGCTCTTGCCCGCGCAGGGAATAGGTCTATCGGGGGCCCTCCTGATTGTGACCGTCTTGTTGGCGTGTAGCGGCTGTCAGGAAATCGGCTATCAACATGCCGTGCAGCTCGCGGCAGTGCCTGATGGTTCTTCGGTGGTACCGCGAAACAGCATCGCTCGAGAACTGTCGAAGACGATCCTTCCTGCGTACGTGATCGAGCCGCCGGACCTTTTGATGATCGACGCCATTCGCATCATACCCAAACAGCCGTACCACCTGGCGCCGTTTGACTCCCTGAGCATCCAGGTGCAAGGGACGCCCGCGGAGGCCCCCATCGCCGGCGTTGTGCCCGTCCTGCCGGAAGGGAGCGTGAAACTGGGACCGCAGTACGGGTCGGTGCACGTGGCCGGCATGACCATCGACGAGGCGGAGAAGGCCGTCCAAAAGCACCTGGAGTCTTCCCTGAAAGCGCCGCAGGTTTCGGTGAGCCTGGCGGACACCGGCGCCAAACAGCAGATCGCCGGCCAGCACCTCGTCGGGCCCGACGGAACGGTGACCCTGGGGAGCTACGGCAACGTCTCCGTCATCGGCCTAACCGTACCCCAGGCCAAGGAGGCCGTCCAGCAATACCTCTCACAGTACCTCGAGAAGCCCGAGATCTCGCTGGAAGTGTTCGGCTACAACAGCAAGGTCTATTACATCGTGACCCAGGGCGCTGGCATGGGCGACGGTGTGTACCGTTTCCCGGTCACCGGAAACGAAACCGTGCTCGATGCCATCTCCCAGATCAACGGCCTGCAGCAGGTATCGTCCAAGAAGATCTGGATTGCCCGGCCGAGCGATGACCCTGGAAAAATCCAGAACCTCCCGGTCAGTTGGGAAGAGATCACTGCCGACGCCTATGCCTGCACGAACTACCAGATCCTTCCCGGCGATCGCGTATTCATCGCCGAGGACAAGTGGATCGCACTGGACACCGGTCTGGCAAAAATCACCGCGCCCATCGAGCGGATCATGGGGTTCTCGCTACTTGGTGTGGGCGCCGTCACGAGGTTCTCGGGGCCGGTGCTGAAGGGTGGTGGAAACCGGCAGGGGACCTTCTAGGGGTTTATCAGGCCCAATCCACGGATTTCCAAGCAGGGTGCCGCCGTGACAACCGGATTCACGCATGTTAGAAGCCTGTTCCTCCTCGCCGCAGGGTTATGGCTGCTGTGCACCTCGGCCGGCTGCGTGATGGACCCGGGCGGCGCGACTTGCCGAGGGTTCGCGCCCACGGAGCATCATAGCTGGGCGCAGCGAGTCATCCCCTGTGACCCATCTCAAGGGTATTGCCCTACCTGCTGGCACGCATCGCTCGAGGGCTGCATGGCCGGGCGGGCCCAGAACTGCGAGACAGACTCTCCGCCCGACACGACCGCCGCCGCCGGAGCGAAACTCCAGACCTGTCCGACTCCGGGCAGCCGTCCGGAGGCGGAGGGCACCCCAGTGGCACCGAGCGGTAGCAACGGGAGCCACGAAACGGGCAAAGTGCCCCCGGATGCCGCCGAGACGTCCCCGGCCCCCGATCGCGCGAAGACCGGTGTTACAGCACCCGCTCCCCCCGAGGACGAGAAACGGCCAGATGGGCAGGACCGCGCACAGCCTGGCCTGAAAACGCCGGAGAAGGCATTGCCTGAGGACGAAGACGAATCGCTCCCACTGCCGCCCGCGGAGAAGCCCCAGGCGCGAGCCCGCACACCATTGTGCCCCGACCTCAACCCGGCCCCGGCCACTGATCGGGAAGCGGAAGGATCCCCAGGCTTTCACCGGACACGGTTCTCGATCCCCGAGCGCTGTCCTCCAGAATCCCAAAGCCCGCTGAGCCAGGAAACATTCCCGGCGGTTCCGTCGCGCCACACGACGTTGCCGGCCTCCTGTTCGGCAGAGGGCAGCCAGGCCATCACAAGAATCCCTACCAGCATCGACGACGAAAGCCCGCCCACCGCAGGCCGGGTCATTCCTGCGGGCCTATTCACCCACGGCCGCCCTCAACGTGATTGAGGCGCGCCGTCGATGGCCGGGATTCGAGAGGGCGAAACAAGCTGTGTCCTTCGCCATCCTCGCCCACATTCATTCTTCTTGAGCGTGGCCAACTCAGTTGTGCACGACGCGCATCAGCAGGGCCATCACTTGGTCGACGCCGGCCGCCTGTTTCTGGGTCGCTGACGAGCGCGAAGGCTGCAACGCCCTCGCAACGTCCTGCAGCATGGCCGGCTCGATCGATGAAAGCGTAGTCTGGGCTCAGGCACGACGCCATAGATGACCTTGTCCTGGGCGAGCTGCACCTCCACCACGACTTGCGAACCAAAGACGTTCTCCATCGTGCCGCCATCGAGGTTTACAAGATAGTACGTAACCCCGCCGCCCAGCGACTCGGTCTTGGTGGTATCGACAGTGCCGTCCAGCAGTGTCCCGGTGTACGAATCAAGTTGCACGAGCGTGTCGACAGGGAAGGTCCCCACGTCGCCTGCGACTGTCAGCTTCCCACCTAGGGCAGCCACAAAAGAAAAGCTGCCAGGGTTATCTGTGTCTGCTGGCTCCACAATCCATTTGCGCGGGCTGTAGCGCGGGAAGGGACCTCCGCGCCGCCTGGCTGGCTTGGGATCGGCCGTCGACCCAACCGTTTGGGTGGGCTACTCGCTTATTGGAGCCGGTTGTATTGGTCCACCGTTTCTTTCGGTCCACCTCTTTGGGCGCAATCCTCTTCACAGCTAGCAGTCATGGCAATAATAATCGCCGTAACTGGCTTCCGAAGCACAACTTGCGACGTTTCCCGAACCGTACGTTTCTCCATTTTAACAATTCAATGTAAGCCATTTTACACAAACAGGTTACGTTGATAATGCCGTGCCAAAGTGGCGCTGCCCAGCCCAACTAACAGAAGGGTTGTGGCCGAGAGAGAACCGCCGGGGGGCAGCGGCCATTCCATCGGCGCCAGGCTCCTTTGCCGGGGACGAGGTGGTCTTCCGCCCTTTTTTACTCTGCGCGGGCGAGAACGATCCGTTCTTACCAGGAAAAAGGCTCACATTAGCCCGCGCGGAGTATACCCCTTTCAGGCCAGGA
>JBEKTY010000104.1:0-28101 GCA_049515555.1 Thermoguttaceae bacterium
CGCATCGCCACGGCCCGCGAGTCGCACATCAAACGAACACGCAAAAAACTGCGGAAAATGGGCATCTACCTGAAAGATCTCATCCGCTGCAAATGGCCTTGAACTTGCGCAGTAATACTAGTGACCTTCACCTTCTCGAGGTCACCGCCGACGTTGCCTCTCTTGGCGACGGTTCGCTTGAAGGTTTTGGTTTCATAGCGGGTGATACGGTTCCCGGTGCTGGCTCGATCATCCTATATCTTACTACCCCTGGCGATCTCCGCCTGGCGCTACAAGGGAATCCGTCCCACCCGGCGATTCGAAGCCTAAGATCCGGTGAATGCTGGTTCGTATATCCTGACGATAGCGGCGTGGCATTTTATCGGGACTTCCCTGAGTTCCGAGGGGCCATGTCGTGAATTGGCAGAACCACCGAGTGCTTGCGATAGCCCTACGTGACCAAGGTCTCGCCGACTGCATCGCAGCCCGCCGAAACCTAAGCTTCGACACGGTCCGCATCCTTCAGCGCCAAACCAACCTCGCCCACCTTGTTGTTGCAAAGTGCCAGCAGGCCCTCGAAAAGTTGACGAAGGGTTACCTACTCTGGCATGCTGGCTCGTTTGATCCTACAAAGGGACATTGCCCGTTCTCCGAAGCCCTTGGCGCCAATCCCGAGGTTGACAAGCTCTGTGCTGCCCTCAACAAGATCAACCCGGGAGTGGTACGAGATCTCAAGTGGCTTGAAACGTTGGCACCTCAACTCCCCGACGTACCACCGGGGTACCGGGGACGACTCGTCCCGCTCGAATTCATCCGGGAGAACTCGGAGTACCCGTATTGGTCCAACGCCACGGGGACGCTGGTGATCGCCACGCAGGGGCTTACCATTCAGAATCAGGCTCGTCGTGCCATAACCGCCGTTCGCTCATTCCTGCGAGCTCTTGCCCTTTCTGATCCGGCCGCCTTCACTTCTGAAATTCGCGATTTCCTGCGGGAATTCCCGTTCTCGACCGCAATTGCTCCCGCTGAGGCAAGGTGACCTTTCTTGGGTTATTTGGCGCGGTCGCGATTTGGATCGGGCAACACCTCTGGACCGTTCCGACGGGCGGCCTAGCGCACGACGAAGTTCACCATCCGCCCGGGGACGACGATGAGCTTGACCACCGTCTTTCCGGCCAGCAGTGCGGCGACGTGCTCCTCGCCGCGGGCGGCGGCCTCCATTTCGGCCGCGTCGGCCGTGGGGGGAACCTGGATCCGCCCCCGCAGCTTGCCGTTGACCTGCACCGGCACCTCGACCGTCTCCTCGCGGAGCAGGGCCTCGTCGAACTCGGGCCACGGCTGGTAGGCCAGCGTCTGGTCGTGGCCCAGCACTTGCCACAGCTCCTCGGCCAGGTGCGGGGCAAAGGGCGAGAGCAGCAGGACCAGCCGCTCCATAGCCGACTTCGGCCGCCGCTCTTCCTTCAAGAAGAAATTGGTGAACTCCATCATCCGCGAGATGGCCGTGTTGAAGGCCAATGCGTCGATATCCCGCGTGACGGCCTGAATTGTCTTGTGCAGCACGCGGTTCTGCTCGGCGGTGGGCTGGGCGTCGACTACCGCCGCATTCAGGGTCGTGGTGTCGGCCCGATCGTCGACGATCATCCGCCAGACGCGATCCAGGAAGCCGCGCACGCCGCTCACGCCCGCCATGCTCCAGGGCTTGACCGCCTCCAGCGGGCCCATGAACATCTCGTACAGCCGCAGCGAGTCGGCGCCGCACTGGGCCACCACCTGGTCGGGATTGACCACGTTGCCCCGGCTCTTCGACATCTTGTAGGCCCGGCTGTCGATGCGGATGCTCGGATCGCTCTTGAGGACCAGCACGTCGCCCTGTTTGACCACTTGCTCGGGCTTGAGGCTGACGGCCGTCAGCGGCTCGCGATCCGGGCCGGCGACGGGTTTTCCTTCGGCGTCTTCGGTCACGGCCGTGGCGCTGGTCCACGCGCCGCTCGCCGCCTGGTAGCCCGTATACTCGGTCTCGCCCAGGATCATGCCCTGGTTGACGAGTTTGTGGAACGGCTCGGGCCCGCTGGTGTAGCCGCGGTCGAACAGCACTTTATGCCAGAAGCGGGCGTAGAGCAGGTGCAACACGGCGTGCTCCGCCCCGCCAACGTATAGATCGACCGGCATCCAGGCCCGTTCCAGCTCGGGATCGACCAGGGCCCGATCGTTCCGCGGATCGAGAAAGCGGAGATAATACCAGCAGGAACCGGCCCACTGGGGCATGGTGTTCGTCTCGCGCTTGTATCGCGTGCCGTCGATAGTCACGTACAGCCAGTCGGCGGGGGCCTTGTCCAGCGGCGGCTCGGGCCGGTCGTGGGCGGCGTCGAAGGCCATCGCCGGGGGCAGGTCCAGGGGCAGGTCCTCGGGCCGCAGGGCGCGGATGCGGCCGGTCGGCCGGCCATCGGCCTCCAGCTCGTGCAGGATGGGGAAGGGCTCGCCCCAGAAATGCTGCCGGCTGAAGAGCCAGTCGCGGAGCTTGTAGTTGACCGCCCGGCGGCCCAGACCCTTGGCGGCCAGATCGGCCGTGATCCGCGTCTTGAACTCCTCGGTCGGCAGGCCGTCGTAGCCGGGGCTGTTGATCGCCCGGCCGTCGCCGACGAAGGCCTCGGCCGGCGCGGTCTGCTCGCCGGCAGAGTCAGCCGAGGGCGGCCGGTCGTCGCGCTCCGGCACCACCACCGGCACGATGGGCAGGCCGAATGTTTGGGCGAACTCGAAGTCCCGCGTGTCGTGGGCCGGCACGGCCATGATGGCCCCGGTGCCGTAACTAATCAGTACATAATCGGCCACCCAGATCGGAATCGGCTCGTCGTTGACCGGATTGACGGCATAGGCGCCGGTGAACACGCCGGTCTTCTGCTTGGCCAGATCGGTGCGGTCCAGGTCGCTTTTTCGGGCGGCCCGCTGGCAATACTCGGTCACGGCCGGGGCCTGCTCGGGCGAGGTGAGCCGCTCCAGCAGCGGATGCTCCGGGGCCACGACCATGTACGTGGCCCCGAACAGCGTATCCGGCCGCGTGGTGTAGACCCGCAACACCTGCTCGTCGGCCTGCTCCGGAAAGCCGGCCAGCGAGCGGTCCAACTGCCAGCCGCGGTACTCCCGCCGCGCGGGCGTGCCGTCGGCGTCGAGGATCGTACCGATGAAGAAATCGACCTCGGCCCCCGTGCTGCGGCCGATCCAGTTCCGCTGCAGCAGCTTGATGCTCTCGGGCCAATCCAGCCCCTGGAGGTCCTTTTCCAGCCGGTCGGCATAGGCCGTGATCCGCAGCATCCACTGCCGCAGGGGCAGGCGGACGACCGGGTGGCCCCCCCGCTCGCTAACGCCGCCCACTACCTCCTCGTTCGCCAGCACCGTGCCCAAGGCCGGGCACCAGTTCACCGGGGCCTCGATCTGGTAGGCCAGCCGCTGGCCGTCGCGATACTGCTCGACGGCCGCCGGGCCTTCACGGGCCACCTCCTCGGGAACGGGCAGTTCGGCAATCGGCCGGCCCCGCTGCTCTTGGGGATCGAACCAAGTGTCGAACAGCACCAGGAAGATCAGTTGCGTCCAACGGAAGTACTGCGGGTCGGTCGTGGCCAGCTCCCGTTGCCAATCGTAGCTGAAGCCCAGCATCTTCAACTGCCGGCGGAAGTTGTCGATGTTCTTCTCGGTCGTGATCCGCGGGTGCGTGCCCGTCTTCTTGGCATGCTGCTCGGCGGGCAGGCCGAAGGCGTCCCAGCCCATAGGGTGCATCACGCTCTGGCCCCGCATCCGGCGGTAGCGGCAGACGATATCAGTGGCCGTGTAGCCCTCGGGGTGGCCGACGTGCAGGCCATCGCCACTTGGATAGGGGAACATGTCCAGGACGTATAATTTGGGGCCTGTGGGCAATCTGGGGGCCGCAAACGTGCGGTTCTGCTCCCAATATGCCTGCCATTTAGGCTCGATCGCGGCGGGATTGTAACGTGGCATGATGCTCCCCGACGAAGGCTGCACAAACAACGAGAACCCGGATTCTAGCGTTTGGACAAGCAGCGGCAAATCCCTCCTCTTGCATCGCACGGCGGCTTTGGGTACTATCCCGCCGCTTGTTTCTCGCACCTCTTTTCCAAAGCCCTTGTCCAGCCGGAGGCGTGGCCATGCGATGGCCCCTTGTCGCCTTGGTTGTCTGCCTGCCGCCGGCATGGATCGTGGCCGGCGAGCCGACCTTCCCGTATAAGGCCCACATTGCGGGCGACGACGTTAATGTCCGCAGCGGCCCAGGCGAGAATTACTACCCCACCGACACGCTCCGGGCGGGCGATTTGGTCGAGGTCTATCGGCACGCTCCGGGCGGATGGTGCGCGATTCGGCCGCCGACGGGCAGCTTCTCCTTGGTCGCCGGCCACGGCCTGCAGATCCAGCAGGACCACCTGGCCACGGTGACCGAGGACCGGCTGGCCGTCCGGGTGGGCAGCCGCGTAAGCAGTGCCCGCGACGTGATCCAGGTCCGGCTGCATCGGGGCGAAGTGGTGGAGGTGCTTGATGCCAAGCACGTCGGGCCGGAGGGGAGCGAATCGGCGGAGACGTGGTACGAGATTGCCCCACCCGCCGGCGAATTCCGCTGGGTGCCGGGCGGATCGGTCGCTACCGACCTTCCGCGCGACGGTCCGCGGCAAATCGCCCCCGGTGGTCCGATTACCGTGCCCATCGGCGGCCCGACCTCAAGCGACAACCGACAACTGACAACTGCCCCAGGCAGCGGCCCGCTTCTCGAGCCGATCGGTGGCCCGGCGGCCAAAGGCAGCGGTCCGGCTGCCGATCCCGTCCCGGCGGTCCCCCGCCATCAATCGGCCGAGGACTATCAGAAGACGCTGGACGACCTCGAGGTGGAGCTCTCGATCATAGTGGCCGAGGAGCCGGCGTTATGGGACCTGGGCGACGTGCACCGTCGGGCCCAAGTCATGCTCAGCCAGGCGGAGACGCCGCTGGAGCGCGGCCGGGCCCGGCTGCTATCGGCCAAGATTGGCCGTTTCGAGGACATCAAGCAGCGCAGCGACAAGCTCGCCGCCGCGCGGCTGGAGACGCTGGCCGCGGATCGCCATGCCCAGCGGCTGCCCAGCGGCAATTGGTCGGCGGCCGACCCCGACGGCCGGTTCGACGCGATGGGCCAGTTGACCCGCGTGGCAGCCAGCAAGCCGGGCGCACCGCAATATGCCGTCGTCGACGCCGGCGGCAACGTGCGTTGCTACGTGTCGCCGGCCCCGGGGGTCAACCTGCGGAGCTACGTGGGCCAGCAGGTGGGCGTCAACGGCATCCGCGGTTACATGCCCGAACAGCGGGCCACGCACCTCGTGGCGCGGCACATCAGCGTGGTAGACCAGGCCGGCAACGCGACGATCCTGCGGTAGCTGCCCAGCCTCCTCTCCGTCCTGCTTGCAACCTTCCGCCCATGGCTTAGAATTTCCTACTGCGTCGCAAGCGCGGATCGTAAACCCCTCTCCGACTTCCCCTGAGCCGTTGTCTATGCGTACTTTTCTGGTTACCGGCGGGGCCGGCTTCATCGGCTCGCACATTGCCGAGGCCCTGGTCGAGCGGGGCGATCGGGTCCGCGTGCTGGATAACTTCAGCACCGGCCGCCACTCGAACCTGGCGGGCTTTCGCCAGCGGATCGAGCTGGTCGAGGGCGACATTCTCGACGCCGCAGCCGTGGCCCGGGCGGTGGCCGGCGCGGAAGTCGTGTTCCACGAGGCGGCCCTGGCCTCGGTGCAATGCAGCGTCGAGCGGCCCTTGGACAGCCATGCCGCCTGCACCACCGGCACGGTGGTCCTGCTGGATGCGGCCCGGCGGGCCGGCGTCCGCCGCGTGGTCTACGCCGGCTCCAGCGCCGTCTACGGCGACCAGCCCACGGCCGGCAAGCGGGAGTCGGACCCCACCGCCCCACTGTCGCCCTATGCCGCCGCCAAGCTGGCTGGCGAGGAATTCTGCCGCGCGTTCACCGCCACCTACGGCCTGGAGACCGTCGTGCTGCGGTACTTCAACGTTTTCGGGCCGCGGCAGGACCCGGCCAGCCCCTACTCGGCCGTGATCCCCCTGTTCATAACCGCCATGCTCGGCGGCGCGCAGCCGGTGGTCTACGGCGACGGGCGGCAATCGCGCGACTTCAGCTTCGTGGCCAACGTGGTGCGGGCCAATCTGCTGGCCGCCGACGCCCCCGCCGCGGCCGGCCGCACGCTGAACGTGGCCAACGGCCGCAGCACCGATCTCGTGACGCTCCTGGACGTGCTCAACCGCCTGTTGGGCACCCAGGTCCGGCCGCGGCACGAGCCGCCCCGCCCCGGCGACGTCCGCGAGAGCCAGGCCGATATTACCCAGGCCCGGCGGTGGCTGGGCTACGAGCCCGTCGTGGATTTCGACGAGGGGCTGCAGCGCTCGATCGACTACTACCGCTCCATCACCCCGCGCGGACGCGAAGGGCAGGGCCCCCATGTCCCATCCGGCTGAGACGCTGGTCACGATCGCCACCTACAACGAGATCGAGAACCTGGCCCGACTGGTGGAAGAGGTCTTTCACTATCTCCCGCAGGCCGAAATCCTGGTGATCGACGACAACTCGCCCGACGGCACCGGAGGGTGGTGCGACCGCCAGGCGGCCGCCGAGGTGCGGCTGCACTGCCTGCACCGCGCGGGAAAGCTCGGCCTGGGCTCGGCCATCGTGGCCGGCATGAAGTACGCCCTCCAGCACGGCTACCGCTACGTGCTCAACCTGGACGCCGACTTCAGCCATCCGCCCCGCTACCTGCCCGCGCTGTTGGCCGGCATGGACCCGCCCTGCGGTCCGCCGGCCGACGTGACCATCGCCTCGCGCTACATTCCCGGCGGCGGCGTCGAGGGCTGGCCCCTGCGGCGGCGGCTGATGAGCCGGGCCGTAAACTGCTACGCCCGTTGGCTGCTGGGCCTCAAACCCCGGGATTGCAGCGGGGGCTTCCGCTGCTATCGCACCGCGCTTCTGGCCCGGTTGGATTTCAACGCGATCCGCAGCCGCGGCTATTCCTTTCAGGAGGAGATCCTCTGGCGACTCAAACGGCTCGGCGCCCGGATGACCGAAACGCCCTTCGTCTTCGTCGATCGCCGCCACGGGACCTCGAAGATCAACCTCCGCGAGGCCCGCGCCGCACTGGGCATCATCCTGTGCCTGGGCCTAAAGAACCTCCTGCCGCGACGCAAGGAGAGGCCCTGAGTTACCGGTCTTGACCGATTTTCGTCCGTAGGGAACGCCCTCCGTGGCGTTCCGCAGCGAACACAGCGAGCCACTTTTCCGAATGCCCGGAACACCACGGAGGGCGTTCCCTACAGGATCACGTGCCGGGCGATTTGGCCAACTTATGCGTGTGCGGGCCCTGATATCCCAAGCTGCAAACGCCGCCGCCGGCCCTGTGCCGGCGGGGCGATGATTGGCAACTACAAGCGTCGGCCCACCAAGGGTCTCCGCTCCTTCCCATCTTCGCACGTCGCTTGAACCGGCCGCGGTTGGAACTATAATCAAGGTCGGTACGCGAGTGTCTTACCTCCCTCCGTACGCCTCGAACAGCTAGGAGTCTCCAATGCGACGCACGACCAAAGCCTATGTTGTGGCGGTTCTTTTCTCACTGGCCGCAACCGTCTCGGCCGGCAATCGGCTGTTTGCGGCCGACCATCCCTCGCCCGCCGCTACCAATCCATCGGCGCCCAAAACGTGCCCGACCGCGGAAAAGCTAAAAGACCTCGGCACACATCTCGGACGGGCCCTCAGCATAGCCGCCGACTTATTCTCGGGCAACGAGGCCGAGTTGCTTTCACAGAACAAGACGGCCCTGCTCTCCGGCAACAGCCCGGCACTACTCTCCGGCAACACCCCGACACTTCTTTCCGGCAATACCCCGACGCTTCTTTCCGGCAACAGCCCGGCGTTGCTCTCCGGCAATACCCCGACGCTGCTTTCCGGCAACAGCCCAAAAGTGAAAGTGCTGTCTGAGAACACGACTCCGATCCTGAGCGGCAACACTTTCTCGGTGCTCTCCAACGTCAAGATTGAGATTCACATCGACAATAGCGGCACGCACAGCACCGGTGGCACCACCGCTCCGCCAACTGGCCCGCAGTTGAAAAGGTAAGGCTTGGCCGGTGAACGGTCTGACGATGCGGCCGTCGAAACGGCGGCAGGCTCAGGACACACCGTACCGCTCGGCCAGGGCATACTTCTCCGACACGCCGATCAATTCGTTGAATTCCGCGAAGGTCATCTGCGATTGGGCGTCCGTCGTCGTACCGTCGCGGTAGACCTGCGCGTAGACCGTTCGGATCGCCTTTGCCGCGGCAAACAACCCTGCCAGCGGATAGAGGATCAACTGGAAGCCCATCGCGGCGAGCTGGTCACGGGGCAGGACGGGCGTCCGGCCGCCTTCGATCATGTTGGCCACCATCGGCTTCGGCACGCGGCGGCCGATTTCGGCAAGTTGCTCGACGGACCCCGGCGCCTCGATAAAGCTGGCATCCGCGCCGGCCTGGCGGGCCGCCACGATGCGGGCCACGGCATCGTCCATGCCGGCCACAGCCAAGGCGTCGGTTCGGGCAACGATGAAGAAATCACGGTCGCCGCGAGCATCCACGGCAGCACGGATCTTCTCGACGTACTCGTCGCGATCGATTACCCGCTTGCCCCGCATGTGCCCGCACTTCTTCGGCCAAAGCTGATCTTCGAGAAAACAGCCGGCGGCCCCCGCGGCGATCAGCTCCCGCACCGTGCGGTAGACGTTAAGCGGGTTGCCGTAGCCCGTGTCGGCATCGACGATGATCGGCATATCGACGCTCATGCAGATCCGTCTGGCCCGATCGGTAATCTCGGTCTGCGTCAAGAAGCCCATATCAGGCTCGCCGATGGCGGTGGCAGCAACGGAGTAGCCCGACACAAAAGCCATCGGAAAGCCGACCTGCCGGGCCAGCTTCGCCGATAGCGTATCGAAGACGCCGGCAAAGGCCAGCGTGCCGATCTCGTCAAGGATCCGGTGGACACGTGTCTTGGACATGGCGGGCCCTCCAGGCCAGTTCTTATCTTCGCACCGCGGCAAGGCCTCGTCAACGGTGCTCGCCCAACGGGTCGCCCGTCCGACACCACCCCGCCCGGAGGGATCAGCGTGGGAATGCCCACTACTTTGCCACTCCGAATGCGATAGATACGAGGTAGCATGCAGCGAATAAGATTCCCGGTACGATCACGCCAATTGCAATTGTGTAAGCTCCGCGCCGCCACCGCATCCTGTAGAAATCTATGGCTGCGATGATAATTGCACATCCATGTGCGGTTACCGTAAGATGGAACAGTACCCAGCCGACGAGTTTCAGCAAGGTTGTATGCCGCCCGATCGAGACTCCCCCAAAGAGAATCGCCGGAACGAAGATCAGCCCCCATGTTCCGCCGACCACTGGGATAACCCCATAGACGAACAGCGGGATTGCGCAAATCAGTCCCCAAGGAGAGCGGCGGCGAGCCGCCGCGTTAGGGTCTCCGGACAACCGCGGCGAACCGCATGTATCGCGGCTCGGTGGCGAGATGTTTGGCTTCGGTGTGATATCCATCGGTCAACGACTCGTCAACGGATGCCGCAGCATTCGCCGCAACTTCCACCCCCAAGTAGTCTATAGTACCGCTCAATTTACCAAATGCCCACGGCCTGCACCACCCGACCGACTTGGTACACGATTGGTTCTCAGCGGCCGAGGCATTCGGCCGGATTGCGTGGGTCGCAGACGGGCGTACAATTGCACTTCATGAAGGAGCGGCACGAGAAACGCAAACGCTGGGTCCAACGGGGTCAGTACGCGGTGGAGGTGGCGGTCGAGATGGTCTACCCGGCCGACTGCCCCTCGGAGGCGTGTCTGGAACCTGCGACGGTGCGCTGGCTGGATGAGGTAGCGCGCCGTGCCGAGGCGGGAGATATCGAATTTCTCCGCAGCGCCGGGCGCGTATTCCAAGCTGTCGCCCACTGAACTCCCCGCAGACCTACTCGCTTCATGCCCGCGGCAAGCGCGGCCATGGCACCAGCGATTCGGCCTGCCCAAGGCGGCGCCGTTTGGGCGTGGGCCTACTGTAAATCGATGTCGTGGCTGACCTGGCCGGTACCAATTGTGTGAACGAGTCCGGAGGTCTCCGGTTTCTCGTACTTGGGCGGCAAAGGAAACCATTGCCCGGTTGCCGTGTCCTGGCCGGGCGCCGCCTGGGGTCCCGGCCGGGCAGGTTTCGGGCCCCCAAGGCCCCGGTGGCCCTTGGCCGGATCGCGGCTGATCACCACGATTTGCACGCACCCGGCAGGCACGTTCTCCACACGATAGGAGCCGTCTGGCTCGATGACGCCCGAGCGGGCCGTGTTGTCGGAGTTGCGGAAGATCACCGAGCCGTAGACGACCGGACGGTCGCGATACCGCACTTTTCCCGTAACCGTCGCGGTGTGTTGACAGCCGCCGGCAACGGCCAGCCAGACGAGCAGCCAGCCAACGCGGCACAGGGTTCTTCGCGGGGATTGCCATCGCATGACTTCGAGACCTCCAACCATCCGGGATTTAGTCATTGGTCATTGGGATTTGGTCATTACATCACATTCTGTTTGCCGGCCCGGCGCAGTTGCGTTAGTAGTCCACCATTTCGCCGCCGGCCCGCGTGCCCAAGGCCCACCAGGTCGATGGGTCGATGTCTTCGTTGACCATTCGCACCGAGCCGTCCACAAACAGGAAATTGACGCCCAGGGGGTGCATGCTGCGATAGTCGTCAACGTGGTTGACGATGCTGTTGGGCGTGTGCGGGGGCACGTCCGAGGCGTCGCCCGTATGCCCAAGGACCAGCACCGGCGCCCCTTCCGGCCCGTAGCCGTAGGGATTGATCGGATCAGGGGGCACCTCTCCGCCGGTGACCGCCCCGGTCCACGTGGCGTAGGCCAGGTTGCTGCTGCGTTCGCCCACAAACAGCGTCCGGCTCGTGCCGTCGGTCACGTCTTGCACGCGAACGGTCGTATTGCGGCAGAACATGCCCCGGTGGGTTATGTCGCGGGCGGGGTCGGTCGAGAGAAAACCCGGGTCGGGGGTGATCTCGGGATTGCCGAACACGCCCACGTAATTGCTATGGCCCACTTGCACCGGATTGCCGCTGGCATCCGTGAGCGGACTCGAGCTGTTCAGGGCCTGGACCGTGAAGGTGCCCTTGCCAGGGTCGGACGGGCAAAGGAACGCCGAAACCCTGGTCGCCCGAACCGCCGCGTTCGCCGGATCGGTAATGTCCTTGTCCAAATGGATCTGGCGGTAGGTATTCTGCTCCTCGATGTAGGGAAAGATCATCGCGGCCCAACCCCACCCCGGGCCTTTGTCGTCGGCAGGGCCCCCCGCTCCAACCGTCGACACGTAACCGGCCGGAAAGCTCCCGAACGATTCGTGGAAACCGTGCAGGGCCAACCCGATCTGCTTTAGGTTATTCTCGCATTGCGTTCGCCGGGCGGCCTCCCGGGTAGCCTGCACGGCCGGCAGCATCATCGCGACCAGGATGCCGATAATCACGATTACTACCAACAGCTCGACCAAAGTAAACGCGGTTCTTAGCGCCCGCATGAGCCCTCTCCTGGAATAGGCGTGCGCCGCGGTACCGCCGGCAGCAGCAGCGCGCAGCGTCACGCAGCCTACGTAAACATGGGAAAGGAGAGCTTACGCGATCGCCGGCGGCGCCCGGCTGCGCCACAAGGCCCTGAAGCCCGTCGCCGGGCAGACGGGCGCCGTGGGTGCGACCTCGGCGAAGACCCTGGCCGCGGCCTCGGCATCGACCACGTTCGGCGCTAGCGACACCTGGCCAAGAAACTGGCACACCGGGCAATGCGAGGGGGCGTGCCGGCACGGATCGGAGCCGCCATCGGCCGGCTGCTGCTTCTCCGCCGAAGGCGGGTCGTGCCGGCACAGGTGATCGCCGCTCCGCGGCTCCCGGTCGGCGCCATGCGCCCAGTGATGGCAGCAGTTGTCGTGGGCCGACGGCGGCGCCCAGCCATGATTATGGAACAGCGTGCCACAGGTGATCGCCAGCGAGTAAATCGCGGCAATCAGGCAAGATACGCAACCTCTCGACAGGCGCATAACGCCGCTCCACCTCCAAGGGGCCATCCATAAAGCTTAACAGACCGGCCCTGGTGCGCCCATACGAGCGGCCCGCCCAAATAGTTCAGCGACCGGCACGGGGGCGGCAAAGGGGGCGAGGGCGGGGCGGAGCCGTGTTCATCCGTGGCTCAGTTATCCGCAGATTCCACAGATTTGCCAGATAATTCCCCGGCAATTCCTCCAATCGAGGGGCCCGGTGGTCGGCCGCATGCTAGATTTTCCCAAAGGGGCCTTCCGCCTCGACGGCTGTCCCAAGTTGATCGGTGTTGCCATGCCTTGGTTCCTGCCGCTACTGGTTTTGACGGTTGGCGCGGTTCCGCCTGGCGGGGCTCGATATCCGGGGGCGACCGAGGTCTTCCGCTGCGGATTCGAGCAATCCACCGACCGGGACTACGATGGCTGGCCGGACGGCTGGACGCGGCGGCATGCCCCGGGCTTCCCCCGCTACCTCCGCGTGAAGATCGACGAGCAATCGCCGCCCGCCGGGGGCCGGTCGCTGCGGGTCGAGCTGGACGGCGGGGGGGCGGCCGCATTCAGCCCGCCGATCCCTGCCAGCTCGCTCTCGACTTACGTGCTGGAAGGCTACGCGCGGACCGAGGACCTGAAGCACGATCACGCATTTCTGTCGCTGACATTCCTGGACGGCGAGCGGCGGAAGATTTGTGTCCACGCTTCGGAGTCGGTCGGCTCGGACCGGGCGTGGCAGAAACTCCGCCTGGGTCCGCTTACACCCGACCCCGCGGCCCGGCAGGTCGTGATCGGCGTCCACGTCGAGCCCGGCGCCGAGGCCGAGGACCTTCGCGGGTCGGTCTCGTTCGGCGACCTGTGGCTGGGGCGATTGCCGCGGATCACGCTTTCGGTCGCACGGAAGAAGGGGACAGTCCCATTTTCGGGCTGTCCGGAGGGACAGCCGGACGGAAATCGGGACAGTCCCCGAGAGTCGTCGGTCCGGCCGGACCTGTCCGCCTTCAACCTGTTCACCGAGGGGCAGGACCTGGAAATCACATGCTCGGTATCCGGATTGGATGCCCCAAGGGCCGAGCTTTTCTTTGAGCTGCAAGACGCGACCGGGCAGAAGGCGGCGGAATCGGGCCAACCGCTCAGGTTCCGCGACGCCGGCGGCCAGACGTCAGAAGGGGACAGTCCCATTCTCGGCCTGTCCGGGGGGACAGGCGGACGAAAATCGGGACAGTCCCCAAGTGGTTCCTCGGTCGATCCTAAAGCAGCTTCCGAGGGGCCGGCTGGGTCCAAAACGGCTCCCGAGGCGTCTCGGGCGACTAAAACGGCGTCCGAGGGGCCGGCCAAGACTAAGACGGCTCCCGAGGATCGGCTGGCGGTTGCCACCTGGCGGCCGGCCGTGCTGAAGCCGGGGTTCTATCGGCTGGCGGCCACGGTTCTGGCCGGCCGGGCCGGGCCGCGGACCACACCGGCGGCGCAGGCCGACCTGACCCTGGCAATCATCCAGCCGCAGCGCCCGGCGCCCAACAGTCAGTTCGGCTGGAACCTGCCCGGCGGCGAACATCCGCTGGGCCTGACGTCGCTGGCCGAATTGGCGGGTCAAGCCGGCATCGGTTGGGTCAAGTTTCCCTTCTGGTGTGCCCACGGCGGAAAACTGCCCCCCATGGAGTCGCTCATCGCCTTTCAGGATCGGCTCAGTGCCGAGTCAGTGGCCATGGCGGCAGTGGTCTGCCCGCCGCCGGCTCCTGAAGATGCGAGCAGGCGAGCAGGTGAGCAGGGGACTATGCTTCTCACCTGTTCTCCTGCTCAGCCGCTCTCCTGTTCTAACGCCGGGCAGGGGGTGAGGGCTACGGCGGCTTCCGAGATTCTCGCTCGAGATCCCAAGGCCTGGTATCCGCCGCTGGAGCCGGTCTTGGCGCGGCTGGGGAACCAGATCCGCTGGTGGCAGTTTGGGGCCGATCGCGATGCGGGCTGGACCGGCTACGCCGATCTGTCGGCCCGGGTGGCCGCGGCCAAGGCGGCGCTGGACTGGATCGGCCAGGACCTGCACGTGGGCATCAGTTGGACCTGGGACGCCCCGGCACCGCGGCCCGCCGCCACGGCGAGCGCGGCCCGCCCGGCGGCCGCGGCCGGCGGCGGGAAGCCGGCGCCGGCCCCGCGCACCAGTCCCGCCCCCGCCCAAGCCCCCTGGAAGTTCCTGGCCCTGGCGGCCGATTCGTCTATGACGGCCGACGACCTGGGCCGGCGATTGGACGCCCTGGCGGCCAGCCGCGTGCCGTGCTGGGTTGCCATCCGTGCCCTGCCGGCCGATGGCCACACGGCCCCGGCCCGCGCCGAAAACCTCGTCAAGCGGATGGTGGCCGCCAAGGTTCACGGCGCCGAGGCCGTCTGGTGCCCCGATCCGTTCGACCTGCAATGCGGATTGGTCCATGCCGATGGGACCCCGGGCGAGCTGTTCCTGCCGTGGCGAACCACGGCCCTGCACCTGGGCGGCGCCCAATATGCCGGCAGCCTGGAAATGCCCGGCGGCAGCCAGAGCCACTTCTTTGCCCGGCCCGACGGATGGGTGGCGGTCGTCTGGAACGATCGGCCGACCGAAGAGAAAGTGTATCTGGGCGACGCGATCCGGCAGGTTGATCTGTGGGGCGGCAGCGAAGCCTGTGGGGCCGACGCGGCCTTCCACGTCGATCGTCTGCCGCGGTTCCTGACCGGCCTGAGCGGGCCGGTCGCCGGGTGGCAACTCGCGGCCGCCTTCGCCCGCGACCGCATCCCGACTATCGCCGGCCAGCCGCAAGCCAACTGCCTGGCACTGAAGAACTGTTTTCCGCGGGCCGTCGCCGGCCACGCCACGCTGGCCGCGCCGGCCAACTGGCGGATCGAGCCGCGAGCAATCGACTTCCAACTGGCCCCCGGCCAGGCGTGGCAACAGCCGCTCGAGATCACCCTGCCCGGCCAGGCCGCCACGGGCCGCAACCCGATCCGTATCGACTTCGAGATCCACGCCGAGCGCGTGTACCGCTTCGCCGTCTACCGACACGTCGAGGTTGGTATGGGCGACCTGCGGGTCGAGACGGCCACCCGACTGAACCCGGAGGGTGAATTGGTGGTCGAGCAGACGCTCGTCAACAGCGGCGGCCGGCCGGTGAGCTTTCGTTTCGAGTTGCTCATTCCCGACCGGCGTCGCCAGACGGCCGAGGTCGTGGCCCTGCCGCCGGGCCGCGACCAGAAGCTCTATCGGCTGCCCCGGGGCCGGGAACTGCTGGGCAAGAGGCTCTGGCTCCGCGGCGACGAGATCGACGGACCCCGCGTGCTCAACTACCCCCTGGTGGTCCGCGACGATGCGGAACAGGCGGCCCACGACGACAACTTCCCTGCCGTGGCCGTAGGATTATAATGGGTCTGGGTTCTCCGCAGAAATATACTGAGCTGTAGGGTGGGTCGAGCGCAGCCCCACCACTTAGGTTATTCGCGGGTTCTGGTGGGGCTCGCTTGCGCTCGACCCACCCTACGATGGCTCCCTACGGCAACGTATCGAGTGCGGCCAAGGCCAGATCGATGGGCATCCGTTTCTATTGTCCGAACGGCCACAAGCTGAACGTCAAGGAGTTCCAAGCCGGCAGGCGGGGGATTTGCCCGTTTTGCGGGGCCAAGATCCAGATCCCCACGCAGAGCACCCGCCCCAGCTCGAAGGAACTGCGGCAGCGCAGCGCGGCTGCTGCCGCCGGGACGCACAGAGAGGCCGTGGAAGACGATGAGTCGGATCAGGCGTCGGATTCGTCGCCCACGATCCTGCCCGGCGAGCCGCCGGTGACGGCTCCGGCGGCGCCCGATCGCTCGGCTGCGGCCGCGGCGGCCGTCGGGGCGCCGGCGGCGGGGGCTCCGGACGCTGCGGCGACCGGGAAGACTGGCGCAGCGCCGCCGCTGCCCCAGCCAGAGATTGCGGCCGCCAGTCCGCCCGCACCAGCCGGCAGTGGGCCGCCGCCCGGCGCGACAACCACCCCCGCTTCGATCGGCAGCCCGCCGGCCGGCCCCGTAGCAGCGCCTTTGGGTCCGGCGCCGCCCCCCTCCGGCGACGCAATCGCCGACGCCCCGGAAATGATCTGGTACGTCCGGCCGCCGACGGGCGGCCAGTTCGGACCGGCCTCCGGCGAGGTCATGCGGAACTGGTTGGCCGAAGGCCGCGTCAGTGCCGAGTGCCTGGTCTGGCGGGAAGGATGGCGCGACTGGCAGGAGGCGGCCGCGGTCTTCCCGCAACTCCGGGCCAGCGAGGTGATGGACTTCCTCGAAACCGCCTCCATCGTCCCGACTGTGCCCTCCGCCGCCTCGCACACCCATCACCCCAAGACCGGGAGCAAGTCAGACAACTTGCAATCGATGCTCCTGGTCCTGCTCAGCCTGGGCGTGATCATCCTGGTGGCCGTGTTCCTGATCGTGCTCTTCAGATAACCTGGGATTTATGCTCCCTGCCGGGTTGGGGCCATCGCACATGAAGATTCAACAGTTTCTTGAGCATCACGGCCTGGCGTCGAACCCCTTCGCCGACGAGGACGCCCAGACGGACCTGGTTTTCAAGGGGGCGTGCATTCGCTCCGTGTTTCACCCGGCGTGGGACAAGATCTACGGCGACCCGAGCGAGCCGGCCACGTCGGTCGTGTTTGGCGAGAAGGGGTCTGGCAAGACGGCCCTCCGCTTGCAAATCGCCCAGCGGCTGGCCGATTACAACGCCGACCACCCGCAGCAGCAGGTCTTCGTTGTCCCCTACGACGACTTCAATCCGTTCCTGGATCGGTTCCGGGATCGGTTTTCGAGCTGGCGGCGGCGGATCGAGCGGGTCTTGGGGCAATGGCGGCTGTGGGACCATATCGACGCCGTGCTGTCGCTGGCCACGACCCAACTGGTCGACCGCATTGTCGAGGCCCGGCAGGCCCGGCATCCAGCCGCCCGGGACGAGCCGCTGCCGATCGACGCGCTGGATGCCCCGCAGGTCCGCGACGTGATGCTGCTGGCCGCGCTCTATGACCAGTCGACGGCCAATCCGGCCGAGCGCTGGCATCGCCTCCGCAAACGACTCCGATTTTCGACCTGGCCCACGAAATGCGACCTGGCCTTGGGCCTGGCCGGCACCGTGGCCGTGCTGGCGCTGTTCGGCTGGTTCGGCCCCCGGTATCTGCTGGGCCCCTGGCCCTATCTGCTCATCGCGGCCGCGTGGTTGCCCCGGGCGTGGCGGATGATGAAATCAGCCTGGCAAGCTTGGCGGATCACTCGTAATCTCCGCGTCCTCAATCCAAGTTTCCATTTGCTCCGGCGAAGGCTGATCAACTTCTTGTCGGGCCAGCTCGCCGGCCAGCCCCTGCCCCGCTCGCCGCGGACCGATGACCGCTACGAATTGCTCTCGAAACTCCAAGCGGTGCTCCGCTCGCTCCGCTTCGGGGGGATCATTGCCCTGGTCGATCGGGTCGATGAACCGTACCTGATCAATGGCTCGACCGAGTTGATGCAGGCCCTGGTCTGGCCCTTGCTGGACAACAAATTCCTCAAACATCCGGGCCTGGGCCTCAAGCTCCTGCTGCCCAGCGAGTTGGAGCGGCTGGTGGATCGGCAGGAGCGGGAGTTCCACCAGCGGGCCCGACTGGACAAGCAGAACCTGGTCCGCTCGTTGGCGTGGACCGGCCAGTCGCTCTACGACCTGGCCAATGCCCGGCTTGCGGCCTGTGCCGAGGCGGCCGCCGCCGCACCGACGCTCGCCGATCTGTTCGACCCGCCGGTCGACCGAGAGCGGCTCAAAGAAGCCTTGGGCGCCTTGCGGGTGCCGCGGAACCTGTTCAAGTTCATGTACCGGCTCCTCACCACCCATTGCAACGCCCATAGCGACCAGAACCCCGTCTGGCAGATCTCCAGCGGCGAGTTCGAGGCCGTCCTGGCGGTCTACGAGCGAGACCGGGAGGCCGCGGACCGCGGCCTTGGGGCCGGCTGATCCGCTTGGCGATTGGCGGGCTATCCTCCGCACCCCTTCCATTGCCCCCCCGCGCCTCACCGAACCTGGCCACTGATCTTGACGCAATCGCCCGTTCTTGCGACACTCCGCCGCTCGCATCGGTCCGTGGCGGAGTCCAACTGGCGTCAGGAGAGCAGATCATGTGGCAGAGATCATGGTGGACGGGGTTGTTGGTCGCTGTTTTGATTATCGCCGGATGCGGGAAATCAGGGCAAACCGGCCCGGCCGGGTCCGCTGCCAGTGACCAGCCCGCCGCCGCGGCGACCCCCACAGAGCCGGCACCCGTGGTCGCCGCCTTTCTCGATGCCATCCGCACCGGCAACGACGATGCGGCGATGGGCTTGCTGACCAGTACCGCCCGCCAAAAAGCCATTGAAGCCAACCGCAACCCCACCCCGCCCGCCAGCGACAGCGCCCGGTATGAAGTCGGCGCGGTGGAGTACGTCGGCCAGGACGGTGCCCGCGTAGCCTGCACCTGGAGCGACCTGGACGAGAGCGGCAAGCCACGAACGGATCGGGCCCTGTGGGTCCTGCGTCGCGAGCCGGTCGGGTGGCGCGTCGCCGGCGTGGCCGCCGTCATCTTCGAAGGCGAACCCCCGTTGCTCCTGAATTTCGAGGACCCGGAAGACATGGCTAAGAAGCAGCAGTGGCTGCGGGAAGAGGTTGCCCGCCGGGCGAAATCGGAAACACCAACCGCTGACGGTAAGCAAGCCGCCCAGGCAGAAAAACCTCCGCAAGATGCCTTCCGGCGTTGACAGCCTATTTTTATCAAGAACTTATGTTTTAATGTTCACCCAAGTGGGTATCTGGTGATTGGGAGAAGTTTTTCCGAAGTCCAAGACGGGACGTTGGAGATGTTGTAAAGCGTTAATTTTCAACAAGTTAGATAGCAAGCTGAGGGAGAGTCATGGGTTGGGATTCTCCCTTTTTTTGTCCCCAGGGGTTGTGCTGCATGGAACGTGTTGTAAACTTCCCTAACAACGTCAGATTGCCCCCAGAACACCGATTTGTCCCAATACGGTTATTTTTACGGCCAGACGGGTTGACAAGCGGTTGAACTATGCTAGCTTAGTCGTTCTAGGCTGTGCCGTTGATACGACGATACCCCGCAGACGCAGTTGTAACAGGGGAGCGAATCGCGGGGGCGACGTTGTGGTGCACAGTGATCGTTTTTCGCACCTCCCCGGCCGGAGGCCGTCAGGGTCGGGGAGCAGGAAACCCGTGACGGCACCAGTGCGAGTGTTTTAACGCTACGGTACCTGTTTGTAGGAGGTTTCTAGAATGAATCGCACGTTTGTTCTCTGCACTGCGTTGTTGATCGCGGTGCTCGGCATCGTCCTGTTGGGCGGTGACAAGCTGGCGGTGGCGGGCGATTGCTGCGCCCCGGCTTGCTGTGCGGCTCCGGCCGCCGAATGTTGTGCTCCGGCGAGCTGCCATCCGGGCTTGCTGGCGCGGTTGCAAGCGCGGAAGTGCTGCCAACCGAAGACCTGCTGCCCGGCGCCCTGCGCCCCGGCAGCTTGCGCCCCGGCGCCCTGCGCCCCGGCGGCTTGCGCTCCGGCGCCTTGCTGCGCTCCGGCTTGCGACACCTGCTGCCCGCCCAAGAGCTGCCGTCCTGGGCTGCTCGCGCGGCTCCAGGCTCGTAAGTGCTGCTGCAGCACCTGCGCCCCGAAGACCTGCGCCCCGGCGGCTTGCTGCGCGGCGAAGGCCTGCCCGGCCCCGTGCGCTCCGGTGGCTTGCGCCCCGGCGCCCTGCGCTCCGGCTGCGGCTTGCTGCGCTCCGGCTTGCGGTTGCGACACGTGCTGCAAGAGCTGCCGGCCGACTCTGTGCGAGCGGCTCCAGGCTCGCCGCTGCTGCAAGAGCTGCGCTCCAGCGGCTTGTGGCGCCTGCGCCCCGGTCGCCTGCTGCGCCCCGGCCGCTGCGGCCCCCAAGGCAGTAGTTTCGCCCTCGGTGGCCCCGGCTCTTCCGCCGCCGGCCCCCAAGGCTGCCGTTCCGCCGCCCCCGGCCCCCGCGGCCGCCAAGTAAGGATAACCGGACTAGGGGCCCCGGCCCTTCGGTCGGCTCGCCGGCCGCGGGCACCGGGCTAAGGCCCCTGAGTGCGCGGGATTTGCCCTGTTAGTCCCGCCGCTTGCGTCCAATAAAAAAATTCGCCGGACCTGGATTCAGGTCCGGCTCTTTTTTTGCGCTGCCTACTTGCCCGGCTCGGCCAGGCATTTTGCAGCGAAGTCCCAGTTCACCTTGGACCAGAAGCCGGCGATGAACTTCGGCCGCTCGTTGCGATAGTCGACGTAGTAGGCGTGTTCCCACACGTCGAGGGTCAAGATCGGCTCGCGATCGTGCTTCAGCGGCGTGTCGGCGTTGCCCAGCGGCATGATCTCGAGTTTGCCCTGCTTGTCGGCGGCCAGCCAGGTCCAGCCGGAGCCGAACAAGTTGGCCGCCTTTTCGGCGAATTGCTGGGTGAACTGGGCCAGTCCGCCGAAATCCCGCTGGATGGCCGCCAGCAACTCGCCCTTGGGCTCCCCGCCCCCGGAAGGCGACATGCAGTTCCAGAAGAAGCTATGGTTCCATGCCTGGGCGGCGTTGTTGAACACCGCCCCGGCGGCCGACTGCATGACCACCGTCCGCAGCGGCAACTGGGCCTCCGGCTTGCCCTCGACCAGGGCATTGAGCTTCTTGAAGTACGCTGCATGATGCTTCCCGTAATGGTAAGACATCTGCTCCTCGCCGAGGAACGGCCGCAGCGCGTCCAGACCATAGGGAAGGGGTGGCTGCTGAAAACTCATGGGAACATCTCCTTTGCGTCGTCGGACTGGGCGTAGAAGTTTTTCCACTGCTTGGCCGCTCCCGGGAGGACTGCCCAGTGCCAATCCCGCCCCGGCAGCCAGAGAACCAGACAAGAACTGACGGCGTCGCATGACTTTCTCTCCTCAATTTGTACCGGACGGTTGCCCAATGCCGGCATCTGGCAACAAATCCGCAGAAGAATCGGGCCGCCCGCAGTCCCATCATAGTACGGCCGCCAATTTGCAATACAAGGGGGCGAAAACCAAGAAAAGCAAGTTGGGGTGAACCGCGGCCGCTCACCGGGATAATTCACCGAAGCTCGTAGTGACCCGATTTATCGGGTCTGGGGAGTGCGAGCAGATCAAGGACCGCATGAATGCGGTCACTACGAACGATTCGTGGATAATCCGGGCTCAGCCTGCCTGGTCGGCAGCGATCCGGCCGGCCCGAAGCTCCAGCTGGCCCGAGGTGACGGCCTGCCAGAACGGGCGATGGTGCGAGACCACGAGCATAACCTGCGGCAGCCCGGCCAGCACGCCCACCAGCCGCTCGATGGCCGCTTCGTCCAGGCCGCTGGTCGGCTCGTCCAGCAGGAGCAGCTCCGGCTGCATGGCCAGCACGGTGGCCAGGGCCACCAGTCGTTTCTCTCCGGCCGACAGGCGATAGGTGACGCGGTGTTCGTACCCCGCCAGGCCCAGCGACTGGAGCGTTTCGGACACGATTTTGCGGATTTCAGGGCGGGGTTTTCCCAGGCACAGCGGTCCGAAGGCCACGTCCTCGGCCACCGTGGGGCAGAACAGTTGGTCGTCGACGTCCTGGAACAGCAGCCCCGTGCGGCGGCGGACCTCGTGGAAGTCGGCCTCGGCGGCCCGCGGCAGGCCGAAGGCCTCGATCCGCCCGCCCGACGGACGCAACAGTCCCACGACGAGGTGCAAGAGGGTGGTCTTCCCGCTGCCGTTGGGGCCCACCAGGGCCCGCCGCTCCCCCGGCCGCAGACAGAAGCTGCACCCGGCCAGCACCGGCCGATCCGGGCCGTAGGCGAACTCGACCTCGTCGAAACGCACCAGCGGCTCGTTCATGCCCATTCCAGCCAAAATAGTATTGCCAGCAGTGCCGCCGCAGCCGCGCAGAACGGCAGGTCGCGGCGCCCGCAAAAGACAAAATGGTCCAGCAAGTAGAACCGGCCCCGAAATCCGCGGCATTTCATGGCCGCCAACACCCGCTCAGACCGGTCGAAACTGCGAACCAGCAGCATCCCCACCAGGTAGCCGTAGGCCCGATAGGTGTGCCCATCCATCCGCGGCCGAAACGAGCGGACCTTCATGGCCGCCCGCAGCCGCCGGTACTCCCGCTCCAGCACGTCCAGGTAACGAACCGTGAACAGCAGCAGATGCACCAGCTTGCGCGGCACGTGGAAATGGGCCAGGGCATGGCCCAGCACCGTGCCGTCCATCGTGCCCACCAGGGCCAGCACCCCCAGCACGATCGCGTGGGCCTTGACGATAATGACCGCGGCCAAGAGCAGTCCTTCGCGGGAAGGGGCGGGCCAGCCCGCCGAAACCAGCGGCTCGCCGCGGGCGGTCCACGGCAAGACCAGCACCAGCAGTAATAGTATGATCTCCATCGGCAGCAGCCGGCGGAGCACCGCCCCGGCCGGCAGGCCGGCCCAGCCCACCGCCAGCACGGCGGCCGCCAGTGCCACGCCCATCGTCGGCATCCGCTGCGCCGCGGCGGCCACGACCGATAGGACCGCCGCCGCCAGGATCCGCACCCGGGGATCGACCCTCGCAAGCCATGAACCGTCGGCGTGGACCGCGTGGGGGATCATGGCCGGCCGGCGCGGCGTTGTGTAAGGGTCCAGCAGTAACAGGCGATGCCCGCCAGACCCAGGATGTAGCCGATTCCGCCCACGAGATCGCGGAACCGCAAGCGATTCTCGTTCTCGTCGAGTTGCTCCCGCAGGCGGCCCACCTGGCGCTCGAGGGCCTGCAGCTCGGCAGCGACCCGGCCGTCGCCGCCCGCCGCCATCGCCGCCTGCCCCTCCGTCATCGGCCGGAAAGGCGAGCTTGCGCCGGGCGGCCCTGGCGGCTGGCCAACGCTCACCGCCAAGGCTGGATCGCCCCTGGGCAAGACCGCCGGAAGCTCCGCGGCCGAAACCGTGTACTCGGCCCCGTGGCCGTCGCCCGTCTCGGCCACCAGGCGGTAATCACAGCGGCGGTGTGCTTCCAGCGAGAAGTTGCCCTTCTGGTCGGTCGTGGCCCGACCCAGCTCATGGCCCGCCGCGTCCAAGGCGGTCACCTGAATCTTTATGGCCGGGCTGCCGCCGCTGAAGTAGGCCCTGCCGTGGATGGTCGGGCCCTCGGCCTGGGCGAAGACGTTGAGCTTGTGGGCCAAGGCCGGGCGCGGCAATACCACAAGCACCACCAGGAACAGTGCGACCCGCACCAGCGGCGACGCACCCAGCACCTCCGGCCGGACCGTCCGCAGCAGGACCACCACGCTGCCGGTCACCAGGCCCTCGACCACGGCGATCGGCAGGTGGGCCACGAGCAGCGCCGCCGCCGGGGTCCTCATCGGCTGCCCGGCCAAGGCCAGGGCGGCGGCGACCAGCCCCCCGCCCAGCAAGACGGCGGTCACCCCCGCCGCCGCTCCGGCGGCAAAGACTACCGGCCGCCGGCTGCTAAGGGCCGCGGCGCGGAACACCCCGCCGCAAATCACCCCCGGCAAGGCCATGGTGACCGTGTTGACCCCCAGCGACGTCAGCCCGCCGATAGAGAAAAGAACCGCCTGCAACAGCAAGGCGATCAGCACGGCCGGGAACGTCGACCAACCCAACACCAGCCCCATCAGGCCGCCCAGCAGCAAGTGCACCGAGGTCGGCGGCAGCGGGACTTGAATCGCCGAGGCCACGAAGAAGGCCGCACTCAGCACAGCCGTCCGCGGGATGCGGTCGTAATCGAGCTTCCACAAGCCGATGGCCGTGCCGGCCAGCGCCGCCGCCGCCCCGGCCAGCAGCACCTCCCGACCGCCCGGCGTAGCCGCCAGAATGCCTTCGTAAATGTGCATTGAACCACCGTGCGTAGGGTGGGACAAGCGCAGCGCAGTCCCACCAATAGTTTCGAGTGGAGAGTGGTGGGTGGTGAGTGGGGAGTGGGGAGTGGGGAGTGGTGCGGACTCACCGCCCGCCACTTCTTCTGGCGGGGCTCGCTAACGCTCGACCCGCTCTACAGCTCTCCGCTCGCCACTCACCCCTCGCCACTCCCCACTCCCCACTCGCCACTCACCACTTCTTCTCCTTCTCCGCCGGCACGTCCACGGTCTTGACCCAGATCAGCCCGCCGAGCTCGCAATCCACCAGTTTCCCGGCGCGGTTCTTCATCTTCTCGCCGCTCACCAACGCGGCGAAGCCCCACCAGCCGGCCCGCGGCATCGTGTAGCAGAACACGCCCTGCTCGTCGGCCTTTACCACTTGCGTAATGAACGCCTCGTTGGGCGGCCGCAATCGCTTGCCCGAATTGTAATATTCCACTTCGACCCGCGCCCGCGGCACGGGCTTGCCGTTGTGCCGCACTATGCCCCGAAAGCTGTTGCCGGTCCACAGGCCGTAGGGCCGCACCAGCGGCTCGATCTCGACGGGCGAGCCCACCAGCGCGTCCCAGCCGCTCTCGGCCCCCATCACGCCCACCACCACCTTTGCGTAATGCACGATCATTTTCTCCTCGGCGGGCTCCCAGTACGGCGCCGGCTCGAGGAAGAAAACGTAATCGCCGGGCAGGCCCACCCGCACGGCGCAGGAGTAGGCCGTCTTGCCCTGCAGTTTTCGCGGCTGGAGGTCGTTGCGCAGGTCGCGTTTCTCGCCGCCCACCATTACGCCGAATCGCTCCGGCCGGCCCATCTCCATTATCGGCCCCTGCTCCATCGGGTGGGTGAATTCCAGGTCGATGCGGATCGTCTTGTCGTCGCCGGGCCCGACCACGTCGGCCGAGGGGATCAGGACCTGGAAATGGCCCCGGGCCTGGCCCGCAACCCAACCCAGCGCGAGCATCGGAACCACTGCAACCAAGGCCAGGCGGATGTTCATGGCAGGCAAGTTGGCGGAGGGCGGTAATACGACCGAATCAATTGTAACACCGCCCCACGGCAATGTCGAGAAGGGGGAAGCCCGGGGGACAAGACGCCTGCGCGGTTACAGTCCCAGCCACAAGCGAACCGCGTTTTCCACGGCAGTCAGTTCGTCTTGGGCCAGACGACCAAGTTTGCGGAGCAGCTTGACTGTGGGGATGGTGACGAGGTTCTGGGCATCGAACGCTCCGGAGCGGAGGAAGCCAACGTTGATGGCTGCTTCAAAGCGAGAGCCGCGCGTGCTGGTCGTGTGCGGCACAAGCGTAGCCAGCGCCCGATCCGCCTCGCCAGCCGGAACGTTCAAGATCAGGCAGGGGCGCGTCTTGGCCGCCATGCCAAGGTCCACCAGCCACACCTCGCCCCGCGACGCCTTAGGAGGCATCGGCCGCCTCGCTTCGGTCGAGTTCCAGGAACAGTTCCTCCGCGGCGCCGACAAGTTGCTCGTCGGACAGCGGAGGGAAATCGAGCGTCAAGGTGCGACGAAGAATTTCGCTGGCCAACTCCCGCTTGTCGCCGTCGGGCAGCAGGTCAAACGTGTGCAGCATCTCTTGGACTTGCGCGGTCATCGCATGCACTCCCTCTTCTGCAATCCTACCGTCGGCAAGGCCTATCCGTCAATCCTTTCCCTGCCGAAACCGCCGGCTATTTCGATATCGGCCCGTGGGACTCGATCCGGTAGAGATGCGTTCTGGTGCGCAGGAAAAAGGCCTTTCCCGAAACGGCGGGCGATGCCATAAAACCGCTTTCCAGCGTGTTGGTGGCCAGCAGCTCGCAGGTGCGGCCCGGCTTGATCACCGTCACGCCGCCCTCCTGAGAGCAGAAATAGAGCCGGCCATCCGCGTAGATCGGCGATGCGGTAAAGTGGCCGCCGATCCGCTCCTGCCAAATCTCGCGGCCCGTGGCAATCTCCAGGCAACTGGCCACCCCCCCGTCGTTGACCATGAACACGAGCTGTCCCACCGCCACTGGTGAAGGCAGCTTGAAAACCACTTTGCCGCTGTTCTTCCAAACCACGTGCGAGCGGGTCACGTCCCCCTGGCCGTCCGGTTTCACCGCCCACAGCTCGGTCCTGCCCATGCCGGTCACGAACATGACCAGCCCCTCGGCGAACACTGGCCGCGACGCAGCGGTGTGGCTGCCGTGATAGACCTTCCAACGCTCCCGTCCGGTACGGGGATCGTAACCATAAAGTGCCTTGGAGCCGGAGCTGATTAGTAGCGGTTTCCCCTCGACGCGGATGATAATCGGCGTGCTGAACGCCTTGCGCTCGTCGCCTTCGGTCTTCGGCTTGCCGGCGGCGTCCAGGTCATTCCAGGCCGTGGTGCGATCGGTCTTCCAGACCGTGCGCCCGGTCTGCTTGTCCAGCGCCGCCAGATACTGCACGTCGACCCCGTCCATGGTCAGGATCAGCAGGTCCTCGAACAGGATCGGCGACGAGCCCGGCCCGCGATAATGCCGGCAGGCGAGATCGGTGCGTGTCCAGATCGTTTTCCGGGTGGCCGTGTCCAGACAGGCCGTCCCGTAGCTGCCGAAACTTACATAGACCCGCCCCGGCTCGACGACCGGCGAGGGCGAGGCGTAGCAGTTCACGCCATTGCCCAGCGGCTCCGGCTTATCGGCATGAAACAGTTTCCGATCGAGCCGTACCCGGCCACTCCGGGCATCCACGCAGACGGCGAAGAAATCGTGCCCGTCCTCGGTGGCCGTGGTCAACCAGACCTGGCCGCCCATGACGACCGGCGTAGACCAGCCGCAACCGGGGATGGGCGTCTTCCACGTCACATTCTGCGTCTCGCTCCAGCGCAGCGGCAGCCCGGCCGACGGGGCATCCTCGACGGCCGCGGCATGACCGTTGCCCAAAGGCCCCCGAAACTCCGGCCAATCCTGCCCCCGCGAAACGGATGCCAACAGCAGCAGCCAACCGGTCAAGCAATAGGTGAAACGCATCGTGATGTTTCCCATAGTGAAGCACTTCCCCACGGCCTGGCGGTCGGCAGCGGGCAGCGCACTATTGTACAAAAGACTTTCCGCGATGTCGCCCTGCGGGCAACGCTCGGGAAACCCGCGGTCCTTGGCAAGTTGACTGGCGCAGAGAGGAAAACGGGCCAGGTGCGGTTGAGGAAAGCTCGCTACCGGCGGCCATCCGCCAATCGTTTTCGACCTTGGCGGTTTCGGCGGCCGTGAGGGTGTCGAGGCTGTCGATCAGCCGGGCCGGTTGGTAGGGGCAGCGAATGCCGGCGCACTTCGAAGTGATTTGCTCGATTGCGTTTGTGCGCGCGGCGGTCTCCTCTACTCCGTTGCCGACGAATCGGTCCTGGGCGTTCGCAGGAGTTTCTGTGCTGACCGTATCGTCTCGTCGTACTTTTCACGCTTCGGCTTCAAAAAGTCCCTTACCCGTTGTATTAGCAATTCTCGTTCAACGTCAGTCAGGTCAGTTCTGCGCCCCCACGAATCCTTTTCCTCTCCGCCTGGGTCAAAGCGGTCCTTTAGGTAGTGGCACGACCTGCACGCCAGCGCTATATTGGCGAACGTGTCGCGAAGGCGCGGATATGCCGACCTTGGAAGAACATGATCCCACTCCCCGCCACTATAAGCCTGAGCACAGCCCAACACATCGAACCCGCAGTATTCGCACCTGTACTTTGCGCGAAGCCCGACCGGATAGAATATCCTGTGGCTCCCAGGCAGTTGACTGTTGAGGGTCTCCGCCTCCCGTTCGTAGTCTCTCTGTCGCCACGGTTCGCCTCCACTCCCCGCCGATGATACGCCGAGAATGGAGAATACATCCCGAAGGAACCGGCGTCAACCACAAGGCCGTTTCGACCTCGATGTCATGCTCGGCGTATCCCACGTCGACTCGACGGTGGCCGAACTCCGGGGACACACCAGTAAGTTAGACCAGGAAAACGGGACAGAGGAGAAAAACTGGACAGATACGATTAAGGAAAGCCAGATTTTCTCGCCCGCAAGCCGGAGGCATGGCAGAGAGTAGATGCTATGTAGAGAGCGAGTCGCTGCGTTAAGCTCCAAGTAGTGGCAATTTCAAACTTTTACACAAGGAGCTTGACAATGTCAGCGACTCGCAGGAACGATTGTAGCACGTC
>JBEKTY010000105.1:0-38859 GCA_049515555.1 Thermoguttaceae bacterium
ACTGTTGCGCTCCTTCGCTTTGGAACTTGTTTCCAGTTCGTATGCACGAGGGAGCGCAACAGATTTCAAAGAACCTAACAAGCCCAGTTTGCCAAAATTATTGGGTTTTATTCAGACCAGGGCTAGGGTGAGGGCCTTTGGTCGCGAGAAGGCTCTTGCCCTCACCCCCTGCCCCTCTCCCAAAGGGCGAGGGGACCATGCATCTACTGCCGCGGGATCTCGCGCAGGTAGATGTTCTTGAACCACAGCGTGCTGCCGTGGTGCTGGAGCTCGATCTGGCCGACGGGATAGATCGGCTTGTCGCGCTCCCAGTAATTCTCCAGCGTCACGTTGTCCACGACCAACTCGTCGTTGAGCCAGACCCAGACCTTTTCGCCGACCATCTTGATGTGCATCGAATTCCACTGGCCGATCGGCTTGTCGGCGAACTTCAGGGGGTCGTGGGGGTTCTTCTGGTTGTTGTACAGCCCGCCGGAGCCGATCTTGTTGTCCCAGATCTGCACTTGCGGCGAGCCGCGCAGATAGATGCCGCTGTCGCCGTTGGGGCCAATCTTCCAGTCGACGTACATCTCGAAGTCGCCGTAGTCCTTGGCCGTGCACAGGTTGTCGTTCTTGCCGTCGTAGACCAGCACGCCGCAATCGACCTTCCAGTGTTCGCGCATCCGCTTGTCGGCCGCCGCCTGGGCCTTGGCCAGTTGCGCGGGGCTCATCTTCGCGCGGCTCGGCGGACTGCCTACCAGGGCCTTCCAGCCCGTCAAATCTTTGCCGTTGAACAGGGCCACAAAGCCGGGCGGCGGGCTGTTGTCGGCCGGATGGGCCGCAGCCGGCGCCAAAAGAGCCACTCCACACACCACAGCAAGCGTCAAACAGGCTTTCATCGCAGTACTCCGGGGTTCGAGGGATATTAGACTCCGCACGGTTTCAAACAAGCCAAACCGTTCACAGCATAAACCGTTCACGTCCGCAAGGGACAGACCCATTTTCGCGGCAGGAGAATCGCACGCAGGCCCCCAGTATAAGAGCGCCACTGCCGGTGGTCAATTCTCCGGCAAACGTGCAAAGAACTGTCAGAGAAACGCCGTCAGGAACCGTTTCGATGAGAGAGAAAAAACGTCAGGCTCGACGGTAGCATCGAGACGGTTCCTGACACCATTTCCCAGGCGGCGATCACGTTTGCAAAAGCCACTCGGCGGCAGGGGAGAAGCGGATTTCGTTGGGCAACGGCGGCGCGCTGGCGCCGGTCAGGGCAACCAGGTGCAGCGTCGCCCGGGGATATTCGCGGGCGGCGGCCAGCAGGCTGCGCGTTTCCCGGTCGCGCGTGCCAGGCGCGTCAAGGTCGGCGCACACCTGGATAAGTTGCTCGCCATGGTCCGGTGACCGTGCGAGAAAATCCACTTCGAAGCCGCCCCGGGTGCGGACGTAGGCGGCCTGCGCCCCGCGGCGTTCCAGTTCCAACGCGACGGCCGTCTCCAAGGCGTGGCCTTCGTTGGCGCGTCCCGCACGGTCGAAAACCGGAATCAGACCCGGATCGACAGGGTAGACCTTGCGGGGATTCACCATGCGGCGGCGCTCCGAACCCCCGGCGATGGACAGCGTGCGAATGAGAAAGGCGTCCTCCAGATGGCCCAGGTAGGCGTGCAAAGTGTCCTTGGCCACCGGAATGCCTTGCGACCGCAGGTCTGCGTAGAACCGCTGCACGCTGAACGTGCCGGCCGCGTTGCCCAGCAGGTGCCGCACCATCCAGCGGAGGGCCACGGGATTGGAGACCGCATGCCGCTCCACCACGTCGCGAAACAGGGCGGTATCCACGTAGCCGCGCAAGAGATCCAGGCGATCGCGCAACGCAAGCCCTTGGGCTTCGGGGAAACCGCCCGCCGCCAGATACTCCCGCAGCCGCTTCTCTACGGCCGAGCGGGCGGACTTGGTCAGTCGCCGGGCGGGCATCGCCGGTTCCGCGCCGGCGTGGCGCAGGTACTCGCGAAAGCCGAACGGCAACACGAGGGCCTCCATCGCGCGGCCGCGCATCTGGGTGGCCACCTCGCGGCTCAGCAGCCGCGCCGACGAGCCGGAAAGGAATATCTCCACGCGCTCGGTGTCCAACACGCGACGGACAAAACCCTCCCAGCCCGGCACCGCCTGGATCTCATCCAAGAAGAACACGGCCTGCCGCCGGTCGCGCCACTCCGGACACAGTGCGTAGTATTCTTCCAGGAGCCACTGAAGCTGGCCGACGCCCATTCCCGCCAGCCGTTCGTCCTCGAAGCTGAAGTACAGCAGGCCCTCGCGGGGGACACCCGATTCCAATCGATCCGCGAGGATTTGCCACAAGAAGGTGCTCTTGCCCGCCCGGCGGGGTCCGATCACCGCCACTACCTTGCCGGGCACTCTCGGCAATCGCACCGTCCGCCGCGTGAAACCGGGCACCGCCGTCGCCAGGGAATCCACGATCTTCTGCCGGATCAAGTCCCTCATTTATCCCTCCATAAAGGAGATTATACGTCAAAATAGTCCTTATGGCAAGGAGAAAGTGGCGAGCCTCAGCGATTCCTCTTGCCGCCTGTCCAAGGCCACTTTGCACCATAACAGGTGTAATCGAGAACCCGTGCGGAGACACCACTGCCGGGCCTGTCCGGTGGAGTCCTTCTCAACGAGCCCCCTTGACGGTGGGCAAGGGGATGCTAGGCTGACGGTTACTGACGGACCGGGCGGGTGGCACTGCTGACGGGGGCTGAGTTTGCGTGCCACTGCTGGCTTGTCCAGCAGTGCTTCTTCATGGCGTAATGGGAACGTTTGGTCTTTGAGATTCGTTGCCGGCGGATAGGGCGCTTCCCGAGGCCGGCGGACACCGCTGGACAAGCCGGCAGGGGCACTCGGCGGACGTATAATCATTGTTAGGCGCAAACACACAATGACGTCAGCAACCATCAAACTGTTCCTGCCACGCGGGGACGCGAAGAGCCTTAGGACAGCCGAGATATCGAACTGGACAGGCAAAGCTATCGCGGCGCCACGAACAGAGCTGGACGAGCTACTCGAACGCGAAGAGCTGGACAAGTCAGGCGTTTACATTTTGATCGGCACTGATCCTCTCTCCGGCTCACCCCACGCCTACATCGGCGAAGCAGAGGTTATTCGCGACCGCCTCAAGCAACACAAGACTAAAGAGTTTTGGATCTCGGCTATCGTGTTCGTCAGCAAAGACGAGAATCTCACCAAGGCGCATATAAGACATTTAGAGGGGCGACTTATTTCGGAAGCCACCCAAGTCGCGAGATTCACATTAGAGAACAGTCAGGCGGGTGGATCGAAGCTTCCTGAGTCCGACCGCGAAGATATGGAGGTATTCCTTTCTCGCATACGGCAGTTGTTGCCGGTGCTCGGTTCTGACCTACTTATTCCAGTCGGGCAACCCACTGCGAAGCAGCAATCCGGCGGCACTCTGTTCTGCCGTGCGAAGGGCGCTGAGGGACGCGGACATCGCACACCGGACGGCTTTGTTGTGCTCAAGGGTTCTACCGCTGTGTTGCAGGAGCGGCAGGCAGCACACAAATGGCCAGCCACTATCGCCATCCGGAAGCAGCTTATTGCCGACGGCACGCTTGTCCAAAAGGACGCCTTTTATGAGTTCACAAGAGACGTAGAGTTTTCTAGTCCTAGTGCGGCAGCAGCAGTCGTCGAAGGCGGCAGCGCGAATGGACTTATTGAGTGGAGAACCCAAGATGGGAGAGCCCTCAGAGACCTTGACGAATAGGCCCAACAAGCCGTTGCGGTCGAAACCCGGCGGCGGGCGGCACTGCTGACGGAGGCTGAGTTTCGGTGGCAGGTGGCACTGCTGGTTTGCCCAGCAGTGCTTCTTCACGGTGTAATGGGAGCGTTTCGTCCTTGAGATTCGTTGCCAGCGGATGGGGTGCTTCCCGAGGCCGCGGACACTGCTGGAAAAGCCGGCAGTGGCCCCCGGCAGGATCATCACCCATTTCCCCTCACGCTAACCCTCTCCCGGAGGGAGAGGGGACCGGGCGTTCGCATTTTGCGAGGCTCCAGTCATAACGAGATCGTGGCTCGTTTGGCGGCCCTTGGGCTGATGTGGCCCCTGCACTTCGATTGGACTAATATCTGGGGCGCTGTGCCCGGGCTGCGGCCCCGCGTGCCGCCGATCGACGAAGATCCCGACTCCGTGCAGCTTGCGGACCAGTTCGGTCTTGGCCGATACATCTGCCAACTCGACGATCGTTTGGGTGATGAGGCTCGCGCTGGGCCCGGCAAGAGCGGCCACGCGGGCGGCCGTGTCGGCGTCGGGACAGCGGATGATCACCGTCGGCTCGACCCGGATCCGCCGGCACTGCTCGAACCAGCCTTGAATCTCCCGGGCGACGTTGGCCGGCAGCGGCTTGCTCGATACCTGAGTGAGAATCCCCAGCGTCTGCTGGGTGGTCATGCCGGCGCCCGCCGCGGCGAGGATCGACTTCTTGGTGATCTTGAACAGGGCGCCCACTCCGCGGGCCTGGCGCTGGGCGATGCGGGCCAGGGTGGCCTCGGCCAGTGGCGAGGGCGTAAGGAACACAACGTCGAAATTGGGTTGCACCACCACCTGCCGCTGCGGCTCGTTGCGCAGTCCGTAGTCGAAATCGCCGGCCAGTCCCAGCAGGTAGCGGCCGGCGGCAGTGGGAGCGAAGCAGACCTGGTCCTCGGCTTGCGTCGCTAGTCGCGCTCCGCCCAGCGGCAGCAAGCGGCGGAAGAGGAATTCGGTGAGGAAACGGGCCCATAGCGTCTCGAGATTTTCCGCCGTCGGCCGCTGCGACGAATAGCCGAAGGAAATGGTGTGGGCGCCGCCCTGGCCCAACCATTTCAGCAGCGGATTGTGCTCCTGGCTTCGCCAGGCTACGAAGTCGCGCAGCGGCCAGAGCTGACCCTCGGGCACGCTGCCGAAGGCTGCCGCCAGGGCGTCGATAAGCTCCCGGTTCGGATTGCCGCCGCCTGACACGCTCAAGCGGAAAGGCAAGAAGCTCACCTGGGGATTGGGCTCGTAGAAATCGCTATGCGACTCTTCGTCATCGTAGTAGTCGTCGTCGTTTGCGGCGCGGCCGGCCTTTGCGGCGGACGTAGAGGGCTGCGGCCGCAGATGGTCGAGAATGGCCTTGAGCCGGTTCTTGCCGCTGTGGGCCAGCCAATCGGGGGCCCGGCGGGCGGCCTCCAGCCGCGGGCTTTCACTGCCCGAACGCCGGCGGAGCAGTTTCATTTCACGCAGCCATTGCGCGGCGGTGCTGATCCGCTCGGACGGCGTCAGCTTGCACGCCTTGCCCACCCACTCCGGCACAACCATCAGCCCGGCCGCAAGTTCCTGCTCCGCCTTGGCGAAGATCTTTCGATCGTTGCGGCGCAGGCGGATGGGCTGGGCCGAGGCAGCCACCAGCACCGTCGTCATGTCCTCCATGAGGAAGGCGCCGTCGAAGGCCGTCTCGGGCTGGACCGGCCGCGGGGCCTGGGCCTTGGGCCGGTGCAGCCGCCGCGTGACCGCCGGCCACAGGCCCACCATCGGTGTCATGTCCTCCGGCCGCATGCCCGGAAACAGCAGCAGCCGCTCGGCGCCCATTGCCACCGCCCCGGCGAGCATCTCCGGTGACAGTTGGGGCAGCCGGGCCGGCAAGTCCTTCAAGGGCACGGCGGCGGGCCAGGCCAGGAACTGCCGCACGACGTCCTTCATCGTCGGCAGCGGCACGGCGGGCCGCTTCGGGACCGGCTTCGGCGCCGGATCGGGCCTGCGGAACGACAGCCACGCGGGCATTCGCCGGTACCCCCACTCTTCGTGCCGCCGTACTTTCCGCGGCTTGAGGTCTTTCTCGCCGCTGGCCAGGAACTTTTCCAGCCATCCGACCGAGACGGCCAACCGCTCCAAGTCGTCGTCCTGCCAGTAATTCAGCCCCACGCCTTCAAGCAGGTCTTCTCGCTCGTCGCGGTCGAATTGGTAGCGGAGGTACCTGTGCAGTGCCGCCTGGTCGGGGTTTGCCAACAGGTTGCTATCGGTCATGAAGCGGACGAGGGCGGCGAAACCCCGGCAGTCTTCATGAATACGGACCTTCTTCGCATTGCGTTCCAGGCTTACGAAGCCCGACTCGATCAGGAGCTCGTGGTCGCCGTGGAAGGCGAGGAGGGGGCGCGGCTGGCTGGGGACCATTTTGGCGAAGGCCCGCCGGGCGGGCACCGACAGCCGCCCCCACGCCTCAAGCCGTTGGAAGAAGTCCTGCCAGTCGATCTCGCGGATTTTCATGTCGCTCGTCGGTGGAACCGTCGGCGGTTACACCCGGTCCTCAGTCCATGATCCCGTTGGCGTTTCCGCCGCGTCGCGGATCGCATAGGCATAATATACACCGTGCGGGCTGCCCGTCAAAGGGAACCGCCGGCGGGTGGCAATGTTGACGGAGCCCTGAGTTTGGGTGCCACTGCTGGCTTGTCCAGCAGTGCTTCGTCATGGCGTAAAGGCAACGTTTGGCGTTTGAGACTCGTTGCCAGCCGATTGAGTGCTCCCCCCGGCCGGCAGGCACTGCTGGACAAGCCAGCAGTGGCACCCAGCGTCAGTTCGCCGGCGAGGCTGGGAACTTTGTGCCCTCACCCCCGGCCCCTCTCCCAAAGGGCGAGGGGAGCGTATAGCGCGGGCGGTCAGACCTTGGCGACGCTGGGCGACGCGGCGACGACCCCGGTGGCGACGGTCTCGGTTGTGGCCGGCTTCCGCTTGGCCTCCTCGACCTTCGCCACGGCGGCCTGCCGCTCGGCCTCGCTGGGCGTCTCGTCGATGGCCGGCTCGACGACCGATTCGAGATAGCGGCGGATGCACTGGATGGTCTCGTCGACCGTGTCGGCCTGGACGAGCACCAGGTCGCCGGGCTGCGCGGTGCGGAGGGCCAGCTCGACGGCGGCGTCGGCGCCGCGGATCTCCTCGATTTCCCGCGTGCGGCTGCCGGACTGCACGCCGCGGCGGATCAGGGCGATGATTTCGCCTTCCGGCCGGCCGCGGAGATAATGGTCTTCGTACAGGATCACGCGGTCGAAGGCGGCGCCCAGCAACTCGCCCTGGCGGATGATGTCGGCGTCGCGGCGGTCGCCGGCCGTGGTGTACAGGCACACGCGGCGCTGGTGCGGGAAGGCCTCCATGGCCTGCACCAGGGCCGCCAGGGCGTCGGCGTTGTGGCCGTAATCCACGATCACCGTTGCGCCGTGGATCTCCAGCACGTTGAATCGCGCCGGGACCTTCTCCATGTCGGCGGCGAAGGATTCGGCCCGGGCGCGGATCACGTCGGGCGGCACTGCCAGGGCCAGGGCGGCGGCCACGGCGGCCAGGGTATTCTCGACGTGGAATCCGACCCGGCCGCCGCGTGTCAGCGGCACGCGCTCCAGGGGCAGCAGGGCCTGCTCGGAGGGCCCCTCGGCCAGGAGCACGGTATTGTCGCGCACGAACAGGGCCTGTCCGCCGGCGTGGCGGTGCCGCACAATCACCGGATGATTGCCGTCCAGGGCGAAATAGCAGATCTTGCCGGCGCAGTAGGGCTCCATAGCCACGACCAGCGGATCGTTGGCGTTCAGCACGGCGGTGCCGCTGGGGGGCACGACGTCGACGATGCACCGCTTGACCTTGGCCAGGTCCTCGGCGGTGTGGACCTCGTTGAGGCCTAGATGATCGCCCTGGCCGATATTGGTGACCACGGCCACGTCGCAGCGGTCGAAGGCCAGGCCCTCGCGGAGGATGCCGCCGCGGGCGGTCTCGAAAACGGCGGCCTCGACGGCCGGATTCATCAGCACGGCGGCGGCGCTTTTGGGCCCGCTGCAATCGCCGCTGTCGATCCGCCGGCCGTCGATGTAGATGCCGTCGGTGCAGGTCATTCCCACGCGCAGCCCGGCCCCGCGCAGGATATGGGCCAGGAAGCGGGCGGTGGTGGTCTTGCCGTTGGTGCCGCTCACGGCGGCGATGGGGATTCGCCCGTCCTGGCCCTCGGGGAAGAGCGTGCCGATGATGACCTCGCCCACGGGCCGGGAAATGCCGACCGAGGGCTCCAGGTGCATGCGCAGCCCCGGGGCCGCGTTCACCTCGACGATCACCCCGCCTTGCTCCTCCAAGGGCGCGCTGATGTCGGCGGCCACCACGTCCACGCCGGCCACGTCCAGGCCGATGACCTGGGCCGCCTCGACGGCCCGCGCCGCCACCTGCGGATGCACGCGTTCGGTTACGTCGATGGCCGTCCCGCCCGTGCTCAGATTCCCGTTGCGGCGAATGAGCACGACCGTGCCCGGCGGGGGCACCGAGTCGGGCGTCAGGCCCTGGTCGGCCAGCACGCCCAAGGCCACCGCGTCGAGCTTGATCTTGCTGAGCACCGTGGCATGGTGCTCGCCGCGGCGGGGGTCGAGGTTCGTCAGGTCGATCAGCTCCTTGACGGTGTGCAGGCCGTCGCCGGCGACTTGGGCCGGCTCGCGGCGGGCGGCGGCGACGATCTTCCCGCCCACGCACAGCAGCCGGTAATCGTGGCCGGACGCGAAGCGTTCGACGATCACCTGCTTGCTCTCCAGCAGGGCGGCCTGATAGGCCGCCCGCACCTGCTCCTGCGTGCTGAGATTGGTGGCCACGCCCCGCCCCTGGTTGCCGTCGCGGGGCTTGACGACCACCGGCAGGCCGATCTCGCAGGCTGCGGCCCAGGCGTCGTCGGCATCCACGACCGGCCGACCCTCCGGCACGGGGACGCCCACCGAGCGCAGCAAGAGCCGGGTCAGCTCCTTGTCTTGGGCGATCTGCTCGGCGATTGCGCCGGTGCGGTCGGTCTCGGCGGCCTGGATCCGCCGCTGCCGGGCGCCGTAGCCCAATTGCACCAGGCTGCACGAATTCAGCCGCCGCACGGGAATGCCGCGGGCCAGGGCCGCAGCCACGATGGCCTTCGTGCTGGGCCCCAGGCACACTTCGTGGGCCAGCTCCCGCAGCCGATCGATCTCGGCCTTCAAGTCCACCGGCCGATCGGCGATCGCCGCCAGGATCAGCTCGCGGGCAGCGGCCAAGCATTCGCGGGCCAGCGTCTCTTCATGGTACTTGACCACCACGCGGTACACGCCGGGCTGGGAGGTCTCACGGGCCCGGCCGAATCCCACCTCCACCCCGGCCAGCGACTGCAATTCCAAGGTCACGTGCTCGAGAATGTGGCCCGGATACGTGCCGTCGCGTAAGCGTTGGAAGAAACCGCCCCGCTGGCCGATGCTGCAGCGATGCTCGATCATCGTCGGCAGCCAAGCCATCAACCGCTCGCTGAACCCCGGAAACTCGGTCGAGGGCCGATCCAACCCGCCCAGATCCACCCAGACCTCCAGCACCGGCGCGTTGGTCCAGATGTTGGGACCACGCAAGGCCAGCACTTTGCGAAATTCCATGGTTGTCTCTCGTTTCATCGGCATTGCCGAAAAAATCCCACACTCCTCCGACCTGACATCCTGCTTGCTGTCCGATCGGAGACCTCTCGTCAGGATTCGATGCCGTCGATGGCCGATCCGTCACTCCGCCCCGCGCCTGTGTCGTTATCTTTCGCTTCCAGTCAGGCCTCAGGGGAATACCGACAAGTCTTGACGAGTACAACCTTGTCTCGAAACCCACGGCGCGCAAGATCGTTGCGTGTCGTCCCGACTGTGGCCGTGGGCAAAGCTTTCGGCAAGAAGCTTCCTGTAAGGAAGGGGCCACCCTAGGCGCGGAAGTCCGCGCCGTTGTCCCGATGTCCCCATCACCTGATTGAATCCTGCTAAGACGTGAAAATCAATAGGGTGCCCCCCGATATTCTACGTTTTTCCCATTTCGCCCAGCCGAAACCAATGCAAGCGAAAACTGAAAAATTTCAGCCTTGGACAAAGATGCTCAATCGTTATTCGTCTGTCTGCAAGGCGTGGCTCAAGCCGGTTGGTGTTTGCAGCCTTTGCACGCTCGGCAGCCTATGCGAAAAGGTGGCGAACCGGCCTGCTTCGATGTCTTCAAAGCTCAGGGGCCGGTCAATTGGCCCGGCATGCCGGAGGTGGACACTTAGACTTTTTCCGGATTTGCCGGCAAGTCTCGGCCTTCCCGGGCCGGCTGGGGCGATGCTATACTCTGCACGGCTTGCAATGGTTATCCGCCGTAAGGACTGCCCGTGCCGCTTTCCCCCTCGGAACTCCCCGATTCCTGGCAGGAACTCCCGGCCGCGTGGCGCGCCGAGGCGGAGGCGGAGTTGGGGCCCGATGAAACCCCGTTGGCCTGGCTCGAGCCCGACCTGGACGCACGACTGAACTACGCCGACGGGCTGCTGGTACTGACCGATCGCCGGCTCGTAAGCCTGGAAATGGCGACGGAGGACGCGCGACGGACGACGGACGCAAGCACGGCGACGGACGACGGACGACGGACGACGGACGGAAATACCCCTACTTCCGTCGTCCGTCGTCCGTCGCCCGTCGAGCTGCGCCAGTGGCCCTTGTCCGACCAGCTCGTGATTCAAGCCAAGGAACAACGTGGGGCGGGGAGCCTGGAACTGCTCGATTCCGGGGGCCGGCTGGCCCAATGGCGATACACGCCGGCCCGGGCCAAGGCGGCGCACCGCCTGGTCGATCGCTTCCGGATCCAGCAAAGCGGCCAGCCGGCGGAGGGCAACGGGGCCGAGCCGGCCGAATCGGTATGCCCCAGTTGCGGGGCGGTGATCCAAGGGGAGCAAGGGTTCTGTGCCGCGTGTGCGGCCGCGCCCATCGCCCGGCCGGCCCGCACGCTGCTCCGCCTGGTCCGCTTCGCGCGGCGCCGCAGCGGCATGGCCATGCTGGGCATGGCCCTGGCCGTGGCCAGCACGGCGGCGGGCATGATCGCCCCCTACCTGGTCCGCCCGCTCTTCGACAACGTGGTGACCCCGTACCAATTGGGGCAAGAGGTCCCGCTGGCGCTGGTCGTGGCCTACCTTGCCGGCCTGGCCGGGGCAGCCGTGCTGACCTGGCTCTTAAGTTGGGGCCGAACCGACCTCATCGCGCGGATCAGCACCGACACCGACCGCATCTGCTACTTCCTCTCCATCTACTTCCTCGATTTCGCCAACGACGTGCTGATGATCCTGATGACGGCCGTCGTCTTGCTGCTGATCAACTTCGAGCTGGCGCTGGCCGCCCTGGTGCCCTTGCCGCTGATCGGCTGGCTGGTGCACCGCGTGCGGAACCGGTTGCGGGGCGGGTTCCAGTCGGGTACCCGGGCCTGGGCCGAGATGACCAGCGTTTTGGCCGACACCATTCCCGGCATCCGCGTGGTCAAGGCCTTCGCCCAGGAACACCGCGAGATCGAGCGCTTCGGCCGCTCCAACCAGCGCGTGCTCCAGGCCAACGATCGCGTCAACCGGCTGTGGGCCTTCTTCGTGCCGGTCATCTCGCTGCTGACCGAGAGCGGGTCGCTGATCATCTGGGTCGTGGCCGTGTGGCAAGTCTATCACCACCGCGTCAGCGTGGGCGTGTTGATCATGTTCTTCGCCTACATTACGCGGTTCTACGGGCGGCTGGACTCGATGAGCCGCTTCGTGGCGGCGGTGCAACGGGCGGCGGCCTCGGCCCAGCGGGTGTTCAGCATCATGGACCGCGAGGCGACCGTGCCCGAGCCCGTCAATCCCGTCCAGCCCGGCCGGCTCCACGGCCGCATCGAATTCCGCGACGTGGGCTTCCGCTATGGCACCCGCGCCATCCTCGACGGCGTGAACCTGACCATCGAGCCCGGCGAGATGATCGGGCTGGTGGGGCCCAGCGGGGCGGGAAAAACCACGCTCGTCAACCTGGTCTGCCGCTTCTACGACGTGGCCGACGGCGCCATCCTCGTCGATGGCACCGATCTGCGCTCCTTCGCCATCGAACAGTACCGCCGCCACGTGGGCCTGGTCTTGCAGGAGCCGTTCCTGTTCTACGGCACGATTGCCGAGAACATCGCCTACGGCCGGCCCGAGGCCGAGTCGGCCGAGATCGTGGCCGCCGCCAAGGCCGCCCGGGCCCACGAGTTCATCCTCCGCCTCAGCGACGGCTACGACTCGCTGGTCGGCGAACGCGGAGGGTCGCTCTCCGGCGGCGAACGCCAGCGGATCAGCATTGCCCGGGCCCTGCTCATCGATCCCCGCATCCTCATCCTCGACGAGGCCACCTCTTCGGTCGATACCGAGACCGAGCGCGAGATCCAACTGGCCCTGGAGAACCTGATCCGCGGCCGGACCACCATCGCCATCGCCCACCGGCTGAGTACGCTCCGCCGCGCCGACCGCCTGGTGGTCATCGAGCGGGGGCGGATCACCGAGGTCGGGCCGCATCAGCAGTTGCTCGATAGCGGCCGCACCTATGCCCGGCTGTATCGGGCCCAGTCGGAAACCCCGGAGGGCCGCTCCCGATGACCGATCAGCCTTCCTCCCCGCCCCCCGCTTTCACGCTGCTGCGCGACCCGTTCGGCCAGCTCGTGCTCATCCGCGGCGCCCAGCGGCACCCGGGCGTGGTGCCCCTGCGGGCTTTTCCCATCACCGACCCCGGTCGCTGGGTCTCCATCTGCGACCGCGACGGGCACGAGATCCTGTCCCTGGAGAACCTCGCCGAGGTGCCGCCCGAGACCCGAAAAATACTGGAAGAAGAACTGGCCGTGGGCGAGTTCATCCCCATGATCCGCCGCATCCGCTGGGCCACCCACGAAGAACCATCCCGCTGGCTGGTCGAGACCGATCGGGGCACAACCGCCTTCCAACTCGATAGCGAAGACGACGTCCGCCGCATCGAGCCGCATCGGGTGTCGATCGTCGATTCGCACGGAGTCCGCTACCTGATCCCCGACGCCCGGCGACTGGACGGCGCCAGCCGCCGCCTCCTGGAGCATTTCCTGTAAATGTAGCAGGCACACGGCGTGTGCCTGCTACATCTCATTGCCTTGCCCGCCCACTGAAGGCGCGATAAACTTCTCTTGGGCGGGGGGGCTATTCATTCAGGGAGGGGCACGCCCGATGAACGCTGCCGGAAAGCTCTTTTGCGCTTGCCTGACCGCGGGCATGCTGCTGGGTGGACTGGATTGCCCCGTCGTCGCGCAGATCGAGGTCTATCATCCCGGCGAGACGTACGATTCGCTCCAGGCCGGCCACGATGCCTACCTCGACGCCGAAGCCCTGCGCCGGGCCGCCGTCAGCCGCCAGCTCCAGGTGCAGGAGCAAATACAACTGGATAATACGTGGGCCAATCCCGCCGACAAGTATTTGCCCATCCGGCCGGAGTCTTTCGGGCCTATTTGGCCGCAGGCCGGGCCCCGCGTCGGCCTGGAGGAGGTGTATGCCCTTACGCGGCCCGACCGCCGGTCGCCAGGCGGAGCGCCGTGGCAGGTGGAGGGCAGGCCGGGGCCGGGCCGGCGGGCCTATCAGAACCGCATGCACGTCCCCCTGTTCGAGCCTTGGCCCCGCGTACCCAACGACATCTTCGGGGCCCCGTACTACGGCATCGTGCGGCAGCCGACGGGCTACGTGAGGATTTGGACCGGCCCGCAGAGCTACATCTATAAGCCGACCTACGCCTCGCCGGCGATGGACCCGAATCCATCGCCGCCGGTGGCGGCGCGGCCCGGCCAGCTCACCGGCCCTGTCGCCCCGGAAACGGCCGCACCGCGCGGGGCGGGCGGCTATCCGGCCGCGACGATCCCACCACCCCCCAAACCCATGCCTCGGTTTGAGCCCGTGCCGCCTGCCGCCCCTGTGCCTTTGCCGGCGCCTGCACCGAAAGGCCCCCGCCGCGAGCAGCTCGCGCCCGCCCCCGCCCCGCCGCCCCCCATGGCCCAACCGCCAACTGGAGTGGAACTTTAGCCGTCCAGCCCTCCTTCACCGACGAGATGAGCTTGGTGGGGTCGGGCCCTGAATTTGGTGGGGTCGAGCCACGATCTGTCGAGTGCGCGAATAGTAATCCGCGGCTTGCGCGAATAGTGGCATGCTGTTTGCACGAATATGGTTCGTGACTTCGGGAGAATCGAGGCGGCAAGCGCGTGGGGCCGGTTCAGAGAAGAGGCGAGCACTACGGGGCCGGACGATTCAAGAGGCGCGGCAGCGACGTTGGCAGTTGAGAGGACGCAATCGGGACAGCGAAGAGAGGATTTGTTCCCCTAGGTAACAGAGAAGAGCGAGATTCTGCTGGGCGGGATGCCCAGCTCCTTCCATTGACAGGCGGGTCAAGGATTCGTTTGCCCGAGCGATCCTTGGCCCGCCTGTTCTATTTTGCTACAGCATTTTTGAACAGATGTTGTATAATAATACACGCCGATCGGTGGCGGGAAGCGGCGTGGTTTGCCCATCCGGCAGAGGTTAGGTCCCGGCGCCGGTCCGATTCAGCGCGGCCATCCGCTTGCGCATGGCCGGCTGATTATTCAAGAAGCCGGCGATCCGCTGCCAGTCCAGGGCGTCGGTGCCCAGCGCGTCGAAGATGGTCAGGGCGTGATCCCAGTCGTCGTCGTTGGCAATCGTCAGCCGCACGTCGTCGCGGTCGATGGCCTCTGGCGCGGGGATCCACTTGACGTTGAACTTATCGGGATGGGCGTAGATGTATCGTGTGGGTTGCCGGCGATCGTGGGGTGTTTTGGCGGCGCGATTGGCCCGCCGCAGCGCCGTGGCACGGAACCATTCCGCATACACGCCCACCGGCGACAGGACCGCCGGCCGGCCGTCCCGCGAGCCATAGCCGGCGTAGTCGCAATCCTCGAGCGATTCGGCGATGGTGATTAGCCGATCGATCAGCGCTGGGTCGATGAACAGATTATCACCTGGGACCCGGACGACGGCCTCGGCCGGGTAGTGCTCCAGGGCGCGGGTCAGCCGGGCCAGCATGTCCGGGGCGTTGCTCTGGTGCACGGGAACGTCCATGGGCACCAGCCCGCACAGCGAGTGGTAATCGATCGCCTCGCAAGCGACGACGATCACGCCGCTGAGCTGCATCGAGTCGGTCACCCGGCGAACCACCCATTCCAGCAGCGGCCGGCCGCGCAGCCGCCGCCCGGCGTTGGCACGGAAGGCGGGCGAGCAGAAACAGGCTTCAATGATTCCTAACGTTTTCATAACAGAAGAGACTCATCCGCCAGCAATCAATCTATCACTTCCTGCCGGGCGGCGTCAAGAGTCTCCCTGCGCAAAGTTCGCGAGAAACCCGGCGCGAAACACGCCGTCCTGCTAGCAGTGCAAGCAGCCGGAAGGGCAAATTGATCAAACGACCAAGTGCTCAATTCGCCCTGGGCGATTGCCCGATCAGCCCCAACGCCCGGTACAGCCGCGGATCGGCCAGGCTACTGACCACCAGGCTGGCCGTGCTGAAGTCATGCTGGCGGCTGTGTGCGGCGGGCACGGCCACGGTGAAGGCCCCGGCCGCGGCCGCCGCCCGGCAGCCGTTCTGGCTGTCTTCCAGCACGAGCATTTCAGGGGGTGGCACGCCGAACCGCCGGGCCGCCAGCAGGTAGACCTCCGGGTCCGGCTTGCCGTGGACGATGTCCTCGGAAGTCAGAACGAACCGAAACCGCGGCTCCAGGCCGAAAGGCGTGAGACAGGCGCTAGTCAGCCGCCGCCCGCTGCTGGTGGCGATGGCCTTGGGCAGGCCGGCCCGCTCCAAGGCGGCCAATAACGGCTCCAGGCCCGGCATCATCGCCAGGCGGCCGGGCAGCAGCCGCAAGAAGATCTCGTCCGACTCGCGGGCCAGGGCGTCCCAGGTTACATCCAGGCCGCACCAGCGGATCATGATTTCAAAACTGGCCCGGGGAGGCACGCCCATCATGGCGTCCTTCAACTCGGGGGAGAATCGGTGTCCGTGCCGGGCAAGCAGCTCGGTCCCGGCCAGGGTATACACCTCCTCGGTGTTGAACATCAGGCCATCCATGTCGAAGACGACGGCACGCATTTATACTCCGCACGGTTTGAAATGAGCCGAACCGTAACAAACGGATAATGATACGATATCGACGGGGGCAGGGGTATGACCTGGGGATCGGCCATCTGGGCGATCATGGCTCATCCTCCTCGGGCTCCTCGTCCCAGAAGTCTCCGTACTCGGGCTCCGGCTCTTCCATTTCGTCGTCCAGGGCAAAGGCTTCCCACAGTTCTTCGTCGTTGAGCATGGCAACCTCCCTCGGGCAAAGGGCCTGGCCTAACATATACTTCTGTACACTAACATAAATGTTGCATGTTTGCAAGATGTAAATTTGGCCGTTCTTGCCGATTCATGCCGACATCGCCCGGCACATGCCCCGATGGGGTGGGCCACTGGTACCCTGACCGATCGCGAGAACTCTATCGTCCACGGTGTCGGAAGGGGTTGTGTCGCGCAGGAATGCGCGCCGGCCCGCCGCTTGAGGAGAGGGCTTCCCCGGGCCGATGAGAGAGAGAGAGAAGGGGCCAGATTCAATTTTCCGCTACCGCCAGAGCGCGTGCTCCGCACAAATTGGATCGCTCCCCTTTTCCACGTCCAGCGTAATCCCAAGGTCGAGCCATGCCTTTGGAACTTATCTCCGTCGTGCTTGCCTTGACGTTCTTAGGCATCTGCGTCATGGTTGGCGAGATCCTCGTTCACAGTCGAAGGGATCGGACGTCGGGGCGCGCGGGAACGCTCTGAGCGACTGGGGGATTGTGTGCCTCTGAGCGACCGGTACCGCTTACCGCAGCCAGCCGTAGTGTAAGATGCCGGTCAGCAACACGACGGCAATCAGCAGCGGCAAGAGAAGACCCGTCAGCAGTCTGAGCCGCCGGCGGCCGCAAGAGGGCTGTGGCCGCTGGGCCGGTGGTGCGGCCGCCGGTTGGGCGGCGGGCAGGCTGCGGCACTCTCGGTCAACCACGTCGGCGAAGCGAAGCCGCAGCCCTTGCACCGGAAGCGGCGACCGCTGCGGATCGAACGTGAATCGCAGTCCGCACCGCGGGCAGTCGACCGCCGTCGCCCGGAAGTCGCTGAGCACCTCGATCGTCTCGCCGCACAGCCGGCAAGGAACCGGGGTTTTGACTTTCCCCTGCGCCGCTGGGAAGGGGACAGTCCCGGTTTCGTCGGACGAAAATGGGGACAGTTCCCGAGCCACGTTCTTCCAGAGGTTGACCGCTGGCCGGGTCATGGTCCGTCAGGCCGCCTCGGAGGTGGTCTTCACGTCGGCCCAGGATCGCTTGTATTGGAGGGCTTCGAGCAATTCGGTCAAGGTTAGCGTCCGGTTTTCGAGTTCCAGGGGGATTTCCATGCCCGGATCGCAGACCAGATCGACCGTGCCGTCCTCGCCGACGAGCTCGTCCAGTTCACGCAGCAGGCCGTCCTGGACCGCCTGGCGGACCAGGTGGCCGCGGGTGGCCGAGACGTCGCCGGCCTTATCGCCGAGGCTGTCGGCGGCTCGTTTCGCCAGGGCCGGCAGGTATTCGCTGGGGATTTCAATCACTTTGGGAACATAAACTTTGACTTGCATAGCAGCATGGCTCCTGCATGGCGGACCACGTCCCCCCCTGCTGTGGCATCAAACGACCGACCTTCCCAACTCGTGCCGAGACAGGGGCACACATACGGCTATCGGCAAGCGGCTTCTAGGGATTGCACCGATTTTTCCCGTTTTTCAGAGGTGGCCGGAAATTGGTCCATCCTGACTATCCGTATTCCTCTCGCTCCCGCGAGAGGGCCGGGCAGAGATGCTATCGCCCTTGCGACCTTCTCCGACCTCTCGCGGAGCGAGAGGAATACTATTGGCGCGCGGCCTGCTCCAGCGCGCGGACGATGGTGGCCACGATGCGGCCGGTATCGAACAGCGCGGCGGCCCGTCGGGCGACCTCTTCCCGGTCGAATTGATGGCAGAGGGCCACTGCCTGCTGGCAGGCGTGCGGGTCGAAGCGATCGACCGAAACGCCCGTGTGGCCGGGCTCGATGAACGGCGCCCCGGTTGGAATCCCGACCGCCGGGCAGCCGGCCAGCAGGATTTCGGCCAGTGCCAGCGGGCCGCGATCGTCCTCGGAGCCATAGAGGCAACAGCGGGCGGTGCGGGCCAGCTCCATCAGCCGCTCGCGGCGATAGCGGCCGTAGCGGACCCGGACGTTGCGGGGCCAAGTCTGGCCCAGCCGATCGATCGTCTCCCGCAGCGGCCCGGACTTCTCGTAAACCAGCAGGTCATATTCCGCCGGCAGCGGGCCGTCCGGCCGCGGATCGATGGGGTAGGGCCAGATCACGATGGGGGCCCGGTTGGCCGGGCCGCGGTACTCCTCGATCAAGCGGCGATACCACTCCGACTCGGTGAACAGCAGGCAGCAGCTTGCCGCCTGGCAGATTTCGCACTCGGCCGAGGTTCGGCAGGGGTGGCGGCTATCATCGAACAGGACATTGGGCCCGGCGATGAACGGTTGCCCGGTCCTGGCACACAGCGCCGCGGTTTCGCGGTCTTCCCAGCACCAGAACCAGGGGATTTCGCCGTTGTGCAAGGGGCCGCCGATCCGCAGCCAGTGGGGCGCCTGTTGACGCAGGGCGCGTTGCAGAGCGAATTGCCCGTTCCCCGGCCCGCGGCCGCTGGGCGCCGACACCGCTCGAATCAGACGAATGGTTCGCATGAGGGTAATCAAGCGTTCAGGGGCGACTGCCCCAAGTTGTTACTCGGCCGATCCTAATATTACTGCGCAGGTTGTTAAGTTAGGTAAAGTTCGGGTGCCGTAAGTCCTTTGGCAGCGTTTGCCCTATCTTGCCCATTTTGAAAGCCTGCGCAGTAATCCTAAAACACCCGCGGGTGGATTCCCGGCAGGATTCTTGGGTTTCGCAAGTCGACGGCCGGAGGCGTGTCGAAGATCAAGGGAGTTTTTTCGGCCGCACGGTGTCCCAGCCGCTCGTAACCATCGGGTCCCAGGCCGGACAGATGCCACGGGCCGCCCCAGACATAGACGTAGAACGGCGGAAAGCCCAGCGCGCAGGGATCGGCCTCGGCGGTGCCCGCGTCGGCCAAGCGGCGGGCCAGGGCCTGGTCCTCGCCGTTGTTGATGGCCGGGTAACCGCCCTGTCGCTGGAACAGATCGCGGCGGTAGGCCCAACCGCCGTGGAACAAGCCGCCGGTGCGGTGCTGTTTCAGGCCGCCGCCGGCTTGGGGATGCAGGACCAGCGAGGGTCGCGACCAGGCCGCGCACTCCAGGGCGGCGACCGAGGCCGACAGGGCCCAGGGCAGATACAAGTCGTCGTCGTCCCAGACGGCCAGGGCGTCGGCGCCGGCGGCCAGGGCGGCGGCCGCGTTCCGCTTCTCGCCCAGCGTGGCATAGCGCCGGCAAATCGAGATCAGCCGCCAGCCCCGGCCCCGCTGGCTCTCGTACTGCCCGGCGTCGTCCAGAACGATCAGTTCCCGCTTGTCGGGCGGATAATCCTGCTCCAGAAAACAGCGGATCATCCAGCCCAGTTGCCGGGGGCGGAGGTACGTGACGCAGATTGCCGCGATGTTCATGTGAGGTTCTTCGATTGGAGGTGATGGTTGGCGCGAGTTGTCCCCCTCTCCCTCCGGGAGAGGGCCGGGGTGAGGGGAGCCTGCGTTGGCCACGAAAACCGGAGATGCAAACCCCTCACCAAGTTCCCCTCACCCGAACCCTCTCCCGGAGGGAGAGGGGACCTTGAGTCCTGCGTCTGTCGCCAAGGAGCCGAACAGCTCCAGCCAGGCTTGGCCGATGACCGTGGGATCGGCCAGTTGCTCGATTAGCGCGGCCCGCGCCTGCCGGGCGATCGCCAGCCGGTGCTCCTCGTCGTAAGCCAGGCGGGCGGTGTAGTAGGCCAGCTCGTCGTCGGTGTGGGCCAGATAACCCGTCTGGCCGTGCCGGATCATTTCGTTCCATCCCCCCTGGGCCTCGGCCACGACGGGCACGCCGGCGGCCATGGCCTCCAGTCCCACGCGGGGCCAGTTTTCCACGGCGGCGTCGTTACGGGCAAGCAAGGCATGGAGCGTCTGGAGGAACGGCCCGACCGGCAGCGAGCCGGCGGCGAAGCACTTGGCCCACGGCGGCGGCGGACCCACGCGGGCCTCGACCTGCGAGCCCCAGCCCAACACGCGGGCGGCAAGCGGGTGCGGAACCCGCCCCAAAATCCGCCACAGATTGGGGGCGAACTTGTCGGGCTCGGCCCGGCTGATGCGCCCCACGGTGAACGCTTCGCCGGGGGCGTGCGGCCGCGGCTGGAAGGGAAACTCCTCCGCGCCCAGCGCACCGCGAAGCACCACGCCCTGCCGCGGCTGGAAACCATAACGCCGCAGTTGCGGCACAAGCTGGTCCCGCTGGTAGCGGCTTTGGAACACGTGCCGGTCGAACGTGCCTAGGCGGCGATACAGGAGCCGCTCGGCCGGGAACAGCCAGTTCATGCAGGACACCCACACGGTGCGGCAGCCGAGTTCGCGGAGCCGCCGGCCGCAGGCCAGGAACTGCAAGTTGCACATGCCGACGACAATCCCTTCGGGCAAACCGGCCACCGCGCGGAGCGTGTCCGGCCCGGCCGAAATGGTCCGGCAGCCGATTGCATCCAGGCGTGCCTGCCAGGGCGGGTCGGCCTTCCAGGTCGGCACCAACGTCACGTCGCAGCCCAAGTGCCGCCAGAGCTTGACGGTATGCCACAGCTCCGTGTTGGCGCCGCCGACGTGACCGGGGTATCCCAGCACGAACACGCTTACGGCCATCGATTGCATCTCCCGTAGGCCAGCACCGCGCGCCATGTCTGCCAGCGTCGGCCGCAACGGCCGCGGGTGCAGCCGTGGGCATACTCGTCGCAGACGCAGCAGCGGGCCACCAAGCGGCTCAACTCCTCGGCGCTCCGCGGGCAATCGGGGCAGAAGACGCGAATGCTGGCCAGTATTTGCTCCGGCACCTGCGCGGCCGGCGGGCCGCAGTTCCTTCCGGCCCGCTCCGGCAGCGTCCGCCGCCGCTGGGGATCGCACGCCGGACAATACCAGCGGCCGGAGTCGAGCTGCGTCAGTTCGCAGAACTGCATATGGTTGCCATCAGGAGTTAGAAGTTAGGAGTTAGGAGTTAGGAGTTAGAAGAAACGCGAGCAGGCCGGGCCTCCCGGCCCGGCTTCCGAATTCCAACTCCTAACTCCTGACTTCTAACTCCTATGCACTCACGCTGCACGTTGCTCCGGGCGCGCTGCAAAAGCCCGTCGAGTCCACGTAAGGAAGACTCACATTGCTCAGTTGCGTGCAATCGTAGGGCTCGCTTTGATTGTCTTCCTGGAACTGGAACAACACCGAAACACAGCCGAGACTATTGCCCAACACGGCGGCAATCATTCTTGTGCCCGCGACGCCGCCGAAATTCCAGTAGATGGAGAGGCTGAGATCGAGCGTGGCGGGGCCCATGTTACAGACGCACATCGGCACCTCGAACGCGCCGTGGTAGGTGATAGCGCTTTGCCGGACGCCGCCGAGAATCGTCTCCACGCAATCGCCGGCCTTGGTCACTACCCACGATCCGTTGGCAGCGGTGCAATCACTGCACCACGGACCGTTCTGAATGCCTGCCAAGGTGAGGGTCAGCTCGCTGGGATACTGCTTGTTCCTGCAGGCTTCGCAGACGTTGCAGCACAAGGGACAGGGAAGGAACCGCCAGGGACCAAGGCGGAGGGCGAAAGGCGGAAGGCGGAAGGGGAAGAGAGTGGGGAGTGTCGAGTGGGGAGTGAGGAGCGGGGGAGCGAGCGCGCGGAACAGCCCTTTCCTCGTTCGTGCCAGGATTGCCCGCCACTCACCACTCATCACTCACCACTCCCTCCTCAGCACGCCGCGGCTGTCACCCACCACAGGCCGTCCTGGGGAAAGAACTCGACCTTGACTTTGGTGCCGGCGGGCAGATTGCCGCCTGGGGCTAGGAGCCAATCGTAAGCGGTGACGTCGAGGCCCGAACTGCCTCCTCCCCACCAGAGCTGTGCGGTGGCGCTGCCGCCGGCAACGAGTTGCTGGTTTAGCGTAGCCCAGCAGGCCACATAATAGGGCGGCCCCTGGAGCGCCTCCCAACGACCGCTCTGGCGATTGAAGAGGCCCAGCAAGCGGGTTCCGACTTGGGCCACGGGCGGGCCCATGGCATAACCGTCGGCATTCCGCGGAGCGAGCGGAAACCAGATCGTCGTCGTCGCCGGGTTGTCGCTGATCTGGTCGCTACGGATCGGCTCGCCCGTCGCGCTCTCGTCGGCCGCCTGGTGCTGAGAGCACCAAACGGGTTTGGCCTGGGCGTAAGGCGTGCACTCACGGTCGAAATAGCCCTCCGCCGCGCCGACCAGCTCGGGGTAGATCACCGGAGCGACCAGCTCGAACAGTGCCAGCCGGGCTTCCGCCGCGGGATGAAACGTCAGGCCGGCGGCGCCGAACTGGGCCTGGCCGACCGCGCCGGGCCGCCCAAGGGCGTTGATCTGCTCGACGAGCAGGTTCTGCCCGGCCGCGCTGAGAGGATCGCCGGATCGCACGTAAGCAAGCGTCATGGCAGCGGTTGTCAGTTGTCGGTTGTCGGTTGTCAGTTGTCGGAAGAAGCGGTCAGCTATCAGCGATCAGCGGTCAGCTTCGGCTCTTGTCCCCGTGTCTCCGCGTCTCCGTGTCTCCGCGTCCCCGCGTCTCCGCGTCCCCGCGTCCTCGCGTCCCCGCGTCTCCGCGTCCCCGTGTCTCCGCGTCTTCTCCTCCCCCTCCCCCCGCCCCCCTCCCCGCTCGCCCCTAGCTGTTCGGGTACTGGAACAAGGGGCTGAAATCGAGCCGCCGGTAGAGCGTATTGCCGCTGGCGTCGACCAGGCGGTCCCACACCGGCCCGGCCGCCGACTCGGTGCGATAGGAATGGTTCCAACCGAAGGTGACCTGGGACTCGTCTTCGTCCAGGGCCTTGATGGCCTTCTCGCGGAAGACATAGGTAATCCGCCAGCCGAACTGGGGTTGCTGGAGGTCGTCCAGGCCGGTGAACTGGCGATCGGCCTTGGCGCCGTCGAAGAGCACGGTCTCGGCCGCCGCGCCGAGGAAGGAGTCGGAATTGACCGCCCCCACGCAGGCCCGAATCGCATCCCACGGCGGATCGTTCACCCAGTGCCACGTCACGTTATGCTCGGTGATGGGGATGCGGAGCGTGGGCACAGCCTCGGGCAAGACGGGAATCGTGGCGTCCGATTCCCACTGCAGGGCTTGGCCGGGCAGGGCCACGTATTCCCCGCCGAAATCCATGCGATAGGTCAGCAGGGTGCCCGGCGCCGCCTGCGGCAGTCGGGAATTGCGACCGTCGCCGTACAATTCGTAATTGACGGTGATTTCGACGAACTGGCCGCTGTAGCTGTTCAAGTCGGCCGTCAGATCGTCGAACGTTCCCTGGTTGTCGGGAGTATTCTGGAACGGCTCGACCTGTACCCGGACGGCGATTACGCCCGGCTTGCCCGGATAGACCGCCTGGGCGGGGCCGCTTAACTGGCCGGTGTTCATCAGCGCGGCCACCACCGCGTAGCGGTCCTCGAACGCCGCGAGCAACCGCCGCTGGGCTTTCATGCCCTCGATGCTGTAGGTCTCGATCGGCGAGCCGGCAAGTTCCTTGAATAGAATGGACATGTTGCATCCCCGGGGGGTTATTACCTGAGCTTGTTACTGTAGGCCGCACACGCCGTGTGCGGGATCATCGGCACACGGCGTGTGCCGGCTACATTACAGTGTGTGCCGTCTACATTACGGCGCGTGCCGCTGGCTGTGGCGGCGGCCGGAGGCCGCATTACGGTCCAAACACCGTTGTGGGATCGGCCGTTTTCTTCTCGAGGAATTGGTTGGTTTTCTTATGCTCGGCCAGTTGGTCGCGGGCGACCTTGAGCTGCTCGACTTGATTGCTGCTGGTCGCCGACTCGCCGGAAAGGCCCTGGAGCTGGCCCAGGCCGGCTGAGGGCAGCGCGGAGGCCGTCCACGGCGGCAGAGCGGGTACGGATGGCGGCCATGGCAGGCCTTCCGTTTCCAAAGCCGGCGCCGTTGCCGGCGGTGCGCCGGCCGTCAACTGCCCAGCCAGGGCCGGCGCGGCGGCTTCGTCTGGCGGCGAGTCGGGCCATGGCGGGCCGCCTGGAAGCCCGGCCGCGGTTGCCGCCGGCCGCTGAGCGTCGTCCCCCGCCGCGGTTTCGCCGGTTGCCGAAGTGGCTTGCCCGGAGGGGGGCAGGCCAAAAGCGGCCAAGCCGGCGGGGGCCGGGTCGGCAGTAGCCGGGCTGGCCGGGGCCGTATCGTTCGCTCTACCTTCCGTCGCTGCCTTTCCGCCATCGGTCGCCGCTGCCGCGCTGGCCGCCGAAGCAGCCAGACGAGCAGCGACCAGGCCGGCAGCGGCCTGCGGGCCGCCCTCGGCCGTCGGGCTTGCAGCTTCCGCCTTGGTCTGGGCCCCGGGCGGCGGCGCCGCGTGCGCCGAAACAGCGGCCTCGATCCGCTGGGCAAGGGCCTCGAGCGTGGCCACGATTCGATCCACGTTTTGCGTCAATTGGGCCAGGGAAGCGTCCAGCCCGCGCCCGGCCGAGGAGGGGCGCGGATTGTCACGGCGAGCCGACATGTTCCAGTTCCTCCATCATGGTTTGAATCCAGCGCTGGCGATCGGCCTGCCGCTGGCGGCACAGGGCGACGCCCTCTGCCAACGGCACGTGCCGGCGCGAGGCGGAGTCGCAAGCTTTGCCGAGGTAGATGCACATTTGCGCGATCGTCAGGCGGCCGATTTCGTCGGGGGTCCATCCGAAGGCCCGGCTCAACTCCGCCGCCCAGCGATACCAGGGGATGACCTCCTCGGCAGGCTGTGGCTGGCGCGCGGCGTCTGGCGACGGCCAGCCGCAGCAGCGCTCCATTCGCCGGCCGAGCCCCACCCGCTGCTCTGCGCCGAGCGACCGCAGCAGATCGGCGGCGGCCTCCAGCGTCATCTGGGGCTGGTCCTTGCGGGCCATGAGCCAGAAGCGATAGCAGAACCCTTCGGCGGTTTGCCACCATTGGTCGAGGTCGGCCGGGCCGACGCGCCGCTCAGCCGCCGCCTGATCCAATGCGCGGCCCAGCGCCGCTTGCCGTTCCGGCGGCGTTCGCCCGGCGAGCCTGGCCGGCAGGCCGGCCAGCGGATCGGGCCGGCCGGCAAGGATCCGGTTCTCGATCTCGCCGTAGTCGGCCAGCGTCAGCGGCGTCAGGCGGTAGGTCCGCCCGCCGATGGCGATCGTGTGCGCCGAGGCGGTCAATTGGCCGAGGCCGTCCATAGTGGGATTTAGGGATTTAGGGATTTGGGGAAGCAGTGAGCAGTGAGCAGTCACCCGCCAGAATCTCAAATCTCAAAGCTCATAGCTACTGGCCCGTGACGCCGTGCCGGACCACGGCGCCGTTGCCGGAGAAGTCGAGCACGTAAGCGATGATCTGGCCCTTGTTGATATCGACCTCGACGCTGATCTTGTCGATGATCGCGGGGACCTCGTAGTAGTTGTCGCCGCTGGCGTCGAGGTGCAGGTTCAGCGTGGCCGTTTGGCCTTCTTCGATGGGGCACTGCTGCGTGTCGGTGGCCTTGATCTCGAACGAGCCGGAGGCGTCGCGGACGCCGGCGGCCCGCTTCTTCCAACCGCCCGTGTCGTTGGCGGCGTAGTCCGGGTTGTTGCTGGTCGCGACGAGCTTCCAGTCCGACACGGGCGTGATTTCGCTCGTGCCGAGGTACAGCGTTCCGTCTTTTCCGCTCAAGACAGCCATGGGATTATCCTTTCTTGCTTTGTTAAGGCCCCCGTTGTAGCCGGCACACGCCGTGTGCCGTCCGCACGTTACGGCACACGGCGTGTGCCGACTACATTGGAACTGACCAAGTGATTTACTGAGCGCCCGTCTAGTCCGCGCCGCTGGAGCCGGAGCCGGTGGCGTTGAGCGTTCCCACCAGGGCCAGCGAGTAAGTGACGTTGCCGCCGACGGCCGCCAGCTTCAGGAGCTTGTGCGAATCGTCGACGGGCCAGCCGTCCTGCCGGTTGACCAGCAGCACTGCGCCGTCGGGCGGCACCACGAGCGAATCGCCGTCGGCGCCGAAGGGGGCCGACCACTCGGCCTGGCCGGCCCCGCCCACGGCCAGGCGACCCGTGGAACTGCCGTCGTTGAGCAGCAACAGCCCCTTGACGCGAACCAGGGTGGTGGTGTGATCGGCGCCGAGCATCTCGCGATGCAGTGCCGTCAGGTCGAGCGTGTCGGCCGCACCGCTGTCGAGCGTCTGTTGATCGGCGTGCCAGCCGGCCTCGGCCTGGCCGCTGCCGCAGCCCTCCTGCAACTGCTTAGTGTAATCCAGCCGGGCGGTGTCCAGCGCGCCCTGGTTCCAGTTCCAGCCGATGGAAGCCCTCAGTTCCGCTTTGAACGTCATGCGATTTTCTCCTTGAAGATATGGACCATGCACACGAAATCGATATTCATTTGCCACACGCCGTCGTCCTGTTGCCGCTGGCCGCCGCCCGTTCGCCGCATCTCGATCACGCGCTGGCCGTCGTCCAGGTCGAAATCCGTGCGATCGAAGGCGGCGTCGATTTGCTCGACGATGGCTGCCGCCGCATCGTAGTTGCCGTGGAAGACTTGGAACCGCAGGCCGATCAAGCGGACGGTCGAGCCGTCGTTGCAGGCGGCCAGCGGCCGATCGCTCTGGAGGCTGACGACGGCCCGGGGCAGGCCGGGATCGGGGCTGAGGCCCGTCGCGAGCCGCCCGCCCGGCAGCAGGGCGCACAGCGGCTCCACGGCCGACCAGCGGCAATGGATGGCCTGCATCAGGCTCAAGGCCATGGCGTCACCTCCGCCTCGATGCTCTCCAGCTCGCCGATCAGCTCGGCGGCGGTGGTGCCGAGAACCTTGTAGATCGTTCCGTCCGGACCCTGAATGCGGTGCGTGTGGTCGAGCTTTAGCGTCTGCTCCACGAAGATCCGGTAGCGGGTGACGGTCTGCCATGCCGCGTGCAGAACATCGGACTGCGAGGCGACCGGCTGAATGCGGGCCCGGATTCCCGTAAGCCACACCTGCCAGGCGGGCACGGCGGCGCCACCCGTTCCCGGGGTGTAGACGGCCTGTAGGACGGTGATCGTGTCGTCCAGGGCGTAGACCACGGCCAGGCTCCGCGCGGCGCACCGCCAGCGGGAGCCCAAGGCGGTGCCGGCCACGTCCAACACGGTCCAGCGACGGCCCTCGGCGTCGCACAGCACGTCGCCCAGCCGTGGGGCGGCGGGCAGCTCGGCGACCGGCAGGTGCCAGGTGACGTCGCTGGCCGTGTAGCGCCCGTCGGAAGCGGCCGCCTCGCGGGTCGTGACCGCCCGCCGCAAGGCGTGCGCAATCACCCTGCCCGGCGCGGCGGGGCTGCTGCCGCGCCGACGTATAATCACCGGCTCCAGGCCGTCGGCGACTTGTGCCAGGTCGGAAACAAGGTCCGGCGAGGGAGTCTTCATCTAGGTGTACCCCCGCGATTGCACTTCCACCGGTGCGGCGGCGGCGATCTGCCGCTCGCACCACTCGACCGTCTGCTGCAACTGGGCCAGGTACTCCGCCCAGGCAACCTGTTGCCCGTCGATCTTGTAGGTCGGCTTGGGCTGGGCCGTGATTTCGGCCACCAGCGCCAGCGTCTGGGCCTTGATTCTGTGCAGTTGTTCCAAGTGGCTCATGGGAGTTAGGAGTCTCAAATCACGTTAATGCGGAATCTCACGAGCACGATTTGCCCGGCCGCCGGGGTCAGCCGGTACTCGACCAGATAGCGGCAGCCGGCCACGGGGAAGGCGGACTGCCGGGAGACGTCCGGCGTGTGGCGGAAGTTGTACGCGGCCGCGTCCTGGTCGGTCTGAAGGGCGTCGAAGATCACCTCCGCGGCCGCCAACGGCAGCGCGGAGAACCCGGGGACCGGCGCTCGGCAGTCCGGGTCCTGGTCGTCGAGCAGGTACACCGAGTAGGCGATCGTTTGCACGTCGGCCTGCTGGATGTCGCGGCCCCGGTAGGAAACGTGAGCCGCCAGGGGCCGCGTGCCGCCGCGGAACACCGTGCTGTAAATGTCTGCGTCGGCCTGGGCCACGGCGGGGGCCCCCGCCGCCGGGCCGCCGGTGAGCGTGCGTTGGGGGTTCGACCACACGGCCGCCGGCAGCGCGGCCACCGCACCGGCCGCGGTGCCGGCCGCGGTTTCCGCACCGGCGGCTGACGCCGCGGCGCTGTCGGCGCTGGTCTTGGCCTCCGCGGCTGCGGTGGCTGCACTGCCGGCGCTGGTGGCCACGCCGGCCAGGGCGGCAGCCGTGGCCAGGTGGTTGCCGGCGTCGTCCACTGCGCGGACGTTGCCGCTGGGGTCAACGGCGGGCTGGTGCGCCGGCAGATTCGCCAACCGCGGGTCGCCCAGGGCCGTCAGGCCGGCCCCGCCCGCGCCGATCTGCTGGTAGACCTCGTCCGTGTAGCGGTCCACGCGGAAGTAGTATTCGCGGGCGTATGCCACGAAGCTGCTGAGCGTGCTGCTGTAGGGCTGCCAAAAGCACCACACATCGCCGCTGTCACCCGGCACCCAGGGGCTGTTGCAGGGGAAGTCGAAGGTGTACTGCCCAGGCGATGAAATCCACGTCAGCGTGATGGGCGTGTTGACATCCGGCGTGCCGTTGCGAAACACGATCACCAGCGGGATCACCGGCGGATCGACCATTTGCCCCGGCGGGCTGGTCGTAAGGTCCGACGCAAACAACTGCCGGACGCCCACCGTGTGCGTCGCGGATATGTCGGGCAGGTCGGTCTGAGAGAGGATCTCGATCGTCGCGCCCGGGATCGAGACGGATGTCTGGTAATGCGTGTTCTTAAGCGTGATGCTGACCGGCGGTGAAGCTGGGTTGAAAATGACCGGATAGCCGCGGGAGTTGGACAGCGACACAATTACTGATGCGTCGGCGGGCACCAGCTCCCAGCCGTCGATGAGCGTGCAGCCGCCGGCCAGAGCTATGGTCACACCCGAGGAGATCTGGGTTACTCCGTTGCCGAGGTCCCAGATGCCTTTGACCAGGACGTTTCCGTTGCACTGGCAGTTGCAGTCGACCTCGGCCGCGCCCACTGGAAACAAGGCCAAACAGCCAGTCGTCTCGATCGTGGTCTGGCTCGCACTCCCGGAATCGTTCAGGGTAACGCTGACATGCACGTGGCCGGCGGACTGGGTGAGAATGCCTGCGACATCCAGGTTGCCCAGCAGCGAAACGTATCCGCCGCCGTGGATCGTGCCGAAGGACACGACGTCACCGGCCGCGATGGTGATGTCATCGCTGTTGTTGCCGTCGCCGTCGAAGGTCGGCGCGACGCCTCCGACCCAAATCGAGCCGCTCTCCCAGGCGACGGCGCCCTGGTTGCCCTTGGTCGTGAAAGAAGTCATGGTGCGATCGAGGGGTTAAGGGGTTGAGGGGTTAAGGGGTTAAGGGACTGAGGGGCGGGGCTTTTCCCTTATCCCCTTATCCCCTAATCCCTCATCCCCTTTTTCTGCCTACTACGGCGTGGCGTGCTCCCGGGCCTGGGCCACCTGCCACACGTTGACAAGGCCAAAGCCGTTCTGGCGGGCCCAGCTCGTCTGGAGCGTAGCATAGGCCGCGATCTTGCCCGGTACCGCGGTCAGGGCGGTACTGCCCTGGCAGAGTTGGTTGACCATGCTCTGCAACACGGCGCTTCCGAAATCCAGGCCGCCGCCGTTGCCGGCCTCGTCGCCGGGCAGGGCCAGCATGGCGATCATGTCGGTCAAGAGCGCACTTGCCGAAGCGGCCGCGTTCAGCGCGGCCCGCAGGGCGTTATATTCGGCCGCGGTCAAGAGGTTGGCCAACGTGCGAAAGCTGCCGAAGCAGGAGCAGGGCTGGGCGCTGGGGGCATTGAGCACCGCCATGGCCTGGGCGTCGGTCATCGTCGAATACTGCGGCTTGGCCAGCTCGGCTTGAAGTGCGGCAAGATTGTTCATTTCGTTGCTCCCCAATGGGTCGTATGGGACCTATAGGCCCTATACGACCTATGCGCCTGTACGTGATTTCTGCGTTCGGTCACCGGGCGAGTGGCACGCCCGCGCAAGCCTGGGCATGCCACTCGCCGCCAGCGCCCGCTGCGCCGGGCTTACTGCCTGGTGGGCAGTGGAACGCTCTTGACGATGTAGCGGGGGTTGATCACGGCGGCCGCCCCGCGCTCCGAAGCCTTGAAGCGAATCACGACGTCCTGGTTGAAGTCGGCATCGCTGTTGGGCGGCGACTGGGTCACCGTGATCGGCCAGTTCTGCATGTAGGCGAAGGCCTTGCGGAAATCGCCGAGGAACCACCACTTCTTGGCGTCGCCGCTGGTCTGGCCCGAGGCGATGATCCGCCGATACGCCAAGCGGCTCTCGTAGAACTGGTAGGTCTTGCTGTAGGGATTGGCGTAGGTGGCGCGGACCTGGTCCTCTTCGGCGCCGTAGATCAGCTCGGTAGCGCTGAGGATGCGGGCCGCCGCGTGGCGGTAGGCCGGCATCACCAGCAGCGTCGTGGCCTGGATCAGCACTGGCTCGCCGGTGTTGGGATCGAGGATGTCGGCGAAGAGTTGTTCGGCGGCGTCGAGGTTGGTCCAGTTGACCAGTTCCTGCTGGAGGACGTTGGTCCACGGGCCGCCGTCGGTGGGGCCGTAATAGGTGTTGTACTGCGTGCCCTTCCACTTGTAGTTGTTGTCGACGCCGATGAGCAGGTCCAGCAGCCGCTTTTCCTTGTTCAGGCCGAGGATCTCGCCCACCTCGGCGGCGCGCTGCAGGACGAGGTGGGTGCGGTCGAAGAACACGGCTTCGCGGGTCACGGGCACGATGAATCCGCGCTTGGTGGTGGAGGGCGTTTCGATGTAGTCCTCGCCCAGTCCGACGCTGGGATAGGGCATGCCCGGCCGCACTTCGGCCACGTCGTCGGCCAGCCGGCCGATGCCGGGGATCTTCTCGCCGTCCAGCCGCGTGGGGACCGCTTCCACCAACTGCGACAGGATGAACGCCTCCTGGGCGTAGGCGGCGAGGATCGTCGAGTAGATGATCTGGCCGGTGATGTTCGAGAAGGCCGTCACGTCCACGGCGTCGCCGGCCTCCAGCAGCCGCACGCCGCCGGTGTTGCGGGGATCGAGCTGCTTGACCCACGCCGGCCCGACCGTCGCCTCGGCCAGCTCCCGAATGCTGAAGTCCTCGGCTTTCAGATGGCCCTCCTCCAGGGCCTCGCGGAGGCGCTCGGCGGTCGGCTCGGGCCCGCACAGCTCGTACATGCGTTTCAATTCACGATACTTGATCGCTCGCACGGTTCGTTTCTCCTTGCTTGGATAGTTGTCAGTTGTCGGTTGTCGGTTGTCAGCGTTCAGACTGAGAACTGAACACTGAACACTGGCTACTGAGCGGCTACAGCCGCGCCCTAGCTGCCGCTGAAGCTGCTGCCTTCCACGCCGCCGGTCATGACGGTCGAGCGGATGTCGACCAGCACGCTGGTGGCCGGCGTGGGGGCCCGGCGGGCCACGCGACCCACCGCGCAACAACTGGCGGCCACCTTGGCCACCTGCTGATTCAGTAGCGCGCTACCGTTGGTAGTCGCGTCCGGACCGACCAGGTTGCCCAGCTCGAAGGCCGTGGCGGGGCAATCCATCTCGAACACTCCGGTGGTGGCGACGCGGATCGGCGCCGTGTCGCCGGCGCGGCTGCGCTGCATCGCCACGCCCAGGAACTGGAAGGCAAACGCCTCCTGGTTGGCCGCCTTGCCGCCCTGGTTGCTCAGGGCCGAGGCCGGCTGCGCATTGTCGACGCTCTGCCACAGCAGATCGCCGATCTCGATCACGGTTTCCGAATGCACGGCCGCCACCACCGGACTGGTATCGCCGTACCGCCAACGCATCTTGTCTGTCATGGCTCGTTCTTCCTGCGAAAAAGGAGTTAGAAGTTAGAAGTTAGAAGTTAGAAGTTAGGAGTTAGGAGATCCGGCGGGGGGCACTGGCGCTTGCGCCGGTGCCACCCCGCGATTACGTAATGGCGGCGACGAACGCCCGGGCGTCGAGCCTGGCCGAGCCGTCGGCCAGGTGCTGATCCCGCGAGAGCGGCTTGGACCACGGCGACAGCGAGTCGCCGGCCAGCGCCCGGACCAGTGCCGCCCGCTCCTCGATCAAGGTCCGCAGGGCCTGCTCGTCGGGGGCCGCCAGCAGCGATTCGACGAACCGCCGGCTGGTGATGGACTTGGCCTGCGGATCGGAGCCCTCCGGGTCGGGCAGGTGATATTCCCGCAGCAGGGTGCGGACGAGCTGCCGTTTCTGGTGGGCCGTCTCGAGGGCCGCCAGGCGCTGCACTTCCGCCGCCAGCCGCCGCAGCTCGGCCTCTGGCCCCGCGGTCAGGGCCTCGACCAGCTCGGGATAGTCGCGCCGCAGGGCCTCGACGCTGGCGGGGGGCTGCCGCGCGCCCGGCGCCGGCGGCGACTGCCAGCCGCCACGCGACTCGAACAGACCGCGCGTCGTGGCCGGGTCGGCCACCAGGTCCACGCTCTGCACGCGGGTGATGGCCTCGACCTCGACCCGCTCGCCGCGGCGGACCGTTCGCGCCTCGACGTTGTGCGAAAAGCCCACGTTCTCCGGCGCGTGCTCCGCGTCCCATGCAAGCTGCTCCGCAAGCTGATGCTTGGGATTGAAGTGCAAGTCGGCGAACAGCCCGTCGGGCCGGGCCGTCACGCCGCGGATCGTGCCGATGCGGTCCTGGTAGTCGCGGGGCATGCCCGGACTGCCCTTGGGGTGATTCACGTTCACCTTGGCGTCCTCGTACAGCGCGGCGGCCTGGGCCAGCGCGTCGGGCAGATAGGTGCGGCCGTTGCGCGACTCCAGACCCAGAATCTTCACGCCCCGGATCACCCCCGCCTGGCGGTCGGTCCGCAACGCCAGCCCGCGCCAATCGCAGAATTCCTGCAACATTTCGGTCATCTGGTTTCCTTTCTGCGGGGACTGTCCCAATTTTCGTCCGACGAAAATGGGACTGTACCCTTTGACGGTAGCGGTTTGTTCAATTGAGCTGCTTCGCCTATTTTTCAAGGCGGTCCACCATGCACCGGATCTGCTGAATGGTCCCGTCCTGAAGCGTGAGCCGCACGGCGGCGGTGCCGAAGAACCCGCGCCGCAGGACCTGCTCCAGGAGCTCCGACAGGGCGGCCTTTAGCTGGACCATCTTCTTCGCATTCGCCTGAGTGGTGCTGTGCGTCGTCATGGGCACAAACATAGCATATTAGTGTACAAATGTCAATAGCAGTTCCTGTAAGATTTGTGCAGCCGCGTTGTGCATCGGGTCCGGGGCGGTCTGCCGCCTTCGGAACGAAGCGCGGCCGCTACTGTCGGACAAACGTGGCAACGGGCCGTATCGAGAGGGGACGGTTCGCGCCGGCGGCGGAGTTCCAGGCCCGAGGACCGCAGAATCAATAAGTGTACTCATCTCGCTCCGCGAGATGGGCTTTCATCTCGCTCCAGCGAGATGAGTACGGTGGCGAACACGACAATAATTGATTCGCCGGTCCTTGGCTGCTTGAGGTGCGGCGACAATCGGGCCCCGAGGGCTGGCTACGCCCGGCCGTTACATCCGTCTTGCGCCAGCGTTCGGCCCTTGCCGACGCTGTGCCATAACACTCGTCATTGAGATGCCTGACCATTTCCGGCCAGGCGTCTTCCGCGTGCTCGATAAGCGCGTGGAACGCGCGCGGCTCTGGCGTACTCGGCCGAATCGTAGTTCTTAGGGAAAACCGCCCGCTCGCGGGAGTCGAAAAGAGGTGCGGGATTGCGATTCGCCAACGCCTCGACCATGGCGCGGGCATCCGGCGCCGCCGGCTTCTGCTTGTCACCGGGTGGGCCCGCCAGCGCGGCGGCGGCGGCGCAAAAAGCCGCGGCGCATGCCAACAGGTTCGCTTTGGGGCTCATTTGCTCGGGTTGCCCACGCAAATCGAGACCGACTCGCCGAAGCCTTTGAATCGGAAGGCCTGCTTCGAGGTCTTGAGACGTTCAATTTCGGACTTGATCCCCGCGATCCATTCGAGCCGCTCCGACTTTGATACTCGTTCAAACCCGCCTTTTTCCACCTCCGCGACCGCCCATTGGCAGACTTCGATCTGCAGCTCGTACAGTCGCTTTGTGCTTCGCGCATCGCACCACGCCTTGAGAATGTCTTTGCCGATCATTGAACCTCTTTTGTCGGGCAGGAACTTCTCTAGCCGATAATACGACTTTTTATCCGTATGGACATGCTGGAGGTAACTTCCTGTCAGCGCCCCGACGACGATCTCCCGGCAAACGTCCCCCACGGTCCAATTGTGCGCGTAACCAGACGACGAATCGATGTCGTGGCTGATTGTGATACTGTAACGGTCGTCATTGAGATGCCCGACGATCTCGGGCCAGGCGTCTTCCGCGTGGTCGATAAGTACGTAGAATGCTCGCGCCGCCCTGACGTACTCCGACGAATCGTAGCGTTTAGGGAAAACCGCCTGGTGGTCGGCGTCGATACCGGGTACGGGGTTTCGATTCCCCAACGCCTCTACCATTGCCCGGGCATCCGGCGGGGCGGGCTGCTTCTGCTTGTCGCCGGGTGGCCCCGCTAGCGCGGCGGCGCAAAAAGTCGCGGCGCAGGCCAGCAAAGCCGCTTTCGGAACGGCGCGAGGGCGCCGCGCAGGCCGAGGGGAATCGGTCCTTCCGCGTTTGCACGAATCGTAGAACCACATTTCGCACCCCATTTTCGCTAGTAAGAGCGTGGTTTCGGGCTGTAGCGTGACTTGAACTTGTAGTTCTCGATGTTCGGGTCCTGCCGCTCCGGGTCCGAATAACCATGGACATCCCTCTTCAACTGGTGCTCGTCGGCAATTCTGCCGCCGTCCATGTGAACGTACTGCTGAACGCCGCTGTCATCCTTGCCTGCGTAAATCACATTCGACCCCTCGTAGCCATCCTTGTCAACCCCTTTCCTGTGCATGTGGTTCTGCATCCAAACGCGATCCCCCGGGGCGAAGGTGTTGGGGGCAATGCCGTGCGAGTTGCCGTTGTAGGTCTGGTAGTCACTGTTCCGCCCGCTCGGGTACAGGTCCGGCAAGGTCTTGCCGGCGACGTCCTTTTCAAACTCGGCCGTTTTTCCCTCTTTCTTCGCCTGTTGCGCCTGCGCCTCCAGCATAAGCGATCGGGCCGCCGGTGTACATGCGGTTTCACTTCCGATACCGCTTATCCCGTACACGCGATCGTGGATTCCCTCGGTGGCCTGGCCCGGCTTGATGTGGAACGTATCTTTCGGCTTGCCGTTGACAATAGTTGTGCGCTTCTCGAAATAGGCCGGGTTCGGTTCCTTCTTTGTGTTGAACTTCATTTTATGGCCGAGGGCCGCCTTGACCAACTCGTACCGCAGATCGCGCTCCTTTTTGGAAATCTTACCCGCCGCGACCATCGCGTCAAGCTCGGCGGCCGCCCGCGCCAACTGGCCCCTTCGGCCGGCGTTCAGGTATGGCGCGTCGTCGGGGCTAACGGTATGACCGCCTTGGCCGGCAGCGCCGCCGCCCGTGGTCCATCGGCCTCGCTCGTCTCTCGGTTCGTCCGGGTTGAAGTTGGCCTCCCGGAGCCCCGCGTGCTGGGCGATCAACTGCTGCTCGCGATCGGGCTCCAGGCCGTGGCGCATGGCCATGGTCTGCCGCGACATGGCCCCGTTGCGGACCAGGATCTGGTCGGCCTGGGCCTCTTGCAGCCGGTCGCGAACGGCCAGCGTGGGGGCCACGGCCTGGATGTCGACGGCAGCGAGGGCCTGGTGCGGCAGGCGGCCGGTTTCCACGGCGTGCGCCAGCACCCGCCCGAGCAACTGCAAGTCGTCCTCGATCGTCTCGTTCTGCAGCCGCTCGAACATCTTGACGGCCGGCCCTTCGGCCACCATCGTCGAGGCGTAGTTGGCGTTGCTGGCGTCGCTGGAGAGCATGAACTCGGGCATGACCAGGCGGCTGGCGATGGCCCGCAGCTCGGCCTGCAGCACGGTTACGTAGCGGGCGGCGTCCAGGCCGGCGGCGGGGAATTCGTAGTCCGTGCCCGCCGCCGTGTCGAGGATCGTGCCCGGGGCGTAGCGGTGCAGGTAGGCGGTCCGCCCGGTGGTCTGGTTGGTGAGGTTGAAATCGGCCTGGTCGCGGACGAACTGATCAAGGGCCGCGCCGCTGGCCGCCTGGTGCTTGCGGATCAAGGCGATAGAGGACTGGATCTGCGCCACGGCGCTCATGTTGCGGAGGAGCTTGTCGGCCCGCCGCAGGTTCTTGCGAACGGGGTAGAACAGGGGCAGGCCCCGCCGCACGTTGCCGTCGACGTTGGCCTTGCGATGCTGGATTTCGCGCTCCCCGACGAGCCGGCCGTCGATCCAGTATCCGAGCACGGTTTCCACGTCACCGGGCTGGGTCTGGATGCCCATGGCCGCGGCCGGGTCGCCGGCGTGCTGCGGCGGCGTGGCCACTTGCCCCGGCTCGACGAAGCGGATTTGCGTGCTCCCGTCGGAGGCGGCGAACAATCGCAGGAAGCATTCCCCGTCGCGGTCCTTGCGGCGGACGATCTCCTGCTGACGCTTGTGCCAATGATTGGCCTGGACGAACTCGTCCAGCAGGTCCTGCACCTGGCCCACCAGTCCTTGCGCGGCGGGGTTGGGCCGGGTGCTGAAGGCCCGGTACGAGTGCCCGCTGCCCACGATGTACGAAATCCGGTTCTCGTGGCCGTTGATGGCGAATTCGTTGGTCACGGCGAGGATCCGGCACTGGGTGCGGATTTCCGCCAGTTGTTGCTCGTTGACAATGATGCCGGCGCTGCCGTACCACAGTCCGCTTTGGCCGACGAGGTTCCAGCGCGTGCCGTCGACGTCGTAGAAGGCGTCTTCGGGATCGACGAAGCTGCCGCACAACTCCTCGAAGGCCTCGGTCAGGCGGCGCTGCAGCCGGGTGAGGTGTGAAGCACTGGGCGGAGCCGAATCGTTGGGGCTCATGATTAAGGTTCCTTGGGGTTGAAGTATCTGACAAACTCGTCCCCTCTCCCTTTGGGAGAGGGGCAGGGGTGAGGGCCTGGAAAAGCGCGTTAGCCAGGCAACAGTTTCTTCGCCAATCGCCCTCACCCTAACCCTCTCCCGGAGGGAGAGGGGACGAACTTGCCAAAGTCGCGTCAGGTTTCTATTCCACGGGTTTCTATTCCACTATCAGCCGGGTGCCCAGACCGTCGCGGGCCGCGCGGCCGGCCAGCAGGTCGGCCGCCAGGCGGACGGCCATCTCCAGGGCGTCTGGCCCGTCGTCGTGGTCGCCGATGGGGAACTGCTGAAGCTGCTCCACCAGTTCCCGGGTGCCGGGGCTGCCGGTCTTGAACCGCAGGCGGCGCCCGGCCAGGTAGGGTCCCAGGCGGCGGATGCGGACCAGCTTGTTGACGTGGTTTTCCAGGGGCCAGGGGCGGGCGGCCAAGAGGCCCTGCCGCCGCAGCTCGCTCTCGAACTCGGCGCCCAGCAGGTCCTGGAATTGGTTGGCCTCGATGCCGAACACGTCGGGCCGGAAGCGGCGGTAGATCTCCACGCCGTCGGCCACGATCTGCGGCGTGGGGCGGCGGGCCAGGTCCGCCTCGACGAATACCAGCCCCTGCCGGTCCACGCCCAGCATCACCAGCGCCGAGTAATCGCCGCGCCGCGAGTCGGCCCCCTTGCTCGGATCCAGGGCCAGTGTTTTCACCAGCAGGCGGCCGGGCCAGGTCTCGAACCAGATCGACTCGTCGAAGTAGGATTCGGGCCATTCGCAGAGGTCGGGATTGACGGGCGAGTTCTGCTTTTCCCGCTCGAAGGCGGTCCGCCCGCCTTCGACCCGCATGCACATGAGCGTGTAAAGGTCTTCTTCCTCAGGCCAGAGCAGGATCGCGCCGGCCTCCATGTCCTGGCGGTGCTCTTCGTAGAAGCGGCGGGCCGCCTGCCGGTAGCCGGGATTGGTCAGCTCGGTATAGAACGTCTCCCACTGCTGCCACAGGGACATGTTGTCGGGCCAGCGCTCGATGGCGCGGAAGACTCGCGAGGTCCAGCCCGGCCGGCGGTCGAGCTCCATGGCCAGCGCCTCGCGGTGCAAGGCGGTGGCCAGGTTCACCACGTTGGTCCGCGGGGTGCCGGCCTTCATCAACATGCCGTGGAACCAGCTCCGCGAGTGCTCGCGTTGCAGGGCCGAGCTGATATGGCCGTCGTTTTGCAGGTCGTCGCAGACGATGAGCGTGGGGCGATGCTCGCGGCGGCGGCGGCCGCGGAGCCGCTGGCCGCTGCCGAAGGCCTCGACGGCCGCGCCGTTGCGCAGCACCACCGTCCCGGCCCGCCACACCGGCCCGCGACCCGCCGACTGCGGATAATCCGCCGTGAGCCGGTCGTTGTCGATCAACTCGGCCTTGACGTTCTCCAGGTGCGCGCAGGCCTGGTGCCGCGTGTCGGAGACGATCCAGATGTAGGGTTCCGAGCCTTCCAGGGCGGCGCGGAGGAGAAAGGTCAGCGTGCCCAGCGTCGATTTCGCGCCGCTGCGGGGGGCCAGGACGTTGAGTTTCACGCCGCGGATCACGCGCATCGTGTCCAGCCAGCGGGCCAGCCACAGGTGCATCCGCGACGACGGCCGGCTGAAATAGCGGGGCAGATACTGGCGGCCCCAGGCCAGCAGATCGAGGTCCGCCCGGCCACTGGCGGCCCACCCTTTCCGGTCGCGGCGGGCCAGCTCGCCGCGCAAGCCGCGGAGCGCCGACCGCAGCAGCCGCCACGACGCACGGCCGTCGTCCATCAGCGTGTCAATGTAAATCATGGGCGGAACCGTGTTCCGTGTTCAGTCTGAAAACTGGACTTTTGCAAATTGGGATGGGGACGACACAAGTGGTCCCCCTCTCCCTCCGGGAGAGGGCCGGGGTGAGGGGAACCTGCGTTGGTCACGAAAAATGGAAAAGCAGCATCCTCACCCATT
>JBEKTY010000106.1:0-31785 GCA_049515555.1 Thermoguttaceae bacterium
TCCCGTGACGGCCGCCACCGTGCAGCGACCGGCGACCTGGAGGGAAAATTGGGCAAGCTGCCGGCAATCTGGAGAAAGTTCAGCCTTGGTGGTCTAACAATTGTGATTTGCGGCACTAGGGGCCTTGGAAAGGGAACTGAGGGCCGGGAAGGCTCGGGCGGCGCTCGGGGGCGGCGGCGGCCTTTACACCGCCGGCTTTCACGCCGGGGCAAGCTCGCCGGTTGCAGCGGCCGGGCATTCGTCATCCGCGGCCCGATTGCCCGGCGGGACTGCCGTGGGAGGCTTTCCCCGGGAACTTCAACACATCACCCCGAAAACCTTGGAAAGTTCCGTGTTTTCTGGGGTTTTCTTGCATTTTCGCCAATTCGTGCCACGAAAAACCAAAATACGGGGAAAACCGCCAAGAACCGGCGGTCGCGGGTGTCATTGACACCTGGGTGACCACGACCAGCGAGTGGCACCAGCCGAGCATCGACTGCCGACCTCCGTTGCTACGCCTGCCAAGGTACTCGACTTAATTCCCTTCCGTTCGCGAAACTTGTCGCCATTCGCCGCACCTGGGGGGCCCGTAACCGAGTGTGTTGCGTGATTGCCCTCCAGACGCCTTTTGCCGGAACAGGGCACCGACCGAAGCGCGGCAATCCAGGCTAAGGCCCGCGACTCAAGCGACCAACAGCGACATTTCAGCCAGGTTCGACAGGGCATGGCCCACGAGCTGCACCACGGTATTTTCATCCGCGTCGCTGAGGCGTTGGCCGTCACGGCGGATCTCCACGTCGCCCCGCGCCATCGCTTCGCGGAGCGCCACGCCCAGCGCGGCGCGATCGTGCCGGCCGTCGAGCTTCGCCAGGAGGCAGCGGCTCAGGTCATTCAGGTGCACCTGCTCGTGGCGTCGGTTGGTTACTCCGTCGGTGCGGGTCGCCTGCCAGCGGGCGACCGAAGTGGCCCCGGGGCAAGGGCCGGCCAACGGCACGCTCCGCGGCCCCGCCACCAGCACGCGCAGCAAGCGCCGCGAGAACAGGATAAGCAGGTCCGCGGCGAGCCGGTGGCGGTGCGGCGCCAGGTCGCCCACTTGCCGGCCGGCCGTCAGCGCTTTGTCGCAAGCTGCGGCCAGCAGGTCCGCGAAGCCCAGGCAGCTCGGCCAATTCTCGTTGAGCACTGCCAAGGCCGCCTTGGTCAAGGGCGCGGAGGCCGTCAGTTCCTCGTGCCCCGCCCGGCAGACCAGCGGCTCGTCCGTCTCTAGGCCCAGCGGCGGCATTTCCAGCCGGGCCTCCAAGGCTACGTCGCAATCGGCTAATTGCAGGGGATCGATCGCCGTCTGCACCACGCGCTCGGCGTGGCAGACCAATGACGAGCGGAAGGTGCGGTTGCGGAGGAAATCGAGGTACTGCTCTTGCACCAGCCGCGGGGCGTTCTTCAGGATCGCGGCGATCTCCTCGCCGAAATTCGCGGCAAGCATAGTGTTGAACTCGGCGTCGCCCAAGTATTGTAGGCCGGCCGCGGCCACCCGCTCGGCGAACTGGTAGAAGTACAGCGGCTCGTTGTCGTCCTCCAGGTGCTCGTGGAACAGATAGCCGTCGCCACACTTGGAGAGAATGGCGGCCTCGTCGCGGAGGAGCTGCCGGTAGGTCTCGCTGCGCCCGGTAGCCATGCCGGTGAGAAAGTCCAGCAGCAGCCGCGCCTGGATGATCTTGGTTCTGGGGTCGCCGAAACGGCGGACGTGGTAGCGCATCATGTCGCGGATCACGCCCCGCAGATGCCAGCCGGGATAGGCGTTGTAGCTCAGGTAGAACACGCCTTGGGGGTGCAGGTGGCGACGGCCGATGCCCAGGATTTTCTCGCGGATCGCCGCCGGTACCCAGGAGTACACGCCGTGGCAGAGGATGTAGTCGAATGTACCGGCATCGGCGGGGAAGTCGGCCAGGTCGAGCTGGCGGATCTCGAGGTTGCCCACGCCCACTGCGCGGACCGCCGCTTGCCCTTCGGCCACCTGCTGCCCCGAGGCGTCGATGCCCAGGAAACTGCTTTCCGGCAGGTCCGCCGCCATGGGCAGCAGGTTGCCGCCCGAGGCACATCCTAGCTCCAGCACGCGGCAGCGGCGCGGGCTGGGCGGGTCGAGCCCGAAGAGCCGCGCCAGCGCGGCCAGGTAGCATGGGTGCGTCCGCCGGATGGGCAGGCTGGGATACGGGACCGCGTCGTAGGAGGTTGCCGGGGGTACATCCATAGCGGGCTCAAAGCGGCAGGTACGCCCCGCGGGCCTGGATCGTCGCCCCTGCCGCCGCTGGTGCGGGCGATCTCCTATTGCGTGGTGGTTGCAAAATGGACGGTCACCGGCGCGACGGCAAATTGATTGCCGGCGATGTTCAGCTTGTTGCGTGATCCGCTGCCGCCGTCGAACCGGGCGGTGCCGTCAATCGTCGATCCCGCGACGATGATTGTGTCGTTGCCGCCGCCGGCGACCTGCAATTGGCCGGTGACCAGCACGTCCTGCAGAACTACTTTGGAGGGTCCCGGCTGCGGACCCGGCAGGGTGCTCGCCGTGAAGAACATGTCGGTGGCCAGCAGACCGAAACTCGGCCCGCCGCCGGTCTGGGAACTGCCGGTCTTGGCCGGGCCAAGGTAGAAGTTGCTCGGCCCGAGGCTCGTTACGTTGAGTTGTCCGCTGAGGTTAATGTCGCTGAGCTGGATGTTCGAGGGGGTCTGCGCGGAGGGGCTGGTGAGGTTGAGGGTCATGCCGCCGGCCTGCACCCCGTCGGCCGTCATGCTCAAGACCCCGGGGGCCACGTTGACCGCCAACGTATCCTGGCTGGCTACGCCGCCCGTGGGTGCCGTGAGTTCCTCTTGGAGCGCGCCGAACTTCAGGAAGAAGTCGCCGGCGGTGTTCCCCTGCGCCGTGCAGCTCATGCGGCCCGCCGCCGACTCGATGTCCAGCTTGTGCGCCACGTGGCATTCCAGGAGTTTGGGGCTAGACTTGTCGGTCGCGGAACTTCCCATGTTAAGCGACAGGCTGTCGGCGTTGACGTTGTAAACCTCGGCATTGTGCACCGTGCCGTGGGTGCTCACCGTCAGCACGCCGCCAACGCTGACGTCGGTAGTGCCGCTGTCGCTGGCGAGGTCCTCTCGGATCCCGTCGAGCTTCAGGTAGATCTCGCCGCCGCCGCTGTTCTCCACCGAGCCGTCCGTAGTGCCGGTGGTCTCGATGTCCAGCTTGTGCGCCACCTGGCTGCCGCTGACGTCGAAGGAAGACTGGCCGGACGTGGAACTGCCCATCAGCAGCGAGACGTCATCGGCCTGGACCGCGTTGACCATGATCTCATCATTGTGTTTAGAGTCGCTGCTGGCGGTAAGCCCACCTCCGACGACGACGCCGTTGGTGGCGGTGAGGTCCGCCTTGATGCCGTCGAGCTTGAGGTAAAGCTCGCCGGCGGAGCTGTTCTGGACCGAGCCGTCGGTGGCGCCGGTGCCCTCGATGTCCAGCTTGTGCGCTATCGAGCTGTTGCTGACGCCCCAGGACCAGGACGAGCCGGGATACAGTTTCGGCGTCGCTTTCGAAATCGTGACGTCATCGCCCTGTACGCCGTTGAGTTCGATCCACGCGTCGTGGCTTTTGTCGCTGCTGACCGTGAGCCCACCGACGGTGACGCCGTTGGCGGCAGTGAGGTCCGCCTGCATTCCGTCCAACTTAAGGTAAATCTCGCCAGCGTTGTCAAGCCCGCCGGAGAAGCTGCCGGCGAAGCTGTTGGTGACGGAGCCGTTTGTGCCGCCGGTCGTCTCGATGTCCAGCTTGTGCGTCACCTGGGCGTCAGTGACGTCGAAGGAAGACTGGTCGCTGGGCAGGGCGCCCATCTTGAGGAAGAAGCTGTCGGCCTGGACCCCGTTGATTTCGCCTTTGTGCAGCGTGCCGTGGCTGCTCAGCGTGAGCCCAGTCCCGACGGTGACGCCGCTGGCGCCGGTGAGGTCCGCCAGGATTCCGTCGAGTTTGAGGTAAATCTCGCCGGCGGTGCTGTTGTCCGTGGAAATGTCGCTGCCGCCGGTGGTCTCGATGTCCAGCTTGTGCGTCACCAGGCTGCCGCTCACGTCCACCGTGGACTGATTGCTGGGCAGACTGCCGATTTTGATGAAACCCGAATCGGCCTGCGACTGATCGAGCGTGACGTTTGCTGGCCCGAGGCTCGTGACGCTGAGCGCGCCGGCGATCGTGCTGTTCTCGAGCTGGACCGCCCCGCCTGACTTGTCCATAGTAGCCGTTACGTCACCGTTGAACGTCGTGTCGCGCCCGCCAGGACCGCGCTGGCATAACCCTGCTGGGCTTGCAGAACGAGGGCTGGGCCGGTTCCACCTCCACCGTCGATCGTCGTGTCGTCGATCTCCACACTGTCCACCGTTTCGTTCGGGATGAAACCCTTGCAGGTGATGCTCACAGTGCTGACGCTGAAATCGGCAATGCGAATAGTGTTGTGGCCTGTGCCGGGGGTGATAGAGATTGCGAACGGGCTGAGCGGCTGTCCCGCTACGCCCTGCATGTCCAGACTGTCAGTGCCAGCGCCCAGACTGACCCGGATCCCCGCCGTTGCGCCGCTCAGCGTCACCGCCGCACCCGGTGTGCCGCCGTTGAGCGATGTCTTGGCGCCCGGAGTAATCAGGAATGTGCCGGGCTGGACACCTGTGCCGCCCGACGTATCCACCTGGTCGATGGCCACCACGTTGGCGTTGGAGTCGCCGGTGACGATCAAGGTCCCACTGACGACGCTGACGGTCACGCTCAGCAGGGTCCGCCTTTCCAACAACTCGATCCGAAGCTTGCGCCCTCGCGATTTCGCTACCATAGCCCTTCTCCTCATGTTGAGAGAATGTGTCAGTTTGCTGATGAGCAATCGCTTATGGCCAGCAGAGATTGGGGCAATGAAGGCCGCTCCACCCCCATTACTGCCAGAGAATCGGGTCCAACGGCGCAAGTCTCAGTGTACATCACCCCTCCGAAAATGGGAAGCGTCCTACCGCCAGGAAACGCCGAGATTCTCAAGGGACCGTCCGAATGCTTAACTCTCCGGAGGGGCATTGGAGCGGCTTGTCCCCCACCTGCGGTGTACGACAAGATGATCGCCGTCTCAGACCTTTGGACCGTCGCGTGGGGGGATCACCTCGCCGTCAAGCCAGGTCCGGTAGTCCACACCGCCGACCAGCACGAGGATAGCCAGGATTTCGGGCACTTCGTAATGGGATGCAGCCGCCGGATGACCGTCTTCGACCAGAGGGGGCAGCGTCGCAAGATTTCCGTCTTGGGCCTCGGGGAATTGCACCAGCCACCTTTCAGGCCCAGGTTCCTGATGGTGAGGTTTGCAACGTCGGTGTTGTCACAATCCTTCCCCGAAAGTGAGACCGCTGCCAGCCGTTCCGGAAGGCTATGCGGATCGAATCTCCGGCGGTCGGGATCTGCCTTACCCGGGCGTGCCGGTGGCCCCGTAGGATTGCCTCGCTTTGGCCCGGGGGTTGGTCGCGGGGATGTCGGCAATCGACATTTTGCAGATATCTGCAAAGTCTGCCGTGTATCTGCCCGGAGCCTGAAACCGGTCTGCCTCGGCTACCTCTCGAACATACGCCTCGATTCTCTGAATATGCATACAGCAGGCCGGGGATGGCCTGGTTGGCACCCGCGGTATCTGGGAACAATCTACATCCAGCAAGCAATCCTAAGTCGTTCTTGGTTTTCTTGGAGGTCGTCGGCGGGCTTTTGCGGCTGGGCAGCCCCGAGGTTCTGGGGCGGCTCTTGCCGGCCCCCCGAATGCGGTTCGACGGCATTGGAAACCTCATTTCCGACGGCTTTTCTGCTTTGAATACCGAAATGGCAGTTTCGGAGTCTCGTGGCCGCAAAATCAGGCAAGACGGCGGACGGCCAGATGGTTGCCGGAAAACGACGGGTTTCTGGCTGAACCCCTTCTGATGGTGTTTGCGCGCGGAGGAGGGGTGACCGACGCAGGCTAGCTGGGCTGACGGCGTTCCCGGAAACGGTCCTTTGATAGGAGTCCCAGCATAGGCATGACCAATGACTCAACCCGGCCGCCTGCAATATCTTTTGAAGTGGCGGCGTCACCCTCCAAACGATCTGTCAGCCGGGACTTTTCAATCTACCCGGCGGCTATCGCCTCGCATGTCGGCGGACCCACTCCAGATCGGCCTGGCACAGCTTCTCGAGCGGAAGCGTGACGACTGTTCCATCGGGCCGCCGCAGCCGCACCTGCCCCTCCGCCAGCCCGGCAAATGCCGCCTCGACCCGATGCTGGCCGCTGGCGTCGGTCCATGCCCGCAGCGCGTCTTTGGGCTTGGTGGCGACCGGCGGGGTCTTGTCGGCTGCTGGTTTATCCGTGTTCGCCGGATTGGAGGCAGGCATCCCGTTGGCAGCGGGCCGGAAGATCCACGCCTCGCCGTCCAGCATCTTGAGCTCCAACTCGTGGTAAGTCACGCGGCCGCGATCGACACCGATGCCCAACGTCCGCAAATTTGGTATTGTCGGATAAGGCATGGGAGTAATCGCGGACTCCGGCCCTTTCCAGTGTATATACGGCTGGCCATCCAACTCGACTGTCAACTCGGCTTCTTCTGCCACGCACCCGACCCGTACGCGAAACGCATGCCGACGACCAACCTCGACCTTACTGGGACTTACTCGCGTCGGGTTGTCCGCGTCCCCTGCGGTCCTTCCTCGAACCATCTCAAAGCCGGAGACACCACCGCTAAGCCAGTGAATCTGCCCTCGGCATCGGATTGTCGGGAGAAGGATGGTTGGCGATGCTTGCTCAGGCAGGGTGAAACTGCCCGATAGCTCGTAGTTTCCGCGAGGCCAGACCGGCAGAACGACACGTCCCGACTTGTCCCCAGATGCAGACAACTCCAAACCGCTGTGCGACCGTTTGGCCGTGACATCAAACACCGCATGTTCCAGATCCGCCAGCGGCAGCAAATCGACCGTACCGGGGGCAGCGACCACGGTCGCGCCGGGCGGGGCGGCTGGCTGGGGCGTCGGAAGTGGTTCCAGAAGGCAACCCCCTCCCTGAGATGATACGAACTGCAGTTGCTCCACCATCACGTCCGCGTCGCCCAAGGCCAGGCCCATCATTCGCGAATCCGGCGCATCCCATACGGGGGGGAGCATGGTTAGCGCCCGTTGCGGTCCTTGCCAGTTGATGATTCGCCGGCCATCCAGATCGACCGTCACTTCGGCCTGATCGGCCTGCAATTCAACTCGTGCCTCAAACGTGTAGGACTGTCCGTCGGCAACCTTCACCGCGCAGTTCGTGGGATTCACTGGATCGCCGACGGCGCGTTGCTCAACCTGATCCAGCCCGGTGGTAGCATGATCTTCGTGATCGAAGGTCAGCATCGTCTTGCCGCGGCCCGCGGGAAGGAGGAAGCCAACGGTCTTATGTCCGCCGCTTCGCGTGCGTGTGAACCTCCCGCGAAGAATATACCCTCCGGCCGGCACCACCGGGATCGGTAATACCGTGCGGCCCGAGGAAACGAAGGCAGCAGTTCTCGGTTTTCGCGCGTCGGACTTTGTTGCGGCGGCGTTTTTTCTCAGCCAGGGAAGGAAATCAACAGTCTGGTCCTTTGCAAGGGAAGCGATCAAGCCGCCCCAGAGCCGGGTTACGCCGTACCAATCCATGGAGACGACGGTCTGATCATCCGGCGAGAATCCGGCCCAGATGATCCCATCTTGATGGGCTTCGATCTTGAGGATCTCCCGGCCTCGGGCAGGATCCCAGAGTCGCAACGTACGATCCTTACTGGCCGAAAGCAACCGCTTCCCGTCGCTGCTGAACGCCAGCGACCGCACGGCGGAGGCATGTCCTCTCAACTCGTGCAACCACCGCGACTGAAACTGCGGCAGCCGCAACTCCGGCCAGGACCAGACGTGAATCGTGCGGTCGCCGTCGCCGCCACTTGTCGCCAGGTACTTGCCATCCAGACTGAATTCCAAGGCTTCGCCATCGAAGTGACACTCACTTTGGGCTTGGCTCTCTTTCTGCAATTCCCCCGCCCGCCAGTTCCAGACTCGCAATCGGCCTTCGCCGTTGAGGGCGGCAAGCTCCTGGTCGCCCGGTGCGAAGCGGAGTCTCTTCACATCCTTGAAGCTGTCGAGGATACGGATATCCCGGCCGGAACGCGCGTCCTGAATATGGATGCGATCCCGGTCATCGGATGTGGCTACATACCGGCCGTCCGCCGTAGCTCCGGGAAAACAATCATACCTTTCCCTCGACGGCGGCAAAGCAACCTGCCACAAAACGGCGCCGTTCCAGAGATCGCAGGTTCGCAGCTTCCAGGTTTGTAACGTCCAACCGGACCCTACGCTGAGAAGGCGCCGGCGGTCCGCGGTAATGCGACCGCCGATATCGAGCATCTTCGCACCCAAGGCAACGTCGTAGACGGCACGAGGCGTGCCGACCAGGGTCAGCGGAGGCGAGGCCAGGGGGATGTGCTCCGCGGCGGTTGGCTGGTCCAGCGTCAGGGTTTCCATCTGGACCCGAGTCGGCAAGACCCGGAAACAGGAACGGTCTTTCGCCACCACGCGGGCCCCGTCCGGCGACAGCCCCAAACAGGCTGCGCCCGGAATCTGGTACACGCATCGTTTCGACTTGAGATCGACGACCATGCCGTCCCCCGAGTATTTGAGTGTCACCAATATCTTGCCGTCGGCACTGAGGGCAACGGCCGTGAAGTCGCCATACGTCTCGTTGAAGATCTCGACCGGCTTGCCTTCGTGAATATTCCAGGCCCCCACAATTTCTTGCCCCGCAACGGCTACCACGCTGCCATCGCGAGAACAGGCCACGCTGCAATCGTAATATTGGTTCTTGGGCAAGGATGGCAAGGTCGTGGGGACCTGTTCGCCGGAGGAGGCATCCCACAGGTTAACGATGTTCTTGTCCACATCGGCTTGCACGACGAACAGCCGGCCGCTCTCGCCTTGCCAGGCAAGATCATGGGGGTAGTGCTTGATGGCAAGCACTCGACCGGGCTTTCCGTCAGCCGCGTCCCAGATGCGGACCGTCTGGTCGGCGCTGGCCGTGGCGATCGACTTTCCATCGGGGCTGAACGCCAGGCCCTTGTTCAGCGCGGCCGTGTGGCCGCTCAATGAAAAGGCCAACGCGCCCGCAGGCACCGTCCAGACCCGGGCCACGTTGTCGTCCTCGCCCGCCGTGGCCAGCTTCGTGCCGTCGGGACTGAAGGCAATGCCCACGATCCGTTTGTCGTGGGCCTGCCTGTGCCGCAGGGTGACGCGGCGGGCCACGTCGTCCCACAGCACCAGCTCGCCCCTGGCGGTCCCCACCGCGATCCGCTTTCCATCGGGCGAAAAGACCACGCGGCCCTCGTCGGTATCGGGTAACACCATCCGTCGTCCCCGCAGGGTGAGGCCCTTGAGGAACGTCCACTCCCAGTGTCGCAGCGGTCCCGGGCAGCGGTCCAGGATCTCGGCGGCCGGCTCGACCTCACCCTCTTGCAGATAGCGGTACGCCAAACCGATGTTGCTGTAGTAAAGCGATTGCTGGGCCTCCTGTTCGGACTGCGTGGCCCTTGTGGCTTCCTCCTCGGCCTTGGTCTCAGCCTTCTTCGCCCGCACTGCTTCGTCCTTGGCTATCTGCTTCTGCTGTTCGGCGTCCCTCTCTGCCTGCTGGGCTTCTTCGGTCTTCTGATCGGCCAGCGACTTCAGGCGGGCCTCACGGAAGTAGGCCGCCGTGGAAACGATCGCCACCGCCACGAGCAAGACAGCTGCCGCCGAGACCAGCCCGGCAATGACCGGGTTCCGCCGGCACCACCGCCAGAGCCACTCGGCGCGGCCCACCGGCCGGGCCCGTGTCGGCTCTCCGCGCAAGTATCGCCCAAGATCCTCGGCCAACTCGCCGGCCGTGGCATAGCGCTTGGCCGGCGGCTTCTCCAGGCACTTGGCACAAATCGTCTCCAGGTCGCGGGAGATGCGACTGTTCAGCCGGCGGACCGGCGGCGGGTCGTCCTCGATGACCTGCATGAGGAGCATCATCGTCTCGCCGCGGAAGGGCCGCTCGCCGGTGAGCATCTCGAAGAGCATCACCCCCAGCGAATAGACGTCGCTGCGGGCATCGGCAGCGTGGCCCTCGCCACGGGCCTGCTCGGGCGACATGTAGGCCGGTGTCCCCAGCAGACTCCCCTCGACGGTCATCGTGATCTCGCCCGCCTGACGCTTCGCCAGCCCGAAATCCATGATGTGCGGTTCGCCGCCGGCGTCGATCATCACGTTGCCCGGCTTCAGGTCGCGATGGATCACGCTCTTGGTATGGGCATAGTCTAGGGCCAGGGCGATCTTGCGGCACAGTTCGGCCGCCTCCCGCTCGTCGGGCTGGCGTTCCTTGAGCGACTGGGCCAGTGTCGAGCCGTCGATGAAATCGCTGACGATGAACACCGTATCGCCCTCTTGGCCCACCTCGTGGACGCCGACGATGTTGGGGTGCTTCAACTCGGCCGCCGCACGGGCCTCGCGCAGGAACTTCTCGACCTCTTCCGGCTCAAGCTGGCCGCGGCGGGGGATCTTCACCGCCACGATGCGATCAAGCTTCGTGTCGCGGGCCTTCCATACCGCTCCAAAGGCTCCCTCGCCCACCTTCTCCAGAAGCTGAAGATGACCTAGCGTACGGGGCCGGGAGGCCGCCGTCTCGGCCGGCGGGGCTCCTGCCTCCGTCGCTTCTTTTTCCGGCGCAAAAGCCTGGCCGCAAGCCGGACAGGCAACCGAATCGCTGGACTCTTCCAGGACCACCTCGACCGGATTGTGGCAGTGGGGGCAGCGGAGGTGCATGGCCAACCTCGCAACGATAGGAAGAGCAATCGCAGAAAGAAGCAGTACGTCACCGTTTTCGCCGGGAGCGAATTACGACCAGTATACCAGCGTCCGATGCGGCGTAAAGGACCGTTCGTTATCTCGGGGGTCGGTAACTCGTCGTTTCCCTCAATGTCGCGAGCGGGCACCGGGTGTCAAGAACGGTTCCATTCTCGGGACACGAATTTGGCGTTCTCTGCCCATTTGCGTTTCGGCCGTCCCAGATTGCTCAGAAGCACCATTTGATTGAACGGCAGGGAGCGTCCCGAAATACGGTCGCTTCTCAAGGCGCGTCATGAAACGCATGAATAGATGGGACGACCGCCCGGCCGAACGCCAGAGCCAAGCTGCCGGGCTGCCTGCAATGACGTTGAACCGCGGAAAACCCGGATGGCGGCCCCGGTCACCTTCAGCCGTTGGTTCGGCCAGAACAATTCTTGATGTCTCCCCTTGCTTCTACCGTGCGCAGCGAACAATCTCCGAAACTGCTTGAATTCAATTCCGGACCCGTTTGGTCTGTTCCGACGGCTCACTGGGCACGAGCAGAAGTGCTGCCTGCGAAATTTGTATCGCCCGAATAGACTGCAGTAAACGCATGGTTTCCGGCTGTCAGGTTGAGACTGTACGTTGCCGTGGCTACGTCATTGATAGTTGTCAGACCTACTGTCTTCATGGCCTCGTCGCCATCTTTGAACGTCACGTTGCCAGCGGGCAATAAATCATTAGAAGTGGACTTAACAGCGGCGGTGAGGGTGATCGTCTGCCCGACCGTCGCCTTCGGTGGGGAAAGCGTGAGCGTGGTCGTGGAACTTGCTTTGGAGATGACGAGCGTGCCCGTGGCGCTCCCTTGGTAGTTGGTGTTCGCGAGCTTGCACGCCACGTTGTAACTGCCAGCCGCCCTCGGGGCGATTGGCGAACCATTGTAGGTAAAGTCAAAGCGGCTGATCCCGCCGGCACTGCTAGTGGCCGTAGCAGACCTTGGCGAGCCGTTATAGGTCTGGTTCAGGTTGCCAAGCCAAACCGTGGCCGTCTTGTTCGGCTGAAAAAGCGGTGGCGGCGTGATCCCGGGACTTGGTTTGGAGATAACGAGCGTCCCCGTAGCACGACCTTCGTATTTATCGTTGACCAGCGTACAGATCACGTTGTAACTGCCAGCCGCCGTCGGGGCGATTGGCGAACCATTGTAGGTGAATCTGAAGCTGCTGAACCCGGGAGCGGTGCTCGTGGCCGTAGCGGACCTTGGCGAGCCGTCATAGGTCTGGTTCAGGTTACCAAGCCAAACCGTGGCCGTCCTTTTCGGCTGGGCCCAGAGTTCCGCCGTGAACCCGCCCGAAAGTATCAGCACGCCGAGGAGCGACTGAACGAAGATGGATCGCATGGGATGCCTCACAGGTTAGATGTCAGACAAAGGGCTTCGATTCGCGAGGAACTGAACGACCCACGGGTTTCGCTTACAAGGAACTCGCTGGCCAGACCGAGTTGCGACAACACTCCTTTTTCGCCGAGCTTGCCGTGTATCGTGATTTCCATTTTTCGGATTATAGCTGTGCATGCGCCCCGCCGCAAGCGGGGCTCGAAGGTCCGCTCCGAAAGAATCGTTGCGAAGCAATAAATCGACGTAAGCCATATTCAGAAGACGAGTCCCAGAGAGACACGTGCATTCCACGGCAACCCGCAATCCCGCGTTTTTCCCAGGAGTTCGTCATTGATCGTCGGCCATTGCCACACGCAAACCCAAACCGATGCCTTCGCTGGTAAGTCAACGCGTTGGTGCAATGTCGGCGGCATCCCATGTACGAACCAAGCCCGATTCATTCACCGCGCTAAGGGATTGTCCATCGTTCGAGAAGGCCACGCTCGAAATCGGCTGCCTTCCGTGAGTCAGCGTTAACAACGGCTCACCGGTCTCCATATGCCAGATGGCAACCTTGCCGTCCTCACCACCCGTAACGACACGATCTTGCCGTGGATTAACCGCCACGCAGCGGATGGGACCATCGTGCTTCAGCACTCCGATGTGACGGACGAATCCCCAAGTCCACATTTCCCATGCTTTCTCCTCGTTTTCGACCAGCAAATTTCCGTTCGCAAGGATATCGGCAAGTCTCCCTTTTTGCAGCTTCCAGCGAAACACTTCTTGGCCGCGAGACAAGTCCCACCCGCGGATTGTCCCATCGCCCACGTCTCCGACAATGGTCGAATGATCGGGAGATTCCCAAGGCCTGCTGACGTTGTGTTTTAGGTACTCGGTAGAGCGGGACTGCTCTCCGGTGCCAAGGTTGAGGGAATGCGTTTCCACCATCGAATCGCTCCGCACCTCGATCGCTTGAGCGCGCTTGCCGGATTCATTCCAGGCGGTAAGCGGGTATCCACCACAGACAAGGAGTCGGTTAGCTTCGGACCAAAGCCCTCGCTCATTGCTATGCCCAAATGAGGAACTTTGGACAAACTTCTCAACTTTTCCGTCGGGGGTTTTTCGCTCGCCATAAGTGATATTGGGCTTATGGATTGGATCGCTTTGCACGAGCTTCTCACCGGTCTCCGTCGAGTAACAGGTGATGCACGTGCTGCTCACAAGCAGTCGCTTCGAATCCGCGCTGAAACGCAAGTCGTATGCCCAATCGTCGGGTATCTTAAAGCGCGGCTTATGGGTCTTCACATCGATCACCACCACCTCCTTCAGTTTTTGCTGCACGAACATCGCCGCTAGGCTTCCATCTGGGCTAAAACAAATCAGTCCTGGTTTCCCTTCGGCGAGTAGAGCAAAGTCGCTGTTCGGCTCCAGAAACAGATTGTCGCCCCAAATCAGAACTGACGACTTTGTCGCAGTTGCGAGTAAGGCCTGTCGAGGTTCGCACGCCACGGCGACGAAATCGCGATAGTACAGCGAGTCGTGTGGCACGCTGTCGTCGGGACGCATTGCTTGCAGCACACCGTCCGACGACACGGCTAAGAGGTCTTGTCCGTTAGGCGCGTATGTCAAAGCAGAGACTCCCGCGCCGACATGTTGAAGCAAGCCGGCACGTTTTCCATCCTCGAGCCTCCAAACGCGCACGGTCCCGTCCACCGACCCAGTGGCGAATCGCTGCCCGTCGACCAGGGGTAGAATAGAAGTGATTGCGCCCTGGTGTCCATACGTTCGCTGTCGGGCCGCATCAGCTTCGTCAATGGCTAGGACGATAAAGGCGACTCCAGTTATGGTACGCTTCTCCGCTCCGGTGTCTGAACTCAGGATCTTGATGTATCCGAAGGTTCCACCCGCGATCAGGTGTTTTCCGTCTTTGGTAAACGCCAGTGCCGTCGATGTATCCGTATTTCGCCATACTTCTTTCCAATCTGCCCTACGCAATAGCTGCACGCCGTTGGGGACATAGGTCGCCAGATACTTACCGTCAGGAGAGAATGCCGGAGCTGGCGATTGCGAACCGGAGAAAGTAATGAAGTTGCGCTCCTGCCCCTGCCGCTGATAGACGAGTTTCTCGCGCTCCCAGTCCCATACAAAAGTCGAACTGCTCACTGGAGCATAGACCGCCAATAGTTTTCCATCCGGGCTGAATTGCACTCCGCCGGCCCTCTCCCGACTCAGTGCCGCTATGATAATATTCTGATCCTGGGGTTCTTTGGAAGGAATCGCCAAGTGAACCAAATGTGTTCCCTTTTTTGCATTCCATATCTCAATGCCCCCATTCCCGGTTCCCGCGGCAACAAGCGGGCGCGCTGGATGAACAGCTAGAGATGTCACCGGCGCCCGGGTGGGCGGCTCTAACCTGAATGCGATGACTTTGTCGAGACGGTTGCGAAGATAGCCAAACTCCCAACCCCGAAATGACTGGGCGCACTCTGCAATCGCTTGCTCTGCGGCGCGGAAATCTCGCCTATCGAGCGCCAGTTGGGTCATGGCAAGGCCGGTGCGGTAGCTTCGAAGCGCGGCGATATCGCGTTGGTGATTCGCCCGGTCCCTTTCCTTGTAGGCCTGGATGGCGAATAGCGATGCGACGAGCGTTCCGGCCACCAGGCTCACGGCGACTGCGGTCCCCAGGCCGGCCACGACGGGTTGCCGCTTGGACCAGCGCCATAGCCGCGCCAGCCGTCCGATCGGCCGCGCGTGGATTGCCTCGCCCGCAAGAAAATGCCGCAGATCATCAGCCAACGCTTGCGCCGTGGCGTAACGACGCGACGGGTCCTTCTCCAGGCACTTCAGGCAGATCGTATCCAGGTCGCGCGGAATACGGCTTTGGAGCTTTCGCGGACTGGGCGGTTCTTCCTGGAGGATTTGCACGATCATCATCCGCTGGGCGCCGCGAAAGGGAAGCTCGCCGGTCAGCAACTCAAAGAGAATCACCCCGAGTGCATACACGTCGCTGCGGCGGTCGGCCTTGTGGGCCTCGCCGCGGGCCTGCTCCGGCGACATGTAGGCAGGCGTGCCCAGGACCTGGCCGTCGACCGTCATCGTGATTTCTCCCGCCTCGCGCTTCGCCAGGCCGAAGTCGGTCAGATGCGGCTCGCCCGCCATGTCCATCATCACGTTGCCCGGCTTGAGGTCGCGGTGGACCACCCCCGCCTCATGGGCCGCGTGCAGGGCATCGGCAATCTTCACGCACAGCTCGGCCGCCTCTCGGGGTGTCAACTGCCGCCCCGATAGCCAGTCGTTCAGGCTGCACCCGTTGATGAAATCGCTGACGATGTAGAGTGTGCCTTCCTCGCGGCCGACCTCATGCACGGCGACGACGCCGGGATGCTTGACTTGGGCCGCGGAGCGGGCCTCGCGGACGAACATCTCGGCGTCCGGCCCCTCGATCTGCCCCCGCCGCGGGATCTTGACGGCCACGATGCGGTCGAGCTTGGTATCGCGGGCCTTCCAAACCGTGCCGAAATGTCCTCCGCCGACGCTTTCCAGAAGCTCGAAGTGCCCAATCGTCTTGACAGCCCCGGGGGCAAATGAGGCCGTTTCGCCGCTGATCAGGCTGAAACTGCTGCCGCAATCTGGGCAAGAAATGTCGGTCAGGGGGTCGGCACCGACCACATCGATCGGGTTATGGCAGTGTGGACAGCGGATATGCATGGCCAGCCTCGCAACGATAGGAAAGACAATCGCAGGAAGAACAGCACGTCGCCATTCTCGCTGGGAGCCCTATTGCGACCAGTATACCATAGGCTACCCTCGCGCGAACCACATGACATTGGTGCATCGCTGGCAGATGCGAGTGTCGGCCGAACTGCCTGTAGTGGTAAAGACCGGGTTGGTCATCGACCTCCGCTGCTGATCAAACCTGTCATGTCCGCAGACCGGACACAGAATCAGCCGGTCCCCGGCGATGAGATAGCCGTCCGACTCCAGTTGCCGAAGGTCGTCCTGGGATGCCTCGCCACGCAGGGCCGCCGCGTAACGTTTCTCTGCTGCCTCTCGTTCCAACCGTGCGCGCTCCTCCGCTTCTGCCTTTACGGCCGCTGCCTGCTTGCGGTCAGTTTCCGCTTGGCACGCGCGACACCTGCTCTTATCGGCGGGCCCGCAGCACGACGCAAGAGGGCCGGGTGTCCTGTCTGGCAGGAACCTCAGTGAAGCAAGACGAGCGGCGGAAGCGGTACTGGTGCAGTATCCCTTCAGGCCAACGCCCGTCACGCGACGACCCAGCAGGGCAGTTCCTGTCCTGTGCTATCGGTGGCCGCCACCAACCGGCCGAAGGCGAGGGGCACCTCGATCTCACCACGAAGAGACTCTTGCTCCAGCAGTGCATGCAGCTCTCCCGCAAGGTCTTCCATTGAAGGGAAGCGTTCCGACGGCAAGAAGCGAAGACACCGTTCCACTAGTTTTCGCCAGCCCCGCGCCGACTCTCCCTTGAGGGGAGCCGTTTTGGGATCGATGTACATCCCGGGATTCCGCAAGAGGGTATGCCGTTCGATGGCGCTGCCTCCGGTCGGCACCAGCATTGTCGATTCTTCCCCATAGAGCACGCCTCCGACGAGTGCGAGCAGCATCAGGCCCAAGGGGTACTGATCGGTCTGGAACTGGACCTCGGCGCCGATCACCTGTTCCGGCGCCGCCCAGACCCGCGTCATCGCCGGCGACGGCAATCCTTCGCTGAGGCGGAGGCTGTCGATGGCCAGCGGTCCGCTCGCTGTCACCAGGAGATTGCTCGGCTTGATGTCCCCGTGGATTTTCCCCTGTTTGTGCAGTGTGCCGACATTGCCGATAACGCCCCAGAGACACCGAGCCACGGAGCAGCGGGGAACAACCCACTTCCACGGCTTAACCAGGTCCTCATGTCTCCGTTCGAGATACGTGCGGAGTTCTCCTCGGGGCACGACGCAAGTGGACGGCGCGTCGTACGGGCCGGCCTCACGCACAAAGCGAGAATCGGCCAGCGCCTCGGCCGTCTCCGAGAGAAACCTCCTTCGATATGCGAATGCCGGCCAGCCTTTCGGATCGTACGTCATGCACAGAACCACCGGAGGCCCGCCGTCGGTGGGAAACCCAAGGCAGGATTCGCCCAACTGGAAACGCCGCTCGGACCCCTTCTCACCGGGCAAGGCGATGGCCGGCTCCATCCGCGTATCGGACTCAAGCCTGAAACTGTCGTCCAAGCCCAGTGGCGTCAAGCTCGATCCCCCGATAAGCCGCGCCAGCACAGACGGCCCAAGCATCCGCTTGAGGGGTTTTCGGAGGATCACCGCTTCCAACGGCCGTCCGTCCTGGTCGGGCACAGTCTGCACGACTTGCTGCCGGATCAGCGCGTTGAGATCGGCAACCAGGCGCTCAAGCGGAGTGCCGGTGTAGTCGCTGCACCCTTGCTTCATCCAAAGCGAGGCTGCCGCGCTGCCCAGCAGATTTTCCGCGCGAGGGGGCGGTTCTATGGCAACCAGACAGGACAATCCATCGGGAGCCCTGCCAATCCGGACCAGCTCGCACGCTTCTCTTCTCAAAGCATCGGGGGTAGAGTATTGGAGCATCGGCATATCCTCCCCGGCAGAGCCGCTCAACTTCCAACGCCTACTGGAACAACGCATCAAACGGTACGAGCCCCAGTCTACCTTGTCGCTGCGCCGAAGAGAAGTGCTCTGCCGGTTTCAGTGCATCTGGCAGGGAGTAGGTACAATCTCGACCTCATACGCGGCAGCCCCACTGCCACTCGTTTGCGGGAGAGAATATTGGCGACGTACTCGGCATGCACCCGCTGGCCTTTCCGAGCGAAGTCAGTTTGCGGCTGAGTTGGGTCAACTCGAACTTTGCGGCCCCCCGCTCACCCCGGGCGACGTAAAGCTCCGCGCTGGTGAACCGGTTCGCGGCCACGGCGTATTCCACCGTCGTCAGTGGCAGGGCCGCGAGGATGGTCGGTATCCGCGGCCAAACATCGTTTGCGTTCGGTTCCGCAACGAGCCGCGCCAATTCCAGGCTCATTTCCTGGTAGAGCGATTCGAGCATGTTCATTTCGCAGAGGGCGGTTCGGGCGTATCTCTACAGCAAGACTTCGCCGAAATGCCTACAACGTCTTGTACTGACTGCAATGCTATCAACACAACATGTGGTAGACGATTGGCCGAAGTCTTGCTGTAGAGGTATTTACGATTGGTCATGGCTGTCTCACTCCTTTCTCGATGGGTCTCAGAACACCATCTACTACAGCCGGCGTAGCCCGATCTTGCGCAGCGGACCAGAAAATCGTCTCGAATTTCTGGCTAGCGGTCGACGGGCAGACCACGCACGGCACGCTATCACATCCGAAGCATTTCGCAACCGCTTGCCTGCGGCGGTGGGGCACACCGACGCGTTGGCTGCTTGCGTTTAGAGACGGAGGAGCGACACCCCGACACGCTGGAACACGGGTGTGGTCGAACAGGATCGGCCGGCTCGCCCGGGCGTGGTGGGTGACACCTGGAATCCGCTTACCGCCGCCGACGGGAATAGCAACCGGGGCCATCCGTGACGCCGGCAGCCACACATAGCTGCGGCATCAGGTACGCAGTCCGCGCCACCAGCTCCTTCACCGCAGACGACCGCCGCTGGCATGCCGGGTCCACCCGCGGCAACCGCCATAACCACCAGCCGCTGGCACGACCACCACGGCCGCCAGTCAGTTGGCGATCAACATTTTGCAGATATCTGCAAAATTGGCCGTGTATCTGCCCGGCCTGAAACCGGTCTGCCTCGGCTACCTCTCGAACATACGCCTGGGCAGCCTCGAAAACCCCTGCTGGCCGCCGCTCACGATTTCGCTCCGGCCGCCGGCATCGTCGGTAGCTCGGCAGTCACTTCCTCTTGCACTCCGCCCAGGTGCGGCCCACCGTGACATCGACCTTGAACGGGACAGCGAATCCAGGCGGAGCCACCGCCATGGCCCGGCGCCCCTGGCGTGCCTCTACAGCTTCTTGGACGCGCTACGGCGCGTTTTCGGGGCGGGCGCGGCTCTTGGATAGCCTTGGGCCAGAGCGCGTCTACAGCGCCCCTACGTGCCCAGGAAGGAAATGGCCGTTTTGGGCCGGGCTGGCCAAACCGATGGTTGGCCGCGGAGGGTCACCTTGCCTTGCACTCCGCCCAGGTGCGGCCCGTCGTGACATCGACCTTTAGCGGGATGGTGAAGCCGGGCGGAGCCGCCTGCATCGCCTCGACCACGATCCGCCGGGTCTCGTCTTCCAACTCGGCAGGCACCTCCAGCAGCACGCTGTCGTGTACCGGCAGCAGCATGCGGACCTTCTCGGGCAGGGTTTCATTCAGGCGTACGAGGGCCAGCTTCAGCAGGTCGGCGGCCGTCCCCTGGATCACGGTGTTGACGGCCTGGCGGCGGGCCGCGGCGACTTGGTAGTCATACGTCGAAGAGATGTTCGGCAGATAACGGCGGCGGCCATAGAGCGTGCGGACTTCGCCGGTGGCCGCAACCTGTTCATGCACAGCAGCGACCCAGGCCGCGATTCCCGGATATGTTCGGTGGTAGGCCGCCAACAGTTCCTCCGCTTCTTGCGGCGTCCGGCCAAGCTCATCGGCCAGCCCAACCGCGGTCATGCCAAAAACGATGGCGAAGTTCAGCGTCTTGCCCAGGCCCCGCTGTTCGACGTTGACGGCCTCTTCGGCGATGCCCAGCACACGGGCGGCCGTGCGGCGGTGCAGGTCCTCGTCGTGCTGGAAGGCGTGCAGGAGGGCCGCGTCCTGGCTGAAGTGGGCCAGCACCCGCAGTTCCATCTGGGAATAGTCAGCCTCCAGCAGCAGGCAGCCCGGCGACGCCTCGATGGCTTGGAGTACCGGCGCCGCCAGGCCCAGCAGGTTCGGCCTGCTGCAACTGAATCTGCCGGTGGCCGTTCCCAGGGGATCGAGCTGGGCGTATACCTGCCCGTCCGGGGTGCGGTGGGAGAGCAGGGCCTGGGCTGCATCCCGGACCGCTTTGTGCTCCTGGTAGGCGATGATGATCGGGACCGCCCGATGTGCGCCGGCCAGAGGCCGTAGCGCGGCGTTGTTGGTGCGAGGCGGTACGGGCAGGTTCAGTTCGTCAAGCAGGTAATCGGCAACCTCCGATGATGAATCCAGGTTGATTCTCGGGTCGGCGATATCCTGGAACCGCCGCCGGGCGATTTCCACTTGCACTTCATGGCTGTCCCTGATGCCTTCCAGCACCTCCACGTTGACGCGGATACCGCTAAGGGACATGGCGGCGGTGGGAATGGCCACCGGCAACTCGATCTGGCGATAGACGTAGCCGAGGTCTTGGGCGTCGATTTGCGCGAGGAGTTGCGGGGCCAGACGCTGCATCACGGCGACGCGTTCAAACGAACTCGCGTTTGAATCGCTGTTCTCGATGAGAACCGCCGGCACCCGCTGGTCCAGAAGGAGCAGCATGGCACGAACGTCGTCGTAGTCCGGTGCCGGGTAGAGGTCGTGCCGCATCTCGATGGCCAAGGCGTCCGTGGCGTCGTAATAGATGCGGGGCCGGCGGCTGATGACCACCAGCGCGTCATCAAAGCTTACGTAGCGGGTCGGGGCCCGGTCCGGCCTGCCGACGGTGACGGCAACAATCCGGCTGGTGCGGTCCCACAGGGGTCTGTTGTTGAGGATGTAGTCGACGACGACCGGTGAGGACGGGGGTTGCTGGTAGTCCATTGACGTTGCTCCCTGAATCGTTGGTCTGGGGCGGCGGGGCTCTTTTGCCCCGCGGCCGGTTGGGCTCGGTGATTTTCCGGGCCTTGTAGGGTCGACGGAGGTAGTTCGGCACGCCGGGCAGTCGCTTGCGCTTGCCGACCCACAGGATGGCTATTCCGCCGCCGTCGGCTCGAAAGGCCTCCAGCCACTTGCTGGCACCCTTCACGCAGTAGCGGCGGAACTTCAAGACACCCCGTTCAGCCATGAGATACTTGACGCCTTCGTCGGTGATGTACACCGGTCCGCCGCGGACGCGGAAGCGGTCACCGGGCCGAAGCACGCTTCGCGGCCCGTAGCGGTACTCGGGAAAGATCTGGAGGTTACGAGACATGGCAGGCAGCGATTTCTTGCGGCGTGCATTCCGCGGGGTCTTTGCGGCCCGGCGGCAGCTCCCGGAGGAGGACGCGGTTGTTTCCCGGACTGCCGCTGCGGGCCAGGGCCAGGGCCCGCTGGACGGCGCGGGCATCCTCGCCGGCGTCCCGGTCCAGCATCACGAAGACCGGCCGGCCCGCAAAGTGATGCACCAAGAGGGCCTTCTGGGGCAGCGAGAGGGACTTGCCGAACAGGCCCACGGCCCCGGGCCCGATCCGCCAGCAGTCCGCGGCGCCCTCGACCACGTGCACCGGCCCGGTGGTTTGAATCGCCAGGGGCAGGCCGTAGAGCAGCTCCGCTTTCTGCATGCCCGCCGCCGACAGGTACTTGGCGTCCGAGCCGCCCAGCAGCACCTCGCCCGGGACGCTGCGGGCCTGCCAGCCGGCCAGTTCCACCCGCAGCGGACCATCCTCCGGCGTCCAGAACAGCGGAACCGGGCGATACACGGGAATGAAGAGACGGCGGGTGGCGATCGGGTTGCAGTTCAGGCACCAGTTGCAGAAGCTGACCTCCCAGGTCTGCTCAAGGCACTGGATGTCGAAGCCCCGCTGGCGGAGATAGGTCGGAACGGGGTCTGTTTCCGGAAGGGAGGAGATCCGGATCAGGCTTTCGGGCACGGTTATCGGCTGGGGCGGCGCGGGGGCGGGCGCGGCGGGGGCCTGAAGGTGCCGGCGGTCGATAGGCACTGCCAGCCGGGCTTTGAAGACCTGCCGGTGGGCCTGGGACTCGTGGCACCGCTGATTCTGGCAGTACCAGAGCGAATAGTTGCGTTCACCCGTAACGGGGTCCGGTTCGCCGCACATATAGCTGACGTACAGCCGGAAGCGGGTGTCGCCGCAAAACGGGCATGAGACAGCGTACTGCTCGCCGTGCCGGGATACCCGGCTGGTGAACCGCCCGGGCCGCCCAGGGTCGGGCACCCGTGAGGCAATCCGGCCCTGGCCGGCGTTGGAGACGCGGACCTCGCCGAACTGGGCCTGAAGGGTCTGGTACAGGGTCGGATTCAGGGGTTCGGGCATCGGGGAACGCCTTTCAGAGCTGGAGAGGGAACAGGGAGGAGGGTTGTTCCCTGGTTGGTAGAACACGCAAGTCCTTGTTTTACAGTGGTTTACGGAGTTTGTTCCCTTGTTCCCTGTTTTTCCGAGGGCAGTGTATATGTATAGGAAGGGAGGTAGTCTGGGTGGGGGTAGGGGAAAGGGAAACGACTCCCTATAGATATGGGGTAGTAGAGAACAGGGAACAAGTACTAAATAATAGATGTAAGTCCTTATATTTAAGGTGTTTAAGTTGTTCCCTATCTGTTCCCTCTGTTCCCTCAGTTAGCTGCTCGCCTCCCTCCGCGCCCCAGAAAACGGCACGTACTGCCGCCGGTCGTCCTCCACCGCAGCAGCCGGCCCTTCAACCTCCTCAATGGCACTCCGCTTGATCGCTACCATGTACACCAGGCCGTTCCCCATCCGTGTCCGATACTGCCGCCTGCCTTCCGCGACCTTCAGCCAGCCCCGGTCGAACCAAAGCCGCCGGATGGGGTCCGGCTCGAACTCGCCGGCCCGCAGGATCTCGTCGAGGCGGTGCGGCAGGAACCCGATGTAGCCCTCGGCAAGGTTCGCACCGCCGCCTTCGAGCTCCCGCCGGCCGGCCCAGCCGCCCGCCGGGGCCAGGCCGCTGACGGTTGGCCCGGAAAAGAACTGCTCCCTGTGACCATGCGCCCAGCTCAGCACGTAACGCAGTGCGGCCGCCGCCCGGTCGGCCTCCGGGGCCTCGGCCGTCAGCTCTTCCCACAGCTAGGCGACGATATCGCGGTGCGCCCAGGGCATGTCCACCGCCTGGTGAACCAGCGTGATGGTCATGCCGATCGCCGCCAGGTGGGCGGCCATTCGGGCGGCCACCGAGTTGGTGCCGGCCCGCTCGGCGAACTGCTGCCGTAGAAGACGATACTGCTCCCGCCACTCCGACCAGCACTGGCGGTTCGCAATCAGGAACCGCACGAAGCGCGGACCGATATGCCCGTAGTCGTCCAGCACGCCGTCATTGACCCGGTTGACGATCTGTGCGGTTGCGGCATCGGCCCGGCCGAAGGGCGAGCCCCATAGCTCCAGCACCCGCGCCCGCGTCCCGCCCTCCTGGCTGAAGCTGGTGATCTGCGCCTCGCCGCTGGTGAGCATCACCGTCCGGAAGGCCTCGTTGCGGGCCAGCCCTTCCTTGGAACCGCGGGCCCGGCCGCGGCCGGATGCCACGTCGTAGATCATCTGGGCGATCAGGCTGCGGTCGTTGGCCCGCTTGGTGTCGTCCACCACCAGCGGCAGATGGTTCATCACCGCCGGGGCCCGGCCGAACCACACCCGCGTGGCGTCCCAGGTGCCGATAGCGGCACAGGTGGCCCTCTCGTCCGGGCAGCCCCAGCCGGAGGCGGCAATCCGCAAGGAGATGGTCTTGCCCTGGCTGGTAGCCCCGGCGTAGCTCACGATGAAGTTCTCGCTGCCCAGGACCTCCAACACGGGCGGTGTGAGGGCCGCGTAGACCCCCAGCAGCACCCGCGGAAAGGCCCCTATCGGCCGCACGGCGGCAGACCAGCCTTCCCAGGTGCCGGCCTCCCGAAAGCCGTCGGCCAACTGGTCGTCGCCCTCGTCGGCGCCCCGGAAGATGATCTGGGGGGCCGCCACGCCGGCAGGCGCCATGTCGGTGATCGTCGGCTGGGTCGCTTCACCGCCGTACAACAGCGTCGCGCCCCACAGGAACCCGTCGCGCCCGTCCCGGCCCTGCCAGCCCAACTGCCGGGCCACCTGGGACCGCGGCAGCGTCTCCAGGTTGTAAGCCTCGAAATCGGCCAGGTACTGGACCACCAGGCTGGCGTTGTTGCTGGTGACGGGGGCGCCGTAGGCGGCCAACTCGATGACCGTCCGGCTGGAGGCAATGGCGGCCCGCGGCACGACCTCCTGGTGCCAGTGTCCGTCCCGGGGCCAGGCCACGCCCAGGTACTCGGCCGCACCGTCCATGTCGGTGAACCGCCGGGTGATCAGCATCGGACCGGGCACGACGATCTCCTCCGCCGCTCCCTTCGCAATGCCCGCCGCAGTGAGCGTCCAACCTCTCGGGACGACGGTGTTTTCGGAGGCAGGCACTTCACCCGGTACGTTCGGACCGGCCAGGACGTCGCGGACTAAAATGGTCGCTGGCGGCTCCCCTGGCACTACCGGCGTGCGGCCGACAAGCTGTTCGGCCTGCTGCTGCAAGGCGTGCCGGGTGTAGCCCCCCACGCCCATATCATCCAAACGCGTGAAGATCCGGTCGCAGGCGGCGGGCAGAGTCTGGGGTTGACGGTGCAGTAAGACGGCGGCCTCCACGGCCGCTTGTACGCCCCGCCCGCATCGCGCGACATCTTCGTTACCCGCCATTGCTGCCAACACCGTTACGAACAACTCGCCCGGCTCCCCGTACTCGCCGTTGCGGACGGTGTAACCCGAATCCAATCCGGCGATGAAACCCAGGACCGCCCAGCGTTCGCTGTCGGCCCAATCGAGGAGATGCCGGATATCGAACAGGGGGTCTTCCCCGGCGCGGATTTGGTCGCGGAGCTGCTGGCAGTATTCGTCGCTCACCAGCGTCGCCGGCAAGACCTGCTGCGTGCGTCCCTCGTATTCCAGGATCAGCGGCGCACCCGTCGAGGCGAGGGGGCCCTCCTCTTGTGCGTTTCCGTCGTCGCCCCACGGAATGCCCTGCGGCCCGTCGTCGGCGTCGGGCTGGCGCGGCTCCCCGCTTGTCTGGGGGTCGATTCTTGTGCGGACACCCGGTGCGGTAGACATGGTCAGTCACCTTTCTTTTTGCAGATATCTGCAAAGTTCGGTTGTTAAGGTTGTGTGCCGGCCTTCGCCCGTCGCTGAGTATCAGCGCGGCAGCGGGTGCGCAGGCCGTGCGCACCGCCGCCTCCCGCCCAGCCGCCAGCCAGCACCGCGGGGCCGGGCTCGGCGGCGGCAACCACCACGGCCGCCAAATGGTGCTCATGACGGAAGCCGCTGGCACAACCACCACGGCCGCCAATTGGTGCTCGTGGCGGTTGCCGCTGGCACGACCACCGAGCCAAGCCGCGTGGCAGGTGAATTACGGGCTTCCGCAACGGCCGAATGATTGTGGACATAAAGGTGTGAAAAAGAGCGACGCCCCGGCCACGGCTCGCAGCCGGGGCGTCTGGACGATTGCCCGCGCTAGCTCCGCGGCGGCCGGAAATCAATGGCGATCGCCACAGTACCTCCGCATGGCCCGCAAGCCATGCCCCACACGCTGAGGTTGAGGCAGCCGATCGTCGCGGAATTGAGTCTGCGAAGGACGTACTGCAACGGGTCGTTATGGTCGGCCTCGGCATGGGGCACCGTGTCCACGGCCGTAACCTGGCCGACGTCCTCCCCAGCATCTGCCGCGTCCTTCAGCTCACCCCACTCACCCTTGGGCACTCGGGCGGCTGCCAGGGCTTGGCGAGCGAGCTTCCTGTAGGGGCTCGCGACGCAGGAGAACTCCGGGCAATCGAGCCCATAGTAGACAAAGACCAGGTGTTGGCACGGCTTGCTAACGGGCTGCCCATCCTTGAGAATCGGCGCCCCGCAAACCGGGCAGTACACATCGCCTACGTTGTGCTCGATCCTTACAGTACAAGTTTCAACAGGCATTTCTTATCTCCTATAAACTGAAGTTCAGTAAACTCTTGAATTGCCCCGGGCGGCTTCGGCCGCCCGGGGCATGACGCACAGGTACAAGTCATCCCGACTACTTCGGGATCGCGGTAACGGGCGGCAAGTCGCCCATGGGGGCATTCTGACTCGCCGCCGCGCGGTTCTGGTCGGCCTCCCTCAGTCGCTGTTCCAGGGCGGCCAACCCAGCCTGCTCCGGCGCTAGTGGATAACGCTGCGAGTCGCTGTCCTCTCCAGTGTCGGCCGAAGCCGACTCGATCAGCCGCTGTAGCCCCAGCTCGCCCCACAGGCGTTGGCTGGGCCGAACGCGGTTCGCATCCGCGGGTGCCTCCCGGACCTGCTGTTGCGCCGCGTGCTTCTCGCGGACAGCACGCTCCAAATCGTCATGCAGGTCGGCGATTCGACCCGCGATCTTCGCGAGGTCCTCCAGTGGCAGCGCGTCGAGATCGAGCGAGACGCCGTCGATCTCCAGGCGCTGCGGACCGCCATCTTCAAGGATCAAAGCCTTGAACCTGAACTCGGGCGGGCCCAACGGGCGACCGGCGCGGAGCTGTTCGATCCAGGTGTCGACCTGGGCGGCTTTCAGGCACTTTTGCGGCCACTTGTCGGACATCGTGAGCGACCCCATGTCGGCCGCCCGCCGACGATTATCTTCGGCGTCGATCTCGACCATCGTGTCCCGCACCCAGTCCGCGAAGGCGTTGTCCAGGTCCGGCAAACGGTTGGTCTCCTCGCCCACCTGGAGCAGCCGGATCGCCGTCGAGAAGCTGATGTGATGATCCATCACGTGTTGCATCCACGTTGAGTTCGTACCCAGCTTGACCAAGCGGGTGATCGTCGACTCGCTCTTGCCGAGCGTCTGACCGATCTCGGCATTGGTCGCGCCGAGCCGCTTAAGATGGACAGCGGCGCGGATGGTGCCGATGTCCGACAGGGACTGCCGTTGCACGTTCGCCGCCACCGCCCGCCGCGTGGCCGCCAGCTCGGTCGTCTCCTTGGGCAGGACGTGGACCGGGATGGGCATCTCGGGCGTGAAGCCGCGGACGCCGCGTTTGATGTTGAGCGCCACCGCACGGTAGCGCCGGTGGCAGTCCTTGGCGAGGTATTTCCCGTCCGGCTGGGCCAGCGCCAGCCAGGGGGTGATGAGGCCGTTGGCGGCCATGTCCTCGGCCAGAGGCTCGACCCCCTCGTCGCTCAGCTCGTCCGAATCCCGGTAGGAATTGGCGGCTGCGTCGGTGACGATGTTGCGGAATTCGACTTGCCGCAACTCCAAGGCCAGGGGTTCGACCCCGGGCGTTACGCTGCTGTTCTCCAGTTGAGAACTCATAGCTTTTACTCCATAATGGAGGTTAAGTTCGGCGATCAACCCCGTGTTGATCGCCACAAGCTGCCCCCGCCGGCCCGTGTTTTGCGGACTCGGCCGGCGGGGGACTTTCTCGGTTGATCAGGGTGCCGCCGGGGCACCGTTTCTGGTTGGCCGGCCGCCCAGGCGGCGGCCGGGGCAACCTGGTCGGAATCAGGTTGGCTGGACTCATTGGGCCCCCCTATCCTGCGATTCCCGCAACGGCGTCGTTGCGGTGGATCGCGTCGAACACCTCGCGGCGGTGGACCGGGATCTCCTTCGGGGCCTCGATCCCCAGGCGGACCTTGCCGCCGCGGATGGCGACGACCTTGACGGTAGTTTCGCAGTTGATGACGATGCTCTCGTTCTCCTTGCGAGTAAGCACTAACATTTTTCACTCCTCTTCCGTTGAGCCGTATCCCTCGCCACCATCCGCCACCTCGTCCTCGTCTTCATCGGGACAGGCCTCCAGAAGGCCTTTGGCAACCAGATCATCGATCACCTCGGTTGGGCCGCTCACGGAGATGAAATGTTTGGTGACGTCGATGTCTACCGGGTGGCCCGCTACGGCATCCGCGATCGTCCGCAGGACTTTGGCGTTGTCGTCCATGTACCCCGCGTAGACTCTTAGGGCCCCCGCAGTTCCGTCGGGGCCCCGAAGATCGGGCGGATGGTAGTACTCCAAGCTGCCCGGCATAGAGAGTTCTGCCGTCTTCACTTCGCCGGCGTGGGCCTCTTCGCCGTGGCGACCGGCGTCGTCGCCGCCAGCGTCATGCTGGCCCGGTTCGCCGGTGCCCGCAACGTCGTCGTTGTCAAATTCAGCACTCTCGTTCTTCATTTCCAAGACCTCCTGGCCTTTTGGCCGTATCACATCGCCCGTCATTTACGATAGAGCACCGGCGACGAGCTTTACCGGCGTTCTCGGCAGCCACAGCGGCCGTCCGAACCGCACGCCCCTGGGCTTCAGGACCGAGCGGCCCGCACGGACGGGCTACAGGCCTTCGGCGTCCAGTTGCCGCTCAACTTGTTTGGTCTTGCAGTGCGGGTCGGCGGTGTTGTTGACGTGGGTGCCACGGTTGAGGGCGGCCACGAACCGCTCGACCGCCTTCCGAGTCACGTAGCGTACGCCGCCAATCTTGACCGATTCCAGCCGCACGCCGCCTATGCCGCGAAGCATCCACCTCCAGAGCGTAGCCCGGGAAATGCCCCGCCCCGTGCGGCCGGGGAACATGCGGCACACTGCCGCAACGGTCACCAGCGTTTCCGACGTCTCAGCCATATATTCATTCCTACACGTCCCTCGGCGTGCGACCTCAGCCGGAACCGTGCCGCAAGCAGTGCTGGGGGGCGGCATATTCCTGAGCGGATGTAACTTCGAGCGGCCATTCCCCACGATCACCGTGATCGTGGTATGCCGTCATTGTCGCCCAATGACTGAAAGAAACAGTCAGGATTCGGTGGGGAAACTGTAGCTACAGTTTCCGGCCGAGGGCTGAGCGGATGGAGAGAGGTTACGGCTATTGCTCTTGAAGACGCTTGGCAATAGCGCTGCCTGCTGCCGTCAGCCAGCAGCCCCCGCCGCGACCTTCCTTTGTTTCGATGAGCCCGCGTTTTCTCAGATCGGCGATAGCTTCTTTGAAAGCATCTGCGTTGGTGGCCCGCTCAACCTTTGTGGCGATCTCCGGCGTCGTTCTAAGCTTAGCGGCATCTACTGCTTCCAGCCGGAACATGGCTTCAATAATCCAGTACTGCCGCTTGCTCAGTACCGGCATGTCGTTTACACGTTGGCCAGCCGGAGTTTGGACGCCGCCTGATGCCGCCGACTTCTCTTCTGGTATCGCCGCCGTTGTGCGGATTGGTTCCGTAGTTGTGGCTCGTTCCCGGCCGACCGCAACCGCCTTGCTTGCATCGGAAGGCGAGGCCGCCGCAACGCCCTCGCCGGCAGGTGCTGCCGGGAGCGATACGCCTCCGCCGGATGCCGTTTCCTGGGGCTTGGTCAAGGTCGCCAGATCGACGCGGCTCAATTTGTCCGTTTGGCTGCTTGGGGCGAGACCTTGCCCTGATTCATGCCGTGCTCCGACACCCTGCGGCAGTTCCTTGTCTTCCTTAGTCGATTTGTCGAGCCCGGCCGGCACTTCGACCCCATCTGGTTTGGACATCTGCTGTTCTTGGGGAAGCGGCCCCGCCTCTGACAGAGCGCGACTAGCACCGCCGGAGTTCGGCCGTTTCGGCTCTTTGTCGATTTCCTCCAGCTTGGATTCAATTTCGCCTAGCAACCTAGTAAACATCCTAAGCATTACATCGAAGAGCTCTTGCAAATTGCGAAAGTGCAATGCACACTTACTCGCTTCTTCCCTGTTCAGATGCCGACCGGAGAGCTTATATCTGCGTTTTTTCCAGAGGCTCCCTTGGGTCTCGGAGCTCCCATGTCCGCGGGAGAGGGCTCTTTGTTGGGCCAACAGAACTCGCAGGAACGCTTCAGAATGTGAGATCCCGTAAGCTAATCCTGTGCGCACCACCAATGACGTGTATTCGCATGCCTCCGAGGACAGTAGCGTCGTGGTTAGCGGCGCATCGAGCGTAATCCCGAGCTCGGTCCCTTCGCCCCAGATCGAAAGACCGGTTTCGATATTGGCAGCTAATGTCGCAGCTCCCGACTTGCGTTTAGAGTAGTCACTGATGATCTCTTTAGTCTCCTGTTTCAACCTCTGTAATGTTCGCTGGGCGTGTGGTAGTTGTTTTCTGGGAATGATATCCCCAGGGCGTACTTTGAACGTCCCGAGCATATCACGGTACTCAGGCGAACACTCTTCGGGAGGAGCGTTGTTGAGTCTAGTCGCGACGTGGTCCCAAGAAGCCGGACGAGAGAAAGTGGAAACTGTGGATCGAATGTGTCTTATCTCTTCGCTCTCAGGCAAACAGGAGTGAAAGGGCACGCTGTTTGGCAAAAGTTCCAATGCAGATTGCCAATACATCCACGTGTAACAGGTCGTTCCTCGATGCCTAGTCGGCCAGACAACTTGCCAAAAGAGACATCTTGTCAGGATCCATATTACGGATGGCTCTATAGATGACCAGTCCGGAACGGCAAGTGCGGCGCTGTATGAGATTTCACGATTACGCAGGACTAGCGTCGGCCAACAGCGGCAAATAGGAACCCAGCGGTTTCGTAATGCAGCGAATAGGGCAATAATAAGCGGGTCGTAGTCCTGTCGGTCTCCAGCAGGCCCCGTCGCGGCCTCTATAATGTCTCGATAGGCGTGAAGGCAGGCCACTGCCGCTTCATGTCCAGCCTTAAGCTCTTCGGGAGAAATCTCACTGTCCCAGACGGACATGATTCCCTCACTTGTGTCTACCGGCAGTCTTGTGCCGGGGTGGCTCGGATGGTCACCCCATCTCCATGGCGACCCGCATCCCCAGGTCCATGTTCCGCTCGGCGTAGACCTCCGTAACGTCGGCCCGGGCGTGCCCCAAGGCCACCTGGGCGGCCTCGATGCCGTACCGCCGCCGGACCTCGGTGCCGCGGGTGTGCCGCAGTTGATGCGGGTGCCAGTGCGGCACCAGGAAGCCGGCCTTCTTCGCCTTCACAAACCCATAGTTTATCGGCCCGGCGGTAGGAATTTGTATCGTACCGATCCCGCTTGGGCCGTTTGGGCTTCCGTTGCTTCCGGCGGGCCTCTTTCGCCTGCTGCCGCCGCTTCAGCTCGCACGGGTAGATCGGCGTCTTGCGGGCCCGACCGTGGTAGGGCGGGCGGTGCTCCAGCCGCCAAGCCTCGGACTCCTGGGGGCTAAAGAGAAATGCCTGCGGGGCACGGTCCAGGAATGGCTGGAGCACCTGCTGGGCCTCGGGCCCCAGCGGGATCTGCTTCCGGTGCCCTCGCCAGCGGCCCTTGTGGTCCGACGGCTCGTAAATCCAGATTTCTCCCGACGTGTCGATGTCGCAGGGCCGCATCAGCACCAACTCGCCGGTCCGCATGCCGCTTAGCCGCTGTACCTTGAGCATGGCGGCCACGACCGGGCTGACGAAGGGCAGGATGAGGGCCACGTAGAGGTCGGATACCGGGCGTACGGGCTCGGTTTCGCGGGCGGTGGATCGGCCGAAGGCCAGGCCAGCTACCGCCTGGAGGCCGTGGTAGACGGACGGCGGAACCAGCTCCTCGGCCACCGCCCACTTGAACATCCGCTTGATCCTGCCCACGCGGTCGTTGACAACGCCGCGAGAAAGCCCCGCCTCGACCATCTTGTGGCGGACAACCTTGAGCTTCTTGGGGCCGAAGTCGGCGGCTGGAGTGCTCCCATAGAGATGGCGAATCGGTCGCAGGGCTGTCCTGATCGCGTCGATCTCCCCGGTTGGGGCACCGCTTTTCAGATAATGGGCCTTGGCGAATTGCCAGTACGCAAGGATCAACTCATCGATCGA
>JBEKTY010000107.1:0-27433 GCA_049515555.1 Thermoguttaceae bacterium
TTGAAGTTCGAGCAGCAGTCGTTGACATCTTTTGCCGGGCTGGTAATCCTTCAGCAGTTCTTCGCCGTGCTGCGGTTGAAGGCCCGCCTGGCACGTTGCTTCGCCCATCAGACGCTGGGAAAAGTCTTCAGCCGGGCCACGCTGTTCCTGCAATTGATACTCCATTTGCTGTTGGGATAGAACCTTGCAAGCACGTTTGAACTCATTGACATTCGTATCGATTATGGGCCAGAAAACATGCTTCTCCATCAAACGATCGTTTCGAGACGCAAGCCCGGCGGCCCAATCCATACTCAAAGACCCCGCTGGCGGAGGGCCGCGGTAGCAACGCAGGTCGGGCATTCTGTGCCTGACAATATCATCCCGCCCCCGAATGCTGTCAACCGGGAGGCTTGCGGAACCTAGTCTCAAGGCGCGGAGTGCCCGGGCGCGCGGCCCCGGCTATGCAGCCTCAGTATACCACCGATTGACGAGCCAGCCGCTCGCGCGGCGGCAACTCGGCTCTTTTCCGACCCCCGGGCGAGATCGGGTCGAAGCCCTGCTACTTCCCGGCCGCCCGCACTATCAGGATCATGAACGAGCCGGGCTGCGCGAGGGGCCGCGACTTCCCGCTGCCGCCGCCGGTCAACTCCGCCGTGGGCAGATAGAGCGTGTGCGTGGTCGGATCGAGGCCCATCGTCTTGGCGCCCGGCTTTGTCGCCAGCGTTTGCACGATCGCGAATTCGCCGGGCGCGGTCTCGCGGGCGACGGCCAGCGTGCCGTCGCGGCAACTGGCGAAGATGTCGCCGTCGAACTGCGTGGCGTCCACCCCGGCGCCGATCGGCAGGTCGGCCAGCACCTTGCCGTCGTCGGCGCTCATGACGATCAGCTTCTGCGGTTTGCGGCAACCGACAAACAGGCGGCGCTTTACGGGATCCATCGACATGCCCACCGGCGCGCCGCCGGGGGCGGTGGGCCACTTGTGGACGACCTTCATCGTCTTGGAGTCGATCACCGCCACCTGGTCCTTGTCCACGAGGTTGACATATATCTTGTCCTGGTCGGCGACGAGGAACTCGGGCTTGCCGCCCAGGGCCACCGTCGCGTCGGCCTTGCCGCTCCGCGGATCGACGTCGGGCGCGATCACGGCCAGCACGTTGGCATCGCCGCACGATACCAGGACTTTGCCACAGCCCGGGTCGTAGATGATGCCGTCGGCATCGTCGGCGGCCTTGACCTTGCCCAGCACCTTGTTGCTCTTCAGGTCGAAGATGATTAGCGAGGCGTCCTGGCCGTCGGAGATGAACCCCCGGCCGGCGCTGGCGACGACGGCCACGCCGTGGTTCCGCCGTTGGCCGGGGATGTCGGCCACGGTCTTGCCGCTGGCGGCGTCAACGACTATCGTGTGCGTGCTGCGGGGGACGTACAGCAGCTTGCGCTGGGGATCGACGGTCAGGTAGTCCCAGCCGCCTGCGCCGCCGACGTGGAAGGTCTGGGCGACGCGGTAGGGGCCGGCCGCCGGCGCCGAGGGCTGCGCCTGGCCAAACGACCCGGCAATGGCGACAATGGACAGCGTGAGAAGGGCGAGCTTCCTGTGCGGCATGGGAACCTCCAGGGGCGTGGGAAACAGGGTCGAAGGGAACGGCCTCCATGATGATGCTTCCTATGGAAAAAGCAAGATGATCAACCGGAAAAGGACCAACCGATGAGTTCCTTGAAAACACTACTGAAGTCTGCAATCCTGTGGGCTGCGTTTGCCTCTCTGGCCGGCGCGGAAGGCCAGGAGGCCCGCATCGCCGTGCAAGCCGATCAGGTCGTGGGGCGCGTCTCACGCTACCTGACCGGGGCGTGCATCGAGGACGTGAATCACGAAATCTATGGCGGAATCTATAGCCAGATGATCTTCGGCGAGAGTTTCCAGGAACCGCCTGCGTCGCCGTCGGGCAAGGCTTTCCAGATCAGCGGTATGTGGCGGGCCGCTGGGCGCGGCACCGCGACGGGCCGCTTCGCGCTCGTTTCCGAGCGACCGTTCGTTGGCCGGCAAGCACAGCAAGTGAGTTTCGATTCGGGCAGCGGCCAATGGGGCATCGAGAACCAGGGCCTCAACCGCTGGGGGCTGAATCTCGTCGCCGGGAAGCCTTATGAAGGCTACGTGTGGGTGCGGGCGGAGAAACCCGCCACGCTCTATGCGGCCCTGGAAAGCCGCGACGGCACGCAACTCTACGCCGAGGCGCCGCTGGCCGTGGCGGGCAACGCTTGGCAGCGGCTCGACTTTACGCTGACGCCCAGCGCCGCCGACAAAGCCGGGCGATTCGCGCTGAAGTTGAAGCAGCCGGGCTCGATCGTGCTGGGGCACGCCTTTCTGCAACCCGGCCCGTGGGGCCGATTCAAGGGCCTGCCCGTCCGCCGCGACGTGGCCGAGGGGCTTATGGCCCAAGGCATTACCGTTCTGCGCTACGGCGGTTCGATGGTCAACAGCGGCGGATACAAATGGAAGCAGATGATCGGCCCGCGCGACCGCCGCCCGCCGTATGCCGGCACCTGGTATCGCTATTCCTCCAACGGCTGGGGCATTGTGGACTTCATGGCCTTCTGCGAGGCGGCGGGCTTCCAGTACGTACCCGCCTTCAACCTGGGCGAGACGCCGCAGGACATGGCCGACTTCATGCAGTACGCCAAGGGACCGGCGGACAGCGAGTGGGGCCGCCGCCGCGCGGCCGACGGCCATCCGCAGCCCTACCGCCTGCGCTACCTGGAACTGGGCAACGAGGAGCGCGTGGACGAGAAATACGCCGCCAGGTTCGAGGCGCTGGCCAAGGCCGTCTGGGCCCAGGACCCCGAGATCATCCTGGTGGTGGGCGACTTCGCTTATGATCGACCGCTGGCGGATCCCTTCAAGTTCAGCGGCGCGGCCTCGGGCATCACCGGCCTGGCCGGACAGCAACGTATTGTGCAACTCGCCAAGCGGCACAACCGCGAGGTATGGTTCGATCTGCACGTGGACACGAATCAGCCCGTGAAGTTCAATTCCTCGCTCGACGGGATGTTCTCCTTCAGCGATGCCCTGGCGAAGATCGCCGAGGGCGCCCGGCAGAAGGTGGTGGTCTTCGAGTTCAACGCCGGCAACCACGCGCAGAAGCGTGCCCTGGCAAGCGCGCTGGCGATCAACGCCATCGAGCGCGACGGCCGCACGCCCATCGTCACCTCGGCCAACGGGCTCCAGCCCGACGGCCAGAACGACAACGGCTGGGACCAGGGCCTCTTGTTCCTCAACCCGTCGCAGGTCTGGCTGCAACCGCCCGGCTACGTAACGCAGATGCTTTCCCGCAACTACCTGCCGCAACTGGTCAAGTGCCTTGTGACCGGTGCGGAGGGCAGGCTGGACGTAAACGCCAAACGCAGCGACGACGCAGCGGTGCTGGTCCTGCAGGTGGTGAATTCCAGCTCGCAGGCGGTGGCGGCACAAATCCACCTGGCCGGATTCGTGCCCCACCAGCCGGTAGCGCAAGTGTCGCAGTTGTCGGCGCCGTTGGAAGCCGTAAACACGGCCGGCGAGCCCAACGCCGTCCGTCCGCAACAAGGCCCCTGGAAACACGGGATCAAGCGCGGCAGCACGAACTACGCCTTCCCGCCGCATTCCTTCACCGTGCTGCGACTCGAGTGACGGGCAACGAGAACACCGAAAGCAGCGACCCCACCGAGTTCACCTCGGTGATGAAGGAGGCTGGACCGCTAGGAGGCTTCGTCGACGCCTTTTGTGCTTTCGGTACCCCGATAGCGAAGCTATCGGTGCCGCCTTGGGGGGATCGTTCCCCGTCTGGCCCCCCTTGCATAATTCGCGGCGATGGCGATAATAAGAGGGATCATCGGGCCTGGTGCCGAGGTGCTGTTACCAAGCGTTCCACTGATTTCCAGAGGAGAGAGGGGGGGGTATGTGCAAGGGTTATCGCGGTGCAGGTTGGCTGGCGTGGGCTCTGCTGCCGGTCTTGGGATTGGCCAGTCCGGTGCTGGGCGACACGAATTGCGCCAAGGGCACATCCGGTACGGCGTCCGGGCAGAGCAAGAGCACGGGCGCCGCGAAGACGGACCCGGTGGCGGCGGTCTTCGCCCTGCCCAAGGGCGTGTCGCTGAACGCCAAACAAACGGCGGCCTATAAGAAGCTGAAGGCCGACAACGAGGGCGCCTACCGTGCGGTGGTGCGCGGCATCCAAAGCCCGAACAAGGAGACGTCGAACAAGGCGCTCAAGCAGGCCTCCGATCTGCGCATCAAGATCAGGGCCGGGATCAGGGACATTCTGGCCATGCCGGTCGTCGATGCGCAGAATGCGGCGGCCCAAGAGTTCCGCGCCGCGCACACGGCGGTGCGCCGCCTGGGGGACAGCGGCGGCTCCTGCCCCTGCGGCCGCTAACGCCGTGTTGGCAGTTGTCGGTTGACGGTTGACGGTTGTCAGTTGACGGCTGTCGGCGGGTGCCATGCCCACGCTCGCCGTGGGCATGAGAATTTGTAGGGTGGGTCGAGCGCCAGCGAGCCCCACCAGCAGTTCTTCGCCGATTCTGGTGGGGCTCGCTCGGGCTCGACCCACCCTGCTTTGCTCGACCCACCCTACTTTGGTTTTCCGCAATACGAGCCAAGGAACTCCGCATGGCCGCGTCTGTGCTGAGTGTGCTCTTCACGCTGGCCGTGGCCGCGGCCGAGCCGCCGAACCTCATCGTCAACGGCGGCTTCGAGCAAGGACTGGCCGGCTGGAGCGAGCTGTGGACGCGGACGCCGGGCGGGAGGCTCACGCTGGACCGGCAGGAGCGGCACGGCGGGGAGCAGGCCGCCCGGGTCGAGCACACCGGCCGGGAGGACTGGAGCCTTGCTCAGTTGCGGCCTATCGAGGTAAGCCCCGGCCAGTGTTACGAGCTGAGCGGCTGGGTCCGCGTGCGGGGCGGGGGCGATACCACGCTGTGCGTCACGCCCCGCGACCGCCAGGGCCAGGTCATCGACTGGATCTTCGCCGGGCAGACGACCCGCGTCACCGACGGTTGGCGGCAGCTCCGCGCGCGGTTCGTCGTGCCGCGGGCCGCCACGAGCATACAGCCGCGGCTGATCGGCACGGGCGCGGCGACGGTGTGGCTGGACGACGTGCGGCTGGTGCTCCGGGGGAGCCTGGACGAGCTGCGGCGCAAGGACCTGCCCCCCGTGTTGCGGGCCGAGAGCCCGCATTTGTCGGCCGCCCTGGACACGGCCGACGGCAGCCTGACGGTGACCGACCGCCGCGGCGGCCGCCGCTGGGCGCAACGGGCCCGCAGCCCGATCGTCGTGCTGGATGCCAAGGCGGCGCCGGGCGGCTTCGACCTCCGGCTATTGGACCCGGTGAGCATGCTCCGCCTGGCGGCCAGCGTCCGGCTGGACGAGCGGCGGCCGGAGATTTCCGTCGCGCTTTCGCTCGAGCTGAAGGGCACAGCCCTGGTTCCGCTCGACGAGAAGCGGGACGGTCCGCCTGAAGCGACGGCCCACTCCTGGGCCTTCCCGCAGCCCTTCCTGACCGACCGCCAGACGCTGCTCATCCTGCCGCTGAACGAGGGCATCAGCTACCCGGCCGACGACCAGGGGATCGAGCCGGCCTACCATTATTTCTACGGCGGCCACGGCCTGTGCATGGGCTGGTACGGGCAGAGCGACGGCCGGGCAGGCGTGATGACCATCGTCGAGTCGCCCGACGACGCGGGCGTGCGGCTCTTCCGCCAGGGCGGCCTGCTGGCACTGGCGCCCGAGTGGGAGCCGCAGCGGGGGCAGTTCGGCTACGCCCGCCGGCTGCGCTGGGTGTTCCTCGACGGCGGCGGCTACGTGGCCATGTGCAAACGCTACCGGCAGCAGGCCGCCGAGAAGGGTTTGCTCCGCACGCTTTCCGACAAGCGGGCGGCCAATCCGAACGTGGACCTGCTGGTGGGCGCCGTCAACGTCTGGTGCTGGGACCCGGACGCCGTGGGCATCTGCCGCCAGATGCTCGCCGCCGGCATCGACCGCATCCTGTGGAGCAACCGCGCGGAGCCGGCGACCCTTGGCCAGCTCAACGCCCTGGGCGTGCTGACCAGCCGCTACGACATCTACCAGGACGTCATGGACCCGGCGAACTTCCCCAAGCTGCGTTGGGTCCATTCCGATTGGACGACCGCCGGCTGGCCCAAGGACTTGATGCTGGATGCCGGCGGCCGCTGGATTCCGGGCTGGGAGGTGGAGGGCAAGGACGGGCAGTGGTATCCCTGCGGCGTGCTCTGCGACCGGCGGGCCCCGGACTACGCCCGGCGGCGGATCGGCGAAGAGCTGAAGACCCACCCCTACCGCTGCCGGTTCATCGACACGACGACGGCCGCGCCGTGGCGCGAGTGCTACCACCCGGAGCATCCCCTGACCCGCTCCGAGAGCCGCCATTGGAAGATGGAATTGTTGCGGCTGGTGAGCGAGGATTACCGGCTGGTGACGGGCAGCGAGACGGGCCACGAGGCGGCGGTGCCCTATGTGCACTACTTCGAGGGCATGCTCAGCCTGGGGCCGTACCGCGTGCCCGACGCCGGCCGCGACATGCAGCGGATCTGGCCCGTAGTGCCCCCGCCGGTAGCGAAGTTCCAGACCGGCCACTTCTATCGACTGCCGCTGTGGGAACTCGTGTTCCACGACTGCCTGGTGGCCCACTGGTACTGGGGCGACTACAACAACAAGCTGCCGGCGGTCTGGGCGCGGCGGGACCTGTGGAACGCCCTGTACGGCACGCCGCCCATGTTCATGTTCACCCGCCAGGCGTGGCAGGCCCAGCGGGAGCGGTTCGTCGAGAGCTATCGCACGGCCGCCGCGGTGGCCCGGGCCACGGGCTACGCCCAGATGCTCGCGCACCGCTGGCTGACGCCGGACCACGCCGTGCAAGAGACGCGCTTCGGCGGCGGGGTGACGGTGACGGTCAATTTCGGCCCGCAGCCCTACGCCCTGCCGGGCGGCGGGGAGCTTGGGCCGCTGGCACACCGCGTGGATGGCCCCGGCGGAGCGGCCCGATAACCCCGCCAGGTGCGATCATGCAGGATGGGGTCGAGCGGAGCGAGCCCCACCGGCAGGCAAGTGAGAGGTGGCGGGATGCAGACGAGCGGCATCCGCGTCGCGTAGCGACGCCATGATGGCGTAGTTATCACGGCGTTTGTAGTGGCCAATCATCGCCCCGCCGGCACAAGGCCGGCGGTGGCGTTCACAACCAGCCGCAAAGCGCGAAAGTATTCGCTGAGTTTCATGCTCTTGCCCATGATTCGCTCCTCGGGTGATCTGAGCGGTCGTTTGGGGCGATGCCACGTTTACGTTATTTCTTGATGGCTTCCTGGCCTTCTTCCTGTTGCGAGGCACATCGGACACACTGTGCTGCATAAGGTACTTGTGGTACCTGGAGAGCGGCTCTTCGTGAACTCTCGGAATGTGACTCACCGAACCAAGGGCCTTGGTGATTCGATCCTTTCGCGTGAGTTCCGGGCAGGATTCGGGAACGACTTTGATGCCATTCCTATGGGCATCAGCAACAGTGGGAAGCTGCACCGTCTCACCTCCATGCGTAAGGACGTCGAAACTTTCCGTGCCTGGATTCCGAAAGGCTCTTGCTAGAAGCTTGCTTGACGGCATGACTCGCCTGGCTCGGCGGCGGGATTTCCAGTGCCCCCCTGGCCCATGAGCGGCAGTTGGACCACGATCCGGGTTCCTTTGCCCGGGGCACTCTTGATGGTGGCCGATCCCCCAAACAGCCTCGCACGTTCCTGAATTCCCTCCAAACCGAAGTGGCCGTCGCCAACTTTTCTAGGATTGAAGCCAATCCCCCAGTCCTGAACCTCAATCCGAATGTATTCGTCCCGCTGGATCAGCCTGACCAGCAATCGGTCGCTCTGACTGTAACGCCGAGCGTTGGTGAGGCTTTCCTGGACGACCCGAAAGATGACGTTTTCCAGCGAAGGTGCCAGCCGCTCACGGTCGAGGTGATGGACGAAGTCGATTTTCGGTTTGTCCTGATTACTGTTCTGGGAGATGAGATCCTCGACGGCGGCCACCACGCCAAGTTCGTCCAGGACGGGTGAACGCAGGCCATTGATCAACCGGCGTGCTTCCCGCATACACTCGTTAAGCCTTTGCCGCCCAGTCTCGAAAGTCTTCCAGGCCTCGTTGTCTGACCGTCCTGTGAGCCGACTGAACATCTCAAGTTGCATGATCGCAGCGGCGAGTTGTTGGACCAACCCATCGTGGATCTCATAAGCGACCAATTGCCGATCCCGATCCTGCAACTCTAACAAGTACCGAAGATATTGCTGTTCCTTCAGTAGCAGTTCTTCCGCATGCCGACGCTCCTTGATCATGGCGGCTTTCTCCCTCGATTAGGCTCAGGGAAGGCTCCGTCTCCCCAATGGGCCAACTGGCATCGTCTAATTGGCTACGGTTACACAAGAACTGTTTGGTTGTCTCGGTGGCCCGCCTCAGCACGAAGCGGGCCTCTCCCACGCACCAGTTCACCGCTTCTATGGGGGAGAGGCGGTATGGGACACTGATAGGTCAGATGCGAGAACTCACAGGCGGCATACTTCTCAATCAGCCGACACAATCGATCAGCCATCATGCCGTCCAGGCTCGGCCGTAACGCCTCGGCGAAGTCGGCCAAGTCCTCAATGATCCCTCGGCGATCCGGCAATTCGTGCGCCGGGTCAATAGGGAAATGGTACACGCATTGCCATACGTCGGCCAATCGCTCATCTCTTGACTCATCAAGCAGAGACTCGATCTTGGCACGATAGGCTTTCCTAGCCGCGGTCCTCCTGGTAATGTCGTCCTCGATTGCCCTGGTGTTGCTGGCCCTCGCCATCCTTTCGAGTTTCGGCCTGACGGCGGTCTTGTTGTTGTCCATTGCTTATCTCCCAAGTTCTGTAGCCGATCGAAGCCTTCCGTGCCTGGATTCCGAACGTCTCTTCCCAATGGGCCGACTGGCATCGCCTAATTGGCTGTGGTTACACGAGAACTACTTGGTCGTCTCGGTGGTCTTCTCGGTCGTCTTTTCGGTCGTCATCCCGCCTGGAGTAGCCGGGGGGGTAGTTTTCATCGTGTCGGTCGTCGTGGCCGTCGTCTCGCCCGTTGTCTTGCCGTCCTTGGTCTGCGTTGTCGTCGTTTGGGTCTTGTTCTGGGTCGTGCCCTTCTGGCTTTCGCAGCCGATGGTGAACATGCCCAGTGCAGCAACCATAACAAATCCTAGAAAACGCTTCATCTCAATACCCTTTCCGATAAGCCGGGGTTTGCCTTTCTTACCAGCAGGAACCATTCCTGCCAGAGGGGCTTCCCCCTCGATTACGAACGTCTCTTGTCGCCAAGAACAAAAAAAGCCGACGTGGCGGAACGCCCGAAGGCGTTCGACCACGTCGGCTTACTCTTCAACGAACCCCCCGGCAGGTCCGGGCTGTTCTTCGTCTAGTCATCCAACGAACGTCGATTGTACCACACGGAATTGGGAATGCAATCGGGTATTTCTCAGTTTCGACAAGTTCCAAGTTGTGCCCGGGAGAACGGATAACGTAGAACGACATTTCTGCGGAGCCAAGTGCCGACCTGCCAATACCTTACGGCTTTGCAGGGCGACCCTGGTCTGAGCCATGCCTGGAATGGCCCTTGACCGATGCCCCCCCATTCGGCAACATTTGTTCTTATGAGAACCCAGGGAGAGATTGAAGCCGCCGTCAGCGAGGGAATCAGCCGCTTCGAGCAGGATTACATGGGCCGGGGCCCCAAGGACATCCACGCCCACCTGCTCGGCGATCTCCTCGTCGTGCGTCTCCAAGGCGTTTTGACCGCAGCCGAGCAGCACCTGGTCAAATCGCTTCCCGCCGAAAAGGGGCGGGACTTGCTGAAGCAAACACGGACCCATCTGATCGAAACGGCCCGGCCGGTCATGGAAGCGATGGTCGAGAAGGTCACGGGCGTCAAGGTCGTGACCATGCACCACGACATCAGCACCATAACCGGCGAGGAGGTGGTTCTTTTCACCCTTGCCCGGTCGCCCGACTTCCGTGAAGCGAGGGTGAAATAAGCGGTGTCGCACAAGGAAGTCCGCGTTCTTCTCATCGGTCACACGATGGACTCTAGGTCGGGTTCCCGCCTGCAACAACCATCAATGAAACCCGGCAGTACACGTCGAACGGCAGCCGCACCATCGCGGGCTGAATCTGTGGTCAACCATGATGTTTCCTGCGTCTGGTCAGGTTGACTGGTGCTCAGGCGATCCCGAGTCGCCCGAACACCTGCCCCTTGGCGGCATCCACGACAAATGCGAATACGACCGCCGCGGCGAGCGTGCCGGCCACAACAATAACCGGCAGGGGCGTCATGAAGATTCCCCCGATGGCCAGCGTCGAGGCGATCAGGATATCGGCGACCGATGACACGCCGAGCCAGAAGCTGGGGCAGGACGACCAGAGGCGCCGGCGTTCGCGAATGGCATAGGTCGTCGCCTGATTGCCGAACACGATCACGACAAAGGCCAGAGTTCTCAACGCGCCGGTCTTGAATTCCATGCCGAACTGGCCGATAGCCAAGGCGGCGCTGCAAAAGACAAGTTCCGCGATTCCCATGAAGACGCCCGCGATCGTCAACCTGCCGATTCGCCAGGCGTTGGGCAGCGGAGACGGTCGCACATTGTCCGTGGTCAAGGACATTCCCAGGAAGTCGCCGGTGATCATGACGATGACCATCAGCATCGGGGTCAGGATCGCGTGTCCGGTCATGATCAGACCGACCGCCAGAAAGAGTACCTGGACGACCTTCTTGTTCACGGAGTTGAGCGTATAGGTCAGGATGCGCTGGAACGTCACCCGACCTTCCTTGACCGAGGCAACGATGCCGCCGAGTCCGGGTTGGGTCAGCACGATGCCGGCTGCCGACTTGGCAACGTCGGTCGCCGTCGACACGGCGATCCCCATCTGCGCTTGACGGAGTGCCGGTGCGTCGTTGGCTCCGTCGCCGCACATGCCGACAGTATGACCATCCTTCTGGAACGCCTTCACGAGGTCATACTTGCCCTCCGGCAGGACTCCGGCGAAAACCGCGAAATCTTGCGGACGAACATTGCCTTGTATCGGCCCCGGTGGACAAACCGTCCCCTCAAGCCCCACGGCGCGAGCCACGATTGCCGCCGTTGCCGGCGCGTCGCCGGTGACCATCACGGTCCGCACGCCCAACGTGCGCAGCTCCGTGACGAGCGCTGCCGATTCGGCCCGAGGCGGGTCGCTGAGCGCGATAAGTCCCGCAAGCTGTAGCGCCGGCGGCGGACCGACGGCGACCGCCAGAACCCTGAAGCCTTGCGATTCAAGTTCGTTTGCCGCCGTGGAAGCCGTTGGCGAGGGTTGGGTGAGACCGACGACTGCGGCAAAGGCCCCCTTCACGATACGCAGTTTGCCGCCGCTCGGATCGACCGCTGTTGCCTCGGACGTCTTCGTCGCCGGATCGAACGGCAGGAACGTGGTCTGTTTCGGCAGATCGGAGGGACTCTTGCCCGCCGCGGCAGAGCGAATGGCGGCATCGACAGGATCCTGCCCGCCGTCCGAACCCGCCAGCGCAGCCAGGCCCAGGACGTGAGCTTCGTCGAAGCCGGACAGCGGACGGACGGTGGTCACCGTCAGCTCATTGCGCGTCAACGTGCCCGTCTTATCCGCGCACAGGACATCTATGGATGCCGCCTCGTCCACGGCGGAGAGGCGCGTCGGCAGGACGCCTTGGTGTGCCAGGGACCGTGCGCCGACCGCCGCCGCAAGGGTAAAAGTGGCCGGCAGCGCCACCGGGATCGAGGCCAGAACCGCCGTGAGGACGAGGGAAGTGATTTCGGCCAGCGGCATGGCGTGAACCCAGGCATAAGCCACCAGGACGACGATGAGGGTGCCGTTGAACATCGCGAGATTTCGCACCACGCGCAACACGGCCTTCTGCTGAGAACTTACGACATGTGCATGGAGCACAAGCTCCGCGGTACGACCGAACTTCGTGCGCGCTGCGGTCGCCGTCACCTCCGCAACGGCCTCGCCTCGCCGTATCAGCGCCCCTGCATAGGTTTGGAAGTTCGGGCCGGCTTCAATGGGGACGGATTCGCCGGTGAGCATGGACTGATCAACCTGAACCGATCCCTCGGCCAGGCGCACGTCGGCGGCCACCACGGCCCCCAGCGACAGCTTCACGATGTCGCCAGGCACCAGCTCGGCGGCGGGTAGATTCGTCCAGACGCCATTCCGCCGAACGATCGCCGTCAGCGCCAGCCGCGACTTCAGGGCGGCAAGGGTTGCCTGGGCGCGCCCCTCCTGGAAAAATCCGAGCGCGGCGTTAAACACCAGCAGACCCGCGACGATCGCGGCCCCGGCATACTCGCCGTGTACCGCCTGAAGCACGATCGCGGCTTCGAGCATCCAGGGAACCGGCGCCCAGAATTTTTCCAGTGCCCTGCGAAAGGGATTCTGAGTCGTGTCCGGCACCGCGTTGGGACCGAATTGCCTCAGCCGGCGGCTGGCTTCGCCGCTCGTGAGACCTGCCGCGGTATTCACGGGCCCCGGCGCAGACGCCCCATCGGGACCCTTGCCGGTTGATGGCGTGGCGCGCGGGGCCTGGACGTCCGATCCATTTCTAACCGCTTGCATCGCGATTACGCCCAGTAGCTCCCCCTTCTGAACCCGCCTCCCAGGAACGACAGCACCGCGATAACGAGGAAGACGACGAAGAGGATTTTCGCCACTCCCACGAAGGAACCTGCAATTCCGCCGAAGCCGAGCAGTGCGGCGATCAAAGCGATGACGAGGCAACTGATTGCTAACTGTAACATGGTCAAACTCTCCTCGAATAAAGGTTAGGCTCAGTTGGCGAATTACCAACAGGGCCCGTGATTAGCATCTCAAAACCGTCGCATGGTCTCACTCCACGCCTGACGCGTGACCATTGGCGTCGATTCGGCCCCACACCTGCGAACAACGGACCGGGACATCGGGATCGACCTCGACGCCTGGTTTCACGTTCGTGCCGCGAATCCTAGTCCTGTTGCCAAGAACAAAATCAGGGCACTCTCTGTTCCTGAGCTGCCAGTGCCCCGTTCATGCCTCGGCAGACTTTTCTTACCGTACGCCTGAATATCCTTATCGTACGGGCTTACCCGACCACCTTTCTCACGGCTTTCTTTACCGTGTCGGCGGCGGTCTGGACAGCCTGCTCGGTCTTCCCGACTGCCTGGTCGGTCTTTCCTTCCTCACGAAGCTTATCGTTGCCGGTCAGTGCCCCGGCAGCTTCCTTGATTCGACCTTTCACCACGTCTGTCTTGCCGCCCATGATGGTGACTCCTTTTCGTAGAGGTTGTTGGGTAACGACTCGTAATAGGTTAGCCCAGCGTCACGCGTGTGCGTCCGCTGGGCTTCGACCAGGAAGTGCCGCCCCGTGCCCAACTTCCACATTCGCCGTCTACGGGGCATTATGGGCACCGGCGTTGTAATTGACCCAGTTGCCGTTGTTGTAGTACATCCAGGTGTTTTGCGGTGTCCAGTACCACCAGTACCCATTATCCGAGCGCAGACGCCAATCCTGTGTCTGGACATTTGCTCGTACCTGATTGTTCACGCCGACATGGTTGGTCATCCCGCTGCCGGCCAGCGAGGGATTTGCGATTGGGCCGCCGGGGACCGTAGATATACCGCCAGTCACGGGAGCAGTGCCGCCCACGCCGGGTCGTCCGTTAGCAGCTACGCTGGGGTTGATCGCTGCCCCAGCGGTAACGGGTCGTCCGTTAGCAGCTACGCTGGGGTTGAACGTTGTCCCAGGGGTGACGGGTCGTCCGTGTAATCGTGTTGTCGGGCCGTTACGCCCAGTAGCTCCCCCTTCTGAACCCGCCTCCCAGGAACGACAGCACCGCGATAACGAGGAAGACGACGAAGAGGATTTTCGCCACTCCCACGAAGGAACCTGCAATTCCTCCGAAGCCGAGTAGGGCAGCGATCAAAGCGATGACGAGGCAACTGATTGCTAACTGTAACATGGTCAAACTCTCCTCGAATAAAGGTTAGGCTCAGTTGGCGAATTACCAACAGGGCCCGCGATTAGCATCTCAAAACCGTAACATGGTCTCACCCCACGCCCGATGGCTCGCGGCTGGCGCGGATTCGTTCCCACACCTCCGAGCGATGGACCGGGACATCGGGATCGACCTCGAAGCCCAGTTTCACGCTTGTGCCGCGAATCTCCAGCACCTTGACTTTGAGCAGGCGATGAAAACCATCATCCCCGCCGACGACCACCGATTCCTGATTTTTCCTCGACAAGACCAACATGGCAAAACGTCCATTTCTTGTGACCGATCACCTGATCCATTCCCGCTCGAACTGTCCACAGGTACACCCCGGGCGGGCAGGAACACCTGCGCCATGGTGCCCGTCATCGCTGCGCCGGCGTAGCTCAGCGCGTTAGGACCGGTTCGCCGGCCAGCGGCTTGTTGCTGCCGCGCCCAACCGCCGGCGGAGCCCCTTCGGTTGTGATTACTGCGGACTTGGTTTCCGCGCCCGCCGTCTTGATGGCGACCTTCACGGCATCCTCCATCGGATCTTTGAAGGGCACCTCGATTCGGAGCAGTCCGTGCTCGTAGATCGCTTCGGCTTTGTCGGGTTTCACCGGCCAGGCTAAAGCCAGTGCCGCAACATACTCGACGTCCCTTGCGGGCGCTGTCAGGTGGATGCTGTCTCCCAGGATCTTTACATCGATGGTATCTGTGGGCGCCCCGGGGATGGCGAATTCCACCACGAGCTTGTGCGTCTTCCCGTCAGCATACGCTACTGTCTCGGGAGCGAGCTTGATACGATTGTCCGACATTTTGGCACCTTCCTTTGGGCTAAGAAACCGAAAAAGCCGACGTGGCGGAACACCCGGAGGTACTCCACCACGTCGGCTTACTCACTAACGAGCCCCTCGGCACGGCCGAGTTGCTCCCTATCTAGTCATCCGACAAGTTCACCGAAAGAGTCGCGATCAAGTGCGCCGCGGCTCTTCCAGCACGATGTATTGTACGCCGCTACGCGGCAAAGGCAATAGGCCGCTTCGCACAAGGACCGGCATCAATACCCGATCCTGAGTCCACGGCCAAAGCCCAGTCCGACCGAGATCCCCGGCTGGCCGTAGTACCCACCCGGGCCATAGTAATAGCCGCCCTGGTAGACCGGCCCATAATAGCCGCGGTATCCAGTCGAATAGCCATACGGACCTTGGTAGTAGCCGTTTGGACCTTGCGGGTAGTAACCGTAGGCAGGCGGGCTGGAGTAACGAGCGTCAGGTACGGCGGTGACCGCCGGCCCGTAATTGGTCCATCCGTTGCCGTTCCTGTAGATCCAGCGGTTCTCCGGGGTCCAATACCACCAATTGTTGTTGTGCCAGCGATAACGCCATTGATCGCCGCTCTGATTGGCTGCAACCCCGGCGTTGGCATTGCCGGGAACCCCGGCGTTTGCACCCGCGCCGGGCGTCTGGGTCATGCCCGGATTGCCGACTTCATTCCGAGCCTGTCCAGCCGGTGTAGGACCGGGCACGGGCCCTGGAGCGAATGTCGGAGCGGGGAACGGGTCAGGTGCTGGAGCTAATATCGGAACGGGGGGTGGCGGAGGTGCTGGAGCTAATGTCGGAGTGGAGGGCGGCGCAGGCAACGGCGGTATTGCCGGGGCTCCGGTTACACCCGCGTTTCCGACGCTTGTCCCGGCATTTGTACCGTTGTCACCTCCCAGGGCAGTGCCCGTTACACCTGGACCGAACGCGATCAGGACGAGCAAAGCTGCAAACGAAGTCACGAGAACTCGCATAAGACACTCCTCTTTCACCTGTATTGACAGGCTGTGAGGCCGACGCGCACTGCCACGCAGACAACATCACGGCGGCTGACGCTAGAGCAAGACCACAAAAAAACCGACGTGGTGGAACACCCGAAGGCGCCCTACCACGCCGGCATACTCGTCAACGAGCCCCCCGGCACGGCCGAGTTGCTCTTTACCTAGTCATCCGACGAACATTCCTTGTAACCCGAGCAATAGTGCTATTCAGAGCGGTTACATTTAGATTCTACGCTTGCCCCAATGGATTACCATAACCCTAGTGGCAGTTTGGATTCCCCGGGGCAATCCGCGTCGCAATTCCTGCAAGAGCACAATGTCCCGTTTTGTCCCATTGCCAGTTATTGGCGAAAGTGCAAGCCAGCAAACAGGTTGCAGACTTGTCGATCAGCGTAACTTTCGAACGTACCCCCGAGGCGTTCGACAAGTTAAGGATGAAGGATGACGGTAAAGCGGGAGCTACTTCCAGTCGTCGGTGCGGAAGGGCGAGGCGGGCAGGCCCGCCTTGTTGATCAGGTTGCAATCGGGATTGTTGGCCCAGGCGTAGCGGACGGCCGCCGGCGCCGACACCTTGGGACTGGAAACGACGACCGTGTTGCCCACGATTCGGGCGTCGGCCCAGACGAAAATCTTGTCCGGCCCGGCGATGGCGAAGCCCTTCAGCTTATCGCCGTCGCGGGCGGCCAGGCCGCCCTCGGCATAGTCGAACTCGAGGACGATCGTGCCGCCCTCGACGTGCATCGATTTATACAATGGGCCGCAGGCCAGCACGTCCTTGCCGTAGGTCTTGGCCAGCGCCCATTGCGCCAGCCGCTTGCCCACCGCCTGCTTGTCGTGCGGGTGGATGTCGCGCTCCTCGCCCACGTCGATGGTCACGGCCATGCCGGTATTCTTCACCGTATCGAGCGTCTTGAGGAACTGCTCGCGAACCAGCGGCCAGCCGCCCACCGACTCGGAGGGCTGGCTCTGCGGGGCCATGAAGTTCGGCAACTGCACGGACAGGAAGGGGAAATCGCCCTGGCCCCAGTCGGCACGCCAGTTGGCGATCATGGTCTTGAGCTGGATGCCGTACAGGGCGGCCTGGCCGGCGTTCGATTCGCCCTGGTACCAGATGGCGCCGCGAAGGGCATAGGGGGCCAGGGGGGCGATCATGCCGTTGTACAGCGCGGCGGGGGCCCAGGGCGACAGGCGCGGGTCCTGCGGCGGCTGCGGCCGCCCGGCCCGATACGCCTTCCCCGCGGCCTTGGCCTGGGCCGCCCCTTTCTCCCAGCGCGCCAACTGCTTCTCGTACTCCGCCTTGGCCTTGTCAGGATCGTACGACGCCGCCTGCCGCTCCAGATCGGCCGCCATCCCGCGCAGCTCGGGCACCGCCTCGTGGGCCTTGATGCTGGTCCACGTTTGAATCGGCGTGCCGCCCCAGGAGGAATTGATCAAGCCCACCGGCACGCCGAGCTGCTTGTGCAGCTCGCGGCCGAAGAAATAGCCGGCGGCGGAAAAACCGCTCACGCTCGCCGGACTGCACACCACCCACTGGCCGTCCCGCTGCGACTGCGGCTCCTTGGCCGGAATGTGCTTGATGAAGTACATGCGGATGGCCGGGTAGCGGGCCGCGGCGACCTCCGCCGCGCGGTCTTTCACACCGCCCACGCTCATCTCCATGTTCGACTGCCCGGAGCAGAGCCAGACTTCGCCCACCATCACGTCGGAACACTGGAGGGCCTTGTCCTTGCCCTGTACCTTGAGCGTGTATGGTCCGCCGGCCTGGAGGGCCTCCAGGCGCACCGACCATTTTCCGCCGGCGTCGGCCGTGGCCGTCTTGGTTTGGTCGCCCAGGGACACGCTGACCGACTCGCCCGGCTCGGCCCAGCCCCAGATGGGGACGGCCACGTCGCGCTGCAGCACCATGTGATCGCCCAGCACGCCGGCCAGCTTCACCTCGGCCGAGGCGACCGCCGCCAGGCAGACCAGGACCAGGATCGCACCCAAGGCTTTCCGCGTTACATTACCGCGCATCGTTGTGACTCCTTGAGAGGGGGAAACAGGGAAGGTGGGATAAGGGGGAAGGACTAAAGCCGCAATTCTATCCCGCCGGCCGGCGGGACGCAAGGCAGCGGATTGGGCCATCGACGGGAATCCGGCCGTCATTCGCCGCGGATTCGCCGCAGGGCCTTGGCTGCCGCGTCGCGGACCGTATCGACCGGATCGTTGACCGCCTCGACCAGTGCGGCTTCGGCCGGCTTGGCGTCGGGGCCGAAACGTCCCAGGGCCCGGGCGGCGGCCCGGCGGACTTCCGGACTCTTGTCGGCCAGGGCCTTGATCAGCGGGGGAATGGCGGTGGGGCCCATCCAGCCCAGCGCCTCGACGGCACTGGAGCGGACCGCCGCGTCGGGATCGGCCAAGGTCTTCTTCTCGTCCAGCGCGGCGAAAGCCAGCGGGCCGAGCTGACCCAGCGAGCGGGCGGCGGCACGGCACACGTCGGCGTCGGCGTGGCGAAAGGCGTCGATCAAGGCGGGGCCGACCAGCGGCGGCTCGGCCCCCAACGACCCCAAGGCCACGGCCGCCTGATACGAAGCGGTCGGCCCGCCGCGGCGCAGCATGTCCAAGAGAGCGGGCAGCGCCTTGGGGTGCAGCGAGATCTTCCATAGCGCTGCGGCCGCGTTGACCCGCGTCACGTCGTCATCGTCGTCGAGCATTTTCACGAGCTCGGGCAGGGCGGCCTTGGCGGCCGGGCCAAGATCGCCCAGCGCCTCGACCGAATTGCGGCGGACCGAGACATGGCCCCGCGAGTGCATCGTCTCCATCAACAGCGGGATTTCCGGCTCGGCCTTGGGTCCGATGCGGCCCAAGGCCCAGGCCGCGTTGCCGCGGACGTATTCGTGCTCCGAGCGCTTTTCCAGCACCTTGGCCAGGGCGTGGGCGGCCGCGCCGGCCCGCGGGCCAAGCTGCCCCAGCACGTAGCCCGCGTACCAGCGAACGCGGAGGTCGGGATCTGTGAGTTGGTCGGCCCATTGGCGGACCGTCTTGCCTTCCCAGGTGGCCGTCGGCTGGGCAGGCGTGGCGGCCGGCTGGGCGGGGGCAGCCGGCTGGGCGGGGGCAGCCGCCGCCATCGCCAGGCTCAGCCAGCAGGCCAGCACGGCCGCGAGTCGCAGCGCCCCTGAAGGGGACAGCCCCGTCTTCGTCGGACGAAAATGGGGACAGTCCCCGCCTTCCGCCGGCGGTCCGGCGGCTGTTAGCCGCCGGCTATCAGTCCTGCATCCTCCATCCTTCATCCTTCATCTTTCATTTCTTCTTGCCCTTGGCGTCGTTTTTGTCGGCGATGGGCGGTCGGGCCTCTTTGCCCGCCTGGAAAACCGTTACATCGTAGGCCGGATTGTCTTCCGGCTTGCCTAGCGCGAGAAAGACCCGATAGCTGATCTTGGCCTTCCTGTCGATCTGGGCGCAAAGCGCCTCCAAGGCGGCGAGCTGCCCCTGGGCGGCCTTGACGGCCTCGGCCTGACCGGGGATGTTGGGCGGCGGCTTCTTCGGCTTCTTGCTGCTGCCGCCGCTCGTTGCATTGGCCGGATCCATGGCCTGCAACATGGCGTCGATTCCGCGCAGGGCGGTCCAGGTGAGAGGAGACGGTTGGCCGGCCACCTCGCAAAAAGCCTGCATTTCGACGGAGATCGCGCTGCCGCCCCGGACGTCGAAACCGATCTTGAACCCGGCGGGCGGGGTCTTTTCCTTGCGGATCAGGGCCAGCACGTAGCCTTTGGGGGCGACGGTATCGCCCGCAACCAGCTCGGCAGTCGGCTTGCCCCGCGGTCCCTTGGGGGCGGGCGATTTCGGATCGTGGGGCTTCGTCTCCACGACTTGCAGCTCCATCTTCGGCACCGCGGGCGAGTTGAGCGGGTAGACCTGGAGGCGAAACAGGCTGGCGTCGGGCAGCCCTTCCTTCCGCAATAATCGCCGCACGACGACTGAAGCGAGGTCCACCGTCAGCGGCTCGGCGTCTTGCGGCTTCGAGAGCGCCACCAGGCGGCTCTTGCCTTCGCAAGCCACCAGCAGCCCGCAATAGCGGAGGTAGTTGTTCGTCCGCTCCTTCGAGTTCGGCAGCCACTGGAAGGTAAGGTCGTCCGCTTTGCGGTCGAGGCGGGCGATTTGGGCGGCCGGCTTGCCTCTGCTTTCGGCCAGGATGGTCCAGCCGCCCTGGCCGCCCTCAGCCGTGTGCAGTGTGAACCGCGGATTCCCCTTGGCGATCAGCTCGCCGCCGATGAGCTTCATGTCCAGGGTGGCCGGCGGGGCCACGGAAACCTTGCCCAGCGGGACCGGGTCGGCCGAGTCCTTGCCGGGCGGCGGGATATCTATGGCCTCGGCCAGGCCCTCGAGCGACACGGTCTTCTTGGGCGGCTCGGGTGGCTTGGTCGGCTCGGGTGGCTTGGTCGGCTCGGGCGGCTTGGTCGGCTCGGGCGGCTTCACTTCGGGCTTCTGGGCGGGCGGTTTGGTTTCCGGTTCTTCGGCCGGCTTGGTTTCCGGTTTTTCGGCGGGTTTGGTTTCCGGTTTTACTTCCGGTGTGCTCTTCGGTTCCGCTTTGGGCTTCGTATCAGGCTTTACCGCCGGCTCTTCCGGGGATGGTTCTTCTTCGGGAGTTGTTCCTTGGGCCTTGTCGCCGGGGCCGGCATGATCGCCCGGGCGACCCGCGGGTGGCGATTGGGCGCTGGTGTGGGCCGACTGCTTGGGAGCAGCCTTCGACCGGGGAAGCCACAGCGGCAGGGTCGCTCCCGCCACGGCCGTCAGGAGCAGCACGGCAGCTATGATCGCGGCGATGATCTTCCGCCCCGGCGTGTTGATCCATGCCAGCCGACGGCCGACGGCGCCGGCCAGCCGTGCCGCGGCGCGCCCGCCGGTGGGCGCGGCGATGGGCTGGGCGATGACCGGCTGCGAATCGGGCCGCGTCTTGCCCCGCTGGGCGGTCTTGGCGATCGCGGGGCCCCCGAGCGTCCGCAGCCAGTTCTCGGCCCCCGCCTCGAGCGGCTGCTCCTCATCCGCCGGCTCGACCAGCTTCAGGGGATTGAAAACCGGCTTGCCCGCCGCCGGCAGCCACTGGGCCAGCGCCCGGCTGACTTCAGAGGCCGACTGGTAGCGGTCGTCCGGCTCTTTGGCCATCATGCGGCGGCAGACGTCGGCCAGGCCCGGCGGGCAGTCGCTCCGTTGCTCGCCGATGGGTTGGGGTTCCTGCGTCTGGTGCTTGAGAAGGCGCTGGGCGAGCGTGCCCTCGGGAAAGGGCGGATGGCCGGTCAAGAGGAAGTAGAGCGTGCAGCCCAGGGCGTAGATATCGGCCCGGTGGTCGAACTGGGTGGTCTCCAAGGCCTGCTCGGGGGCCAGGTAATCCACCGTGCCCAGGGCCTTCTCGGCCTGCTGGGCGGGCGTGTACTGCTCCACGCCCTTGAGCCGCGCCAAGCCCAGGTCGAGGACCTTGATCACCCCTTGATGGTTGAGCAGCAGGTTCGAGGGCTTGACGTCGCAGTGCACCATTTTCTGGGCGTGGGCATGGGCCAGCCCCTCGGCCGCCTGGCGGATGTAATCGGCCGCCCGCGGGACATCAAGCGGCCCCTCGTCCTCGACCATCCGCTGTAGGTCGATGCCGTCGACGTACTCCATGACGATGAAATAGCGGTCGCGGTCGTTGTCTACGCTATAGGCCTGGACGATGTTGGGGTGATCCAATAGCGCGATGGCCCGCGCCTCGGCGAAGAACCGCTCCAGCGAGGCGCGGTCGTTGGCCACCTTCCGCGGCACGACCTTCAGCGCCACGCGGCGTTTCATAGTCACGTGCTCGGCCAGGAAGACGCGGCCCATGCCGCCCCGCCCGAGCGGGTCGATCAGCCTGTACCGCCCCAGTTGCAACTCGGAGCTGCCGGCCAGCAAGACCGCCGCCTGCCACCCGGTAAGCAGGTTCTCGGCGGCCAGCCTTCGGCCCAGCGCGGCGGGGTCGCCTGTCTCCTCGGCCAGCCGCCGGGCCTGGGCCAACTGATCCGGCCCGAGCACGCGGCTCTTTTCCAACAGGGCCAGGAATTGTTCCACCGTGTGGACGGCCATAAACGAGCCCCCATCCTGGGGGACATTGCCTGAACAGAACCCCGCGCTTAGTGTAGCCGCGGTTGACCACAAAAGCAAACCCTCCGCGCGGCTGCCCACGGCACTGCTGGACGAGCCAGCAGTGGCACCCAGTTTCGCGGTCGCCTGACCCAATCTTGTCGCGTTCAAAAGGCGATTGACACCCGGCCACGCATCCCGCATTATGAAAAAGTTATCAATTGTCGGTTGTCCGTTGCCAGTATTCAGCCGTGAACTGACAACTGACAACTGACAACTGACGACCGACAACTGACAACCGACAACTGCTCATTCCATGCCCGCGCCCCTGCTAAACGTCGTCGATCTGAAGAAGTATTTCCCGATTCGGCGGGGGCTGTTTTCCCGCGTTACGGGCTACGTTAAGGCGGTCGACGGCCTGAGCTTTGCCGCCGCCGAAGGCGAGACCCTGGGGCTGGTGGGCGAATCGGGCTGCGGAAAGACCACCGCCGGGCGGACGATCCTCCGCCTGCTCGAGCCGACTGCCGGGCGGATCGAGTTTGCGGGCCAGGACGTGGCCGCCCGCCGCGGCCCGCAGCTCCGCGATCTCCGCCGCCACATGCAGATCGTCTTCCAGGACCCCTACGGCTCGCTCAATCCCCGCATGACCGCCCGCGCAATCGTCGAAGAGGGACTGATCGTCCACGGCGGCGGCAGCAAGACGGAGCGCTTGGAGCGGGTCGTCGAGGTACTCCGCCAGGTGGGCCTGGACCCCGACGCCCGCGACCGCTACCCGCACGAGTTCTCCGGCGGCCAGCGGCAGCGGATCAGCGTGGCCCGGGCCCTCGTGCTCAACCCCCGCTTCATGGTCCTCGACGAGCCGCTGTCGGCCCTCGACGTCTCGATCCAGTCGCAGATCATCAACCTGCTGGTCGGGCTGCGGGAGAAATTCCACCTGTCGTACCTGTTCATCTCGCACGATCTATCGGTGGTCGAGTACATCTCCGACCGGGTGGCGGTGATGTACCTGGGCGAGATCGTGGAGATGGCCGCCAGCCGCGAGCTGTACGACAATCCGCTGCACCCCTATACCAAGGTGCTGCTGGCGTCGATTCCGACCATGGACCCGGCGACGCGGCGGAAGCGGATCGTGCTGGCCCACGACGTTCCCAGCCCGGTCAATCCGCCGTGGGGCTGCCGCTTCCACCCCCGCTGCCCGCTGGCCATGGCCGTTTGCCGGCGCGAGGCGCCGGGCCCGCTGGAGCTGGCCGGCCATTACGTCCGCTGCCATGCGGTGGCCCAGGCCGCGGCCGGCCCTAAGCATGTTCGACGGACGACGGACGACGGACGACGGACGGAAGACTCGTAGGGTAGGTCGAGCGCTGGCGAGCCTCACTATGTTCGACGGACGGCAGCAGTCCCGTCCGTCGTCCGTCATCCGTCACCCGTCGTTCGTCGACTACTACTGGCCGAAGCGCCGCAGACGATTGATCTGCGGGCCCGCGGCGCCGCCGGCCGACGCGCCACTGGGCGGCTCGGGCCGCAACAGGTTGTCGATCATCCCGGCCACGTCGTCGGTGACGTTCGACAGCCGCACGAGCCACAGCGAGCGGAACAGGCCGGTCGAGTCGAACACTTCGGCCGGAAAACAGGAGAGGATGGCCGAGGCGATGCTGGCATTCAGATCGGCATTGGGGCTGACGGGCATCAGCCCCTGGCGGAAGGCGGCCCGCAGCGAGCCGAGCATGATGGGCCAGACCTGCTGCGAGCCGGAGTGGCGGCACTGGGCTTGCAAGTCGGCGTAGAAATCGCGGGCCCGGTCGGCGTCGGCGGCGAACGGGCCGACTTCGCCCAGGCCGCCCAGATACCCGACCAGCACGTCGGTCCAGCGTTCGGCGCGGCGGCGGAGGCAATTCAGCTTGACGGCCCCTTCGGTGTCGATACCCGGGTTGTGCACCAGGAGCATCAGCACGCGGTGCCGGGCCTCGAGGTGCCCGATCATGATGCTCCGCCCGACCGCCTCGGCGTCTTGCGTGCCGCGCTGCCGATCGTACAGTGTGAGCACGGCCGCCCAGACCCGCGTGAGCACCTCGCCGGTGAGAATCTCCTCGAGCGCGCCGCGGACCGTTGGCCAGCGGACGGCCAAGGCGGTTGCGTCGCGCGGCGGGGCCTCGGCGGCGAGCGTCTTCAGGCTGCGGGCCCAGCGGTCCAACCGGCACTTCGAGGCCGTCCAGTACTGTTGAATCCCGCTGGCCGAGAGGCGGTGCGTGCCGCGGATCAGCACCGCAGCGTGGCTGGAGAGAATCGCGGCCAGTTCCACTAGTTCGCGGGCATGCATGGAGAGAGTTGGGGGTGCAAACAGGGTGCCACTCGGCGGGCCGCGCACGGTGCAGGCGGCTAACTGCCGATGCAAGCCCCCGCTCGACCAGACTTTACGACGACAGCCCGCCGCGGGCCGAAGGGCCGGCCCACCCCGCCGAACGTTGCTTCACGGCAACATGAGTCCGGAATTGTATCCGGCACACTCCGTGTGCCGACGGCGACAAAGAAAAGTAGGGTCGAGCGCAGCGAGCCCCACCATTTTCGACGGACGACGGAAGACGGACGACGGGCCGGAGTGCTTCCATCCGTCGTCCGTCCTCCGTCGTGGTTCCGGTGGGGCTCGCTGCGCTCGACCCATACAAACTCCCCTCTCCCTCCGGGAGAGGGGCAGGGGGTGAGGGCATGGGGAGGTCGCACAAACAAGGCAGGGCATTCTCGCGGCCGGCAGCCCTAACCTCTCCCGGAGGGCGAGGGGACCGGGCATCCGCAACTTGCAACGCTGCACTTGCTTAAGTTAGTTCGTATGGTGGTTCCATCTTTACGCCGCCGGCCGCTATAGCCGGCGCGTTAAGCCAGCCGATATGTAGAACTTAATCCGTGCACCGGGCCGGCGGATCGTACCCGTCGAAAAATTTCGGCGGGGGGCTGTTGACGCCGCACCGCCCAACGGGTAGGATTTGAGGTTTCCCGCCTTCGGGGCGGTCGTTGATTGGCAAGTGGGAATCGTCGAGCCGGAGGTCTTCCGTGTCCGGACACAGCAGCGATATCATCCGGATCCGCATGGAGGCATACGATCATGCCGTCCTGGATCAAAGTGCGACGGAGATCGTCGACACGGCGAAGCGGACGGGCTCGATCGTCCACGGACCGATTCCCTTACCGACGCGCATCGAGCGTTACACGGTCTTGTCCAGTCCCCACATTGACAAGAAGGCCCGCCAGCAGTTCGAGATCCGCACGCACAAGCGGCTGATCGACATCATGCAAGCGACGGCCAAGACGATCGAGGCGCTCAATAAATTGAGCCTGCCGGCGGGCGTGGACATCAAGATCAAGGCCACCAGCCGGCACTAGACAAGAAGGTCGTGAGCAGACAAAACGCTATGAGACGGAAGCGTTGCGGGTAATGCCGGACCGACGGACCATCCGGCGGCGATTTGCCAAAGGGTGACGCGGCTGGTCGTTCCCGCAAGGCGACGTGAGCAAAGGCAACGGCGATGGCAGTTGGACTACTCGGCCGCAAGGTCGGGATGACGCAGATTTTCGATCCCACCGGCGAGGTGATCCCGGTGACGGTGATCGCGGCCGGTCCGTGTCACGTGCTGCAGTTGAAGACGGCGGCGCAGGACGGGTACGAGGCCGTACAAGTGGGCTATCTGGACAAGCCCCGGCGTCTGGCCAGCCGCAGCGGCCGGGGCCACGTCGCCCGCTTGGACAGCAAGCGTCAGAAGCGGCGTGCCGTGGGCGGCGTGCCGCCGGTGGCCAAGGCCGGCTGCGAGCCGAAGCGCTTTGTTCGCGAGTTCCGCACCCCCGCCGAGGGCTACCAGGTGGGCCAGGAGTTGCGGGTCGATCTGCTGGCCGCCGTCAAGGCCGTGGACGTCGTCGGCACGACCAAGGGTCGGGGGACCGCCGGCGTAATGAAGCGGCATCATTTCAAGGGCCAGCGGGCCAGCCACGGCGTCAAGAAGGTCCACCGCCATCCCGGCTCGATCGGCATGAACACCGATCCGCACCACGTCTTCAAGGGGCATCGCATGGCGGGCCACCTGGGCGCGGTCCGCCGCACGGCGCGGAATCTGCTGGTGGTGCGGGTCGACGCGGAGAACAACCTGCTGTTGGTCCGCGGCGCCGTGCCCGGCCCCAACGGCGGCTACCTGATCATTAGCCAGAGCAACAAGCTGGGCCCCGGGACGAAAAGGTAGAGGAAGGAACTGCGCGAATGGCAACCTTGCCCGTTTACGACCGGACCGGAGCGGCGATCGGCCAGTACGAGATCGATCCGGCCCAGTTGGCGCCGCGGATCAGCCGCCAATTGCTGCACGACGCGGTGGTAATGTACCAGAACAACGAGCGGCTGGGCACGGTGCGGACCAAGAATCGCTCGGACGTGACGGGCACGACGAAGAAGATGTATCGGCAGAAGGGGACGGGGAACGCGCGGGCCGGCTCGCGCCGCAGCGGATTGCGCCGCGGGGGCGGGCACATCCACGCCCTGCGGCCCCGCGATTGGTCCTACCGCCTGCCGAAGAAGGCCCTGCGGATCGCCACCCGCATGGCCCTGGCCGCCCGCATCGCCGACAACGAGGTGACGCTCATCGACCAGCTCGGCTTCGAGCGGCCGCGGACCCGCGAGATGGCGGGCATCCTCAAGGCCCTCAAGCTCGAGGGGGTGAGTCTGCTGGTGGCCCTGCCCGGCTACGACCTGAACGTCTACCGCAGCCTTCGCAACCTGCCTGAGGTTTCCGTCCTGCCGGTGGCGGAGCTGAACGCTTTGAACGTGCTGCTGCCGCGGCGGCTGTTGATGACCATGTCGGCCCTGGACGCCTTCCGTGCGAAGTCGGCCCCGGCCGCCCCACCTGCGAGCTGAGAGTCCCGCCATGGCTGCCGAAGAGGTCAAGAGAAGGGGTCCGCAACTGGCGCCGCACCAGATCGTGCTGCGGCCGCTGGTGACCGAAAAGGGCATGCACCGGGCCACGCGGAACAACGCCTACGCCTTCGAGGTCAACCCGCTGGCCCAAAAGGCCGACATCCGCCACGCCATCGAGGAACTGTTCGACGTAAAGGTAGTGGCCGTCCGCACGCAGAACCGCAAGGGCAAGCCGCGGCGGGCCCGCTATCGCTCGGGCGAGACCAAGAGCTGGAAGAAGGCCATCGTCACGCTGGACCCGGAGCATCGCATAAACTTCTTCTAGTGTCTGGCCGGCGTGCGGGGCACTTTAGGAAACGGCGACCGTAATCATGGGCATTCGACGATACAATCCGACCTCTCCCGGGCGGCGCGGGGCCACGGTGAGCGATTTCGCCGACCTCACCCCGGGCGCGAAGCCGGAAAAGAGCCTCCTGCGGCCGAAGCGCCGCACCGGCGGGCGGAACAACCAGGGCAAGACCACTGCCCGATTCCGCGGCGGCGGGCACAAGCGGGCCTACCGCCTGATCGATTTCCGCCGCAACAAGGACGGCGTGCCGGCCCGCGTGAACTCGATCC
>JBEKTY010000108.1:0-27395 GCA_049515555.1 Thermoguttaceae bacterium
TCGCGAGAACCTGGGGGTTACCCTAATCTCCAAGCGACTCGCCACGTACAAGGAATTCCGAAGCGCAACACAATTGGCCACAGTAACTTAGGCGTTTAATCAGACCAGGGCTAGGGTGAGGGCCGATAGTGACGCTCGTGCGCCTGTAGACTTGCGAGTCCGCTGTCAATTCCGTCTTCTCAGGGAGGACGTTGGGGATAAACGGGACACCCATAACCGCCCCTTAGACGCTTGTTCGGTCGAATATCAGTGTCCCCCTTCCCTTTTATCCCTTTGAAGGGCAAGCCAACACCCAACCACATGGAGGGGAAATACCCTCCGAAGACACTGCCACAAATGTTTGCAAATTGCTTGACAGGAATTCTGGCATAGGGATAATGAGGGGGTTGCCGCCCATCAGAGTCCGCGCGGGCAAGAACGATCCGTTCTCGCCAGGAAAACGGCTCACGTTAGCCCGTGCAGAGTGCAACCAGCCCCAGCGAGGCAGCGCCCGTTCGGTAACCACCGGCGTCGCACGCAGCACCAGGCATCGCCCTCGGACGAGCCGTTCTTGGGCCTGGGTAGTCCACCGCGTTTGTAATCCGTAGTGTGCTGCGCTGCGCGGCGAGAGCTGTGGTTGCTGTACATCATGTTGGACATTGATACGAAAGATCGAGGCTTGCGTTTTCAAGGAGACGACAGGTGTTCGACAAGACGATGGTGCGACTCTTGCTGGCGGTGGCCGTGTTGGCCTCTGCCGTGGCGATGCTCTCGGACGGGCTGATCACTACGGCATGGGCCGTGGACTACACCTGGATAAAAGCGTATACGGGGCAGAGCGAGGACTGGTCGAACCATGGCCACTGGACTGGCGGCAGCGGCGTTCCGGATGCGAACAATAAGACCGCCAACTTCGACGACCCCACCAACATGGCAATGCCGTACTTCAACGACACCATGAACGGCAGTGGATTGGGACAACTCACCTTCAATTATGGCGGGTGGACGGTGTACACCGACTCGACACACGTCCTGAAGATCGACTCGATCACCAACTACAACTACAGTGCGATCTTCAGCCTGGGGGCCGGGGTGAACACCATTTATCCGCAGATCGAATTCAACGGCGCCGGCCAGAATGTTTACACGGGCAGCGGCAATACCCTGCTGATCAGCTACGGTGGCATCATCGGTTCCTACGCTCCCGTCATCATGTCCGTCAACCCAACCAGCAGCGACACCGGCGCGGTCCGGCTGGATTGCGCTAGCAGCGTCAGCGGCCCTTTCTTCCTGAGGGAGGGCACGATCCTGGTCGGCAATAGCGGCGGCCTGGGCACCGACACCAGCGATGCAATCGGCGTCGGTGATGTGTGGACTACCCCGGGCGCCAACGCCAGTCTGCTGACCGACGCCGCCGGGGTGAGCATCTCCCAGAACATCCTGGTCAACAACACCTCCGGCCACGAGGTCAACGCGACCTTCGGCGGCAGCCAGGCCACCGGCAATTCCAGCTTCTTGGGGACGATCAACTTGGGCCGTGACACCAACCTGACGGCAGCCAACGCCAACGACGGGACCGCCATTTCGTTCAACAACACGATTTCCGGTCCGGCCGGCATCATCAAGATCGGGTCGGGCGCGGTGCAACTGGCCCACGCCAATACGTACCAGGGCAACACGACCATCCAAACCGGCAAGCTGCAACTCACCGCCGGCAATGCACTGCCCAGCACGACCGGCGTGACCCTGGCCAATACGGCCGGGGCGGTGTTGGACCTGAATGGCTACAGCCAAACCATCAGCTCCCTTTCCGGCGGTGGTGGCGGTGGCGGCGGCGTAACCCTGGGCGGGGCAACCTTGTCCGTCGGCAGCGGCAGCTTTGCCGGGACCATCAGCGGCGCCGGCAACCTGACCAAGACCGGCAGCGGCACGCTGACCCTCAGCGGCGCCGGCACTTACAGCGGCGGTACGAACATTACCGACGGCACGCTGTTGTTGGACGGGACTCTGGACTCCAGCGGCACCGCCGTAACCGTCAGCAACGGTGCCACTCTGGGGGGCATAGGTACCATCAGCCGGCCCGTAAACACAAGCAGCGGCAGCACTGTGTCCCCCGGTGACAACGGCATCGGAACGCTGACCATACAAACTCCGGGCAACGGGGTGACGGTTCACGGTACGTTGCTGATTGACGCCAGCGGCGTCGGGGCCGGCGCCTGCGACCTCTTCGACGCCAGCCAGGGCCTTACAGGCACACTGGACATCACCAACGAGGCGGTCAATTTCAACGTCCTCTCGGCTCTGGACGACCCGGCGTACGTGTTCGTAAAGTACCGGTCGCTGAACGGGACGTTCAGCGGGGTGACGAACCTGCCCGCAGGCTACACGATCAATTACAGTTATGCGGGCAACGAGATTGCCCTGGTGACCCCCGAGCCCTCCAGCCTGGCCCTGCTCGGTTTTGCTGCCATCGGGTTGCTAGGCTACGTTTGGCGACGGCGAGGGCGTGGAGCGTAAGGCGGGAAGGAGCCGTGGGAACGTGGAAAGCCGACCACGGGCCGACAGGCGCCGGTGCGGATTAGAAGGTCGCCAGGAAGGTGTCGATGTCGACGTAAGTCAGTTCCCGCGGCTGGTCGGAAGCTGCCGTCTGACGGCGGAGATCGGCCAGGGCATCCGCCTGCTGGAAAGCCTCAAGGCCAGGCTGCCGTAGGCCGTGCGGGCGGGTATAATTAAGTGCGACGCGGAGACACGGGGACGCGGCGACGCGGGGATGGGGAGACGCGGTGAGTAGCGGTGTCTCCGCGTCCCCGCGTCTCCCCATCCCCGCGTCAGTTCCCCCGATGCCGCCATGAGCACCACCACGCTTACCACCGCCGATCAACTGCTTCGGATGCCCAGCGACGGCTTCCGCTATGAATTAGTCGCCGGAGAACTGCGAAAAACGACGCCAGCAGGCTGGACGCATGGTGACGTGGGCGGGTGGCTCCACGGGATGATGGCCGCGCACATGGCGCAGAATCGGCTGGGCGAGATCTTCATGGCCGGAACCGGATTCCTGCTGGCCCGCGATCCGGATACGGTGCGGGCCCCGGACATCGCCTTTGTGCGCAAGGATCAACCGCCGGCCGAACTGCCGGAAGAGGCCTTCTGCCCCGGTTCGCCCGACCTGGCCGTCGAGGTGGTTTCTCCCGGCGATCCCTTCCGCGAGGTCGAGGAGAAAGTCCAGGCGTGGCTCGACGCCGGCACAGCGATGGTATGGGTCGTCAACCCGAAATGGCGGACGGTGAGCGTATACCGGCCGGCCAGCGACATCCGCACGCTGACCGAGAACGACGAGCTGGACGGCGGCGGCGTCCTGCCCGGCTTCCGCGGCCGGGTGGGCGAGATATTCTCTCACCCTTGACTGGCCCCGCAGATCCATGGGGCAGAATCATATCATAACCCGTTGACAAAAGACGTCCAGACGTCTAAAATGCGGGCATGAATGAGGACAACGCTCGGTGCGCCCCGGGACGCGTTCGCGACGCCATTCTCCAGGTGCTGTCGGCTTCCCCTGGGCCGTTGCGTGTCAAGGAAATCGAGGCGGGGGTCGAGCAACTCATCGGCCCGACGGCTACCTCGTCTGTCCGGTCATATCTTCGACTGAACACGCCCGAGCGCTTCGTGCGCCCCGAACGGGGAAGCTACGCTGTGGGGCGCAACCTGGCGTTCGATCTCGCGCCCGACGAGGAATCATCAGCGGAATGGCCAAGAGCGTTCGTTTTCGGCGGGGCTCGGCTTGTGCATGGCGACTGTTTCAGTTGGCTGCGGCGGCAGGCGGACGCGCAGTTTCATGCCGTCGTGACCGACCCGCCCTACGGTCTTCACGAATACACTGTCGAGCAGCAGGCCAAGCTGCGGGCGGGCAAAGGAGGCGTGTGGAGGATTCCGCCCTCGTTCGACGGGCACCTTCGCGCGCCATTGCCGCGGTTCACCACGCTGACCGACGATCAACTCGATGAGTTGCGAAGTTTCTTTTTCGACTGGGCCCGCGCGCTGATTCCCAAGCTCGTTCCCGGGGCGAACGTGGTCGTGGCCTCGAATCCGTTGGTGTCGTTTCTCGTCGCGGGCTCGCTGGCCGACGCGGGGCTGGAGCGCCGTGGCGAGGTGATTCGCCTTGTCATGACGATGCGCGGCGGCGATCGGCCCAAGGCGGCCCACCGCGAGTTCGCCCAAGTCAGCGTCATGCCGCGATCGATGTGGGAGCCGTGGCTCATCTTCCGGAAACCGATCGAAGGACGCGTCCAGGACAACCTTCGCAAATGGAAGACGGGTGGATTCCGCCGTCCTTCAGCGGAGAAACCGTTTGGCGACGTGATCGCTTCCCACCCGACCCGCAAGAAGGAGCGATCCTTCGCACCGCATCCCAGCTTGAAGCCCCAGGCGTTCATGCGGGAAGTGGTGCGGGCCGTCTTGCCGTTGGGAGAAGGGCTGGTGGTCGATCCGTTCGCCGGGGCCGGCTCGACTCTCGCCGCGGCTGAAGCTGTCGGCTACAAGAGCATCGGCCTGGAGAAGGACGAGCATTACTTCAAGATGGCCTGCCGCGCCATTCCCAAGTTGGCGGCCTTGCGGGTCGGCAGGGACTCTCAGCCGGACAGTTCCTGGAGCCGGTAGATCCAGTTCTCGCGGAGCTTCTTGATTCCTTCCCTGTGCAGCGTGGCCGTGCGGGTACCCAGCTCGCCGCGAGCATTCTTGCGGAAATCCTCTGCGGAAACCTTGCCCAGGTAGACCTCCGTGAAGGTCATCGGTCGCCGGCCTTGCGCCGGTTCCGTTTCGTTGTCGACATCGTAAACGAAAACGCACATCCACTGATCGCGAGCGCCATGGGTGTCGACCGCTCCGCCGGGCTTTCGCGTGGCCTTGACCTCGATTCCTTGGCTGCCCGCCCCCACGGCGTTGTTTGGGTAAATGCCTTGCACAACGAGGTCCGGATGGCCGTTGAAATGCTGATTCTGGGTAAGGGTCCGCGCGTGGCTCGCCAAGCTGCTGGTGAGCATGTCGGACAGCACGCCAGACATGATCGCCGGGCGCAGCATGTCGTCCAGGTGTTGCAGCCCCTTCTTCGTCAGGAGTTCGTTGACGTCGAAGAAGAAATCGTAGACATCCTGCATGGCGATGTGAAAGTCTTGCAATCGCAGCTCGTAAGGCAGGTTCGCGGAGTTGTTGAACCGATCCCCTGCCACTTCGTTGCGATAGATTGCCATACTGCGTCCCAGTCTTGCCGCTGTCGCCTCCTCACTCCACGCGGGCCGAGCCGTCAGCTTCTACCGAGCTGAGCCTGCGCCAGCCGAAGCCGTAGCAGGCCACCAGCGCGAAGCACGCCATGGGCACGATGAACCCGCGGCCCATGTCGTACTTGTCGGCCACGTAACCCATCAACTTGGGCAAGATGGCGCCGCCCATGATCGCCATGACGATGAAGGCCGACGCTTTTTTCGCCCGTGCCCCCAGGCCGAAAATGCCCAGGGCGAAGATCGTCGGGAACATGATCGACATGAAGAAGTAGCTCAGGAACACGCAGGCCACCGATAGCCAGCCCAGCTTGAGGAAGACCACCAGGCAGGCGGCGACGTTCAACAGGCCGTACAGCCCGAGAATCTTGTGCGCGGAGAATTTCTTCAGCAGCCCGGAGCCGGTGAACCGGCCGATCAGGAAGCACACGAAACCGATCGAGGCGAGAATGGAGGCCCCTTTGTCACTGATGCCCAGCACGCCGTCATGGTAGGCGAGCACGCCCGGATAGGCGTCTTCCAGGAGCAGGCGGTTGAGGCGGGCCAGATTCACGCCCCCCGGCTTCTGCTCTTCCTTCGGCAGCGCCTCCCATAGGGCCTTCTCCGACAGCAATTGCCGCGTCTTCTCGCTGAGGCTGATTCCAGCGAAGCGCTGTGGATCGTAGAGCAATTGCTCCTTTTTGGCCTTGTTCGGGTCCTGCCTTACGATCTTGTTCAGGTCTTGGGCCAGGCCGGATCGCAGGAGGATGGCCTCGGCGGCGGAATCCTGGTAGTCGGCCAAGGCGCCGCGGGTTTCCTCCGACAACTGGCTGGCCAGGAACGCCGACACCGCGTCCGGCTTCTGCTTCAATTTGTTTGCAAACGCCGGCAGGTCCTTGATGTCGTCCTTCACGAATCGCGTCTTGACCTCGATCCAGTTCTTCGACATGGGCGCCTGCCACGAAGCCGGCAGGGGCGGGACCTCCTCGGTCATGTAGTTGATGAGGAAACTGAAAATGCCGGCCTGTGCGGCAACGTAGAAGAACTGGGTCATGGTGGCCGCCGAAAAGTGCGGATGCGACCACATGCTGTGATGCGAAATCTTCTTCGCCGTCGGAATGAGAACTACGGCCGTGAGGGCCGCCAGCACGCCCGCGGCGGCACAAATCACCACCAGCAGTGAATTATGGGCGGTGATTTCCAGGCCCGCGGGGTGCGGAATCGACGATGCCAGCCCCACCAAACGCTGGCCCACGTCGCAGGCCGAGACGATCAACCACAGGATCATGCCGCAAATGCCGATCAGCACGGTGGCGTTCAGCAGCAGCAGCCAGTAGACCTGCACGCGGTTCACCTCTCTGTCCGCACGGGCGGAAGTCGCGACGGCGTCGCTCTCGTCCAGGTGGTAATCGTCCTCCATCTTTATGTCGGGAACGTTGGCCAAGTAGAAGATGACCGCCAGCACCAGCACCACGCCCGCCACGATGACGTAAGGGATGTAGAGCGTCTCGCTGCCGGTGCTGCGGCCGGCGGCATCGGTGGAATAGAAGAACAGGCCGCCGATGATCGGGCCGCAGATCCAACCCACGCCGTTGCAGGATTGGGCCAGATTGATGCGGGTGGCCGCGTAGCGCGTCGGCCCGAGCACCGTCGTGTAGGGATTGGCCACCGTTTCCAGGAACGTCAGTCCGGCGGCTATGGCACACACGCCGGCCAGGTATCCGATGAAGGCCGTGCTGGCCGTCACGCTCCCGGCATGGGCCAGGGCATTGATTCGCGTGGCGGGCAGGAACCAGAATCCGCCGAGGGCCACCATCAACAACCCGGCGATTATGCCGCCCTTGTAGCCCAGGCGGCTCGCCAGCCAGCCGGCCGGCATGGCCATCAGAAAGTATCCCAGGTAGTGCGCGAACTGCACCCAGGCCGATTGCGACTTGGTCAGGCCCAGCTCATCCTGGAAGTGCTTGTCCATCACGTCGATCATGCCGTTGCAGATTCCCCACAGGAGGAACAGCGAGCTGACCAGGATGAACGTGAACATCAAGTTCTTTCCGTCAGCGGTTACGAAAAGGCTTTTCTGCTCTGTGCGCATGGCGTTGCTCTTTTGTGCTCGCGGCGGTTGAGGGAGACCGGGCAGTGCCCTTGGGGACGATTAGCCGTGTATTATTGTCGGCATGGCGGGAGTTGTAAACACCCTAATGTATTCCTCTCGCTCCGCGAGAGGCCGGAGGGGCGATGGCGTATCTGACGGGCCCTCTCGCGGAGCGAGAGGAATACGTAGGGTGGGTCGAGCGGAGCGAGCCCCACCATTTTCGGCGGACGACGGACGACGGACGACGGGCCGGAGTGCTTCCCTCGGTCGCCCGTCTTCCGTGATGCTTCTGACGGGCCCTCTCGCGGAGCGAGAGGAGTACGGATCGCCGGAAAATGCCGCACAAGTCGATTCGCCGGTCCCAAATCCCGGCTGCGGGGCCCTGGCAAGGTCCGGACCAAATCGGCTATAATCCGACGTTTACGCCGTCCACCAGGAACCGCCGCCATGCCCAAATTGTCGGTCGAAGTTGCGCATACGCTAGGCCGGCAGGAGGCCATCCGGCGGCTGGACGGCCAACTCGGCCGGGCCCGCGCCGCCGCCAGCGACCTCCAGACCGAGTGGCACGACAATGTGCTCTCGTTCCACGCCGAGGCCCTGGGCGCCAAGATCGCGGGCAGCGTGACCGTGGAGGATTCCGCGGTCCGCGTCGCTGTCGATCTGCCGCTGGTCGCCATGATGATCAAGGGCCTGATCGCCGAGCGGGTTCGCCAGGAGCTCTCGGGTGTGCTGGGCGAGAACGCCACGCCGATTTAGGAGTGGCGAGGGGCGAGTGGCGAGGGGCGAGGGGCGAGTCACCCGCGTTGTGGCCGGTCTCCGACCGAGCCACGCCGCCGCTTTGAAGGTCTCCCGAACCCCGGAGACATTCGGTCGGGCAGCGGCGGGGTCGGGAGACCCGCGCCGAACTTGAGTAGGGTGGTCCGGCCCGAGCGACCCCCGCGGGCCTATCGCCCCAACACAATGTCGATTCCCGAGAGAATCAATCCCAATTTCGCCTGGGGCAGCTTTCCGACATGTTCCGCCAGCAGGGACTTGTCCAGCGTAACGATCTGGGAGACGTTGGCTACGGACTCCTTCGACAGTCCCGTGAGCCGGGGCGGAAGGCGCACGTTTCCGGGGGCGTCTGCCCATTTCAAGTTGCTGGTCAGCGGCACACAGACGACCGTGGCGATTCGACTGCGGTTCAAAGCATCGCCCTGCACGACCACGACCGGCCGCCGAAAGCCGGGACCGGCGCCGGCCGGCTCGGGGAGATCGGCCCACCAGACATCCCCGCGGGAGATCACCACGCGCTGCGTTCCAGGATTCGCCGCGCGGCGGCGGCTGCAAAGTCGTCGGTTTCCCCGCCCACTTCCCGGCAGACGCAATCCATGGCTTCGGTCACACGCTCCGGCGCGTGACGTGCAACATACTCGGCCAGAGCAAGGCTATAAACTTCGCTCCGCGACTTCTTCAAGTGCCGGGCCAGACGCTCGGTTTCCGTGAACACCGCGTCGGGGATGGATACGGCAGTTTTCATACCACTAGTATAACCGCCGGATGGCGATTGGTCAACGTCACTGCGCTGGTTGGCCGATTGTGGCTATAATATAAGGTGTACGGGGTTTTGCGAATTTCATCCCTCGCGGGCCAGGCAATGGGCTCCGTGGCCCACGGGCCCTCACCCTAACCCTCTCCCGGAGGGAGAGGGGACAAGGAGAGCGGGAAACAACCATGGCCAGTGGGACAATCACCCCCCCCAAGGCGCCGGAGGGACCGCAGCCACCGGCCCGCTACGACTCGTTCATCGACGATCGGCTGTTGCAGACCCGCCGCCAGGTCAAGGTGGTCGACGTGGCCAGCGGATGGCTGATCATCGCGGCCGGCACGCTGGCTTTCCTGCAAGTGGTGGCCTTGTTGGACCATTGGGTGGTCGAGGGGGGCCTGGGGTTCGGCAGCCGGCTGGTACTTTGGCTGGGCTGGCTGGCCGCGGCGGGGGCCATGTTCTGGCGGCGGGTGCTGCCGCCCATGCTCGGCCGCATCAGCCCGGTCTATGCCGCGCAGGCCATCGAGCATAGCCAGCGCACGCTCAAGAACAGCCTGATCAATTTCCTGCTGCTCCGCGGCCGCCGCCAGGAGATGCCGCCGGTGGTGTATCAGGCCGTCCGGCAGCGGGCGGCCACCGACCTGTCGCAGGTCCGCATCGAGACCGCCGTGGACCGCAGCCGCGTGCTGCATTTGAGCTTGCTGCTGGCCGCCGCGGTGGCAGTGTTCGCCCTGTACCTGGCCTTCTCGCCGAAGAACCCCTTGATTTCGGCCTTCCGCGTGCTGTGGCCCTGGTCGCCCGTCGCGGCGCCGACCCGCGTGACGATCCAGGACATCCGCCCCGGCGATACGGTGGCCTTCTACGGCGAATCGGTCGACGTTTCGGCCGACGTGGCCGGACTGCGGCCGGACGAAACCGTCTCGCTGCTGGCCAGCACGGCCGACGGCCAGAGCGTCGATCAGCTTGTGACCCTGACCCGCCTGGGCGAGGCAGACCGCTACCAGGGCACGTTGCCGCCGGGAAACGTGGGGCTTCAGCAGGACCTGGTCTATCACCTGGCGGCGGGCGACTGCACCTCGCCGCAGTTCCGCATCGAAGTGCAAGTCGCCCCGACGATCCTCGTCGACCGCATCGACTACCACTTCCCGGCCTACACCGAGATGCCCGATCGCACGATCACCGGCCAGGGCGACGTCAGCGCCCTGGAGGGGACCCAGGTCACGCTGCACGCCACGGCCAACAAGCCCATCCGCGAGGCCAAGATCGACCTGAACTGCGCCGGGCTGCGGGTCCTGGAGATGACGGCCCACGGCGACACGGCCACCGGGGGGTTCACCCCGGGCTTCGACCCCGATAATCCCACCCGAGCGTTGTACGATTCCTATCAACTCCTGCTGACCGACGCCGACGGCCGGAGCAGTCGCCGCCCGGTGCGCTATCACGTCGAGGTCACGCCCGACCTGCCGCCGGAGGTCGAGATCGTCAGTCCGAAGGAGGAAGACGCGGGCGTGGCCGAGGACGGGAGCCTCGAGTTGCGGGTGCGGGCCGAAGACCCCGACTTCGCCCTGCGCCGGGTGGTCCTGCAGTTGGAGCGCGAGGGGCGGAGTCAGCCGCTGGCGCTGTTGGAGCGGCCGCGGCCCGAGCGGCCCTGGCAGGGCCCCTTCGAGGCCCGCTATGCCCTTCGGCCGGCCAAGCTCGGTCTCCGCTCCGGCGACCGGCTCCGCTACTGGGCCGAGGCCTGGGATAATAAGGAGCCCACGGCCAACCGTTCGGAGACCAGCCCGCGGATAATCCACGTCGTGGCGGCGGAGACGGTTGCCCCTCAGCCCAATCAGCCGCAGCCGCACCCCGCCCGGCGGGACGGCAGCGCCGAGCCCTCCCGGCCCAGCGAGGACCAGCCCCCGGCCCGGGCCGGTCAGCAGCCCAAACCCACCCCCGATCAGCCCGATAACAAGACAAAAAAGCCGGAGAGCAAGCCCTCCCAGCCCGGCCAGCGACCGGATTCCAGCCCCACGCCCGACTCCGACAACACGAAGGACCCCGCGGGCCAGAAGTCGCCGGGCCAATCGGCCGAGTCCGCCCAATCGGGCCAGAACAGCGCTAACCCCACGTCAAGCCCCACCCAGGACCAGCAAGGCAGTTCCGCAAACGATCGGGCTGCCGAGCCGGTCAATCCGGATACAAACCCCGGCGACGCCTTCGACATCATTGAAAAAGATCGCGAGCAGCAGAGCCCGGGCGACCGCAGCGGGCAACCGCAGGACAAGGTGGGCGATCAGCAGAAACCCGGCAGCAACCGGCAGCCCGGCCAGCAGCCACCCGCCGGCCAACAGCAGTCGGCCCAGCCGCAGCAATCGGGCAACCAGCAGCAGCCCTCCCCGGGCCAAGAGCAATCCGGCAACCAGCAGCAGCAGGGCCAGCAGCAGACGGGCAACCAACAACAGCCGGGGAATCAAGAAAAACCCGGTGGACAGGAGCAATCGGGCTCACAGCCGAAGACGGGCGATCAACCGTCGGGCCAACCCCAGCAGCCGCCCCACGCCGGTCAGCAAGCCACCGCACAGGAGAAATCCGGCGATAAACAGCAGCCCGGCGGGCAACAGAAATCGGGTAGCCCACAGCAGTCAGGCGGGCAACAGCAATCCGGCAGTCAACAGCAATCCGGTGGACAGCAGCAATCCGGTGGACAACAGCAATCCGGCTCTCAGCAGCAATCCGGCGGCGGACAGAACCCGGGCCAGCAGCAGCCGTCGGCCGGCTCGCCCGGGGGCGACCAGCCGCAAGGGGGCGGCCAGAATCCCAACCCCAAGGCCCCTTCCGCCGGCCAGCAGCCGGGCAGCCAGCAACCCAGCGGCGGCCAGCCGCCCAATTCGCCCAAAGCCACCGCCGGCCAACAGTCTTCTGACCAGCAGCCGAGCGGCAGCGAACAACAGCCCGACCAGCCGCACCCCGCCGGCGGCCTGCGGTCCGGCGATCAGTCGCTCTCCGGCAGCCCGCTGAAGCCCAACAAGAAGCTCGCCGGCGGCGAGCAGTCCAACAACCAATCCATGGCCGGCGGCGGCGCGCCGAAATCGAACCAGAAACCACCGCCCGGCGGCCAGCCGGCCAGCAATTCGCAGCAGGGCAGCGGCGAGAAGCCCGATCAGAAGGCCGACTCCGCCGGCCAGCAGTCGGGCGGCCAGAACCCCTCGGGCGGGAAGCAGCCGCAACAGCAGTCGGGCAGTGGGCAGTCGGCCCAGCGGAAGGGCGGCAACAAGGGCGGGCAGGACGACGGCCCCCGGCAGCAATCGCCCGGTAAGAGCGGCGACCCCTCACAGCCCAACCCCGGCTCGCCCACGGCCCAGGGCCAGAACCAACCGGTGGCCCAGCAGCCGGACCAGTCCAACGGCGGCGAGCAGAAGAAGGATTCGGCCCTCTCGCCCAGTGTCAGCCCGAAGGAATCGAACTCTAACAGTGACACGGCGGGCGACCGCTCGGGCGGCGGCGAGCAAGGCGGCGGGCAGCGCTCGGCCCGGCCGGGCGTCGGCACCGCCGGCAGCCACACCGCCGCCGAGGAAGGCGGCTCGGTGGCCAACCAGCCCGGCAAAGGCGACGGCGGCACCAGGGCCGGCAGCCAGGCCCAGGCCCAGGGCCAGACCGGCTCGCAGCAGAAGCAGCAGTCGGCCGGCGGCCAGTCGGGCAATAGCACCCCTCTCGCTCCGCGAGAGGCACAGCATCTCGCGGAGCGAGATGAGTACATGCAGCCCGGCAGCGAGCCCTCCGATGCCGGCCAGGGCGGCAGCAGTCCCGCGAACCAGCCCGGCGCTTCGGGCGCCGGCAATCCCATCCGCGGCGGACGTGCCGGCCGGGTAGACAATGTCACCGCGGTGCCGCCGGCCGCGCCCCGCGGGCCAGACGAGGCCAATCTGGAATTCACCCGCCAGCAGGTCGATCTGAACCTGGCCCATCTGAAGGACCAGTTGGCCAAGGAGAAGTCGCCGCTCTTGGAGCAATTGGGCTGGAGCCGCGACGAGGCCCGGCGGTTCCTCGAGGCCTGGCGGCAGCGGGTGGCCTCGGCCCAGCAGGCGGGTCCGAAAGGCGCGGCCGCCCGCAAGGCCCTCGACGAGGCCTTTATCAGTCTCGGGCTGCGGCCCCACGGCACCCAGCTCCACGGCGGCCACACCGCCGCCGATCAGCTCCAGGGCCTGCACGATCCGGCCCAGTTCGACCCGCCCGGCGATTGGGCCGACCTGTTCCGCGCGTATACCCGCAGCACGGGCGGCGGCAATCCCGGCCAGCCCAGAACGGGTGGCACGCCCTGAGCGCAGCGAAGGGCGTGACGGGTAGCGCAATCACGCCCTTCGCTGCGCTCAGGACGTGCCACCCTTGGTACAATATGAACAGGCTGCTGCTTTGCAATCCCACCGCAGATAGTCCCCACCTCTCACCGGACTGACCGCCCTGGACCAACCCCATGCAATTCACCACGCCCCGATACCTGGCGCCGGTTCATCCCAAGCGGGTGCCCCACTTCTTCACCGACGTATTGATCATCGGCGGCGGGCTGGCCGGCGTGCGTGCAGCCCTGGCCATCGATCCCGCCCTGTCGGTAGTGGTCATTACCAAGGACGGACTGCGCGACTCGAACAGCTCGCACGCGCAGGGCGGAATCGCGGCCGTGCTGGACCCCGACGACCGCTTCGAGGACCACGTGCGCGACACGCTCGCGGCCGGCGGCAGCCTGTGCGACCCGGCCGTGGTGCGGCACGTGATCGGCGAAGCCCCGCGGCGGATCGAAGAGCTGATCGCCTGGGGCACGAACTTCGACCGCGTGGGCGGGCGGCTGGCCCTGGGCCGCGAGGGCGGGCACGGCCGCGACCGCGTCGTGCACGCCCTGGGCGACGCCACCGGCAAGGAGGTAATGCGGGCCGTGGCCCTCCGCCTCCAGTCGCTGCCCAACGTCGAAATCTGGGAAAAGACCTTCGCCCTGGACCTGCTCACGGCCGACCGCGCCTGCCGCGGCGCACTGGTCTGGAACGGCCTGCACGGCAAGACCATGATCTGGGCCAAGCAAACCATCCTCGCCACCGGCGGCGGCGGCCAGCTCTATCGCGAGACGACCAATCCCCCCGTGGCCACCGGCGACGGCATGGCCTTGGCCTACCGCGCCGGGGCCGAGCTCCGCGACCTGGAGTTCGTCCAGTTCCATCCCACGGTCTTGTATATCGCCGGCGGCAGCCGGCACCTCATCAGCGAGGCCACGCGCGGCGAAGGGGCGCACCTGGTCGATCGCCACGGCCGGCGCTTCATGGCCGACTACGATCCCCGCGGCGAGCTGGCGCCCCGCGACGTCGTGAGCCTGGCCATCGTCAGCCAGATGGAGCGGACGCGGCACCCCAACGTCTACCTGGACCTGACGCATCTCGACCCCGTTCGGGTGCGGGCCCGCTTCCCGGGCATCGCCGCGCAGTGCGCCGAGTTCGATCTGGACATCACGCGGGACCCGATTCCCGTCCGCCCCGGGGCCCATTACATGATGGGCGGCATCACCGTCGATCGCCAGGGCCGGACCACGCTGCCGGGGCTGTGGGCGGCGGGCGAAGTGACCGCCACCGGCCTGCACGGCGCCAACCGCCTGGCCTCCAACAGCCTGCTGGAGGCCCTGGTCTACGGGGCATACGCGGGCCAGGGCGCGTCGCAGGCCGCGGCCGCCGTGCCCGACAACTTCTTCGCCCTGCCCATCCACAATCCCCGCGCCGAGTCGGCCGGCGAGCCGCTCAACCTGGAAGACATCCGCAACGCCCTGAAGAGCCTGCTGTGGCGAAACGTGGGAGTCCGCCGCGACGCCGAAGCCCTGACCGAGGCCCAGCAGAACGTGGGCCACTGGTGCCGCTACGTCCTGGCCCGCCAGTTCGCCGACCCCGGCGGCTGGGAACTGCAAAACATGCTCTGCGCGGCCGGGCTGGTGATCGAGGCCGCCCTGCTGCGCCAGGAAAGCCGCGGGGCGCACGTCCGCACCGATTTCCCGCAAACCGACGACCCCGCCTGGAACCGGCACATCACCTTCCAACGCGGGCCGGACACGGCCCAATCCTGACCAGGCGGTTTTGGCGAAAATCGCACGCACGGGGCGTCAAGGCCAGATTGCAACTTTGCCCAAAAGAAGCGGAAACATCCGATGAAGCAGCGCACTGTTTGGGTAATGATCGGTTTGACGGTCTGGTCCGGTCTGGCATTCGCCTCGCCCGCCGCGACTCGCGCCGGCGACTGGCCCGGGTGGCGTGGCCCGACGGGCTGCGGCACTACCGACGAGAAGGACCTGCTCTTGCGGTGGGACGGCAAGTCCGGCGAAGGCATCGCGTGGAAGGCCCCGCTTGCCGGCACCACGGGCCATTCCTCCCCCATTGTCTGGGGCGACCGCGTCTTCATCACCACGGCGGTCAGGCAGACTTCCGAACAGGAGAAGAGAAAGGAAATCCCCGACCATCATTTCGCTTGCTACCGGGCCAGCGATGGCAAACTCCTGTGGCAAAGCCGCGTTGCCCACGGGCCGTTCCCGGCATACATGGGCGTCTACGCGGCGCCCACGCCGGTCACCGATGGGAAAGCAGTCTATTGCTGGTTCGGCTCGGCGGTAGTGGCCGCCGTCGACTTCGGCGGCAAGCTCCTCTGGCGCCACGAGTTGGCCGGCGAGTTCTTGAAGAAACCATATTACCTCAATCCGGGCATTTGCGCGAGCATGGTCCTGTACGAGGACACGCTGCTCCAGATTTTTGAGCAAGGCGGCGGCGCCGGAAGCCTGCAAGCCTTGGACAAGCGAACCGGGAAAGTGAAGTGGGAGCGAAAACGGGACAAGGACAAATGCACCCAGTGCAACACGACTCCACTACTGATCGACGTCCAAGGCAAGCCGCAGTTGGTTATCTTGGCCGCGCAGATCCTGCAGTCCTTGAATCCCGCCGACGGCGAGCCCATCTGGTGCTGCACCGCCGCCCGCGGCTTCGGCTCGTCGCCACTGTACAGTTCCAGCCTGGTGTATGCCGACATGGGGTACGATAAGCCGGCACTGGCGGTCGACCCGACCGGCACAGGCGACGTGACCAAGACGCACGTGAAATGGCGGCTTCCGGAGGTCGCGGGCGACTGGGCTTCGGCGGTCGCCGACGGCCAGTACCTTTACAAGGTCGACGAGTCGCACACCGTCACCTGCCGCAAGCTGAGCAGCGGGGAAACGGTGTTCACCGGGCTCCTGGAAGACGTCTCCTCGCAGGCCAGCCCGATCGCCACGGCCGCCGGCCGCATCTACTTCGTAAGCGCCGGGAAGGGCTACGTGATCAAGGCGGGGCCAAAGTTCGAGTTGCTCGGCGGCGGCCACGTTGGGGGCTGGGACGTTGGCTCGTCGCCGGCGGTTTCGGGCGGCCGCATCTTCGTCCGCGATTTCGATTTCCTCTACTGCATCGGCAAGAAATAGAGGCAGGGCCGGGCGTTATGCCCGACGCCTGCGTCGGCATGTGAAGCGGGCTGGGCTGCCGGCATGGCTGAACCCACCAAAATCCGCGAAAAACTGGTGGTGGGGCTCGCTTTGCTCGACCCACCCTACAAGTTTCCGGCCGCCCGCAACAGGAACTAGCAAGAACCTTTCCCGGGGCGGCGACGTAGAGGGATTTGTGGCGGCCCCCCTTTGCTCCCGGCCGCCGCGATGGTAGACTGAGAGATTCTGACGACTCCCAGACCGGTCCCCCCTGGCCGGCGTATGTTTTTCGGCCGTCCTGCCTTTTGGAGCTTCTTGGAGCAAACACGATGACCCAGCCAGCCGCCCCCGCCATGATCGAGGCCCAGGGGCTGACCAAGTATTTCGGAAGTTTTGCGGCCATTCGGGAGGTTTCCTTCCAGGTGCATCAAGGCGAGGTGGTGGCCTTCCTGGGGCCCAACGGGGCGGGAAAGAGCACCACCATGAAGCTGCTGACGGGCTACCTGGCGCCCAGCGCCGGCCAGGCCCGCGTGGCCGGCCACGACATGTCGGCCGACCGCCTGGCGGGCTCGGCCCGGCTGGGCTACCTGCCCGAAAACGGCCCCCTGTACACGGACATGACCCCGCGGAGCCTGCTCAACTTCTTCGCCGACGCCCGGGGCCTCAGCCCCCAGCGCAAGCACCAGCGGATCGAGGCCGTGGTCGAGCTGTGCGCCTTGGGCAGCGTGATCGGCAAGCCCATCGGCAAGCTCTCCCGCGGCTACCGGCAGCGGGTGGGCATGGCCCAGGTGCTGCTGCACGAGCCCGACGTGCTGATCCTCGACGAGCCCACGGCCGGGCTGGACCCCAACCAGATCCACGAGGTCCGCGAGACGATCCGCAAGCTCGGCCAGAACAAGACGATCCTGCTCTCGACCCACATTTTGCAGGAGGTCGAGGCCATGGCCGGCCGCGTGCTGTTCATCGACGAGGGCCGGCTGATCTACGACGGCTCGATCCGCGAGCTGACCAAGGACGGCCGGCGGCTGGAGGAGCATTTCCGCCAGTTGACCAGCGTGGCGTGATGCAAACAGCGCGAAGCCGCAAGCGGCATCGCACGTACGAGATTCACAGTTCCTTACGAGGTCCACAGTTCGGTACAAGCCATGAACACAAACGTCCTCTTCGCGGTATTCAAGCGGAACTTCGTCAGTTACCTGGCCAATCCCACCGGCTACGTATTCATCTGCGTGTTCGTGCTGCTGAGCTCGTTCGCCGCCTTCTGGCCCAACGAATTCTTCAACGCCAACCTGGCCAACCTGGACCAGCTCAACGCCACCTTCCCGCTGATCATGCTGGTCTTCATCCCGGCGATTACGATGGGCGTGTGGGCCGAGGAGAGCCGGCAGGGGACCGACGAGCTGCTGCTGACGATCCCCGCCGGCGATTTCGAGATCGTGCTGGGCAAGTACCTGGCCGGCGTGGGCATCTTCGGCGTCTCGCTGGTGTTCTCGGCCCTGTGCAGCTACGCGGTCCTCAGCGGGCTGGGCAGTCCCGACTTGGGCCTGCTGGTGGCCACGTATTTCGGCTACGCCCTGCTCGGGCTGGCGATGCTGGCCGTGGGCATGGTGGCCTCGTTCCTCACCCGCAACCTCACCGTGGCCTACATCCTGGGGGCCCTGCTCAATGCCCCCCTGGTCTTCATGACCTGGGCCGACGCCATTCCCATGCTCAACCGCAAGCTGGCCCTGGGCGTAAAGCAGTGGAGCTTCGGCGGGCAATTCCAGGAGTTCGGCCGCGGCGTGCTGAACCTCTCCGGCCTGGCCTATTTCCTGCTCGTCGTGACCGTCATGCTGTACGTGAGCATGGTGCTTATCGGCCGGCGGCATTGGGTGCGGGGCGGCAGTTGGCAGGTCATGGGGCTGCACTTCCTGGTCCGCGGCGTGGCCCTGGCCGTCGTCGCCGTGGGCGTGGTGTGCTTCCTCAGCTACCACGACGTGCGGCTGGACGCCACCAGCGAGCGCCTCAGCTCGCTCTCGCCGTACACCATCCAACTGATCGACCAGCTCCGCGCCGACTACGACAAGGCCGAGGTCAAGCGGCCGGTCCGCATCGAGGCCTTCATCAGTCCCGAGGTGCCCGAGTCGTACGTCCAGACGCAGCTCAACCTGCGCAGCACGCTGCGGGAGCTGAAGGCCCGCGCCGGCAACATGATGGAGGTGCAGGTCAACGACACCGAGCAGTTCGGGTCGCTGGCCGAACTGGCCAAGAAGCGCTACGACATAACGCCGCACCGCGTGACGAGCGTCGTCCGCGGGGCCTACAAGCAGGACAACATCTTCCTGGGCGTGGCCTTCACCTGCGGCCTGGAAAAGGTGGTGTTGCCCTTTGTGGACCGCGGCATCCCGGTGGAATATGAATTGGTCCGCTCGATCTGCACGGTCACCGAGCAGAAGCGGAAGCGGATCGGGGTGATCGAGAGCGACGCCCCGCTGTTCGGCCGCTTCAGCATGCAGGGCCAGTCGCCCGCCTGGCAGATCATCAGCGAGCTGAAGAAGCAGTACGAGGTGGTGCAGGTCAACCCGTCGCAGCCCATTCCGGCGCATAAGCCCGCCGCCAAGCCGGGCGAGAAGGACGAGGGCTTCGACGTGCTGCTGGCGGTGCAGCCCTCGGCGATGGGCCGGCCGGAGGCGGATAATTTCGTGGCCGCCGTCCGCAGCGGCCAGCCCACGGTGATCTTCGAGGACCCCTTCACCTTCTTCGCCCCCGAGGTGCCGGGCACGTCGCAGCCCCGCCATCCGCCCGACCCCATGATGGGCATGTTCAACCGCCAGCCGCTGGAGAAGGGCAACCTCAAGCCCCTGTGGCAGATGCTGGGCGTGAGTTTCAGCGGCGACGAGGGCCGCGACGACTTCCCGCCCTTCGCCGGCGGCGACGAGGAAGGCCCGGGCGGGGCCGACCAGATCGTCTGGCAAAACTACAACCCCTATCCCAAGCTCAGCGACATCCCGGCCGAGTTCGTGTTCGTCGACAACGGCTGCGGCGCCAAGCCGCCCTTCTGCGAGGAGGACCCCATCAGCTCCAAGCTCCAGCACTTGTTCTTCCCGGCGCCGGGCTGGATCGAGAAGCGCAACACCGCGGGCTTGACCGACCGCACGTTCGTGCCCCTGGTGCAAACCGGCGTCAACAGCGGCACGATCCGCATGGGCGACATGATCCTCCGCACGCCCATGGGCCAGATGCTCAACCCGCTCCGCCGCGAGGTGCCGGGCGACCACAAACAATACTGCCTGGCCGCGCACATCACCGGCCGCCTGCCGGCCAGGCCGGCCGAGGCGGGCAAACCCGACACGGCCAAGGATGTCCAGGCCGACAAGCCCGCGGCCAACGTCAACGTCGTCCTGGTGGCCGACATCGACATGTTGACCGACGAGTTCTTCCGCTGGCGCGAGCAGGGCGAGGTGCCGGGGCTGGGCCTGCACTTCGATTTCGACAACGTGACGTTGGTCCTCAACGCCCTGGATTCGCTGGCCGGCGACCAGCGCTTCCTGGAGCTCCGCAAGCGCCGGCCGCAGCACCGCACGCTGACCCGCATCGACGAGCGGACCGAAGAGGCCCGCCGCAGCGCCAGCCAAAAGATCGAGGAGCTCCGCCGCAGCCGGGCCGATGCCAAAAAACGCGAGCAGCAGAAGCTCACCGAGCTGATTCAGAAGCTCACCGAGCAGTACAAGAAAGAGGCCATCGACTCGGCCGAGGCCGGCCGCCGGCTGGAAATCGCCCAAGAGAACGGCCAGCGCCGCCTGAAAGAGAAAGAGGCCGAGCTCGATCGCGAGCAGAATGAGGAGATCGGAAACATCGAAGCCCAGAAGAACGCCGGCATCGGACGGGTCCAGGATCAGTACAAGATGTGGGCCGTGCTGCTGCCGCCCATCTTCCCCTTGCTCGTGGCCGGACTGGTGTTCTTCAATCGCCGCGCCAAGGAGCGCGAGGGAGTTTCCAAAAACCGTTTGCGCTAAGGGATCGGTTGAGAAATAACTTCCGCATTTCAATGTAGTCCGCACACGCCGTGTGCGGAAATGCGGCACACGGCGTGTGCCGACTACAAAAAGGTTCCGGGAGAATAGGAGCATGAACGAGAATCTGAAAACGGCCCTTTTCGCAGGGGCCGCCCTGCTGATCGCCGGCGTCGCCTGGCTGGCCGGGCCCTCGCACCAGAGGCCCACGCCGACGGGCGAGGAAGCGCGCGGCAAGCCCATGTTCGGCGAGGCGCTGGACGACCCCTTGCTCGTTACGCGGCTGGAAATCATGCGTTTCGACGACGCCAGCCGCAAGTGCCTGCCCTTCGAGGTGGCCCAGGTGAAGGGCCGGCGGACGGCCCCCGCCGCGGACCCCAAACAGAAGTCGCCGCCGCCGGCCGCCGGCGAGATCCGCTGGTCGATCCCCTCGCACAGCGATTATCCGGCCGACGCCAAGGAGCACCTGGCCCAGGCCGTCAACTGCCTGGGCGGACTGACCATCCTGGGCGTCGCCCCCGGTCTGGGCGATGAGGCCAACGAACTGGACCAGAACACGATCCGCAAGCTCCACAACCAGTACGGCGTGGTCGATCCCGATCCCGAAAGCGTCAAGTCCTCCGACGACGGCGTGGGGATGCGCGTCACCATGAAAGACCAGGAAGGCAAGACCCTGGCCTCGCTGGTCATCGGCAAGGCGGTGCCCGACCAGTCCAACCTGCACTACGTCCGCTACACGGGCAAGGACCCCGTGTACATCGTCGATATCGACACCTCCAAGCTCTCCACCAAGTTCGAAGACTGGATCGAGAAGAACCTGCTGAAGCTCAACACCATGGACCTGAAGCAGGTGCAGATCCAGGACTACTCGATCGACCTGACCGACGAGGGAGCGGCCGTGAAGAACAAGGGGCAGATGACCCTCGACTACGCCGGCAGCGGCGATGCGGCCTGGAAGCTGGGCGAGGACCTGGCCTTCGAGAAGGACAAGCTGGTGCCCCGCAAGATGGCCGCCGACGAGGAGCTCGACAGCAAGAAGCTGGACGACCTGAAATTCGCCCTGGACGACCTGAAGATCGTCGACGTCAACCGCAAGCCCGGCCAGGTGCCCCCCGACCTGCGGATCAAGACGGTCAAGGACCTCCAGGTGCTCCAGTCGCTTCAGGAGCGGGGATTCTACGCCGTCCAGGACCCGGACGGAGTGAAAGGCCATTTCCAATTGGTCTCCAACAAGGGCGAGATCCGCTTGCAGATGAATGACGGCGTGCGCTATGTCCTGCGCTTCGGCGAAGTCACCGGCGAGTCGAGCCAGGCCGCCGACAAGACCAAGGACAAGGCCGCCGACAAGGCGAAAGACAAGGAAAGCGACAAGGAAAAGGCCCCCGGCAAGGGCAAGACCGAAGGCAAGGACGAGGGCAAAGACAAGAAAGCTGACAAGAAGGACGAGAAGAAGGACGAGCCCGCCCCCGGCATGAACCGCTATTTGTTCCTCATGACCGAGTTCAACCCCCAGGCCGTCGCCAAGCCGGTGTTCGAGGCGCTGCCCAAAGAGGAGCCCGAGAAGAAACCCGCCGACAAGAAGGCCGAGGACAAGAAGGCTGACGACAAGAAAGCCGACGATCAGAAATCCGCCGATAAGAAAACTGAGGATAAGAAGGCTGACGACAAGAAAGCCGAGGATAAGAAGGCCGGCGACACGCAGCCCGCAGTCAAGGCGCCCGACGCCGGCAAGGACCAGGGAAACAAGGACGATTCCAAGAAGGACGAGCCCAAGAAGGCCGCCGCCAAGGACGCCGGCGCCAAGGGCGACGAAGGCCAGAAAGGCGCACCCAAGACCGAGGAACCCAAGAAAGACGAGCCCAAGAAGGACGTCGCCGGCAAGGAGGAGCAGAAGAAGGAAGCCGCCCCGAGCGGCGAAGCTAAGAAGGACGAGCCCAAGATAGACGGGCCCAAAAAGGACGAAGTCAAGAAGGAAGAGCCCAAGAGCGAAGAGGGTAAGAAAGAGGAGCCCAAGAAGGAAGAGCCCAAGAAAGACGAAGTCAAGAAAGAGGAGCCCAAGACGGCGGAGCCCAAGACTACAGAGCCCAAGACGGCGGAGCCCAAGAAAGACGACATCAAGAAAGACGAGAAAAAACCCGATCTGAAGGCCGAGCGCGAGCGGATCGAGAAAGACAACAAGCGCAAGCAGGACGAGTATGACGAGAAGCTTGCCGCCGGCAAGAAACACGTCAAAGAGCTCAACGACCGCTTCGCCGACTGGTACTACGTCATTTCCGACGACGTGTACCGCAAGATCCACCTCGGCCGCGAGCAGATCGTCAAGAAGAAGGAAGCTCCGAAGGACAAAGACAAGGATAAGGGCAAGGACTCCGCCGCTCACGAGCACGATCATGAGCACGAGCACGACTCGGGCACAGCGGAGAAGCCCGGCCCGATCGGCACCTTGGAGAAGGCCAAAGAAGACGCGCCCGGCAGCGAGAAGAAATGACGCCCGGTCCCCTCTCCCTCCGGGAGAGGGTTAGGGTGAGGGCGGTCGGCGAGTAGCGCCTTGCCTCCGTGTTGTGGCCGGTCTCTGACCGAGCCACGCCGCCGACCGACGGTCTCCCATGCCCCGGAGAGCTTCGATCCACACCGCGGCGGGGTCGGGAGACCCGCGCCGAACTTGGCCTGCCCTCACCCTGGCCCTCTCCCGGAGGGAGAGGGGACCGGCATACTACCCGGCCCAATCGGGTCCCAGGTAGGTGGGCGTGCTGATTCGCAGCCCGGGGCGGACCTTTGTCGCCAGTTCCTCGGCGTCCAGGGCCGCCAGCGGGTTGATCTCGACCGCCACGTCGTCGGCTACCTCGGCCCCGGCCGCGCGGAGCCACTGGCGGTGCACGGCGGACATCTGCTCCTGCACCGACTGCGGCGTATCCTCGGCCGCCCCGGGGGCGTTCTTCAGCGGCCCGAAGGCCCGGGCCGGGGCCACCTCCACCACGATTGCATTGTGGGCCAAAGGCATGAGGTCGAAGATGAACCGCTCGAACTTCAGGGCGTTGGGCTCGGCCGGCACAACCCGCCGCCCGGCGCCATCCACGCAGGCCACCTTCTTCCGGGCGTAGTGGAACGGCAGGGCGTCGGCCTGCTCCGCCACGCGCTCCAGAAAACCCAGCTCGAACACGTGGACGGCGATGCTGCCCGCCCAGACGGCCAGCCCGCCCTCCGGCGTGCGCCGCCGGGCCACGTCCTCCGGCAGGTCGCTGTATTCGATGACCATCAGCCGGCCATCGACCTCGACCACGTTGCCCACCCGCTCCAGCGGATCGCGCTTGGCGATAACCTGGGTGGTCATCTCCGAGCGGCAGAGGAGATGGTAGCCGATGTATTCAGGGCCGCAGATTTCGACCAGCGGATTATCAACCTGGAAGTAGAACAGCTCGCGGATGCCGCGGCGGCGGGCGTCGGCCATGGCACCGCTGGCGGCGAAGGCGGCGAGCATGCCGCCGTGCCCACCCGGGCTGCTGGCCAGCCGGCCCGGCGATTCCAAGAGCAGTTTTCCGCTGGCCGCCTCGATGGCCGGCATGGTCCCCTGGCAGAAGACCACCAGGTCCGTGACGGCCAGTCCGAACCGCTCGTGCCGGGCGAGGAATTCCAGCGTCTCGGCATGCGTGGCCGGGCTGGTCATCAGGTACAGCGGCACATGCGTCTTGTGCCGCCGGGCCGTGGCCAGGATCTTCTCGATGTGGATCTGGAACAACGTCCGGCCGGACAGGGGGCCGATCGGGTACATCCCCTTGGGATGGTGGAAGCCCAGGCGGGTGCCCTGCCCGCCCGCTACCAGAATGGCGCCCACCTGGCCGGCGTCGAGGGCTTGGCGGCCGCGGGCCAGGGCCTCGGCCCGCGTGCAGGAAAAAGGGGTCAGAACTAATTTTCTGGAGGCGTGCTCCGGGGGAAAAGGGGTCGGGAGTCTTTTGCCGGAACGACCCGGAAGGCGATTCGCATAAAAGACTCCCGACCCCTTTTCCTTCTTCCCTGCGAGGCGGAAGGCAGGCGGCGGCCCGGCCCGCTCCGCCAATTGCCGAATGCCCGCCTCCTCGCCGCGGTGCTCGTATAGCCGCCGGATGAGGGCCAGATCGAGCTGCCGGATGGCGCGCGAGAGCGATTCACGCCCCGCGGCGTCCAACTGCTCCCAGAACGCCAGCACCTGCTCCTGCCCAAAGGGGGCCAGAAGCGCCACAAGCTCGTCTTTGAGCATTACCAACCCATGACCATGTTCGACTCGATCGCCTTGCGGGCCCGCTCCAGGTCGGTTCCTGTGTTCTGCATGTACAGGCGGATGGCGTGAATCTTGTCGCCTTCGGCCTTGGCCAGGCAGTCGCGGGCGGTGGCACAAGGATCGGTATTGCCCGTGATGCCCAGGGCCGATTTCGAGATCACCCACGTATCGCGGGGACGCTTCGTCATGCGGATGAGCCGCTCCTTGGGATAATTCGCCTGGACCACCCCGGTGGCGGCTTGCTCATCTTCGGCCCAGGTGATGATAATGTGTGACGCGGTTTCGATTTCGAACAACGGCATGTTTCAACCCGCGCCCGCCGGTGGCGGACGGCCTTCCAAAAGCTGAGGAAAAGACCCGTTACCGAAACCCGCATTATACCGCAGACCTGCACCAGGCTGCAAACGGCTGCCGGCACGGCCTACGGCGTCGGCGAGCTGGCGGCAGTGGAACTCCGCCGGCTGGCCGACCGCCCGGACGAACTCCTCTGGCGGTACCTGGCTTACCCCGTGAAAATCGGCCACAGCAGCCTGATCGTGGTCGCCGAGCTGCCGCTTTCGGGCGGGCCGATCCGGGTGGTCTACAAGCAGTATCGGCCCCGGAACTGGTGGAAGGCTCTGTGGGGAGCGTTCCGGCGGAGTCGGGCCCTGGAGGGCTGGCGGCTGGCCCGGGCCCTGCTGGAGCGGAACGTGGCCACGGCCCGACCGATCGCCGCCTGTCAGCCCCGCCCCTGGCCGTCGCGGGGCACCAGTTACCTGGCCACGGCCTGGATCGAGGGGGCCGAGAACCTGCACCGCTTCGGCTGGCGGCTGGCCGCCTTGAGCCCCGATCGGCGGCTGCGGTCGGCCGCCCGTTGCGCCGAGAGCCTCGGGCGGCTCGTCGGCCGGATGCACGCCGCGGGCATCGCCAACCGCGATCTGAAGGGCGTGAACCTGCTGGTCGTTCAGCACGGCGACGACCTCCAGACCTACCTCGTCGATCTGGACGGCGTCCGGCTCACCCGGGGGCTGAGGCCACAAGAGCGGGCCGCCAACCTGGCCCGCCTGGCCGTCTCGGTGCAGGCCCATCCCTGGGTCAGCCGCAGCGTCTGCCGCCGTTTTTTGCGGGCCTACGCGGCCCAGTTCGCGCCGCAAACGGTGGCCTGGAAGCCGCTCTGGCGGGCAGTGGCCGCCCGGGCCCGCGCTATCGTCCGCCGCAAACGCCGCCGCGGCCAGCCCATCCTGTGACGTCCGCTCCCGTCGGGTGCCACTGCTGGCTCGTCCAGCAGTGCTTCCTACACCCGAGTTCGGCGCGGGGCTCCCGACCCCGCCGCGGCGGGGACCGAAGGTCTCCGGCGCTCGGGAGACCTTCGGTCGACGGGCGTGGCTCGGTCGGAGACCGGCCACAACGGACCGGCCGTGAACCGTCACTCGATTTCCAGCGGGGCACCGATCTGCACCGGCTCGATTACTTCGCCGTTATGCTGGAAGACGCAATTCCGGCCCATGGTCTTGGCCTCGTATAGGGCCCGGTCGGCCCGCGCCAGCAGCGAATCCTGGGTGTCGCCGTCCAGGGCTTCGGCCACGCCGCAACTGACGCTGATCGGCATCTGCTTCTCGATCTGCATCCGCAAGCGTTCGGCGAACATGCTCCCCCCGGCCAGCGCCGTCTCGGGCATGATCACCACGAACTCTTCGCCGCCGTAGCGGGCCACCATGTCCGTCTCGCGCACCGATTCGTCCAGCAGCCGGGCCAGCTTCTGCAACACGCTGTCGCCGAACAGGTGCCCCTGCTGGTCGTTGATGCGCTTGAAATGGTCGATGTCGAACATGGCCAGCGAGAAATGCGCGTTGTAGCGGTTCATGAGGGCGAACTGGCCGGTCAGGGTGTCGTCCAAGCCGCGGCGGTTGTTGACGAGGGTCAAGGGGTCGGTTCGCACCTCGGTGAAGGCCATGAGATTTGCGCTCTGCTGGCGGATTTCTTCGTGGGCGCTGGAGATCTGGGCCGCCAGCCGCAAGGTGGGACGGAGGATTTCCTCCGCCTCGCGGCAGAGTTCTTTCCAGGCCCCCTCCTGGACATTGTCCCCCAGCTTGCCGACCCGATCCCGAAATTTACTTACGCTGGCGTGATGCTCGGACAACCCCTTGCGAAGCTCCCAGGCGATCTTCTCCAGCTCGGCGGCCACCGTCTGCGCGCGGCGAAATTCACGCCGCGAGCGTGCGCTCAGCTCCGACGAGTCGCCCCTCGTGCGCCGGCCAAACAGATAACCTACCGTGGCGACCACCGCCAAGGCCAATGGAAGAGGAATGGAAATCGACCAAAGAGACATAGGATTGCCTGCTGTTGGGAAAGGGTCTCGAACCTGACGGCGCACGTCGGCCGCCGGGACGCTCCCGCGTGCCGACGCAGGCCGAGCCTGCCCGGGCAAACCGGCTCGCGGGGCTTCGCTTCCGCCCTATGAAGTCTAGGTCAAGAACCGCCCCGGCCGCGCCCCCGCCACGATATTTTCGCTGGCCTGCCGGAAGGAGGCCGGCCAATCTCCCCTCTCCCTCTGTGGGTAGTGGCCCGACCAATCTCACCCCTCCCTCTGTGAGAGGGGCAGGAGTGAGGGCACGAGGAAGTCGCACAACCAAGGCAAGGCATTCTCGCGGCAGACGGCCCTAACCCCAATACCGTTGAAATAGCCGTAAAATGTTTACGGACAACACATTACGAAATTGCATCGGCTCTGTGTGCGATCGTTGCAGCATCAAGCCCGATTCATCGGGCTTTCCGCCTAAGGCGGTACTAGGCCCGGCGTTTACGCCGGGTCGAAGGAGTGCCATCCTATCCATTTTGTCAGCCCGGTTCACCGGGCTCCTGTTGCTGGCGCTG
>JBEKTY010000109.1:0-27220 GCA_049515555.1 Thermoguttaceae bacterium
CCCTAAATCCCCAAATCCCTAAATCCCCAAACTGCCATGGAACTGAGAACATTTCGAGCGGCGACGATGTACGAGGCGCTGGCGATGGTCCGCCGCGAGTTGGGGCCCGATGCCGCGATACTGCATACCCGAACGGTCCCCACCCGCCGGCTGCTGGGCTGGCTGGCCGGTCCGCCGCAGATCGAGGTGACGGCCTCGTGCGGCGTGAACGTGCCGAGCCGGTTTCCGGCCGTGGGCTGGCAGCCGGCCCAGGGCCGTTTCGACGCGGCGGACGAGGCCGGCTGGGAAGCGGCGGCGGAAGAAGAGGAGCCGCTGGCGGACGATGACCGGGCGGGTGGCACGTCTCTGAGAGCAGCCAACGGCGTGCTTTCCAGACCCGACACGCCCTTCGCTGCTCAGGGACATGCCACCCAAACCGCCAACGTGAACCAGCAGCTCAGCCAACTCCAGGCCATGGTCCAGGACCTTTACCGGCGAAGCCAGCCGGGGCGCCGGCCGGATCTGCCCGAGGAACTCTTCTGCCTGTTCACCGAGCTGCTGGATGCCGAAGTGAGCGAGGAGTTGGCCCGGGAACTGGTGGATCGGTTGCGGAGCGAGGCCCGCGGGCCGCGGCCGGGCGATCCGGCGGCGGCCAGAGCCCGCATCGCACGCATGATCGAAGCCGAAATCGCCGTGAGCGGGCCGATCCGCTTGACCCCCGGCCGCTGCCGCCTGGTGGCCCTGGTCGGACCGACCGGCGTGGGCAAGACGACCACCATCGCCAAGCTGGCCGCCCAGTTCCGGCTGAAGGAAAAACGCCGCGTGGGCCTGATCACCGTCGATACCTACCGCATTGCGGCCGTCGAGCAACTGCGGACCTACGCCGAGATCATCGACCTGCCCATGCAGGTTGTGGCCACGCCGCGGGAGATGCGCGAGGCGGTCCGCCGCATGGAGCAGCTCGACCTGCTCCTGCTGGACACCGCCGGCCGCAGCCCCAAGGACGATATCCGCATCCAGGAGCTGCGGGCCTTCCTCAGCGAGGCCGCCGCCGACGAGGTGCACCTGGTCTTAAGCAGCGTGGCGGGTGCGCGGGCCCTGGAACAGGCCGCCGAACGCTTCGCCGCCGTCGGCACCACGGCCCTGCTGCTCACCAAACTGGACGAGGCGGCCGGCCTGGGCAATATTCTGCCCCTGCTGCGCTCCAGCAAACTGCCGCTCAGTTATCTGACCAACGGCCAGAACGTGCCGGACGACATCGAGATCGCCGACGCGGGCCGCCTGGCGCGGCTGATCCTGACCCCGGCCGGCGCCGGCGGCCGCCAGAAGGCTATGGAGCACGCGTGACGAACGACCAGGCCGACGATCTGCGAGCGCTGGCCGAACAATGCCGGCCGAACGGCGATGACGCAAAGGCGACCGCCCGCTCTTCGTCGGACGAGAATCGGGAAACTCCGCCGGGATTCTTGAAATCTCAGGTCTCGGAGCTTGTGAATCAATCAAACGTGATGCAAATAGACCGCAATCGGTAGTTGCGAAGCCGCAAGCGGCTGCCACCGATTGTGGCAAAGCGCAAGTGCGAACGCTGACAACTGACAACTGACAACCGACAACTGACAACTATTTCAGGGAGAACCAGAAGAATCCCTCAACCCCGGCTCCGTCGCGGCCGATATAGCGGGATATCTGTCGGCAGTCGATGTGCTGTTAAACTATAGCGGTTGCGTGAAGTTTAATGGCGATCGAGGAAGGTGACGTGGCTCGCAATTACGCTGGTATCCTCGGCCTCCTGGCATTGGTGCTTTCGCTGGCGCAGGGCGTTCTGGCCGGTGGCGGGACCGAGGGCGTGCTGCGGGCCGCTTGGTGCCAACTGCTGGCCTTCGCCGCCCTGGGGGCGGTTATCGGCTGGCTCGCCGAACGGATCGTGGCCGATTCGGTCCATGGCCGGATCACCGCCAGCCTAAAGGAGCCGAAACCGAAGCAAGCCTGACGGCAGATGCCACCCACGGCAAGATGGGACGAGAGGGATCTCGACTGCGAGCGGCCAGGAATGATACGAATTCACGGAGGAATACATGGCAACCACCGTCGCCCCGGAAGACGTCGAACAACTGTGGATCGAGTTCAAGCAGGACTTGACCAACCAGGAGCTTCGCAACCGCCTGGTAGAGATCTATCTGCCGCTGGTGAAGTACAACGGCGAGCGGATCTGGTCGCGGCTGCCCGAGGGCGTCGAGCTGGACGACCTGATCTCGGCCGGCGTGTTCGGCCTGATGGATGCCATCGACGCCTTCGACCTGTCGCGGGGTGTGAAGTTCGAGACGTACTGCGTGCCCCGCATCCGCGGCGCCATGCTCGACGAGCTCCGCACCATGGACTGGGTCCCCCGCCTGGTCCGCTCGAAGGCCAGCAAGCTCAACGAGGCGGTCAAGAACCTCGAGGCCCGGCTGGGCCGGCAGCCGAACGAGAACGAGCTGGCCTCGGAGATGGGCATCGCCGTGCCCGAGCTGGAAAAAATGATGCTCGACGCCAACGCCGTCAATCTGATCAGTCTCAACAAGAAGTGGTACGAGACCGACAGCTACAAGGACGTCCGCGAGATCGACATCCTGGAAGACAAGAAGGGGGAGGACCCCACGCGGCGAATCCAGAAGGCCGACCTGATGCGGCTGGTCACCAAGGGTCTGAACCGCAACGAGCGGCTGATCATCATCCTCTACTATTACGAGGAATTGACGATGAAGGAGATCGGGGCCACGCTGGACCTGTCCGAGAGCCGCGTGAGCCAGATGCACAGCTCGATCGTCGACCGCCTGAAGGGCCAGTTGGGCCGCCGGCGGCCGGAATTCGGCTCCTGAGCGTCCCCACCAAAGGCGGAAGGCGGAAGGCGGAAGGCGGATGGCGGAGGCCGGGGGACAGCTCCCAAAGCTATTCCCATTCTTGCCCGGACTTTGCGCGGCCCATCCAACCCCACCCATGGGTGTAGGTGCGAGCGCAGGTCGATCTTGCTCAGATTCACGCCGCCGCCTATAATCGGGACAGCCGTTGCACGTCATGCGGCGGTGCGTACCGGCATGAGTCGAGCGTCTGCGGTTTCCCTGAATCCCCCGCGAACCACGGGCCGATGACACGTGTGCCGAGCGGCATGCTGGCCGCCGGCGGGGTCATGGCAGACCGCCCGTGATACGCCGGGGAATGCGGCGTAGAATTAAGAGGGAGGGGTGGAATGCAAGTTTACGGCCCCGCGCACGTACATGGTCCCCAGGCGATCAATGCGCCGCATGCGTCGCCCCCGGCGCAGCCGGCCACACAAAGCGAGCCCTCGGCCATTAAGGACGAACTGCACATCTCCGACGCCGCACGCTTCGTCGAGCAGGTCCGGCAGGCCCCCGACGTGCGCCAGGACCGCATCCAGTCGATCCGCGCCCAGATTGCCGCGGGCACCTACGAGACGCCCCAGCGGCTGGACGCCGCCGTCGAGCGCCTGCTCGATGAGATCGGTTGATCGTTCATGGGGACTGTCCCAATTTTCGCGGCGACGGGGACGGTGCCCCTAAGCAATACCGAGTCCGCCGCGAAAATGGGACTGTCCCCTTTCCGCCGAATGACCAAAGGCTTCGCACTCGGAGCGGTGGCGGTCAATCTTTCGCCGGTCGAGCGGTTCGCGCAATTCCTGGAAAGCCAGGGCAAGCGCCTCACGCGGCAGCGGCGGCTGATCGTCGAGCAGGTCTTCAGCCACCACGACCACTTCGACGCCGACGAGCTGATGCAGCATCTCCAGCCGCTGCTGGCCCAGCGCAAGCTTAGCCGCCCCACGATCTACCGCACGCTGGGCGAGCTGGTCGAGGCCGGCATGCTCCGCGCCATGGCCCTGGGCGGCCGCAACGTCTACGAGCACCAGTACGGCTATCCCAGCCACGATCACCTGTACTGCCAGCGCTGCAACCGGCTGATCGAGTTCCACAGCGCCGAATTGGAGCGGCTGCGCGACGTGGTAGCCCGGCGCTATCACTTCCAGGTGCTCAGCCACCGGCTGTTCGTGGTCGGGCTGTGCGCCGATTGCCGGCGGAAGGAATAATCCGCGACCGTGCTGGTGGAGACTACATGGGACTAATAGGAGCTATGGGACCTATGAGCTGGTGGGGTGGGTCGAGCGCAGCGAGCCCCACCGCCAGTTCTTCGCGGGTCTTCTACCAATCGCCGAGGAAGTCCAGGCGGTCGCGCATCGATTCGGCGTCTCTGGCGGCGGCCAAATGAAGGAGACGACGGACCACGTCGCCGATCGGCCGCTGGTTTGAGACGACGATGCCGGCGTGATGCCGCCCCTGACCGGCCCAGTTGGAGTGCAACCGGGCGAAATGGGCGACGTTGAACGTCACCAGCACTCGGCCTTCGGCCGACGCCCACGCGAGTTGAGATTCGTCGGGCTGCCGACGGCGGCCGGTCTGTGGAGTGGAAATGGCGTCGATTCCCGCGCGCTGCAGGGCCGTCGCTACGGCTCCGTAGACATCTTCATCCGTAAAGAAACGCAGCGCGCTCATTCCGCATGACCGCGACGGGCCAGGCCGGCCTTGACTGCTGCTTCATCGTCGGCCGCCAGGTCGGCCTCGATCTCCTCCAGGTGATCGTAGGCGTAAGCCAAGGCGTCGTGCACATCGGCCGGCCGGAGCACCGGGTACTGCTGAACGATCTCTTCCACGCCCATGCCCTGGCGATAGGCCGCCAGGATAGTGGCCACACGAATGCGGGTGTCGGCCACAATCGGCTGGCCGCCGCAACGGGCAGAGTCTTTTTCGATATTGCGGTAATCCAGCTTGGGCATGCGGGAAAGTCCTCGATCAAACGGAAGTTGCGTCGACAACATATCTATTCTACCACCGGCACCGTCGCTGACCAACCCGGCCCGGCGGGCCGCCGCAACGTAGCGTGCCACACTCCGCGTGCCGTCCGCTGAAGCGGAGAAAGGTACGGCGGACGGCACACGGAGTGTGCCTGATACCTTCCGTGCCGTGAACGGTTACCGAGCGGCAGTCCCGTCCCTGGCCGGCTCTCGCTTCAACAGGACGCCCTTGATGAACCAGCCGTCGGGCTCGCTGGCCACGGCCGAGGCGCCGGGCCCCACGAAGCGGCGAACCAGCTCGAACTCGGGCAGATGGCGGCCGTTGATCCGCTGCTGGCGGGGCGTGCCCCGCTTGCCCGCCCCGGAAAGCGAGTTCAGCGCCCGGCCCAGCATCGATTCGCTCTCGGGCATCTTGCCCTGCCGGATCAGCTCGTAGGTCGGGCGCAGCTCCTCGTCGGTCCGCGAGAACTGGCGGGCGCTCTGCGTCTTCAGCCCCAGCCGGCCGGCGGCCATCGCCCACACCCGCTGGAACTCCGGATTCTCCCGCAGCGCGTCGGCCGGCCCGATCGGCTTGAGCACCTTCAGCAGGAAATCGAGGTGCGAGGCGACCAACAGGTGGCCGTGGGCCGCGGTGATCGCCCCGTGCGGCAGCAGGTGCCCTTCCTTCTGCTGCTCCTCTTCCTCCTCGTCTTCGCCGGCCTTGCCTTTCTTGCCTTTGGCCCCGTCCTTTTCGGGCGTGATGGAAGGCACCTCGAGTTGGATGGTGGGGACCGCGGCCTGCTCTTCCTCGACGATCTCCCAAATCACCTGCTCGCCGACGACCCGCCGCTTGGCGCTGGGGTCCTTTTTCAGGCATTTTTCGATGGCCTTGGCCACCGCCTTCTCGTCTTTCACCTCGATGGCCCACATCAGCCGCTCGCTGCTGGTGGTGATCGGCAGCTTGTAGTCGCTGATCATCGTGATCCGCTGGCCGAGGTTCTTGATCAGCTCGTCGCGGAGGTCGATTTGCGGCCCGTTGGGATCATCCTTCATGCTCTGCAGCGTCTCGGCCCACAGGCCCTTCTCGCCGATGATCTCGTCGTACAGCGCGTCGAAATTGTCGAAGGCCTTGAGGATGTCCACGTACAGCGTGGTGTAGTCGGACACGTCGCGGGGGATCCAGGGCTGGGGCAGGAAATCCTTGCCGTTGGGCAGGGCGAGCATCTTCATGGCGTTGCGGTAGGGCGGCGGGGCGTAGATCGCCGTGCGGTGGATGATCTCGTAGCCCTCGCTGGCGAGGTCCAGGTAGCCGCCCACGCCCTGCACCGCACCAAAGCCCTGGTTCCGCACCACTTCCAGGACCGTCTTTCCGCGGCGGCGTTTTTCCTCGGGCGTGGCCGCCCGCAAGGCCTCGACGTATCCCAACGGGTAGATGAACCACCGCACCTGGGGCCGCGCGGCCGGGGCGTCGGCCGCGCAGCGCTTCATCACCATCTGGTAGCCGGTCACGTCGGCCAGGCTGCCGGCGCGGCGGCCGCCGCCCAGGCGGCCCAGGATGTCGCGGACCACCGCCAGGTCGTCGCAGGACCCGAAGAAGGTCGGCGTGAGGAAGTAGATGGTCCGGCCTTCCTTGGTCTGCGACAGGTCGAAGATGTAGAGCGAGGCCCCGCCCAGCGTCATGCGGCTTTCCTTGGCGCCCCGGCCGACGAGGTTCTGCCGGGCCTTGGCCAGGGCCGCCTGGGCCTGGGCCGCGTGGCCCGTCGCGTCCAACAGCATCGCCATGGCAGCTTCGCCCGGCTGGGGCTCGATAAGTGCAAAGGCGGCCTCGCCCGTGGCCACCCCGTCCAGATCGTCCATGGTGATCCCCAACCGCTCGGAAAGCCAGCCCCAACGCTCCTGGATCTGACTGCGGTTGTCCTTCCCGAAGTCCGCCATGATCCGATCGGCCGCCAGTTTGCCGAGCTGGGTCTGGCCCCAGTGTTTCTGCAAATCCGGGCAATTAGTCACCGAGAGAAAACCAACCGTGGTCTTCGGCAGCAGGGTGTCGGCCGAGGGTACGGCTTCTGCCCCGCTGGCCCTCGACATCCACAGCCCGCAAACGACGATGACCCCGCCCCAACAACGAAGACTTCGCACAGTTGAGCTCCTTGCAAAATAGCCAGACCGGCCCTGCCATTCCAAAGTTTATCTGTCAGAAGTGAGTTACACCAGAGCGATTCAGTAAGCTGGGGAAGAGAACAGAACTATTCTGAATTCCACTGATCGGCGATCTTGGGGTGACATTAACGGGCCAGCGGGATGCAGTCGAGACAAGATGGGTAGAATAGCGCGAGTAGGATAGCACTGACGCGCGGCTATCCGTGCGTCACAATACATCGGCTTTTCCGCTCACGCAGCTTGGGTAAAAAAGCGACGGACGACGGGCGACGGGCGACGGACGGACGCACTCCCGTCCGTCGTCCGTCCCCCGTGCTCCGTCGTGGTTCTGGTGGGGCTCGTCAGCGCTCGACCCATCCTGCCAGTTTAGTCATTGGTGCTTGGTCATTGGTCGTTTCCCACCGGATCCCGGACCGGCGTAACGCTAATACTAAGGATGCTAGGCGCGGGCCCCCTGTCGGCCCATAATACTGCCATGCGCGAACCCGTCGGCGAAAGCATCAGCTACGACGTTATCCACGGCTACATCCCGTTCACCTCTCCGGCGGGCCTGCCCCCCAGCGAGGTCTGCGAGCAGCAGATCATCGACCATCCCTGGGTGCAGCGGCTGCGGCAGATCCACCAGTTGCAGACGGCGTGGTGGGTCTATCCGACCGCCGAGCACACCCGCTTCCAGCACGTGCTGGGGGCGATGCACCTGGCCAGCCGGGCCATCGCCGAAACTTACGACAGCCTGCAAGAGGTCTGTCCCGAGGCGCCCAGCCGGGGCTACGTCGAGTCGCTGGTGCGCCTGGCGGCGCTGTTGCACGACGTGGGTCACGGCCCCTTCGGCCATTTCTTCGACAGCCATTACCTTTCCGCCTACAAGCTGAACCACGAGATCATCGGCCGGCAGATCATCGTGCGGGAGCTGGCCGAGCTGGTGCGGCGGGTGCGGCGGAATCCCAACAGCCGCCTGCGGGACGACGAGCGGCTCGAGCCCGAGCAGCTCGGCTACCTGATCGAAAGGCCGGGCGGCGCGGCGGCCGACGACGGCCCCCGCTGGCTGCGCTTCCTCCGCAGCCTGTTCTGCGGCCTGTATACCGTCGACAACATGGATTTCGTGCTCCGCGACGCCTACATGTCGGGCTACAGCATGCGGGCCTTCGACCTGGATCGCCTGCTCCGCTACAGCATGTTCACCGAGCGCGGCCTGACGATCCACGAGCGGGGCCTGTCGGCCCTGGAGCGGTTCATTGCCGTCCGCGGCGAGCTGTTCCGCTCGGTGTACTATCACCGCACGGTGCGGGCCATCGACCTGAGCCTCCAGGAGTTGTTCGTCGACAGCAAGGCCGACCTGTTTCCCGGCAACCCCCTGGAGCACCTGGACGAGTACCGGCGGCTGACCGAGTGGTCGTTGTTGGTGCGGGTGGCGGAGTGGCACAATTCGCCGGATGCCCGGTTGCGCGGGCTGGGGCTGCGGTGGCAAGCCTTCCTGGCTCGGCGGCTGCGGTGGAAGATGGCCTGCGAGCGGATGGTTTTTTTCGCCCCCGGCCAGCCCGAGGGGGCCAGCGTCTTCAGCGACGAAGAGGGCCTGGAGCGGCGGATCCGCAAGCACCTGCCGGCTGCCCTGCGCGAGCTGCCGTTTCGCGTGGACATCCCCCGCCACGTCTATCGGCCCGAGGCTCTGGCCCCCACGGCCGACCAGAACTTCCTGTACGACTCGGCCACGGGCAAGATCCACCGCCTTACCGAGCGGGAACTGTTCCGGCGGATCGCGCTGAGCTTCCGCATCTGCCGCATCTATGCCGAATCGAGCGGGCACAACGCCGAGCTGGCCGCCGCCATGGATCAGATCACCGGCGCCGCCGGCCCGGACGACGCGACCAACATGTGAGGAGGGGCGAGGGATTAGGGATTGGGGATTGGGGATTAGGGCGAGGCCTCCGCGTTGTGGCCGGTCTCTGACCGAGCCACACCGCCGCTTTGAAGGTCTCCTGAGCCTGGGGAGACCTTCGGTCGGGCCGCGGCGGGGTCGGGAGACCCGCGCCGAACTCGGGTGAGGGCGAATTAGCGAAGATTGAACGCCAGGGGAATCGAGGATGACCGCCGCCGCGAATCAGTACGAAAACCCGTTGATTGCACGTTACGCCTCGGCCCGCATGGGCGAGCTGTGGAGCCCCCAGCGCAAGTTCAGCACGTGGCGGCGGCTGTGGGTGGCCCTGGCCGAGGCCGAAGCCGAGCTGGGGCTGCCGATCAGCGCGGAGCAGATCGCCGAGCTTAAGGCGCACGTGACGGACGTGGATTTCGAGGCCGCCGCGGGCTACGAGCGGCGGCTGCGGCACGACGTAATGGCCCACGTCCATGCTTACGGCGACGCCTGCCCCACGGCCCGGCCGATCATCCACCTGGGCGCTACGAGTTGTTATGTCACCGACAACACGGACCTCGTGTTGCTCCGCGAGTCGCTGGAGCTGGTGCGCGAGCGGCTGGTGGGGGTGCTGGCGGCCCTGGCCCGTTTCGCCCGCCGGCACCGCGACCTGCCCTGCCTGGCCTACACGCACTTTCAGCCGGCCCAGCCGACCACGGTGGGCAAGCGGGCCTGCCTGTGGGCCTACGACCTCGTGCTCGATCTGGCCGAGATCGAGCACCGCCTGGCGGCGCTGAAGGCGCTGGGCTCGAAGGGCACCACCGGCACGCAGGCCAGCTTCCTGGCACTCTTCCAGGGCGATCAGGCCAAGGTCCGGCAACTGGAAACGCTCATCTGCCGCAAGCTGGGCTTCGCCGATAGTTACCCCGTCACCGGCCAGACCTATCCGCGGAAGATCGACGCCCAGGTGCTGGCCGCCCTGTCGGGCATTGCCCAGAGCGCCCACAAGATGGCCACCGACCTGCGGCTCCTGGCCCATCGCCGCGAGATCGAGGAGCCGCTGGAAGCCGATCAGATCGGCTCCTCGGCCATGGCCTACAAGCAGAACCCCATGCGCAGCGAGCGGATCTGCGCGCTGGCCCGATTCGTAATGAGCCTCGAGTCCAGCGCCGCGGCCACCGCCGCCGTGCAGTGGCTCGAGCGCACCCTGGACGACAGCGCCAATCGCCGGCTGACGCTGCCCCAGGCCTTCCTGGCCGCCGACGCCGTGCTGATCCTCGGCCGCAACGTGGCCGGCGGGCTGCTGGTCTATCCCCGCGTGATCGCCGCCAACCTGCGGGCCGAGCTGCCCTTCCTGGCCACGGAGAACATTTTGATGGCCGGCGTGGCCGCCGGCGGCGACCGCCAGGACCTGCACGAGCGGATCCGCCGCCACAGCCGGGCCGCCGCCGCCGTGGTCAAACAGGAAGGCCGCGCCAACGATCTGCTGGAGCGGCTGGCCGCCGACCCGGCCTTCGCCCAGATCGACCTCTCGGCCGTGCTCGATCCCCTGCAACTCGCCGGCCGGGCGCCCCGCCAGGTCGATGAATTCCTGACCGAGCTGGTCGAGCCGCTGCTGGCCCAATACCCGCCCCCGCCCGACGACGCGGAGGTGAGCGTGTAGTTGGCGCGCTATTGCAGCCCGCACACGCCGTGCGCGGCCGCACGCCGAGCAGGCGAGCGTGAGTCGTATTGTCATACGAACGACTACGCAATGACAGCGAGACGGCCCGGAAGCCAGCCTGCATCCGCGTGGCCGTCCTCGGCAATCAGAGATAGGGTAGCATGTTCCCATGTCACCCCCTTGTCATCTACGCCCGGTGGTATCGCACCCTTCCAAATCTGTAATGCGCAGCAGGAAATTCTTTTGCCAAAATGGGGGATTGATGTTAAACTGATGGATAAACATGACATGGGGGCTCAAAGTCTGTTCTTTCGGCGGGTCAAGAAGAGAAGAGGAGGTTTCCACCCATGAAAACGCGCTTCTGGACGCGGAAGCAACGGTTTCTTCACCTCATTCTCCCAGCGCGGCGTTCGCCGCACCGTGGCCGTCTTGGCCGCAGCGGCGGGTACAGGCAGGTCTTGAGGCTGGAGAAGCTGGAAGACCGGCAACTGCTCAGCTATCTGCACCTCACCAGCGTCATGCATCCTACCTTCGCCGTGGAAGGGGAACTACTGGGCACGGATCCGTCGTCGTGGCCCGTAGTTGCCGACTTCCAGACCAACTTGAACCTCAGTGACGTGGGCGCCACGATAACCTGGGCCGACGGCGCACAGACCTCAGGCATGGTGTACACGGGCACAGAAGGTCCGATCGTGCTGGGCACTCACACTTACGAGGAGGCGATCCTTTCTCCCGGTCGGCCGTTCAAGGTCAGCGTGTCGGGCGATGGACTGGGCGACAGCATGACGGTCCCAGGGGCAACCGTTGCCGATGCGGGGCTGCATATTACCAACGTGACTCACCCGCACGTATCCGAAGGGCAGCCAATCAACAGCGCCGTGGTGGCCCATTTTACCGACGACAGCATCTACGGCACGGCCAGCGATTACACGGCGACGATCACCTGGCTTGACGGCAATATCACCACGGTCGACAGCACGGCCACTTCCGATGGGCAGATCGTGCCCAGCGGCAACGGTTTCGACGTGCTAGCCAGCTACACGTACCGCGAGGCGACGGATCTCTGTTCGTTCATTGTCAGGGTGGACGACGAGGGAGGCGCGTGGGATTGCAAGGGCATCCAGGGGGAAGTGGCCGACGCGCCCGTGAAGATCACCAGCGTAACGCCCCCCGTTGCCGTCGAGCAGCAACAGATCACCGGCGCCGTGATCGCCCATTTCACCGACGAGAATCCCGACCCCGTCCTGAAGGATTTTTTTGTCGAAGTCGACTGGCCCGACGGCAGCAGCCCGACCATCACGAGCACACCGAGCGAGTTTGGCCAGATCGTGGTGAACCCGGATGGCGGGTACGACGTGCTGGCCAACTATTGGTTCCAGAAGGAGTTCCCAACGAGTCCGCTCACCGTCACGGTCAACGACGTCGGCGGCAGCAGCGACAGCATGACGGTCGACATGACCGTGCAAGATGCCCCGCTGACAATGACGAGCGTGGCGCACCCGGTGGGCGTGATGGTGGGCCAGGGGATCTACAGCTTCGCCGTGGCCCAGGGCACCAGCCCCAACGTCGGCAGCGAGAGCGGCGACTTAAGCGCCACGATCACCTGGGCCGACGGGATGCAGACTCCCGGCAGCGTCATTCCCGCCGGCTCGGACGGATTCGAGGTGCTGGGCACATATACCTACCAGCGGCCCGTGACCAGCGGCACTTTGACCGTCACGGTCAACGACGTGGGTGGGGCTTCGGCCACGGGGACGGCAACGGGGGTGAACGTGGCCGATGCTCCCATAACCATTGACGGTGTCTTCCCTACCGGCGGCGACGAAGGAAAACCGATCGTCAACGCCGGGGTAGCGCACTTCACGCACGGCATGAGCAACTCGGACCCCGGCTACATGACGGCGCTGATCACCTGGGCCGACGGCACGCAGACCTCGGGCAACGTCGTGACGGCCTCCGGCGGCTACAATGTTCTGGGCACCTACACCTATCCCGAGGAGGTCCCGGCAGGCCGGCAGCTCACGGTCTTCGTCCGCGACGGCGCCGGCGCCCATGACCAGAAGAGCACCACCGAGAGCAAGATCTGGGACGCGCCCCTGACGATCGTCAGCGGCACGATCTTCACTCCCGTCGAGGGACATCCGTACCAGAACGTCCCGATTATCCACTTCCTCGACGAGGATCCCAACGGTGTGCCCGGCGACTACACGGCGCGGGTCAACTGGGGCGACGGCACGACGTCCACCATTACCGGTACTGCCGGCGCGGCCGGCCAGATCGTCGCGGCCGGCGACGGCTTCGACGTGCTCGGCACGCACACCTATGCCGAGGAGATTTCCCGGGCGACATTCAGCATTCAACTGGCCGATGCCGGCGGCTCGGTGACTTACGGCAGCATCGATAACTTCAGCGTGGCCGACGCGCCCCTCACGGCCGGTCCCCTGACGCCGCCCAACGCCATGGAAGGAGTGCCCTTCGCGGACGCACTCCTCCTGCACTTCACCGACGCGGATCCCGGCGGTGCGGCCAGCGACTATACGGCCACCATTACCTGGGGCGACGGCTCCACCTCCACCGTCACGAGCAAGGCCGGCAAGGCGGGGCAGATCAAAGCCAGCGCCGGCGGCGGGTTCGACGTGCTGGGCTCGCACACCTACGCCGAGGAGCTCAGCGGCGCCGTGTTCCACGTGCACGTGGCCGATGCCGGCGGCGCCGTGACCGATGCGGACAATTCCAATTTCAATGTGTCGGATGCGCCGCTTACGGCGGGCGCCTGGAAGCCGCCCGTGGCCACGGAAGGCATTCCCTTTGCGAACCAGCTCCTCTTCCACTTCACCGACGCCAATCCGCAGGCGAAGGCTACTGACTATACCGCGACGATCGCCTGGGGCGACGGCACGGTTTCCACCCTAACCAGCGCCGTCGGCCCCAACGGTCGAATCGTGGCAAACTCCCGCGGCGGCTTCGACGTGCTCGGCTCGCACACCTACGCCGAGGATCTCAGCGGCGCAACCTTCGCCGTCCAAGTGGCCGATGCCGGCGGGGCCAAGACTGGCGCCAGCAAGAGCGGCTTCGGCGTGGCCGACGCGCCCCTGACCGCCGGCGCCCTCACGCCACCCAAGGCCGTCGAAGGCGCTCCGTTTGCCAAGCTGCCGCTTTTCCATTTCACCGATGCCAATCCCGGGGCAAAGGCGGAGGAGTTTACCGCCACGATCACCTGGGGCGACGGCACGACCTCCACCGTCACCAGCACCGAAAGCCAAGCGGGGCAAATCAAGCCCGGCGACAAGGGCGGGTTCGACGTCCTCGGTTCTCATACCTATGCCGAAGAGCTCGGCGGCGGCACCTTCAGCGTGCAAGTGCTCGACCTTGGCGGGGCGAAGACCATCGCCGCCAAGAGCAAGTTCAGCGTCGCGGAAGCACCTGTCGTGGCCACCGGGGTCAACGTCCAGGCGGTCCAGAAGGCGGCATTCTTCGGCCAGACCGTGGCCACGTTCACCGATCCCGGCGGCGCCGAGCCCAATCCCTCCTCGCCGGGCACGATCGCCAAGTTCTACAGCGCCACGATCGCTTGGGGCGACGGCAAGACCTCCACCGGCGTCATCCAATACAACGGCCAGCCCGGCAGCACCACCGACACCTTCACGGTCGTCGGCGACCACACGTATTCGGCCAAGGGCGCCTTCAAGGTGACCGTCGTGATCAAGCACGAAGGGGTATCCACGAAGGTCACCAGCGTGGCAACCGTCTCCATCGCGGCCAGTCCCGCCGCTTCCGCCGCTCAGCAAGCGAACCTCATCGGTGGCGAGCCCTCGCACGACAAGAGCCTGGCGGCCCGAGACGCGGCCCTGGCCGGATGGAGCTTCGCCGAAGGCCTTCCGCTGCCCTGGTGTACTCGTCCGCCGACTGTTTGACCCACCAAATCCCCAAATCCCCAAATCCCTTCCCCCGCCGATTGCTTGCCCGGGGCGGGCTGCAATAATTCCTGGTGGAGGATACGGTTGACGATTCCCCGGGTTTTTTGGGAGGCGATCATGGTTACGCAAACAATCGACCCGCTCAGCAGGAGAAAATGCCGGCCTTGCGAAGGCCATGCGAAACGATATTCCCGCGGCGAGGCGGAGGCCGAGCTGCATACGCTCTCCGGCTGGCGGATCACGCCGGACGGACTGCGGATCGAGAAATCCTGGCTGACCAAGGATTTCATGGCGGCCATCGACTTCTTCGACCGGGTGGCCCAAGTCGCCGAGCAGGAAGGCCATCATCCGGACCTGCACCTGACCGGCTATCGCCACGTGGCCATCGAGTTGGCGACGCATGCCATCGGCGGCCTGTCGGAGAACGACTTCATCATGGCCGCCAAGATCGACCTGTTGCCGGTCGAGTTGAAACCCGGGGCCGGGTGAGGACCTATCGCTCGCGAATGAATAAGTTACCGAAATTGTAGCCGGCACACGGCGTGTGCCGTCCGCTCCACTGTATCCGGCACACGCCGTGTGCCGTCGGCTGAAGCGGAAGAACGTAGACCAGACGGCACACGGAGTGTGCCGGATACATTCGGATCCGGCGGGTTTTCGTTTTTTGGCGCCTCACCAATAGTTCCGGCCGGGGCTCCAAGGCCAATAGAGCTGCCGGGCCCCGCCGAAGTGAAGCTCCATGCCCGCGGTGAGCGAAACGTCGTGCAGCGTGTCGATGTTCCCGACGCCGATGGCGATGTCGTCGGTGCAATCAATGCGTAAGGCGAGCCGTTCGGTCCAGAGATACTTCACGCCGATGCCCACCGGCATCGAGAAGGCCAGCAAGCGGTACTCCTGGGCGAAGGCATCCGTGAAGCGCACGTTGGTGGCGCCCAGTCCAACCGTAAAGTAGGGCCGCAGGCGCCGATCGCCCCAAGGGTAATAGATCAGGTCGAGGTCGCATTGGAACAGGTCGGCGTTGCGGTGCGGGGGGGGGAAGATAAAGGCGAGGTTGGCGGCCTTAAGCGCCACGACGCTATCGAATAGCGCCACGGAGGACATGGCGATCCGCGTTTCCCAGCCCAGGTTGGCATCGTGATCGAAGCCGACACGCACGCCGCCATACACGCCTCGGTCCATGCCCACCCAATCTTCGATCAGCGGGCTGCCCTGCACCGCGCCGAGGAACCAGCCGACGCTGAGCGGGTGTTGAAGCCAGTCCGGTGGGCAGGGCGGGCGGGTGGGCGGCCAGCATTCGCCCAGGCATGGGGGTCCGGGCTCGTCGGCGGGGGCCGGGGCCGGCGTGCCGGGGCCCATGCCTTCCATGAAATCGCCCGACGGTGCATTTACTCGCCCCTCGCCGCTGGCCCCTCGTCCCTGCTCGCCCATGCCTTCCGGGAATTCGCCCGGCCGTGCGTCGGCCACGATTCTTCCCCCCGACCGCACCACGGAACCCCCCACCAAGTTGCCCGGGTCCGCGTCCGGCTCGGCCAGCCCGGCATCCGATTTGCTCGGGTCGAGCAGGAGGTTTGGTCCGTCGCCGGCCTGCCCACGCGCTACGCCGGCCAGCGACACCCAGGCCGCAAGGACCAGTCCCGCCAGGGGCTTGCAAGTGCCGGACAGCATAAGCGAAAGGCCGAGAAGAGACTTTTAATAGCGGAATCTAAGGCGGCGGAAAAACCGACCGAGAGTAGGGCGGAATTATGGCCATCTGGCCCACGGCTGTCAATGCAGAATAGGCGGTTGCGCGTGGGCGTGGTCGCCCAGATCACCCAAATGCCCTAAACCGCGACAGAGGACGGACGGAAGCAGTAACGACGGACGACGGGCGACGGACGACGGACGGAAGCAGTAAGCGACGGCGGAAGCGCCTCGTCCATCGTCCGCCCTCCGTCCGTCCTCCGTCGTCCGTCGTCCGTCGTCCGTCGCCCACCGCATCCTACCGTTCGGCATCGCGAAAGGCCTTCCAGTCGAGGCCCAATTTGCGCATCCGCGCACGGAGCGTGTGGGGGTTGATCTCCAGCAGTCGGGCGGCGCCGTGCGGGCCTTCGATGCGGCCGGCGGTGACCGCCAGCGCCGCCTCGATGTGGCTCCGCATGGCCGCCGCCAGCGGCAGGATGCGGCGGGTCGTGGCGGCCGGCTCCGGCGGCGCCCTTTCCAGACCCGGCGGGCCGGCGGCCGGACCCGTCGGAACGCCCAACGATTTGGCCACCTCCAGGCACTTGCCATCGCCGAGGATCGCCGCCCGATCGATCACCGTGGCCAACTCGCGAACGTTCCCCGGCCAGGCGTAGCCCATCAGCAGTACGATGTCTTCCGGCGTAGGCATGACCGGATAGAGGCCGAAACGGGTGGCGGCGCGGCCGGCCAGATGCCGCGCCAGCTCGGCGATGTCCTCGCGGCGCTCACGCAGCGGGGGGAGCACGATGGGGAAGACGGCCACGCGATACCACAGGTCCTGGCGGAATTTCCCCTCGGCCACCATGGCGGCCAGGTCGCGGTTCGTGGCGGCCACGATTCGCACGTCGACGTGGATCGGCCGCTGGCCGCCCACCCGGTCCAGCCAGCCGTCTTGAATGATCCGCAGCAGGCGGACCTGGGCCGCCGGCGGCAGCTCGCCCAGCTCGTCCAGGAGGAGCGTGCCGCCGTCGGCCCGCTCGAACCAGCCGTGGCGGGTCTCCGTGGCCCCGGTGAAGGCCCCCTGCTCGTGGCCGAACAACTGCGAATCGATCAGTTCGTGCGGAATCGCGCCGCAATTGACGCGCAGGAAGGGCCGGCCGGCCCGCGGCGAGCGATCGTGAATCGCCCGGGCCACCAACTCCTTGCCCGAGCCGGTCTCGCCGAAAATGAGCACGGGCACGTCGGAGCGGGCGACCAGCTCGACGCGCTCCATCACGGCGCGGAGCCCGGAGCCGACGCCGACGATCGTATCGCCCAACTTGTCGCGGCCCAGGCGACTCAGGAGCGAGCGCTTATCGGCCTCGGCCGCCTCGCGCAGAGAGGCGATCTCCGCCAACCGCCGGTCGTTGTCCAGGGCCACGGAAAACGGCTCGCGCAGCACTTGCAGCAGTTCGGCATGGCGGGAATCGAAGGCGGCGGGCGGCGGGGCCACCAGCACCAGGACCCCGAACCGATCGCCCGGCAGCACCAGCGGCGCGGCCAACACGTCGGCCGCGACGGCGGCCGGCAAGATGATTTTCCACTGGCCGGCCCGGGCCGCGCCGGCGGCATGCAGGACCGCGCCCCGGCGGCACCAGGCGAGCAGCCGCTTCATCTGCCCCGCCGTGCCTTCGGTGCGGGCGTCGGCGGGCGGCGGGGGCGGCAGGCCCGCGCCCGCCCGGGTTTGACGCCCCTGGCCAACGGCCACCGTCTCGAGGCACGAGCGGGCAACGTCGATCCGCCGGACCAAGATCCGCTCCAGCGGAATGTGCCCCACCAGCAGCCCGGCGATCGTCTCCGTCGACTGGCTGATCTCGATGTGCCGGCAGGCCTCGCGCCACACCGCCAGGAGGAGGTTCTGGTACTGTTCCATCGACCGTATCACGGGGATAAGGGGATGAGGGATTGAGGGGATAAGGGGATGAGGGATTGAGGGGCGGAGGGGAAAAGGGGGATGAGCGAGCGACCCTCAACCCCTCAGCCCCTTAACCCCTCAATCCCTTAACCCCTCATCCCCGCATCCGCCGTCGGCCGCGGTCTATCGGTGCGGCCGGCCGCCGCCGCCGCCCCCGCGCCGCGGCCGGTCGGTCCTGGGCCGCGCCTCGTTGACCGTGATCGACCGTCCGCCGATCTCGGCCAGGTTCAGCTCCTTGATGGCGGCGGCCGCCTGTTGGCCATCGGCCATCTCGACGAACCCGAAACCACGCGGCCGGCCCGTCTCGCGGTCCTTGATTATGGCCACCTTCGTCACGGCCCCGTGCTTGCTGAACGCCTGCAGCAGATCGTCCTCGGTAGTCGTGTCCGACAGATTGCCCACGTAAATGCTTGCCACTGGATAACTCCTTCAGATCTTGCGATCGCTGGTTAGTATTTCAAGTCAAACTTGACGCCCTGTTGACTCCCGGCCGCGTCTTTGGCGACTTCCTGCCCGAGGACCGTTTCGGTATTGTACTTGGCGGGGATGTTCTCGCCGCTCTTGGTGATCTCGACACGGTAGAAGCCGGGCGACATGCCGGGCAGGTCGTCCGGCCCGCTGATGGCCATGGAGATCCTGGCAAACCCGTTGGCGTCCGTCGCGCCGCTGCCCTCCTTCAACTCGCTGCCCAGAAAGCTCTCGGGAACGAACTTCACCGTGGCCCCGGCCAACGGCTGCCCGTTGTGCAGCACCGAGCATTCCATGCTCAGTCGGCCGACCTTCGACTGCTTCCAGGCCTCGATGCGGGCATTGATCTCGTCGGCGCTGATCTTGCCGTCGCCGTTCTTGTCAACCTCCTTCAGGGCGGCCTTCAGCCCCGGCGCCTTCTCCAGCTCGGCGGCATCCAGGACGCCATCCTTGTTGGTGTCGTAAAGCTCCATGGCCTTTTGGGCCGCATTGGAGGCGATACCTTGAGGATAGACCCGCGACGGGCCGCTACCCCAGCAGCCCGCCATCGCCAGTAGCGCCGCTGCAATGAGCCCGGCCCCGACCCGTGTGCCGATTCTGACTTTCATGTGCGCACCTTTGGGAAACAGATGCAGGGAGACTTCCGCCGGCATTCGCTTCGCCGATCTAGTGGTCTGTCCATCTCGACTTTACGAGTTGGGTGCCACTGCTGGCTTGCCCAGCAGTGCCGGACACACGGTTGGGCAAGCCAACCGTGGCACCCGTAAGCTCGACTTGGACAGACCACTAGGCTAATTCGCTCAAGATACCAGAACGGCCGGGGAGCGTCAAAGGGGACGGGGAGGATTGAGGGGTGAGGGGCGAGAAGCTTAGGGCCACCCGCGTTGTGGCCGGTCTCCGACCGAGCCACGCCGCCGACCGAAGGCCTCCCTAACCCCGGAGACCTTCGGTCCACGCCGCGGCGGGGTCGGGAGACCCGCGCCGAACTGTGGGCAGTTGTAAAGGGTATTCTTTCGCCGGCCGTTAGGATGGTGCGTGGCGCGGTTGGGGGGCTTGTTCCCGGCCTCCCTCCGCGATGCGGTTGACACCCCGGGGAGCGCGCGGTTACAATGCGTGACGCGGGGCACATGGGAGCGCAGCTCCCCGAGCCGCGCCCGGTCTCTGGGCCTTCTTCGGAGCCATAATACCATGAACCAATCTCGTCGGCATAAGGTGGGGTTCACCCTCGTCGAACTCCTGGTGGTCATTTCGATCATCGGCATCCTCGTGGCCCTGATCGTGCCGGCGGTGAGCAGTATCCGGGAGTCGGCCCGCCGCGCAACCTGCAAGAACAATCTCAAGCAAATGGGCATTGCCGCAACCGCCCACGTGGAAAAGTACGGAACTTTTCCCTCCGGCGGCTGGGGCATGAACTGGACGGGCGATCCCGATCGCGGGTCCGGGGCCCGCCAGCCGGGCGGCTGGATCTACCAACTCCTGCCCTACATGGGCTACGATTTCGTCCACGACTTCGGCAAGGGGCTCGGACAGGCGACATCGGGTAGCGCGAAATACATCGCGCTGGCCCAGCCCAGGGGCATCCCCCTGCCCACGTTCATCTGCCCCACCCGCCGAAAGGCCATCGCCTACCCGGACGGCTCGGCAGCCGACCAGCAACACGTCAATGCGGACAAAGCCTCGGCGATTGCCCACAATGACTACGCCGCCAACGCGGGTACCACCAACATCATCCAGGAAGGGGGGCCCGACACCTCTTGCTATCAGACTTTTCCCAGTTGCAGCGGCTGGACCGTCAATCAATCCACGGCTGACGGCGTCGTCTATGAGATCAGCGAAGTGAAGCCCGCCCACATAACCGACGGACTGAGCAACACCTTTTTCGCCGGCGAGAAGTACCTCAATACGAACAACTACTACAACTCGCAGGATGAGGGCGACGACAACAGCCTGTTGCACGGCCACGACCACGACACGCTCCGCTGGTGCACGACGGGCATCCTGCCGCTACAGGATACGCCAGGGTCGAACGGCAGCGGTTCGGACAATTTCGGCAGTGCGCATTCCTCCGGCGTGCACTTCGTGTTCTGCAACGGCTCGGTGCAAATGATCAACTACAGCATCGATCCGACGGTCTATCAGAACCTGGGGTGCCGCTGCGACGGCAACGTGTCGGAAAACTACTAGCGGTCTGGAAAGGCAGGCGTTATGACGGGACGAAGTTTACGCACGTTGGGTTGGCTTGGCGGTCTGGGGCTGTTGTGCGCCTGGGGATGCTCGAATGTTCCCAAGGCCCCGCCGCTGCCGCAGGTCGACGCCGCGAAAGCGGCCGCGGCGGCGATGGCCCAATACGACACCAACGGCGACGGCAAGCTGGATGCCAAAGAACTGGGCCAGAGTCCGGCGCTGCAATCGCTGCTCGCGACGGTCAAGAAACACGATCCCAGCCACGGCGACTGGCTGACTGCCGACGACATTGCCGGCCGAATCACGAGTTGGCTCAAGGGCAATACCACCGTTTGGGGTGGCGTCATAAATGTTTCGATGGATGGCAAACCTCTGGAAGGCGCGGTTGTCACGCTCGAGCCGGAGCCGTGGCTCGGGCCGTCGTACCACGCCAGTACCTCCACGACCAACGCCGGCGGTTGCGCAATCACCAGCCCAACGCTGGCCGCCTATCCCGGCATCTACGTAGGGGTTTATCGCGTGAAGATCTCGAAAAAGGTCGGCGGCCAGGAGACCATTCCCGAGCGGTATAACGAGAAGACCGTGCTGGGCCGCGAGGTGGCCGAGGGTGTTCCCGACGCCCATTTGCTCTTCCAGTTCAAGATCGAGAGCAAATGACGCGGCAAGGGTCGCGCACAAGTTCACCACCCGTGGCGCGGTGGGCGGTTCCGGCGCAGTAGCTCCCATGGTGCATCGGTAATGCACCGTTCTTCTGGCCTACCTGTGGGTACAGCGGTCAAACCTTATCGGGTCCTATGATCTAGTGGCGGGGCAGCTTGTCCATCCGCCGGCCGTAGCGGTGGCGCCCCGTCAATGTCACGCCAGCCGCTTTCGACGAATACGAGTGGGGGGGGCTTTTGCAAATGCCGACCATATAATATATTTAGTCGTTCTTAGTCGATCACCATGGGACGATCCAACAATGAAAGCCGCATATATTGAACAAACCGGATCACCAGACAAGATCGTCTACGGTGATCTGCCCAAACCCAAGGCCCTGGGAAACCAGGTTCTGGTCCGCGTAAAGGCCGTTTCGGTCAATCCGATCGATACGTACATTCGCGGCGGCTTGTACCCGATGGACTTGCCTTCGCCGTTCATTCTCGGCTGCGACCTGGCAGGGGTTGTGGAAGCGGTGGGCCCCGAGGTCCAGCGGTTCCACAACGGTGACCGGGTATGGGGCAGCAATCAAGGGATGTTCGGCCGCCAGGGGACGTTCAGCGAATTGGCCGCGGTAGAGGAGCAGTGGCTGTATCCCCTTCCCGAGGAAGTCTCGTTCGAGGACGCCGCCGGGATTGCCTTGGTGGGCATTACGGCCCACTTGGGCCTGTTCCGCGACGCGCAACTGAAGATGGGCGAGAAGGTGTTCATCCAGGGGGGCTCGGGCGGTGTGGGCTCCTGCGTGGTTCAGATGGCCCGGGCCATCGGGGCACGGGTCCTCACCACCGCCGGCAGCGACCAGAAGGCCCAGCTTTGCCGCAAGCTGGGGGCCAATGTGGTCGTGAACTACCGGACGGGCGACGTGGACGAGGCGGTCGGCCGCTTCGGCCCGATCGACGTGTGGTGGGAGAACGTCCGCGAGCCCGACCTGCGGCGCGCGGTCGGGCATTTGGCGTTGCGGGGCCGGATCATTGTGATGGCCGGCCGCGACGCCCAGCCGATTCTGCCCATCGGGCCGTTTTACGTCAAGGACGGACGCCTGTTCGGATTGGCGATGTTCAACGCGCCGCCGGAGGAGCAACGCAAGGCCGCCGCCGAGATCAATCGCTGGCTGGCCCGCGGAAGAATCCGCCCGCAAATCGACCGCGTGATGAAGTTCTCTCAGGCCGCAGAAGCCCATCGGCTCCAGGAAGCCAACACGATCCACCGCAAGGGCGTGCTCAGCGGGAAGATCGTCTTGGTGCCCTAAGAAACAAGTTGGCCAATTAGGGTGGCACGCCCTGAGGAACGAAGAGTCAATATATGTACTCATCTCGCTCCTCGAGATGGGATTTCATCTCGCGGAGCGAGATGAGTACGTTGGCGAACACGACTTATTCACCGATCGTTCGTAGTGACCGCATTCATGCGGTCCTTGGCGTGTTCGCAGTGTCCAGACCCGATAAATCGGGTCACTACGAGCCTCGGCCGGCCATCTGGCGGGCCAGTGCCAGGCGTGCCCGGCAAAGGGGACTGGTAGGATATAGTTCCACGGCCCGGCCGTAGCGCGCCACGGCCTCCTGAATGGCGCCCGGCTGGAGCGGGTGGCCCTGGCGATCGTTCTTCCGGTAGGCCCGCTGGTAGCGGTCGCCGGAGGCGAGCCAGCCCGCAGCCGATTGGGGCGCAAGCCGCACGGCGGCCGCGTCCTGCTCCTCGAAGCGGCGGTAGCACTGGTCGTCGGGCCGCGTCAGCCAATCCTCCAGAAAGGCGGCGGCCAGTTGCCAATGCGGCTCGGCCGACAGCGGGTCGGCCGCGGCGGCCAGTTCCAGGTCTCGCTGGGCCTCGGCCCACCGGCCGCCGAGCAGGTCCTGGCGGGCCCGGCCCAGCCAGCCTTGACAGCCCAGCACCGGGGCGTAGGCGGTAGCATAGCAACCGACCGAGGCGGCCAGGAGCAGCCACAGGGCGGCCATTGCCGCCCCCCGCGAGGCCCGGCGGACGGGATCGCCAGCGAGCCCCAGGGCCACGAGCAGCCAAAAACTCTCGGCGATGCCCGGCAGGGCGATCCCGCCCGTGGCGAGCAGGTCCACCAGCAGCACACCCACTCCGAGGCCGGCCAGCCTGGGCGGGAACTGGCCCTGGCGGACCCAGCCGGAGAGCAAGGCCAGGCACCCCGCGGCCACGGGCAGACCCAGCAGGACCGCAATCGCTGCCGGCGCGGCCGGACTCAGCCGGCCCAGCGGCAGGGCCAGAACAAAACCGGCCGTCATCCCCAGGAGACTGAACCGCCAGGGCACCGGGCGATCTTCGCCGGCCGGAACGTAGCAGGCACACGGAGTGTGCCTGCTACCTTGGCGCGGGCCGTAAACGGTTACGGCAAAACAGCCCAGCACGGCCAGCAAAGCGAGCATGGCGGGCGTGCCCGCCGTGGCCCAGACCTCCAGCAGGAAGTTATGGGGATCGGCCACCTCCTCGACGGCCTCCGGCAGCTTGTACCGGGTGTAGGTGTTCTGGAAATTGCCCGGTCCGCAGCCGACCCAGGGAAAGTCGGCAATCAAGTGCATGGTGGCCCGCCAGTACTGGACGCGATAGCCGAACGAGGTGGCGGCCCGGGCCAGCGGCGGGCGCAGCGGACCGGCAACCGCGAGGGCCACTATCACGGTTGCAGCGGCCGCCGCGGCGCCGGCCCAAGCCTTCCAGCCGAGCCGGCCCCCGGAACTGGACTCTGGAAGATCGCGGGTGCGCGGTCCCCTCTCCCTCCGGGAGAGGGTTAGGCTGAGGGGAAATTGGTGCGAATCCTGCGTCTGTAGTTTTCGTGACCAAGGCAGGTTCCCCTCACCCCGGCCCTCTCCCGGCGGGAGAGGGGGACCGGTTGTGCGGTCCTCGCCCCAGTCGGCAGAACTCCATCTGGAACCTCGGCGAGCGCTCCAGAGCACGAGCAGCCCCACGCCGACGGCAACATACCCGCTGCGGCTCTTGGTCAGGAGCAGGCACCCGGCCGGCAAGAGGCAGCACGCCAGGGCCGCAAGCCGGGCCGCGAGCCCCACACGTCGCGCCGCGATAGCCACACCCACGACCAGCCACGGCGCCAGCAGCGCGGCCAGCGAGTTGGTCAGGGCGAAGGTGGCCAGCGGCTCCGGGCTTTCCAGCCGGCTCTGGAAAACCTCGCGGCCCGGCGAGCCCGGTGGATACCAGAGCCCGGCCTGGCGGAGGACCCGGTCGGGATCGACCGCATAGGCCGCCCGCAAGGCCGGCAGCTCGACGGCGTATTGATACAGCCCGTAGCCGGAAATCCCCGCCGACAAGGCCAGCATGACGGCGACCGTGGCACGCACTTCCCGGGCGGTGCGAACCAGTTGCCGGGCCAGGCAGAAGACCAGCCCCAGGCCGACCCACTCCCAAAGCATGTTGATCGTCGGCCGCGGGCTGCCGCGCCGCACGGCGACCAGCCCGCTCAGCGCCGCCAGTCCGACCAATAGCAGCACGGCGGCATCCACACGGCCGAAACGCAGCGGCCAACTCGGCCGGCTGACCGCGCCGAGCAGCCACACCACGGCCAGCGCCAGCCAGAGCATGACCACCGGCAGGCCGTCACCCTGCCCGGCCGCTGATTCGCTGGGAAACAGCGGCCGAGCCACTAAGAGGGCCAGCATGGCCGCAAATAGCCACGGGCGGATGCGATCGGCGGCGGGCGGAGCGGGCGGCAGCATTTGGGAGCTAGGAGTTAAGAGTTAGAAGTTAGAAGGGAGGGACTGCAAGACAATGACCTGCTCAAATTCCACCAAGTGTGGCACGTCCCTGAGCGCAACGAAGGGCGTGATTTGCGCTCCCCGCCACGCCCTTCGCTGCGCTCAGGGCGTGCCACCCAATTGGTCAACTTGTTCTTTTACGAGCGTTTAGGAAGCAGGATCGGGTGAAGGCTTGCTTCGCGAACAACCCCAAGAGTTCGTCAACTGCTTCCATTCTAACTCCTAACTCCTATTTCTTCGTCCGGCGGCCTCCAGGAGAGCGATCAGCAGTAGCGTGCAGGCGACCAGCAGCAGGATCGTCAGGGCCCCCAGCAAGCCCACGCGGTGCAGCAACAGGGCCCCCAGACCGCAGGTGGCCGTGGCCAGGTAGACCGTGAGCACGGCCTGGCCCCGGGTCAGGCCCAGGGCCACCAGGCGGTGCGAGAAGTGGCTCTGGTCGCCCACGAACGGGCTGCGGCCCTGGCGGAGCCGGATCAGCACGACGCTGGCCGTGTCGTAGAGCGGGACGGCCAGGATGCACAGCGGCGCCAGGGCCCCGTGCCGCGGCAGGTCGCCGCCGGCAAACGTGCCCGTCAGTGTGGCCATCGCCAGCAGGTAGCCGATCAGGTAGCTGCCGGCATCGCCCATGAACAGCCGCGCCGGCGGCCGGTTGTGCCAGAGGAAACCCACCAGCGAGCCCGTCAATACCAGCAGCAGCCCGGCGACGAACAGTTGCGGCTGGTGGTTGTCGGGGCGGGGCGCCAAGAGGGCCACCGCGGCCAGCATCGCAGCGACAATTGCCGCCACGCCGGCCGACAGGCCGTCCATGTTGTCGAGCATATTAAAGGAGTTGACCAGGCCCACGATCCAGACTACGGCCAGGGCGGCGCCCAGCAGGGGCACGCCGCTCAAGAGGTTGACCCGCCATCCGCACCCCGCCATGGTCGCGGCCACCAGTGCCTGGAGCGTCAGGCGGATCCGCCAATCCAGGCCGCGGCGGTCGTCTACCAGTCCGACTAGCATGAGCAGCGTACCGCCGGCCAGCAGCAGCCACAGCCGGCCGGACTGCTGCCATAGCCCCGGCAGGTGCTGGGCGATCGACGCGGGCACAAGCCGCTGGGCCGCGGGCATCCGCAGCAGGAGCCAGAGCACAAGTTGGCCGGCGGCCAGCGGGCCCACCACGCCCAACCAGATCGCCACACCGCCGGCGGTAGGCATGGGCGCAGCGTGCAGCTTCCTGCCGCCCGGGCGATCGACGAGTCCCAGCCGCGGTCCCAGACGGCGGACCAGCCACGCCGAGGCCCAGCACACTGCCATGCTCGGAAGCAGCCCGCCGACGATCAGCCAGCCTAGCACGCCGCCTCCCCCCGCACGCGGCGATGCAGCCACTCGCGGCACTCGGAAAAATATCGCTGATAGTCCGCGCGGCGATAGTCGGCGAAGGTGTAGTCGTGGTGCTGCCAGCGGTGGTGCCGGTAGCAGAGCGTCACTTCGGCATAGATTCCGCGGCCGAGGTACACCCGATGGGCGAAATCCTTGGTCGAGGCCAGCACCAGTTTGCCCAGGGCCAGGTAGCCCGGGTCGAGGTTCAGCGGCCGCGGCTCGGCCTGTCCGGCCGCGGCGGCGTACTCCTGCTCCCAGGCGTTGGTCAGCAGTTTCACTTCCGCCAGCGAGCCGGGATCGAAGTCGGCGGCGAAGGTGAAGAAGACTTTTCGCAAGTCCCGGCCCATCGTGGCCTGGTAGTAGTCCGTCTCGTGGAAGTCGAAGGCGGGGCTTTCCCGAGCGATGGGCCCCCAGCTTTCAGTGGCCCGCCGCCGGGCCCAGTCCAAGGCCCCAGCCTGCCGGCTGAAGGCGGCCAACAACAGCAGCACGGATGAAGGCGAAAGAGGCTGGCCCATCCTATGATACTCTGCATCGTCGGTGCCGGGTGCCAATGGCGTCTCGCCAGTGCCTGGCGTTAGCACTGGCGACACGCCAGTGGCACCCATGTTGACGTCGGGTGCCACTGCTGGCTTGCCCAGCAGTGTGACAAGCACGGCTGGGCAAGCCAGCTGTGGCACCCCGTGCTCGCGCCAGTGCCACCCGCGTTCGCGCGCCGTTATCGCTCGCGAAACCGCCGGTTGTCTTTACGCTCTTCGACGACCAGTTGCGTGATGGTCTGGGCGGCC
>JBEKTY010000110.1:0-43241 GCA_049515555.1 Thermoguttaceae bacterium
CCAAAACGTACCCGTAGCCACAACTCCGTCTACCGCATCCTGCACCCCGAATTCCGCCGCCAAGCAGGGCAGAAAGCCAGAGCCCCATGACCAAAGATCTTCACAGCAGTAGTCTCCCGACCCCGCCGCGGCCCAACCGAAGGTCTCCACGGCTCGGGAGACCTTCGGTCGGCGGCGTGGCTCGGTCGGAGACCGGCCGCAGCAGGTGACCATGAACGTTAGAATCGTCAACCTGAAGAAGTACTTCGGCAAGACCAAGGCGGTGGACGACGTCTCGTTCGAGTTTTCGGCCGGGCAGATCTTCGGCTTCGTCGGCCCCAACGGGGCGGGCAAGACGACCACCATGCGGATCCTGGCCACGCTGGACGAGCCCACCGACGGCAACGCCTACCTGGACGGCATGTCGGCCGTGGACGATCCGGAGCGGGTCCGCCGCTTCGTCGGCTTCATGCCCGACACGCTCCCCGTCCATCGCGACATCACGGTGCACGAGTATCTGGACTTTTTCGCGCGGGCTTACGGCTTGCGGGGCGCGAAGCGGCGGGCGGTGGTCGAGTCGGTCGAGCAGTTCACCAACCTCCAACCCCTGGGCGAGAAGCTGCTGCGGGCCCTGTCCAAGGGGATGAAGCAGCGGGTGAGCCTGGCGCGGGCCCTGGTCCACGACCCGCCGGTGCTCGTGCTGGACGAGCCGGCCGCCGGACTGGATCCCCGCGCCCGCATCGAGCTCCGCGAGCTCCTGCGCGTGCTGGCCGATCGCGGCAAGGCCATCCTCATCAGCTCCCACATCCTCAGCGAGCTGGCCGAGATCTGCCACGGCGCGGTGATCATCGAGCGGGGCAAGGTGCTGCGGGCCGGCCCGCTGAAGGACATCCTCGCCGGCGAGTCGCCGCTGCGGACGATCGTGGTGCGAGCGGCCGGCGGCGCCGAGCCGCTGTACCGCGAGCTGGTGCAACAACCGGCGGTCCGCGCGGCCCGCGTCGCCGGCGCGGAAGTCGAAATCCAGGTCGACGGCGGCGACGACGCCTCTAGCGCCATCCTGGCCCACCTGGTCGCCAAGGGCTTCCGCATCGTGGACTTCCGCCAGCGGCAAATGGACCTCGAAGAGGTGTTCATGACCGTCACCAAGGGAGAAGTGCAGTGAAGAGGGGGGAGGGGGGAGGGGGGAGCGGGGAGTGAGGAGTGGCGAGTGGTGAGTGAGGAGTGGTGAGGGGGGAGGGGGGAGGGGTGAGTAGCGAGATATTTTGAGTGGGTCCCGTGTTGTGGCCGGTCTCCGACCGAGCCACTCCAGTGACCGAAGGTCTCCCGAGCGTGCGGAGACCTTCGGTCCGCGGCGGGGTCGGGAGACCCGCGCCGAACTTGCGACCCGCGCCGAACTTGCCACCAGCCACTGGCCACTATTGATGCGTAGTGAATGGAGGAACCCCGATGAGAAAACTCGTCGCTTGGATATCGGCCGCCGGGGGGCGGATCAATCCGATCGTGGTCAAGGAGTTCCGCCAGGCCGTCCGCAGCCGCTTCGTGGTCGCCGTGCTGATGCTCTTCCTGTTGGTGGACCTGGCGATCCTGGGCGGCAACTTGCTCTTCTCGCCCGAGGTGGCCACCGACGCCGAGAGCGGGCAGGGGGTCTTCGCGGCCCTCTTCGGCGTCCTCCTGTTCACCTGCCTGGGCTTCGTGCCGCTGTACGCGGGCAGCCGGCTCTCGCTGGAACGCAACGACACGAACATCGACCTGTTCTTCGTCACCACCATCACCCCGGGGGCCATCGTCCGCGGCAAGTACCTGACGGCCATGGCCCTTACGCTCTTGATCTTCAGCGCCTGCATGCCGCTGTTGGTCTTCACCTATCTGCTGCGGGGCATCGACCTGCCGACGATCTTCTTCGTACTGACGGTGGCCTTCCTGGTATGCGCCGCCGCCAACGCGCTGGGCATCTTCGCCGGCTGCCTGCCGGGAGGCTGGCTCTTGCGGGGGATCGTGGCTGCGGGGGCGATATTCGTCCTTTTTTGGGCAGCGGGCCTGACCTTCGCGTTTGTCATGGAAGACGTGCTCATGTTCGGCCGGCACCGGCTCACGTGGGATTGGGATTTCCTGGCCGGCTTCGGCACCGTCGTGTTCCTGGAGCTGTTGGGGATCGGACTGTTGCAGGTCCTCTCGGCGGCCATGCTAAGTCCCAAGCCGGCCAACCGGATGCTGGTGCCCCGCATCTACACCACGATATGCTGGGCGCTGGCCGGCCTGGTGGTTGGCGCGTGGTGTTGGTACGAGGGACGTACAGAGTCGCTTATCGATTTGGTGATTCCCGGCACGATGCTCTTTTCGGGCTTTGCGGTGATGGCCCTGGGCGAGCGGGATACCTGGAGCCGCCGCGTGCGGAAGCGGATCCCGCGAAACCCGCTGCTGCGCTTGCCCGCCTTTTTGTTCTACACCGGCTCGGCCGGCGGACTGGCCTGGTCCACGCTGATGTTCGTCGCCACGCTCGCGGTGTGCTACGTGTTGGCGGTGCGGAGTTCCAGCGTTCGTCCCGCCGATCTCAGTAGCGTGTGCCGCAACGCCGCCATCTGCTTCGGCTACGTGCTGTGTTACTGCCTGAGCATGGCCTTTTTCCGCGTGGTGTTCCTGAAGAAGCTACCGACGGTGCATCTGCCCGTCATCGCCCTGCTGCTGGGCATTGCGGCGACATTGCTGCCCTACCTGGCGGCCTTCTTCCTCATGCAGCAGAGATTTTGGTCGTCGGATGCGAACTGGTACTTGCTGGGCAGCCCCGCCGTGTTGACCACTGAAAAAACCGGTGCCGCGGCCATGGCCACGCCGGTTGTGCTGGTGTGGCTGGCGCTAAGCGCCGCGGCCAGCGTGCCCTGGTGGTTCGGCCAGTGGCGGCGGTTCCGGCCGTTGGATGAGCTTTGAGCTTTGACCTATGAGCTTTGAGCTTCAGGCGGGTGACTGCTCATTGCTCACTGCTTCCCCAAATCCCTAAATCCCCAAATCCCTAAATCCCCCCATGACCCTTTCCATTACTCCATTCTTGCGGGAAGGCCAACAAGCCGGGGCGCGCTACGCCCTGGCCCTGCCGCGGCGCGTGCCGCAAGGCACGGCCGGGGCCCAAATGGGCCGCCTGGCCGGCGAGAGCATGGAGTTCATGGACCACCGCGAGTATCAGCCGGGCGACGATCTTCGCCGGCTGGACTGGTCGGCCTACGCCCGTAGCGACAAGATGATCGTCAAGCTATACCGGCAGGAGGTCTGCCCGCACCTGGACCTCGTGCTGGACGGCTCGCGCTCGATGGCCTTGGCGGGGACGGAGAAGCTTCGCGCGGCGGTGGGCCTGGCGGCGGCGCTGGCCACCGCCGCCGACAACGCGGCCTACACGCGGCGGGTGTATGTGACGGGCGCGGGCTGCCGGCCGGTGCCGGGCGGGGCCGAACCGCCCGCGCTGTGGCAGGCCCCGCCGTCGGACTCCGCCGAGAACCCGGCCCAATCGCTGCGGACCCTGCCGCCGGCCTGGCGGCCGCGCGGCATCCGCGTTCTGGTGAGCGACCTGATCTGGCTGGGCGATCCGCGGGAGGTGCTCACCGCGATGGGCGACCGCGCCGCGGCCGTCTACGTGCTGCAGGTCCTGGCGGCGGCCGACGTCGAGCCGGCCGCCGGCGGCAACGTCCGCCTCCTGGACAGCGAAACCGGCCAGGCGGAAGAAACGCACCTGGACGCCACCGCCGCGGCCCGCTACCGCGGCAGGCTCCAACGGCATTGTGAGAACTGGCATCGGGCCGTGCGGCAGTCGGGCGGCGTACTGGTGCAACTCGTGGCCGAACGGCTGGTCGCCGGCTGGGACTTCTCGCCCCTGGTGGAAGCGGGAATACTGAGCGTGTAACGAACCGCGAGAGAATAATTTGAGCAAATTCCAACGAGGGTGGCACGTCCCTGAGCGCAGCGAAGGGCGTGTTTCTTCGGGCCTTCCACGCCCTTCGTCCCTCAGGGCGTGCCACACCAATTGGTCAACCTGTTTCTTCGCGGTTCATAGCAAGCCATGATCGTAACGGCGCCGATGATGCTCCTGGGACTGCTTACGCTGCCGCTCTTGGCGGCCGTGTACTGGTTCCGCCGCCGCTCCCGCTCACTGGTTGTCTCCAGCCTGGTGCTATGGCGCGACGAGCGCCGTCCGCGGGAAGGCGGGCGAATGCTGCACCGCATGCAAACCCCCTTGGCCTTCTTCCTCGAGCTATTGGCCATAGGGCTCTTGGTCGTTGCCGCGGCGGGCCCGGCCATGGTCAGGCGGCAGACCGCCCGCACGCTGGTGGTCGTGCTGGACGATTCGTATTCGATGCTGGCGGAGGGCGCGGGCCGGCCGTCGCCGCGCCGCGCGGCCCAGGCCGCGCTGGCCGAAGAGTTCCGCCGCGAGAACTATCTGGTCCGCCTGATCCTGGCCGGGGCCGAGCCCCGACTGTTGGGCCCGCCGCAGCAGACGCCCGACGAGGCCCAACCGCTGCTGGCGGCCTGGACCTGCCAAAGTCCGGGGGCCGACCTGCCGCGGGCGATGGGCCTGGCGGGCGAAGTCGGCGGAGCAAACGCCCGCATCCTCGTCCTCACCGACCAGGCCCCGCCCAGGGCAATCCGCGGCGGCGCGGTCCAGTGGTGGGCCTTCGGCACTAAGCTGCCCAACCTGGCCTTTACGGCGGCCGTGCGCAGCGCATCCGGCGAGCAGCAGCGGGCACTGCTGGAGGTGAGCAACTTGTCCGACTCACCGGGCCGCACCGTGCTCAGCATCGAGGGCGGGAACCTCTCGGCGCCCAAGCGAATCCCCTGCGAGCTGGCCGCCGGGGCGGCGCGGCAGTTCTTTCTCGATCTGCCTTCCGGCGCGGCGGCGGTGCAGGCGCGGCTCGAGGAGGATGCCTTGGCCATCGACAACCAGGTCTGGCTCTTGCCCGACCCCACCCCGCCGGTCCGCGTGCGGCTGGACCTGGCCGACGGCGCTTTGCGGGCGGCGGTGGCACGGGCGGTGCGTGCGACGGGCATGGCCCTGGAAGTCGCCGCCCGGCCCGATCTGGTCGTGTGCGACCGCTCGGCCGCCGCGGACGGCGATGCTTGGCGATTGGAGATCACCGGCGGCGCGGCCACGGCCTACGCCGGGCCGTTTGTCTTGGATCGCACCCACCCGCTGGCCCATGGTCTCTCGCTGGAGGGCATCGTGTGGGCGGCTGCACCAACCGCGCAACTGAGCGGCACGGCCCTGGTTACGGCGGGCAACGTGACGCTCCTGAGCGACCGCGAGGACAACTCCGGCCGGCGGCGGCTACAGATGAACTTCGCCCCGGGACTGTCGAATCTGCAAGACATGCCCGACTGGCCGATCCTCTTCGACAACCTCCTCCGCTGGCGGCGCGGGGCGCACCCGGGGGCGGCCGTGGCCAACGTGCGGCTGGGTCAGACCGTGACGGTTACACTGGGCGAGGACGTGCGCCAGGTCGAGTTGCTCCCGCCCGCCCCGCCGGCCCGCACGCTCGACGTACACGGCCGCCGCGTCGAGGTGCCGGCGGACCGCACCGGGTTATACGCGGTGAAGACGCCCGGCGCGACTTACTCCTTCGCCTGTAATGCCATCTCCCGCGACGAATCGGACCTCAGCGCCGCCCGTACCGGCCGCTGGGGCGACTGGAACGGCTCGCCGCTGCACCGCGACCGGCAGATCAGAATGCGTTGGATGTTCCTCCTGCTGGGGATGGCCTGCCTGGCCGCGCACCTGGTGGTTATCGCGGAAAACTCGCGGAGCGACACGCCATGACCCTGGCCGCGCCGTTTTCGATCATGCGGAGCGACACGCCATGACATTGGCCGCACCGTTTTGGTTGATCCTGCTCATCCCCTGGGCGATGCTGCTCTGGCTGTGGCGGTTGCCTTCGCGGCTGCTATGGGCGCTCCGCATAGCGACGCTGACGCTCCTGCTCCTGGCGCTGTGCGGGCTGAGCCTGGTCCTGCCGGCCCGCTCGGGCACGGTCGTGCTCGTGGCCGACCGCAGCCTCTCCATGCCCGCCGATAGCGACGCCCTGGAAAAGGAGGCGGCCGATCTGGTCTATGCGGCGATGCCCGCCGACGACAAGCTGGCCGTCGTGTCGTTCGCCGAAAGGGCGGCGGTCGAGCAGTCGCCGCAGGGCAGCAAGTTCGCCGGCTTCTCGGCCGAGGTGGGCCGCGACGCCTCGCGCTTGGCCGACGCGCTGGACCTGGCCCTGTCGCTGGTGGGCAGCGCGGAGTCGGGCCGGATCCTGCTGTTATCCGACGGTCAATGGACGGGTCGGGACGTTTCCGCCGCGGCGGCCCGCGCCGCCGCGGCCGCCGTGCCCATCGACTACCGGGCCATCGAGCGCTCCGCGGCGGGCGACCTGGCCATCGAGCGAATCCAGGCGCCGGAGTCGGTCCTGCCCGGCGAATCGTTCATGATCACCGCCTGGATCGCCTCGCCGCTGGGGCAGACGATCGCCTACGATCTGCGCCGCGGCACGCAGACCATCGCCCGGGGGAGCACGGCCGTGCCCAGCGGCACCAGCCGCCTGGTCTTCCGCGACACGGCCGGCCCGAGCGGCGTGAGCGAGTATGTGCTGCACGTGGAAGCCCCGGGGGTCGATCCCGTGCCGGGCAACAACCGCGCACGGCTGCTGGTGGGCGTTCGCGGCGCTCGGCCCCTGCTGTGCGTCCCGGCGGGCAGCGGCTCCGGCCTGCCCGGACTGCTGGCCAAGGGCGGCGTGAACCTGCACTCGAAGCCGGCCGCCGACTGCCGCTGGAGCCTCGAAGATTTGGCCGGCTATTCGGCCGTTGTGCTGGAGAACACGCCGGCCGGCCGGGTGGGGCACGTCGGCATGCAGAACTTGGCCGCCTGGGTCGAGCACAGCGGCGGCGGGCTGATGCTCACCGGCGGCCGCGACTCGTTCGGCTCCGGCGGGTACTTCAAGAGCCCCCTGGAGCCGCTGCTGCCCGTCTCGATGGAGTTGCGCCGCGAGCATCGCAAGCTCAGCCTGGCGATCGTCGTGGCCCTGGACCGCAGCGGCAGCATGGCCATCCCCTGCGCCGACGGCCGGCCCAAGATCGACCTGGCCGACCTGGCCACCGCCGAGGTGCTCAACATGCTCGGCCCGATGGACCAGTTCGGCTGCCTGGCCGTGGACACCGTGGCCCACGAGATCGTGCCGCTTTCCGACGCCGAGGAGAAGGAGCGCAAGCGGGAGCGCATCTTGCGGATCGACTCCGAAGGCGGCGGGATATACATCTACGAGGCCCTCGTGGCCGCCGCCGCCATGATCCAGCCCGCCAAGGCCGGCACCCGCCACATCATCCTCTTCGCCGATGCCACCGACGCCGAGCACCCGGGCGATTGGGCCTCGATCGTGGGACCCTGCGCCAAGGCCGGGATCACCGTCAGCGTGGTGGGCCTGGGCACCGAGCACGACTGCGACGCCGAGCTCCTCCGCCGGATCGCGCGCCTTGGGGGTGGGCAGTGCATGTTCACCAACGTGGCCCAGGAATTGCCCCGCCTCTTCGCGCAGGACACCTGCGTCATCGCCCGCAGCGCCTTCATCGACGAGGCCACGGCCGTGCGCTCGACCGGGGGCATGGCCGCGATCAGCTCCCAGCCGCTGGGCCGTTTTCCAGGCGTCGGCGGCTATAACCTGTGCTACCTGCGGCCCGGCGCAAACCTGGCCCTGCGCTGCGAGGACGAGTACCAGGCGCCGCTCTTGGCCGCCTGGCAGGCCGGTTTGGGAAGGGCCCTGTGCTATACGGGCGAGGCCGACGGGAAGTACACCGGCCCGCTGGCCGGCTGGAGCGGCGTGGGCGACTTCTTCGCCTCGCTGGCCCGCTGGACCGCCGGCAAGCAGCAGGGGCTTGGGCCCGGCGTGGTCGCCACGCAGGAGCTCCGCCGCGGCGTGTGCCGGGTAGAGTTGCACCTCGATCCGGAGCGCCAGGCCGCCCCCTTCACGCGACTGCCCGAGCTGACCACGCTCTCCGCCCGGCCGGGCGAAAGCGCCACGAGCAAGACCACGCGCATGAGCTGGTCGTCGCCCGATTGCCTTTTGGCCGAGGTGCCCTTGGCGGGCGGCGAGACGGTGTTGACCACCGTCGAGGCCGCCGGAGCGGGCCAGACCACGCTTGCGCCGATGTGCCTGTCCTATTCGCCCGAATACCTGCCGCAGAAGCCGGGCCAGGGCACCGCGGCCCTGGAGCAGTTGGCAAGGGCCACCGGGGGCTGCCAGCGCCTGAACCTGGCCGGCCTGTGGCAAGACATCCCCCGCCGGCCGCGGTCCGTGCCGCTGGCCCCCTATCTCTTGCCGGCCGCCGTGGTGCTGTTCCTGCTGGAGGTGCTCCAACGGCGGACGGGCCTGTTGGCGGTGCGCTGGCGGCCCTGGCGGCGCCGGCGGGCGGCCACGGCCCGAGCGGCCGCCGCCGAGCCGCAGAGGATGGCCGGCGCTCGGCCGGCGGCCAAGACCGGCAAGGCGCCGCCGCCCGTTGCTGCGCCGGCCGCCGCGGCCAAGCCCGCCGACGCCAAGTCCGCCGACGCCGGTGCCGAAACCGCCGACAGCGCGATCAACGAGGCCCTCAGCCAGGCCCGCCGCCGCGCCGGCCGACGCACGAAACGAACCTCGTAGCCTGACACACCCAAACTGTCGGGTGCCACGGTTGGCTTGCCCAACCGTGCTTTCCGCACTGCTGGACAAGCCAGCAGTGGCACCCAACCCTTCAAATTGAATGTGTCAGACTACTAGGAGACCGACGCCAGAAATTGCTCGAGTGTTGCCGTGCGGACCCCGAGTTGCCGGAACTCGGCGAGGATCCGGGCATGGTTCTCGGGGGTGCCGGTCTCGAACCGGCCTCGAGGAGTGGGCACATAATACCCCCGGGCGCCGCTGGCATAGACATCCGACAACAAGCACACCCGCTGCCCGGCGGCCAGCAGGCCGCGGACGCCGGAGTAAATGCACAGGTCGAAGCCGTTTCCGAAGACGATCCACTCGTTCACGTCGAGCGTCTGCATCAGACGTGCGGCGTTGCCGTTGTCGCGGAACATGTCGTAGGCCCGGCAACTGAAGTTGGCCCCCGCCTCCTTGTAGGCCTTCTTCTGCAGGCAGAACAGGCGATAGGCGTGCATCCGCGTTTCCCATTGGCGCTGGTCGGCGCCCAAGGGCACCACGAGTACTTCGGGCAGGCTGTCCGGGCGGAGCATTCGGCCGGAGCAGCAGGTGGTGAAGACCAGCGGCGTGCCGCGCTCCTCAGCCAGGGCATACAAGCGGTCGAGACGATCCCTGAGCGGCTCGACGCGGGGCCGGAATCCCAGGGCGTTGCCGGCTGCGTTCAGCTCGCGGGAGTCCACGTCGAACAGTCCGAAGCGGGTCTGCGGTCCGGCGGCTTCCGCCGTGGAGGTCCGGCTCGCCATGCGGCGATACAGGGAGCGGCCGGCCAGGAGAGTCGCCGCACCACAACCTCCCGCGCCAAGTATCGTCAGTAAATGCCTGCGGTTCATTTGAAGTCTCCTTTGAGCTTGCCACTTGGCCGCAATCGCGCGGGCTTTCGGCCCAAGTGCATGCGCGTGCCGACGAAGCCGGCCCCCGGCCGCTGCCGGTTGTCCTATTCCAGCGAACGTGCTGCCGGCTTGGGCTTGGCGGGCGTCTTGGGCTCCGGGCTGCTCGGTTTCGGCCAGGACTGGAGATCAAGAGTCCCCAAGTCGTTGGCCTTCTGTTCGACGCGGAAGTGCCAAGGCGAGGTCTTGGGATTGTTGCAACGGCCCTCGAGCTGATCCGGCCCTTCAGTCTCGTCGGCGGAAGCGCCCGTGGGGATCTTGGGCCAGACGACGGTGACGGCGTACTGTCCGGGGGGGGCGCCGTCGTTGGCCGTGTACGTGCTAACGCGGAAGGAACCGTCGGCCGCGACCTTGCCCACCGGCCGCAGCGTGCCGCGAGCGGAACCATCCAGCGGATGGAACATCATCAGGGCCCTCCCGGCCGGATTGCCGCCGTCCACAAGCTTGCCGCTGACCTGGAAGACGGGCTCCCGCTCGGTCTTCTTGCTGCAGGAAGCGGGCACAATGGCCGCCAGGGCCAGCAGCAAGTAGAGCACCCGCGGGGGCCTTGTGAGGCATGCTGTTTTCTTCACGTTCTCCTCCTCAGAAATATCGAGGACAAGGAAGCCGCGGCTGGGGAGCGGCTAGAAATTCACCACCTGGCCGCCGGCATCGAGCGTTTCGTGACCATCCCGGGTCACCATGGCGATGAGCACGTAGATGTCCATGTCTTGATTCAGGAACTGAACGGATGCGTCGGCCAGGGCGGCGTTGGCGCCGCTAGGATGGAAGCTGTAGATGCCGCCCTTACCGTTGGCGGCGTTGATGCCGCACGGCCCGGGTTGGACCGTACCATCGTACGTGAAACCGCGGAAGCCCATGTAGTTCGGCGCGGCCCACGCACCACATATATTCAGGTTGCTCGAGAGCAAGGTGCTGGTCGGGTCGCCCGTTCCATTGGCGTAATTGATCGGCCGTCCCGCCATTTCGTTGATCAGGAGCGTGTTGCTGGTGCCATCCGGGATTTCCGACATTTTTCGGTTGTGATTCAGGCCGATGGCGCCGCAATTCAGGGTGTCTACCGTATCGGGAACGTAGCCCGGCTGCAAGATGCTGCACAGCCCGCCGCTTCCCGCATAGTCGGTGGTGGCGGCCTGCCAGGAGACAGTCGCCCAAGGCGCGGCGCCCGTGCCGGCGGCCACCCGATTGATGACGGGCGAAGAGGGGCATTCGAAGACCTTCACGCGCGTCGCCACCGCAGTCTGGTTCAGCGGATCGTACCAGTTCAGGTCCCGACGGTAATGGGTGTACAGGTCCGGCTGTTCCAGGTGCGGCAACAGGCACGGCATCCACCCGCTGTCGATCGTTCCGGCGTAGGGGTACATCATTATGGCGGGGAACCCGCCGCTGGCGCTTTCATACTTGTGCATCGCCAGGGCGAGTTGCTTGAGATTGTTGGTGCAGGACGTTCGCCGGGCCGCCTCACGCGCCCCTTGCACCGCCGGCAACAGCATGCCGGCCATAACGCCGATGAGCACGATCACTACGAGCATTTCGACCAAGGTAAAAGCAACACGCCGTTTCATAGTGACACCCATGTTGGTTCGGTACCGCGCAACGCAGAGACCACCGCGAGCGCTTTACCAGATTCGTCTCTTCAAGGTCAGTGTATTCTGGGCCTAATGGCAGGGGCCGGCCATCCTGCGGCACCCGCCGGAACCCACCAGCGGCAAGCCAACCACGATGATGTTAATCAGTGGAACTTGGCTTGTCAAGGGTCCCCAAGAATTTTGCAGATCAGTCGCCGGCAAGGTTCGTCAGCACGGCCACGGGGAAATCGGCCAGTGCGGCTGCCAGCGGGATACGAGAATCCTCTGCGGGACACGTCTGGCCCGTGAACAGGTTTCTCAAGGGATACGGCGTCTCCCCGTCGACGATGATTCGCGTGTCTTCCCAGACGGCGGGCCCCAGTGGCGGCGGGGCCGGCAGCGAGTCGGCCGGCAAGGGCGTCAACTGTGCCAGCATTCGCGGCGCAACGACGATGGCAGTCATTCGCTCCGCGGGCGAAGGCGGGAGCCACTGCCGCGCGAAGACACACAGGTGCCGGGCCTTCGCCCCTTCGACAGCCAGCGGGACATAATCGCCAAGCTGGAACAGGTCGGGATGTTGCCGGCGGAGTTGGAGCACGCGCCAGGTCACCAGCAGCTTGAGCCGCGGGTCGCGCGGGTTGGCGGCAAGCTGGCGGGCCAACGGCAATAACGATCGGTCATGGCGGCCGGCGTCCTTTCGGAGTCTCGCCAGCAGTTTTCGCCGCCCGGCAAAATCCACCGGCCGGCGATTGTCCGGATCGACGAGGCTGAAGTCCCATAGTTCCTGGCCCTGATAGATGTCGGGCACGCCGGGCGAAGTCAGTTTCAACAGCGTTTGCGCCAGCCCACTGTAAAGGCCCCAATTCACGACCTGTTCGTGAAAGCGGCGGAATTCGGCCAGGAAGCGGTTCTTGGGTTCCTCGGCCAGCACGGCGGCCGTGAAGTCGCGGACCGCCGCGTCGTACTGCGAATCGGGATTGATCCAGCTCGTGTGGACTTTTGCCTCGCGGGTGGCCTTCTCCATGTAAGCCGCCATGCGCGCCGCCAACTCGCCCAGGTCTTGGCCCTGGTGAGGCGCGAGCGGCCACACGCCGACTAAACTCTGGTAAAAGAGGTATTCGTCGTTGCGGCTGGGGGCCGGCTGGCCGTCCACCTCGCGGCGGTGCAGCCGATTCAGCCGGGCCCAGCGGTTCACGGCCTTGCGCCACAGGTGCGGGATTTCCGAAAGCACGCTGATCCGCGCACGGGCGTCTTCGCTGCGCTTGGTGTCGTGCGTGGTCGTGCACACGAGCGACTGCGGCCAGGCCGCCTGCCGCGCCAGATTGTGGCGATGGAACTCTTCCGGCGACGTGGCGCCGCGGGCCGGATCGCCGCCCACCTCGTTCAGCGACGCCAGGGGGAAGTAGCGGTAGAAGGCCGTGTCCTCGACCCCCTTGGCCATTACCGGGCTGGTCACTTGTTGCATGCGGCCCACGAACAACTCCCGCTCGTGGCGGCCGGCTTCGTCCAGATCGGGCGGACCTTCCAGGAGCAGCACGTCCCGGATGAAGTCGAACACGGCGGCATTCGTGGCCGGGTTGCGGCGCTTGGCCTGCGCCACCGCACGGCACAGGACCTGCCGGTCGCGATCGGAAACATAACCTTGGCGAATGTACGTGCGGTAGACGGGAAAGCAGGCCAGGATCTCGCGCAGTGCAACCCACAGCGTATTGAGCGTGAAATCCCGCGAGCGCCGGTGGCGCTCGGAAATGCGACTGAGCCGGTGGGCCAGCAGTTGCAGATCGCTGGCCATGGCCGTGCGGAGGATCAGCAGCTTCGACTTCTGCGCCACCTCGCGGAAAGCCAGCCGCTGGTCGATAAAGCGGCTATAGACATTGGCCAGCTCGGCCAGCCCGGCCGGATCGACGAACAGCCCGCCCGCGGCATTCAGAAAATCATAGCCCGTCGTGCCGGCGAGCAGCCACTGTTCGGGCAGGGTTTCATCGGCGCCGAGTATCTTTTCCACCACCACGTAGAGCGGAAGCGCCCGGCGGTCGGTGCAGGTCAAGGCGGTCACGGCGGGCAGGAACGCCGGCTCGATGTCGGTCCACGGCGGCGGGCCGCCCTCGACTGACGGCGGAGGAGCGACGGACGACGGACGACGGACGACGGACGGAAACGCCGGGTCCGTCGTCCGTCGCTCTTCCAGTTGCGCCCGGCCCAGGGCCAGCAGGTAGTCGCGCTGCAACCGCCGCAGGTACTCGATGGGCTCGTACAGACCGTCGATGTGATCGATCCGCAGCCCATCCACGTCGCCGCGGACCAGCAGGTCGAATACCAGGCGGTGACTTTCGGCGAAGACCTCGGGGGTCTCCATGCACACGGCCGCCAGCTCGTTGATGTCGAAGAAACGCCGATAATTGACCTCATCGGCGGCGGCCTTCCAGTGCGAAAGGCGATAGACCTGGGCATCGAGCAGTTTGTCCAGGCCGTCGTAACTGTGCGGGTCGCCGGGCGTCCCGTTGAGCTCCTGCACGTTGCGGCGAATGAATTCGGCGACGGCCGCCGCGCGATCGGTCAGCGCACGCAGCCGGCCCTTGATCACTTCCTTCTCGCGCTGCCGTTCGGCGATGCTATTGGGGTCGGTTTGCGATCGTTCGGGCAGGTGCTCCAGGGCGGTGACGATGCTCTCCAATTCGCGGACTTCTTCGGAATCGGCGGGCTGGCTTTCCTTCAGCGCATCCAGCCCGGGCGTCAGCACGGCCCGGTAAGTCCGCGGGTCGATGGGCAGCATCGCCTGGAAATAGCGCAGGAAAAAGGCCCCCTCCCCATACTCCAGCGTCAACTGGCCCGATTCGAGGACCTGCCCATACTGATCGCCCAGGATGGGCAACAGAATCCTGCTGCGCAGCTCCTCTTTGACGGGGCGCCAATCGATGTCGAAGTAGGCGGCGTGCGGTGCGGCGGGGCCGTTCTCGAGCACGTCGTTCCACCACAGATTTTCGGCGGGCGCGGCGCTCATGTGATTGCTTACAACGTCCAGAATCTGGCCCATCGCCCGGCTGTGCAAGGCTTCGACCAGCGCCCGATAGTCGTGCGGGCCGCCCAGGTCGGGATTCAGTTGCCCGTAATCGACGATGGCATATCCGTTGGCGCTTCCCGCGCAGGCTTTCAGGTAGGGCGAGGCGTAAAGGTGGCTGACGCCCAACTCGGCCAGGTAGGGCACGATGCCGGCTGCGTCGTGGAACGTCAATTTCCCCGGCTGGAACTGCAGGCGGTATGTGGCCGTGGGCCGGCAACGACGGCTGCCGACCGTCTGCGCCACGGATTGTGCAGCCCACTGCGCCCAAGCGGCGAGGTCGCCCATGGCCGTCCTCCGCTTCGGTCGAAGACGAGCAGCTCGTGGGGGAGTAGCTGTGAGCTGTGGGCTTTGGGCAGCGTGCCCTCTCCCTTTGGGAGAGACATTGTATCCGGCACACTCCGTGTGCCGATGGCAGAACGCGGCACACGGAGTGTGCCGGATACATTTCGCTCGCCTCCGTAACGGGCATCTTCCGTGCTCAGCAACAGTTGCCTGCCGTCAAGATTCAGCGCGGCTATCGACATGTTCTGCGGCGTGAGATTCGCCACGGCCAGGAGCCCGTCGTCGCCGCCGCGCTGGAGCAGGAGCAAAGCGGGCTGGTCCGCGCGATCGGTCGAGCGGGGGTCGCCCAGCACGCGGGCCGTTGTGTGCCGCCGGTCGCGCAAGGCCGGCCAACGACGGCGGGCCGCCAGCAGGTCTTGATACAGTTGCCGGTGTTGCGCCTCCGCCGAGCCTTCCGGCCATGCCCAGCCCAGCTTGGCGGCGGCGAAGGTCTTGTAGTCCTGGGGATCGGGAATATCTACGCCCCACCGAAAATCCAGGGCGGCGAACTCCTGACGCCGGCCGACGCGCACCCCTTCGACGACCAGCGGATCGTCGAACGAGCAGAAGAAGGGAAAGGGCCGCCGCTCGCCGTACTCCTCGCCCATGAAAACATGGGAAACAGACTGCACAGGAAAATACATCTTGTGCCAAAGGACCAGATCGGCCTATAGTGGCCGTTTCTGCGTTGTTGGCGCTGGCACGCTGGTATCAGCGCCGGAAGGAACTGGTTCAAGGAGGAAACCAATGCCAGAAACCGGAAAGGACCGTCTACCCCCCCGTCCATAGGTCAGCGAGTTCCGCTGCGGCACCTCTGGATGGAGGCTCCGCCAGGCAATCGCCAGGCGATTCTCCATGCGCTGGGACGGATGGTCGTCCAGCAAGTGCGTCCCCCAGACGAAAGAAAGGGGGTGCCGCATGAGGACAATTGATCGAGATCCGGAAACTGGCCCTGCGTCGCGTCGGGCGATTCCGGCGTACGTTTCGAGCAAGATTCAGGGACATCATCTGGAAAAGCTGGCCGTCGTGTACGTCCGGCAGTCTACGCCCCGCCAGGTGGTGGAGCATCACGAATCGACCGAGCTACAGTACAAGTTGGCTGACCGGGCAGTGGCCCTCGGTTGGCCGCAGGATCGCGTGCTGGTGATCGACGACGATCTCGGCCAGAGTGGCGCTACGGCGGAAAACCGCGCCGGCTTTCAACGACTGCTGGCCGAAATCGGCCTGAGCCACGTCGGCCTTGTGCTGGGCATCGACATGAGTCGCTTGGCGCGGTGCTCGAAAGACTGGCACCACCTCTTGGAGTTGTGCGCGGTATTCGGCTCGTTGCTGGCGGATCTGGATGGACTGTACGATCCGGGCCATTACAATGATCGTCTGCTGTTGGGACTCAAGGGGACCATGAGCGAAGCCGAGCTGCACCTCATCAGGACTCGCCTGACAGAAGGCAAATGGAACAAAGCCGAACGGGGTGAGCTGCTCGGCCGGCAGCCGACGGGCTATTTCCGTCAGCCGTCGGGTGAAGTGATCTTCGATCCGGATGAGCAGGTTCAAGCGGTCATCCGGTTGATCTTCGAGAAATTCGAGGAACTGGGCACGGGACGGCAGGTATTCTGGTACTTGCGCAAGAATGGAATCCGCATCCCCGTCCGGCTCGCTTACGGTCCCAACCAGGGACAGTTGGAGTGGCGCGAGCCCACCCCGTCCACACTGCACCGCATCTTGCGTCATCCCCAGTATGCCGGAGCCTACGCCTATGGCCGCTCTCTCGTCGATCCGCGGCGGAAGATTCCCGGTCGGCCAGGCACCGGCCAGACCCGACTTCCCATGGAACAGTGGCGGGTGCTTCTTCACGACGTATTCCCGGCTTACATTACCTGGCAACATTACCTGGCGAACCAAGAGCGGCTGAAGCAAAACGCCTCGCAATTCGAGACGCGCGGTGCTCCTCGTGAAGGACCGACTCTGTTGGGAGGGTTAGTGAGGTGCGCGCGATGTGGCCGGCGAATGTACGTAGGATACCGCGGTAGTCCAACTTCTCCGATTTATGGCTGCCGCCTTGATGATCCGGCGGTCGGTAACTGTCGGGACAGAACCTGTCGGCCAGCGTCGTGGATGATCTGGTCGCTCGTCAAGTGTTGCAGGCGTTAGAACCGGCGTCACTGGAGTTGGCGCTGTACGCGGAAGCGAAGATCCAGCGGGAACAAGAGCGGCTGGAGAAACACTGGCAACAAGAATTGGAACGCGCGCAATACAAGACGCAGCGCGCCCGGCGTCAGTACGACGCCGTGGAACCGGAAAATCGCCTGGTGGTGCGGGAACTGGAGCGGCATTGGGAACAGGCCCTGCTGGGCGAGCGCAAGGCCCAGGAGGAATACGAGCGTTTCCAACAGAGATAAAGTGGTGGTGCATGCCCAGGGGAAGACGGAAGTCGTCGATGTGACGATCCATTGGATCGGCGGCTATACGAGCCAGCACGAGATACATCGCTCCGTGGCTCGCTATACGGACCTTCGCGATCATGACCGACTGATCGGTCGGCTGAAGGACCTACGGGATGCCGGCCATCCCGCGGAGGAGATCGCACAGCAACTCAATGCCGAGGGCTTCCACTCACCGCAGCGCGGGCACCCATTCAACGCGGGGACCGTGCGGTCGATGCTCTCTCGCCAAGGTCTCACCAGGCGGCCGCACCGGGATGCTGCCATCGACGCGGGCTTCCACAAGCCGAACGAGTGGTGGTTGGAGGAACTTGCCCTGAAACTGGAGATTCCCTCTCAGACACTGCGCGGTTGGTGTCGGAAAGGCTGGGTGCATGTCCGTAAGGTGACGCTGGCCTATCGGCGATTCATCATCTGGGCGGACGCCGAGGAACTCGCGCGGCTACGCCGGTTGCACAGACATCGTCGCGGCGCGCCTGGCGTTCCGTATCCGTCCGCATTGACAACTCCCAATCCGCGAACCGATCGCTGAAGGGACGGCCGCGTGTCGGTCAGCAGTCTTTTGCGGGACAGTGCCTAAACGCCGTACACAGGCAAAGGTCGATCTCTTCGAGCAGACAAAAAGGAGAATGCTTCAAAGGGTTGCCGCCGTTGGCGGGGTGAATTAGAATGCGAGCGGAATCCTGTTGCGGCCCCAGCGATGCTCTTGAAAGGCGTCTTCATGGTAAAGGCAAAGAAGGAACCGCGCATTCACGACAAACTGCTCGAAGCACTCGCCGGCGTCGATCGGCCGGGGGCTTTTTGCACATGGGGCGATCGCCCCTTGACGCTGCCGGGATTGGAAGTGCCGGGGCTGGGCCGGATCGGGCTGCCGCTGACGAAGACCCAGGCCCGCGAACTGATCAAGCTCTGCCGCCAGGCGCCGTTTGGCAAGGGGAGGGAAACCGTGGTCGATACCTCGGTGCGGCGGTCGTGGACGCTCGACCCGGACAAGTTCCGGTTGACCAACCCCAAATGGGACGATCTTGTCGCCTCCATCGTAAAGGACGTGCAAGAGGCGTTGGGGCTTGAAGGCCACAAGCTCTCGGCCGAGCTTTACGAGTTGCTCATGTACGAAAAAGGCGGCTTCTTCCTGCCGCACCGCGACGGCGAGAAGCTCGATCGGATGGTGGCCACACTGGCCATCATCTTGCCTGGAGCACACGAAGGGGGCGAGTTGATTGTCTCGCACGCCGGCCGCCGGCACGAGATCGCCTTCGCCGGCGCGGCGTCGGGGCACGAGCTGAGCTATGCCGCGTTCTACGCCGACTGCCAGCACGAAGTCCGCCCGGTGAAGAGCGGCTTCCGCCTGTGTCTGACCTACAATCTCACGCTCGCCGGCACGCGCGGCAAGAAGCGGATCGCGGCCCCGTCGTATGGCGAGACCGCCGCGGCGGTCGGCGAGCTGCTCGGCCAGTGGGGCCGCACCGACGGTCCTCCGAAGCTCGCCGTGACGCTCGATCATCGCTATTCGGAGGCGGGCCTCTCGATCGACACGCTGAAAGGGGTCGATCGGGCCCGCGCGGAAGTGCTCTTCGAGGCAGCCGAGCAAGCCGACTGCGTGGCACATCTCGCCTTGGTCACGTTGTGGCAAAGCGGATCCGCCGAAGGAGGTTGTGAGGATTACTCGTACGGCCGCGGCCGCCGCTATCATCGGTCCGACGACGAAGACGACGAAGACTACGACGAGACGGGCGGCGACTACGAGATGGGCGAAATCTTCGAGTCCAGCCTGTCGGCGGATCACTGGTCGGACCGGCACGGCAAGAAGGTCCAGCTCGGCGAGATTCATCTCGACGAGGACGAGATCGTCGCCGACGCGGCGCTGGACGACGCGGAGCCCAGCCAGGAGGACTTCGAGGGCTACACGGGCAACGAGGGCATGACGCTCGATCGGTGGTACCACCGGGCCGCGGTGGTCATCTGGCCGCGGAGCAGGCATTTTCAGGTCCTCTCCGGCGCCGGTACCGAGGCGTCGATCGGCGGCCTAGAGGCGATGGTCAAACGGCTCAAGCGCGCAAAGAAGGCCGAACGCGACGGCCTGCGTCGCGAGTGTCTGTCGTTCGCCTCGGCGATTATCGACTCGTGGAACGCCGGGGGCCGCGGTTATTGGCGGCAGAAGCCGGAGGGCGTGGACCGCAGTGTCTTTGCGAAGCTGCTCTTCCAGTTGGACGACCCTGAGCTCGTCCGCCGGTTCCTCCTGGTGGTAATCCCCGCCGATGCCGCCATCAAGCTCGATCGGTCGTTCGCCGAGTTCTGCACGCGGCACGGTTGGGCCAGTTTCGAGGGGGAACTCGCAACGGTGCTCGGAGCCGCGACGGCCGCGACCGTCGCCCGAAACGCCGCGACTCTGCGGACGCTCTGTGTCCAGCGCGACAAGAATTCCGAGCGCATCGAGGTCTGCCGGCGGTTGTCCGAGCGCTCGGTTGAGGCGCTGGAGGCATTCGACACGAAGCGGCACGACCATGAGTGGCAACTTCAGGAAGTCTGTCGGGGGGCCGTGCTCGGTTCGCTGGTCGCGGCAATGATCGCCGTCGGCGCCGAGGAGCCGCTCTCGCGGCTGCTGGACCACGCGCTTGCGTCCGACAAGTACGACTTGACCGGCGCTCACTTGGCGGCGATCTTCGCTCTGGAGCGGCAGCTTGCCAAACGGTCCGCCGACGGGGCGATTTCGCGTTGGCTTGCCGCGTGCCGCCGCGAACTGGAACGCCGCACGGCCCAGGCCCCGCAAAAGCCGGCCGATTACCGCCGCGCCGCCAAACTGTCGTGCAACTGCCGGGACTGCGGCGCGCTAAGCGAGTTTCTGGCCGATCCGGATCGGCGGGAAGCCCGCTTTCCGCTTGCCAAGGAACGCCGCCGCCACCTGCACAACATCATTGACCGTGACCGTTGCGATTGCACCCATGTTACGGAACACCGCGGGAGCCCGCACACGCTGGTGTGTACGAAAACCACGGCATCCTATGACGCGGCCTGCAAGATCCACCATCGCGACGCGAAGAACCTCTCGCGGATCGCCGCGCTGGAGCGGCGATCGACCAGATGAACGGGCAAGCCTCTCCACGGCTCGTCGCGAATGAATGGCCCCGGATCTTGCCCGCCTTGTCTATCGTGACTTATAGCATGGCCCGGCAACGAAGTTCGGGCCGCAATGGGCGATGGTGGTTCTTTGGCGGATAGGCAACTTGGAGCTGGCGGCGACGGCACAGGTTGATGAGCTTGCTCGCGAACCAAGGTCCGTTTACCATGAACCATGGCCAGGACGGTATCAGCCGTCAGGCACCTGTAGGCAAACTCATCGCAGTGTGACAAAGGAGGTATTGTGGCTCGCTTGTCAACACCAGCGGCACACAGGGCGAGAGCAACAGCAAGCCGCAGGCCAGCCGCTGCGCGGCGGGGGCCACGAGCGCGCCCAAGCGGTCGCCCAAAGCGCGATTGCCCACCTGATCGTGGTTCTGGATGCAGACCACGAATCGCGTGCGATCGGTGGCGCCCGCGCGGCTGCCGTGGCGGCGGCGGCGAAAGGCGCTGTAACAGCCGTCGTACACGAACGCTTCGTTCAGGGCCTTGGCGACCTGTGCGGGTTCCCCGAAATCCATGTAATAGCCGTCTCGCTCGCCGGTCAACAGGGCGTGAACGGCGTGATGAAAATCATCGCTCCACACGCCGTCCAACCCGCAGCCGCCGCGCCGGGACGGGCGGATCAGGCGGACGTCGTTCTGGTTGCTCTCGGCGATGACGTGCACCGGGCGCCCCGCGCGTGTGGCCTCGCGCCGAACCGCGGCCTGAATCTCGGCCAGGATATGACGCGGGCCGGCGTCGTAAATGGTCTGCACCGCGTCGAGCCGCAGGCCGTCGAGGTGGAAATCCCGCACCCACATCCGCGCGTTGTCGACCACGAACTGCCGCACCGCGTCGCTCTGCGGCCCGTCGTAATTGACGGCTTCGCCCCACGGCGTGCGATAGCGATCGGTGAAATAGGGCCCGTAGCGGGCAGCGTAGTTGCCTTCCGGTCCGAAATGGTTGTAGACCACGTCCAGGATGACCGCCAGCCCGGCCTGATGGGCGGCGTCGACGAGCCGCAGCAGGGCCGTCGGCCCGCCGTAGCTGTTCTGCACGGCGTAAGGATAGACCGCGTCGTAACCCCAGTCGCGGTCGCCCGCGAATTGGGCCACCGGCATGAGCTCGACCGCCGTTACGCCCAGGGCCAGCAATTGCGGCAGGCGCGGAATGATCGCCTCCAGCGTGCCCTCCGGCGTGAAGGCCCCCACGTGCAATTCGTAGATCACCAACTCGTCGCGGGCCACGCCGCGCCACGCCGCGTCCGACCAGCGGTACGACTGGGGAAAGAATACGGCCGAAGGGCGATGCACGCCGTGGGGTTGCCAGCGCGAGGCCGGATCGGGATAATCGCGGCCGTCGCCCAGCTTGAACGCATAGGGTAATCCCTGGGCCACCGGCAATTGGCGATGGACAAAATAGCCGCCGCCCTCGGGCGCCATTGCGGTTCCCCGGCGCAGTCCGTCCGGGAATGTAACCAACGACACGGCCGCAGACAACGGCGCCCAGACTCGCCAGACGAGGCTTCCGTCCGGTTGACCGAGCGCGCCCTGCGGAGGCTGCGGGCGACTGTCCTGCATTCCGCCCCCTTTCCGGCGTGCCGGGACAAGCCAAGGCCCGGCGACGCGGATGCGTGCCGCGTTACACCTGCTTGCGGGTGACGTAGTAAGTATTGGCCGGCCGCTGGGGCCCGTCAAGGCTCCTTGGACGTGGGGCTATTGCCGCGCGCAATACAATAATGTCGGGTGACGGCGGGGGTGGCACGTCCCTGAGCGCAGCGAAGGGCGTGGTTATTCGCACCTCGCCACGCCCTTCGCTGCGCTCAGGGACGTGCCACTCTAATTGGCCAACTCCCCTCGCGGCGACCTACGGAGTGGCGGCGGTTGCCGCGCGGAAAGGACCAACAGGCGATGGAAGCGGCGGAGCCTTTTCGGGTCATGGATTGCAGCCTGGTGCGTTGCGCCACGGGGCGGGCATGCTCGAATCTGCGCGAGCTGCTGGAGGCGATCCGTAGCGTGCCGGACGCGGTCCTCGAGCATCACATGATGCGTTGCGCCCTGGAAGACCATTTCGAGCTGCACGAATTCCCCAACGATCTGGCCCGCTGGTGCTGGACAGTTCTGGGGGATAACATGCTGGGGGAACAACTGGGGCTGGTAGACCCCTACCGTGAATCGTCGACGGCCGCCCTGCGCGCGGCGCTGGTCAATCTTATTGAAGACCGGTTGTGGGGTCTGGATCGCGTGCCGTGGTGCCGGCCGGGGCTGGAGCTGCACTTGGTCGAATCGCACCTGATCGCCTATGACACGCTCGAGCGGATCTTCACCCCGGCGGCCCTGGCCGAGGCCGTCCAGCGCCTGTCGTTGCGGTCGCTGTTCTACCACGTCCACGACGCGCGGCGGCGGACGGCGGGGCAAGCGGACGATTTCTCGGCCTGGCTCGAGCAATGCGACGCCGAGGCTTCCCTGGTGGCGACGTTGCGGAAGATCGACTTCAGCTTCTTGAACCTGAGCCAGCTTCGCCAGGCGCTGGTCGAAGCCTTTCGGCATTACGCCGCCGAAGCGCTGCCGGTGGCGAGGAGCGCGCCATGAGGCTCCTGGACCGCTACGAAGAGATCGTGGGCCACCAGGAGGTGGAGCGGCTCCGCCGGCTGGCCGAGCGGGTGGCGGGCAAGCGGGTGGTGCACGTCAACTCCACGCGGCTGGGCGGCGGCGTGGCCGAGATCCTGGGCTGGATGGTCCCGCTGTTGGAGGAGTTGGGGATCAATGCCCGCTGGGAGGTCATCAGCGGACCGCCCGAGTTCTACCGCGTCACCAAGGCCTTTCACAACGGCCTGCAGGGCCTGCCGGTGTCGCTGCGGAAGAGCGATTTTGATTTGCACTACGAGGTCAACCGGGAGAACGCCCAGCGGCTGAACCTGGAGGCGGACATCGTCTTCGTGCACGACCCGCAACCGATCTACCTCCCGCAGTTTACGCCGCCGGGCCAGGTGGCGCGCTGGATCTGGCGCTGCCACATCGACGCATCGCGCCCCAACCGCGCCATCTGGCAGTACCTGGCGAAGGCCGTTTCGCACTACGCGGCGGCGATCTTCTCGATGCCCGCCTTCGCGCGGCCGCTGGGGTGCCCGATGTTCTTGATCTTCCCTTCGATCGACCCGCTGTCGGACAAGAACTGCGCCATTCCCGAGGCGGAACGTCTGGAGACGCTGTCGCGGCTGGGCATCGACCCCGAGCGGCCGCTGCTGGTGCAGGTCTCGCGGTTCGATCGCTTCAAGGACCCCTTGGGCGTCATCGAGGCCTATCGTCTGCTGAAACCCTACTACCCGGAGATGCAGTTGGCGCTGGCCGGCGGTACGGCGGACGACGACCCGGAAGGCGCCGAGGTCCTCCGCGAGGTCCTCGACCGGGCCGGGGAAGACGCCAACTTGAAAGTCCTGCTGCTGCCCCCCGATGCCCATCGCACCATCAATGCCCTGTAGCGCTCGGCGACCGTGGTGCTGCAAAAGTCCATCCGGGAGGGTTTCGGGCTGACCGTCACCGAGGCCCTGTGGAAGGCCAAGCCGGTTATCGGCGGCGCCTGCGGCGGCATTGCCTTGCAGGTGCACGACTATCGCACCGGGTTCCTGGTCTATTCCCCGGCCGGGGCCGCCTACCGCATCCATTACCTGCTGCGGTATGCCGATAAGCGGCAGCGGATGGGCCAGGCCGGCCACGAGTTCATCCGCGAGCATTTCCTGTTGACGCGCAATCTGCGCGACTATCTCACCATGCTCCTGTACCTGGATCACCCTCAGTCGCAGGCGATTGTGGTCTGACCCAGAATCCCGCAAGGCCATCTGGGTTCAATGCCCCTTCACGTCCAGACAAACGATGTCGCCGCCAAAGTTGCGGCAGTAGATCCGGCCTCCGCACAACACGGGACAAGTCCAGCACTGGCCGTCGAGAACCTTCGCCCGGGCCATCTCCTTATAAGCCTTGGGCGACGCCTCGGCCAGCACCAGCTCACCACGCTCGTCCATAATGATCAGCTTGCCGTCGGCCGCCATGAGGGGCGCGTGTCCAAAGCCGCCCTTCTCCCATTTCAGCATTCCACGACCAGGAGGTCGCCCGCCACCAGCGGCGAACAGGCGTAGCCGTAATAGGGCCGCTCCCCGCCGAAATCCTTGACCAGGTTCTTGCTCCACACGACGCGTCCCGTGGCGGCGTCGAGGCAGAAGAGTTGCCCGAACCGGCCCAACGTGTAGACCCGGCCTTCGTGGACCGTCGGTGTGCTGTAGGTCTCGTCCCCGGCAGATTGATACGAGTGTTGCCACGCTACGTCGCCCGTGCCGGCGTTCAGACACCAGACGATGTCCGTGCCCAGCCGCCTGCCGTCCTCGTCCTTGTTGTACTTGCCGTCCGGGCCCTTCTTATCCATCAGGAAGCCCATGGTGTAGACGCGCGCGCCGACCACCGCGACCGAGGAGTGCCCGGTGTTGACCTTGGCCTTCCACAGCACCGGAGGGCCTTTCTCGGGCCACCGGGCGGTCCAGCCCTTCTCGGCCGAGACGCCGTCGCGGTTCGGGCCGCGCCACTGCGGCCAGTCGGCCCCGGCCGAGGCATGGCACAACGACCACACGACGCAAAGAGTTGCCGCGGCAAGAAACCGAAAAACGAAATGGAGAATCATGGCCGGAAACTCCGGTGGAAATGAAGGCTGGACAGGGCCTTGTCTGGGGGTGAACGCCCACGGGCCTCGCCAAACTAGCGTTGTGCTTCACTCAGACTGGACTTTATGATTTTGGGGGTGCCACTGCTGGCTTGTCCAGCAGTGGTGCGCACGACGGTGGTTCGACACTGCTGGCTTGTCCAGCAGTGGCACCCAGCGCACGGCCCTGCGCCGCGTGGAGCCGATGCCCAGTATACGATACCTGTTTACGGCATAAAAGCCGCAGTCCAGACGGAGTGTGCGCGATCGACAATCCCGTTCTCTCTTCCCGTCAAGGAATTGCGGAAACTGATGCCCCGCCGCGGGCGGAAAAAAATTATTGCTATCCCCCAGGCCGGCATGTTACACTGGCCGTGCATGCGGCCTGCCGCAACCGTTTACGGCGTGGAAAGTAGCACGCCACGCTCCGTGTGCCTGCTACCGTGGCGTGGGGGAAACCTTTCGTTGAGTTAGACGCTTCAAGGGGAGAGAAAATGACTATGACCAAGGGAATCGTCGTGCTGCTGTTGACGGCCCTGCCGGCACAGTTGCGATCGGCCGAGCTGAAAGTGCTCTTGCCGCAAGATCGCGTGGCGTACCAGACCAACGAGAGCGTGGCCGTCGCCGTGCTCCGCAACGACGCGCAGCCGCTGGCGGCCGCCGATCTGACGCTCACCGTTCGCGGCGACGACGGCAGCCGGCTGGTCTTCACGTTCCCCTTGACCCCGGTGGCGGTGGAGGGGAAAACCGCCTGCGCCACCGAGCACCTTTCGATCGACGCCCGGCTGCTGCGGCCGGGGAAGTATACGCTCGAGGCGGCCGCTTACGGCACTGCGGCCACGGCCCGCATCGAAGTCTACAGTCACGTCCGCCGGAGCACTTACCGCGTCGTGCACTGGGCCAGCGGGGCCGACAAGGAGCAGCAGGGCCTGATGGGCGAAGACGGCCTGGGCTACAACCTCTTGTTGAACACCCAGCCGCCCACGGACTACATGGTTCGCGGCGGGCTGGACTTCATGGGCAATTGCCTGATGGGCGGCATGCACCAGCACGACGGGCGGGCCGAGTGCGACTGGTCCGACCCCTACGCTACCGGCGGCGCCGTGCAACGGGTGATGGTCCGCGCATACGCCTTTCGCACCTGGGGCAACGCCATCGGGGCCCATCTGCACGACGAGCCCGGCCTGACCTGGGTCAAGCACCCGCACAGCGGCAAGTTCACGGCCGCCGACGTGCCCGCCCAGCGGGCCGCCTATCAGCGGGCCCTGGGCGCGGAGCCCATCTGGCAGGACCAGGTCGACGTGAACAATCCCCAATCGCTGGCCCGATGGATCCGCGCCGCCGACTTCAAGCTCGGTTACATGGACGCCTTCTGGCGCCAGGCGCGCTACGCCCTGGAGAAGATGAAACCCGGCTTCCTCTCCGTCACGCAAAGCCAGTATGGGTGGAACGCCCTGGCCGACGGGTATTATTTCAACGTGGCCCGCAGCCTGCCGGTCATCTGCGGCCATGGCGGCTACGACGATTACGGCCTGCGCACGCTCAACCCGGTGTGGTACCTGGAGTTCGCCCTGCCGCGGCAGATGCAGAAACCGACGTGGTACCTGCCCGAGTGGTTCAGCCAGACCAGCGAGCAGTTCCGCGCGGAGCACTACGTGTGCTTCGCCACCGGCATCCAGGGCGTGTGCACGCCGCCCATGTCGCCTTGGAACCCGGCCGCCCAGCCGTGCACGGACGGCATCGTCGAGGCCAACAAGGTGTTCCTGTCGCTGGGGCCGATCTTCGCCCGCAATGCCATCACCCGCGGCGACGTGGCCATCCTATATTCCAAGTCGTCGGCCGAGTACGCCATGGGAAAAGACCGCTCGGACCGCTATGACGAGCAGTGGGAAAAGCTGGCGCAGATCTACCTGGCGGCGAAAATGACGCAGTACCCGGCCACGGTAGTGCTGGATGAAGACGTGATCGACGGCACCGTGGCGGCCAATCACAAGGCGGTGGTCCTGACCGCCGTGCATTACCTGGACCCGGCGGTGAAGGCCGGCCTGGAAGGCTTCGCCGCCGCCGGGGGCGCGGTCCTGGTCACCGACGATTGCACGGTCCCCATGGCCGGCTCCGTGAAGATCGGCAACGCCAACCAGAGCTGGTTTGCCGCGGCCAAGGAGCAACTGGCCCGCATCCAGGACGGCCGCCAGAAGCAGGAAGCCAACGAGCGGCTGCTGTCGTTGGACGCCGTGGCCCGCGCCGTGCAGCCGGCGGCCCAGGCGCTGCGGACCGCCCTGCGGCAGCGCGGCCTGCGGCCGGCCTTCGAGACCGATGCGCCGGGCCTGGCCGCCGCCCGCCAGACCCGCGGCGAGATCGATTACCTGTTCGCCGTCAACTTCACGCCCACCGCCAACCCGGCGATGCCGTTGCGGGCCGTGGAAGCGGCCATCAAACTGCCCACCGCCGGCCGCACGGTCTACGACGCGGTGCGCGGCGGCCCCTGTGCCGAGCTGGACCCCAGCGGCGCCACGGGCAAGTTCCGCTTCGGGGCGGGGCAGATGCGCGTGTTCGCCCTGGCGGCCCGCACGATCGGCGGCGTGCAGGTCGCGCCGCCGGTGGTCTCGGCCGATTTCTCGCGCGACGCCGACCCCATCGCGGTCGAAGTCGGGGCCGCCCTGCTGGACACCAAAGGCGGCCTGCTGGCCGGCACGGCGCCCATGCAAATCAGGCTGACCGATCCGCTGGGCGAGGTCCGCTACGACCTGTACCGCGCCTCGGACCAGGGCCTCTTGAAGCTGGCCCTGCCGCTGGCCGCCAACGACCCCGCCGGGCAATGGAAAGTTACGGTCAAGGAACTGCTTAACAATAGCGAAAGCAGCAACACCTTCATCTACCGGCCGGCGGCGGTCTGCGGGGCCGCCGCGGGCGCCGTGCCGCGGGCCATGCTGTTCCTGCCCGACCGCAACACGATCTACGACCTCTTCCAGTCGCACAAGGCATTCACGATCGTCAAGGGCGCCGGCGAGGACGTGGCCGCGGCCGCCAAGCGCCTGGCCCAGATTCTCGAGCCCTACGACGTGCACTGCACGATCGTCGACGCCTCGGCCGTCAAAACCCGCGAGCTGAGCCAGGCAGAGGCGCGGACCTGGACCTCCTACGGCGGAGGCGCCGGCGGCCCGCTGGCAAACGGTTACGACCTGCCGGGGCCGGCCATCCTGATCGGCAACTCGCAGAACAATCCGCTGGTGGCCGTCGTCGCCCAGGCCGGCAAATGGCATCCCCAGCTTCCGAACCTCATGCCATACCTGGTCAACGACGCCGTCCCTGGACGCGGACGCGGTATGATTGGCTGGCACCTGTATCCGCTGGGCCGGCGCCTGGAAACGGTCACCCTGGTGGCCAACGACGCCCAAGGGCTGAGCGAGGCGGTGGGCACGCTGCTGGAAATCGTGGCCGGCCTGGAGCCGCTGGTGCCCGCCACGCCGCCGGCCAACAGCCGCATCGCGGCGGCCAACATGCCCCGGCCCGAGCCCAAAGAGGCGGCCATTGCCTGGCAGACCGTCTTGCCCGATCGGGCCGCCGCGATCCAAGCCGACGGCGAGAAGATCGTCGTGGCCACGATCGACGGGTCGCGGACCACGCTCGATGCCAGCGGCAAGATCGTTGGGCAACAGGCCGCTGCGGCGCCGGTCATTCCCAAGCCCCCGGTCGTGGATCCAAAAACGCTCCCTCACGCCAATCTGCCGCCGGGTGCCACTGGTGTCTCGCCGGGTGCCACTGGCGTCTCGCCAGTGTCCGGTGCAAACACCGGCAAGCCGCTGCCGCCCAGCCGCATCGCGAAGTGGACGGCCACCGCCGGCGACCTGACGGCCGTGGGCTACTGGGGCGGCGCCGTCGAGGTCATGGCCAAGACCGGCCAGGTCAAGGCCCGGCGGCAGTTGCCCCAGGACATCGCTTGCCTGGCCTGGCACAAGACCAGGCTAATTGTCGGCCTGGCCGACGGCAAAGTAGTGGCCCTGACGGCCGAGTAGTCCTTGTGTTCTCGGCCAATACAAGCGACACGCCCGGCTCTTACTAATTGTCGGCGACCGCTAGCCATGAATTTGGCCCGGATTGCTCGCCGGCGATACGGCCACCGCTCTCCGCCCATGTTTCACGCACCCAGCCGCGCCACTTCTTGGCTCCTCCTGCATCCGCAACCACCAGGCGAGGAGGCATTCTGAGCATTCCCCACAATCCGGTTTATTGTGAAGATCGATGCGGCGTAGTAGAATACATTGAGTTAGCAACACCTTCGGGCGGCCTCCCTTCGGCTGCTCGTATTGCACGAACGCGCGGCCCACACACAGGGTGTGTGGATCGTTTTGGAACTCTCGATCGTTTTCGCCGGCCCGTCCTGAAGCATTTTTCATCTTGGGAAGGAGTGCTTGCCATGGGTCTGCTCGCACCGTTCAGGAAATCGCTGCGCCGGAAGTTGCCGCGGGACTCTCGCAAGAGGCCTCGTTCCTCTCACTCGGGCCTCCTCCGCCATCTTCGCCTGGAGCCGCTGGAAGACCGGAGGCTGCTGTCGGTTGGGCATGGCTTGTCTGACATGATCGTTCACCACGCGGCCGCGAGCCCGACCAAGGCCGACCTGCAGATCAGCTTTAGCAGCTCCCAGTTCAGCAGGCTGGCCGGCGATGCGATCAGTTTCAGCATGTACGTGGCCAACGCCGGGCCCAACAATGCCACCGGGATCAAAGTGACCGACGTTTTCCCGGTTGCATTGACCAACGTGAGCTATGAGGGCATCAACTACGGCGGGGCAACGGGCGCGAATTCCGGCAGCGGCAATCTGAACGACACGGTAACCCTAGCTTCCGGCAGTCACATCCTGTATGTCGTGTCGGCCACGATCAGCCCAACGGCCACCGGCGACATCCCGGACACGGCAACGGTGACGCCGCCGCCGGGGGTCACCGACCCGAAGCCGGGCAATAATACGGCGACTGCCACCATCGTGTTAACGGACCTTGCGCACATCGTCCAGGCAGCGGACACAGTGCAGTTGGGGGGGGAGGGTTTCGGCAACGCGGTGTTCGCCCCGGACGGCAGTCTCGCCGAGCTGCTGTACATCGACCAGGTCCTTTATTACCGGGTGCGGGACGCCTCCGGACAATTCACTGCCGAGAAAGTGGGGCCGGCGTTTACGCCCGAGATCGCAGGTGTCATGCGCCCTCGCGCAGACGATCAGGCTCAATTGCTGTTTGCCTCAGACGGCACGCCCCACGTGCTCGTGGCCGACGGCGGCAGCGTGGACCATTATCGGCGCGGCACGGCCGGCTGGCAGCTCGTCGAGAGCGTGTCGCTGGGCACGTCGGGCCCCGAGCGAATTTTCCACCTTGCAAGCGCAATCGGCAGCGACAATTCGCTGCACTTTGCGGCCACCGTGGGCAGCGGCGACGGCCTTTCTCTGGGCCAGGCGGGCCGCCTGATCTACGGGACCAACGCCTCGGGCAGTTGGGTGATCCAGCAGGCGGCCGCCCAGGCCTCGATCACCACCTACGACTACTTCTCGGCCGGATACCGCCGTTACGTTTCCCTTGCGCTGGACGCCGAGAACCACGCGTACATCGCGTACGTGCCGGAGATCAACAGCACGGGGCATAACGGAGTTTTGGACGAGTACAGCGAGCTGGTCTGCGCCACCAACGCCTCGGGAACCTGGACTACGCAGATCGTCGACCGTCCCGCCGGCAACTCTGCCGACGGCGGGGCGGGGGCCTGCATCGCGGTGGGGCCCAAGGGGGAGATCGGCATTGCCGAGTTCTTTATCCAGCGCGTCCCGACCGGCTCGGCCAGCTATGCCAAGCTCGTATACCACCAGCTTCGGGCCGACGGCACTTGGAGCACCGAAACGGTCGCCAGCGCGCCGGACGGCTACGTGGCGGGAGACGGCCCCCGCTTCACGGGGTTCGCCCCCGACCTGGTGTTCGACGCCCAGGACCGGCCGAACATCGCCTTCTCCGATTACGCCTCGCAACACTTCGGCGCGGCCGGGGCCGACGAATTCGCCGGACAGATTCGCTGGGCGGTGAAGAACGCTGCGCGATGGACCACGCGAACCGTGCTGCGGCAGACCAACCCCTTGAAGAACGAGATGCTCTACCCGACGCTCGTCCTGAGCGCCACTGAAGCGTTTTTCATGGGGCTGCGAAGGGCCGACCAATTGGACTCGCACCTGAACATCATACAAACGGACTACTACCTGGCGCAAGTCTCCGTCCCGCTTCCCGGCGCCCCCGGCCCGGCGGTCTCCATCAGCGCCCCTTCGGTCGCGACGACGACCGGCGGCCCAGTTTCTTTTACCGTGACCTACACCGACAGCGCCTTCGGCCACAGCACGTTGACGGCCGCCAACGTGAAGCTCATTACGACCGGCACGGTCAAGGCCAAGGTTTCCGTGAGCCCGGGCAAGGGGGCAACCCGCACGGTGACCATCAGCCACATCACCGGCAGCGGGACGCTGGCCATTTCCATCGCTGCGGGAACGGCCGTAGATTCGGCGGGGAATGAGGCTTTGGCGGCCGGGCCCAGCGTTAGCGTTACGGTAGTGTAGTACGATGCCCTCCGGTCCTCTCTCCCTCCGGGAGAGGGCCAGGGCGCGCAGCCGGGTGCCACTCGCGTCTCGCCAGTTCCCGGCACAAGCACTGGCAAGCCAGTGCCACCCCCCGGCCCCTCTCCCAATCGTGCCGCGGCGGCACGCGGGAGAGGGGGCTTGTGACGCAGTCGGCTACTCCAATTTCTTCCACGGCCCGGCCTGGGGATCGAGCTTCAGCACGAAGACCCGATTGGTTTGGTCCACGGCCCAGACCAGTTTGCGGGCGGGATCGTACATCAGGCCCAGCGAGACCATCGAGCCGTCCTTGCCGATGGGGCCCTCGCCGCCCAGACGCACACCGAACCAGGCGTTCTTGCGGCAGTCGTAGAGCGGCCACAGCCGCTCGCCGTCGTCGTCGGCGATGGTGTTGCCGATCAGCACCGCGTCGTACTCCGGAAGGTAAATGGTTTCTCGCGAGCGGACGCCGGAGCGGCCCTTGCCGGCGGCGCCGAGCCAGCGGGCCGCGCCGCTTTTCATGTCGTAGGCCATGACGTCGCCCTTGAGCTTGTCCGCGCCGCTCAGCAACAGCAGCCGGTCGCGCCGGCTGTCGTAGGCCATGCCGTGCTCGTCGGCCGAGACCCGTGGCAGCGTGCCCGCCAGGGGCAGCTTGTTCCACTGGCGCGTCCGGGCGGCCAGCAGAAACAGGCCCGTCTCGCTGGGCGTATGCTCGGCCCAAGCCACGACTCCCCGGGGTGTGGTGCAGAGCGTAGTCACGTACATGTTCGCACGGAAGGGGCTGGGCTTCGCAGCCTGGGACCAGCGGCCCTGGGCAGGATCGAAGAAGTACGTGTAACCGCGGGCGGCGAACACCAGCGTCTTGGACTGCGGCTCGTAACCGGTGGTCTTGTAGGTGTGGCCGCTCATCCACGGGCTGCCCGTGAAACTCCACTCCCCGGGGACCTGATCGTTGCTGGAACAGAACTCCAGGGGCATCTCGGGGGCGAAGGGGATCGACCAGCGATCGGTCTTTACGTCGTAGACCTGGGGCGCCGTGCCGCTATAGGCGCAGTGGCCGCCCGAGAACCGCAGGATCAGATCGTGGTGCGGGTCGTAGACCGCCGATCCCCAGTCCACGTTATAGCCCGGCCGGCGGGGCGGGCTGCGCATGACCCAGCGGTTGACGGGCAGGGTGTCCAACTCGGCGGCGGTCCGGGCCGCGTCGGCCGGCGGGGCCTGCCGGTACCACTGCGGGTCGCACCACTGCTTGCGGCGCTCGACCGTGCCCGGCCTGACGGCCAGGTCCTCGGCCGCAACTCGATCGGGCCCGGTCACGTCCAGCTTGCACAGCCAGGTCGGGCCGGCGACCACCGCGAGCAGGTCGTCGCCCCCGGCCGCCGCCCGCAGCGGGTGTGGGGCCCGCGCCGGCGGGCAATCCTGGGACCACGCGGCGACGAGCTGCCACCGCTCGCCCGCGGCATCGAAAGTCCACGCCTCCAGCGGCCGGTCGCGATACACGGCCGGATAGTAGCCCACGGCCGAGTCGTAACCGTACCCGCCCAAGAGCAACACCCGCTTGGCGCGGGGCAGCCAGAGGAGGGCGTGGCCGCCGCGCGGGCCGGGCGCCGTGGCCGGCTTCTTCTCCTCCCATTTCCGGCCGTCGAACGTCCACGTGTCGCTCAGCAGTTGGTCGAGCCGGTCCCCGCCGAACAGGACCACCTGTTTGTTGACTTCGTCGTAGATCATCGGCGACAGTGCGCGCTGGGTGGGCTGCCGCTCCAGCGGCAGTTGCTGCCAGGCGTTGGCCGCCGGGTCGTAGGTCCAGGTGCCCGGATCGCCGCGCTCGGTCTGCACGTTGCCGCCGCCGAAGAGCAATATCTTCTTGATGTGCGGGATGTAGCACATCGAGCCCCACAGCAGCGTGCCGCCCGAGTGCGCCGGGTGGTTGGCGGGGGCCAGGTCGGTCCACGCCCGCGCGGCCGGGTCGTAGCAGAAGGTGCTTCCCCGGGCGTAGAAGTAGACCCGCTTCGAGTCCGTATCCAGGGCGTACTGATTGTAGAGCCACAGCCCGCGGTAAACGGTCAGGTTGGGCCGGCAGTTGCCCTCGGCATCCAGCAGGCCCCAAGACTCGCTCTTCCAGCGCGGGGCCTGGCAGTCGCCCCGCGCCGGGCCCCAGCGCTTGCCCGGCGGAATCCAGTTTTCCCACCGGCCGCTGCCCACGTCCAGGGCCAACACGTCGAAGGGGTGCGGCTTGGCATACTCCGACCAGCTCACACTCCCGCCCAGAACCATGAAACGCTTCAGCTCCGGGTCGTAAACCAGCGGGGCGTCGGGGCGATTGACGTCGGCCTTGTCGAGCTTGACCCACTGGTTGGGCCTGCTCGCCGCAGCGGCCGGAAGGTCTTTGGCAATCTCTACCGCTCCCGCGGACCGGGCGTTGGACCCGGCCGGGTTATCGGCCGCGGGACAGGGCCCGGCCAGACACATGAACACACCCAGCGCGATAACCAAGCGCGCCATGAGAGGGTCCTCCTGTTGCAGTGCGGATACAACCGGTTCACTCGATTGCATACACGCTGCGAGTTTACTCCCCGGGCAGTGCGATGACAACACGTGCGGTGCTGGAATGAGTGGTTCCGGTGGGGCTCGCTTCGCTCGACCCACCCTACGGTCTTGTAGGAGGGAGAGCGAGGAATGATAATAGGCATCGTGGCGGTGGCGAAACTATCCCGGGCATTGCGGAGGGCAAGAACCGTGTGTCATGCTGCCAATCGTTTCCGCACTGCCGCGTTGGCAAGTGCTATTCTGCTGTGGGCCGGGGTGCTGGACCCGGGTCTGCTGGGCGCGGGGCTGCCGGCCGCGGCCGATGACCCGCTGCCGACCTCCAGCCAGGTCGCCTATCAACTGCCGCCCGAGGGCCCGTGGCCCAAGGCCTATCGCGTTACGCTGGCCGTCGTCGATCCGCGGAATCCGGACTGGATCATCAGCCAGTTCGTGGCCGGAGCGCCGCGGACAGTCACCGCCGAGAACGGCGGCCGCTTCGTGGAGACCTGGGACGGGCTGGACGACAATTTCATGCCGGTTCCGCCCGGCACGTACGCGGTGCGCGGCATTTACATGCCGGCGCGGCGCTGGGCCGCCGACGGCGAATATCATTCGGTCACGCCGCGTTTCGTGGCCGGGGCCTCGGCCTGGATGCCCCGGCCCGAGCAGTGGCGACGGCCCGAGCCCTTCGGCGGCGATCCGTGCGGCGCGCCGCTGGGCGACGTGGCCGTGGGACCCAACGGCCTGGCGGTGTTCTATTACGTCTACCTGGAGAACGGGCTGAACAACCCGCGGATCGATCTGAAGCGGCCCGTGGGCTACGAGCAGCTCGTCGAGGCGTTCGGCTCGGGCGGGGCGGCGGGCGGCACCTCGACGGCCACCGACGGCACAAGCGTGTGGAGTTTCAGTACCGACGGCGGCCCGAAGTTTGTATATCGCGCCGATCAAAAACCCTTCGGCACCGGCAGCGGCCAGCGCCGCGACGTCTATCGCCCGGCGGGCTGGGTGACTTCCATGGCCGCCTGGCGCGAGCCGGCCGCGGGGCGGTCCTACGTGGCCATCGCCCAGCGGGGCAAGATCGTGGAAGGGCCGCCCGGCGACTTCCGCGAAAGCCCGCGGGAGTTCGTCGACAAGGTGGCGATACTGGCCGGCCAGACGGGCGAAGTGCTGGCCGAAGTGCCGCTGCGGCGGCCGCAAGGACTGGCGATTCACGATGCGGCGCTTTACGCCCTGCACGCCGCCCGCGGCGGCCGCTGGGCCGTCAGCCGCATGCCGCTGGCGGCGGGCCGGCCCCAGGGCCCTTGGACGCCGGTGTTCCTCGTGCCCGACGACATCCAGCCGCAAGACGTCAAGCTGGATAGCCGCCACCGCATCTATCTCAGCGATGCCGCTGCCAACCGGGTCTGCCAGTTCGATCCCCAGGGGCGACTCCTGCGCAGCATCGGCCGCCTGGCTGTGCAGAAGCCCGGCAGCTACGACCGCCTGAGTTTCATCGCGCCCGGTAAGCTGGCCACCTGGACCGACGCCGCGGGCACCGATCGCCTGCTGATGGTGGAACACGGCGGCCCGAACCGCGTCAGCGAGTGGTCGGCCGAGGGCGAGCTGCTCCGCGAGTTCCTCTCGCTGCAGACCAAGGCCAACGACGGCTATGCGATCGATCCGCAGCATCCCGAAGACGTGTACATCGCCGGCCACCAGGGCTGGCTGACGCGCTTCACGCTCGACTACGATCGGGCGGCCTGGACCATAGACGCCGTGTGGCCCGAGGTGGGCACCGATCCCAAGGCCCCGGGCTTCGATCATCCGCAGTTCGTCCGCGTGGGCGGGCGGAGCTATCTGGCCTGTGGGCGAAGCTACAACGTCTATCGCCAGGAGGGCGACCGCTGGCTCTTGTCGGCGGCCATTATTCGGGAACAGAAGGCAGGCCCGCCGCGCTATTTCCTGTGGCACGACGCCCACGGCGACGGCCGTGTCCGGGAGGACGAGTATCGCGCGAGCCCCATCGATCTGCCCGGCCACGTCCTGCGTTACCACGGTGAGCAATGGCTGGCGGACCTTTCGCTGGCGGCCATGGACCAGGCCGGGACCAGCGTGTGGCGGCTGGCGCCCGAAGGCTTCGACCGCCACGGCAACCCGATCTTCAAGTCGTGGCGCAAGTTGCTCAGCGACCCGGTGTTTGTGGCCCGGGCGGAGGGCAAAGCCGACACCGTCCACGGGGGCAACGAGCTCGACGAGCGGTTCAGCAGCGACTGGGCGATGACCGACGGCACGCTGGAAGAGGGTTTTTACGTGACGGCCCGCGGCGGCTACAGCTTCAGCGCCAACGAGGGCGCGCAGACGAAGGTCTCACGCTATGTGCCCGACGGCCGGGGCGGCTACCGCCTGAAATGGCGGACGGGGCGGCAGGCCATGCAGGGCGTCGCCCGGCCCGGCGAAATCTACGGCGCCATTCACCTCCGCCGCCCGATCAACGGGCTGCTGAGCGTGATCGACCAGTCGCGTTGCGGCGTGGTGCTTTACACGGAGGAGGGCCTGTACGTCGACAGCATCTTCCCCGACGGCCGGCGGCACAGTCCGCCGGAGGCCGGCATCTATACGCAGCCGGGCGAGTTCTTCGCCGGCAGCGTCTTTCCGCACGAAAAGCGGGGGAAGATCTACTTTGCCATGGGCAAGTACACGCCCCTGCTGTATGAGGCCGAGGGCTGGACGCTCGAGGAGAACCCCGTGCGGCCGCTGACGAGCCTGTCGCCGACGGTCAAGATAACGGCGGCCCAGATCGCCGATCCGCCGGAAATCGCGCTTAGCGTGCGGGGCGGGGCGGGCGTGGCCCGGCTGGCACGCTTCGCGCCGGCCTTGGGCGGGGCCGTGCTCAGCGGCTCGCTGGCCGGTTGGGAATCGTGCGATCCGGTGCGCTTCCAGTCCGACAAGGATCAGACGGTGGAGGTCCGCTGCCTGTACGATCCCGAGCACTTGTATCTGCGGTGGCACGCGCGGCTGGCCGGCCGCTTCCGGCCGCGGCCGCTCGAGCCCGTGGGGCGGATCTTCACCCACGATCGTCTGGCCGACACGCTGAGCTTCTACCTGCAAGGCGACCCGGCGGCATCGCCGGGTGGCCCGCCGGGCGGGCGCCCGGGCGACGTGCGCATCGTGCTGGGCATCTTCCAAGATGGCCAGCAGGTGCGGCCGGTGGCCCTGGGCATGATTCCGCACCGCGGCAGCACGGAACCGCCGGGCGAACCGCAGGTCTACGGTTCGCCCACCGGCCGGGTGGAGTTCGCGCAGGTCGGCCTCTTGCCGCAGGTGAAGCTGGCCCACGTGCTGGACCAGGACGGCAAAGGCTTCGTCCTGGTGGCGGCGATTCCACGCACGGCAATCCCGCCGATGCCGCCCCTGGCCGGCGGGCTGCGAACCATGGTGAACTTCTCGGCGACCTTCGGCGGGCACAACAAGTTCTGGTGGGCCAACGCCGACGGCTCGGCCAACCGCGAGACCTACGACGAGCCCAGCGAGGCCCGGCTGTACCCCGGTTCCTGGGCGGCCGCCCAGTTCCAGGGGCTCGACGCCGGCGTGCTGGTCCGGCGGTGGTTGATCTGCGGCCCCTGGGGCGGGCCCGGCGCCGAGCAGTTCCACGAAGACTTGGGCCTGCCGGGCGAGAAGGAGCGGGCCCGGCAGCTCTTCGAGGCGGCCGGCTATCCGCCCGACGACGGCCGCGTGGACCCGGCGGCCGTGTTCAAGGGGCCCGCCGGGCGCGGCTATTGGCCGAGTGCGGGCGAGGTCCGCTGGCGCACGGCCGCCACCGCCGACCTGGATACCCGCGTGGTGCTCGGTCCCGCGGCGCAGGTCTGGTACGGCGCCACGTGGATTCACGTGCCGGACGACACGGAGCTGGAGTTCCGTTTCCAGGGCCACCCGCAAACCTACTTGCGGTTCTACTTGAACGGCGCGGCGGTGCTGCGGGGCGAGATTGCGGGCGATGCCGGCCCGCCGGTCGCCCGGAAGAACCTCAAGCTGCGGCAAGGCTGGAACCAGGTCATGTTTCGCGGCTACTGCACGGGCTATCCGCCCTTCCGCGCCGGGCTGCTGCTGGCCGGACCGCCGCAGAAGCTCTGGACGCTGCGGCTCTCGGCGACGCCGCCGGAGACGCGCTGAATGAAAACGCATTGCGGCTGGTTCCGTTGGGTGATCTGCGGGCTGCTGTTCTTCGCCACGACGATCAACTACATCGACCGGCAGGTGATCGCCGTGCTCAAGCCCACGCTGTCGGAACAGTTCCGGTGGACCGAGATCGACTATAGTAATATTGTCTTTTGCTTTCACCTGGCCTACGCCCTGGGCTACCTGTTGGCGGGGCGGATGATGGATTGGCTGGGCGTGCGGCGCGGATTCGCCCTGGCGGTGGGGCTGTGGAGCGCGGCGGCGATGTCGCACGGCCTGGTGCGGCCGCTGGTCGACGTCGGCGGGCCGTGGCTGCAAACCGCTTTCGGGGGCACGCTGCTGGGCGGGCTGACGGCTACCGGCCTGTCGGTGGCCGGCTTCGGCAGCGCCCGCTTTGCGCTGGGCCTGGCCGAGGGGGGCAACTTCCCCGGGGCAATCAAGACCGTCGGCGAGTGGTTCCCCAAGCGCGAGCGGGCCCTGGCCACCGGCATCTTCAACGCCGGCAGCAACGTGGGGGCCGTCATTACGCCCCTGGCCGTGCCGCTGATTACGCTCAAATGGGGCTGGGCCGCCGCGTTCTACGCGACCGGCGGGCTGGGCTTCGTTTGGCTCGTGTGCTGGCTGCGCGTGTACCGAAGTCCGCACAACCATCCCCGGGTATCGGCGGCCGAGCTGGCCTACATCGTCAGCGATCCGCCCGACCCGCCGGCCCGCATCCCGTGGCTGAGGCTGCTTCGCTACCGGCAGACGTGGGCCTTTGTCGTCGGCACGTTCCTGACCAGCCCGGTGTGGTGGTTCTACCTGTATTGGGTGCCGGGCTTCCTGTACGACGAGTACCAGATCGACTTGCAGCACGTCGGCCCGCCGCTGGTCGTCATCTACCTACTGGCCGACGTGGGGAGCGTGGGCGGCGGCTGGCTGTCGTCGTGGCTCATCCAGCGCGGGACAACGATCAATTTCGCCCGCAAGATAAGCTTCCTGGCATGTGCCCTGGGCGTGGTCCCCGTGTTCCTCGTTCCGCTCATGCCTTGGTTGGCTTCGCACACGGGCTGGGCGTTGAGCGGCGTGTGGCCGGTGGCGTGCCTGATCGGTCTGGCAGCGGCCTCGCACCAAGGCTTTTCGGCCAACCTGTACACAATCGTGTCCGACACGGTGCCCCGCAAGGCGGTCAGCTCGGTGGTGGGCATCGGCGGCATGGCGGGCGCCGTGGGCGGGATGCTCGTGGCCAAGGCCGTGGGCTACATCCTCGATTGGACGCACAGCTACCTGGTCCCCTTCTGCATCGCGGCCGCCGCCTACCCGCTGGCCTTGGCAATCATCCAACTGCTCCTGCCGCGGCTCGAGCCGGCGCGGTTCGATTGAGATTCGAGGTTTCGATACATGGTGTTCGGTACATTGTTGACACGGCGCCCTCACCGGGGCAATTATGGATACGAATCGGAACGATAAGTGGAACTCGCAGTTCGTAGGAGACAGCCCGTGAAATCCGGTTATAGCTTAATTGTGGGCGTTTCGGCGCTTTTCCTGTTCGCGGCAGAGGCCGGCGTGCCGCCGGCGCCCGCGGCCCCAATCAAGCCCTCGGGGCCGCTGGTCGTCGAGGCCGACCGCCCGAACACGGTTATCTTTCCGCCAGCCCGGGCCAGGTTCGTCCGCTTCGTGATCCACGCCAGCACCCAGGGCGAGCCCTGCATTGACGAGTTGGAGGTCTATGGTCCGGAGGGCAAGCAGAACCTGGCGCTGGCCCGCGGGGGCGCCGCGGCCACGGCCTCTTCCTGCCTGCCGGGCTATGCCATCCACCAGATCGCGCACCTCAACGACGGCCGGTACGGCAACGATCATAGCTGGATCGCGGCCACCAGCGGCGAGGAGTGGGCCCAGATCGAGCTCCCCCGGGCAACCGAGGTCGCCAAGGTCGTCTTCTCCCGCGACCGCCAAGGGCAATTCAAGGATCGCTTGCCCGTCGACTTCGAGATCCGGCTGTCGCTGGACGGCCGGCGGTGGACGACGGTCAACCGGACCAGAACGGCGGCGGCGCCACCTGCCGACGCCGCGGCCGCGGCCAGGGCGCCGCTGCCCGAGCCGCTCACTTGGGACGGCCTGCTGCGGTACGCATTTCTTTGCGAGCGGGACACGTGGGAGCGAGTTTCTCAAGACGACCAGCTTTCGCCGCTGCGGGTGGAGCGGCCCGCGCTGCCCGGCGGAAGACCCTATTGGGGCGCCGTCGCCCGACTGGATCCGCTTTCCCGCGTGCTGCGGCAGATGGCAGACATGATCGATCGCCTGGCCGCCAAGGGGCTCGCGGTGGACGATGAGCGCGCAGAACTGGCGGCGTTGAAACAACGGCAGGGCGCACGCGGCGCACGTGCCAGGGCGAAACCTTCCGGGATCGCGGAAAGTGATTCGGACCTTGAAAAGGAGCAAGTGCTGTATCTCGACGCCCGGCTGGCCAAGCGGCGCCTGATGTTTCGCGACCCGGATCTGGCGCCGCTGGAGAAGCTGCTCTTCGTGAAGCGTCATGCCTACAGGCCTTCGCACAACTACAGCGACATTCTCGATTCGGCCTTCCGGCGGGGCGGCGGGGTCCATACGCTGGCGATTCCCCGGCGCGATGGCCGGCTGGAGCCCGCCGACGGCAAGCTCGCCACGCTGTTCGACGCTTCCCGCGGCATTGCCCGCGATGCCGTGGCCAGCCCCGACGCCGCGCGGATCTACTTCGCCTACCGCCCCTCGGACCGCGGCCCGCAGCGCGCCTATTGGCATCTGATGGCGGTGGCATCCGACGGCAGCGGGTTGCGGCAGTTGACCACCGGGCCGTTCCACGACTATTACCCCTGTCCGCTGCCCGACGGCGGACTGGCGTTCATTTCCACGCGCTGCAAGTGCCGTTTCCTCTGCTGGCGGCCCCAGGCCTTCGTCCTTTTCCGCATGGACGCAACGGGGGACAATATTACGCCCCTCTCTTACGCAAACTTGAGCGAATGGGCGCCCTCCGTGATGCGCGACGGCCGCATCCTGTGGACCCGCTCCGAGTATCTCGACAAAGGCGCCGATTTCGGGCACACGCTGTGGGCCATCCGGCCCGACGGGACCCATCCCATGCTGCTGTTCGGCAACGACACGACGAACTGCTACATGAACGCCCACGAAGTGCCCGGCACCAGCGAGCTGTGCTGCACGCTGATCTCGCACGGGGGCGATCTTAACGGGCCGATCGGCCTGGTGGACGTCAGCCGGGGGCCGTTCAACGCCGAGGCGGTCAGCAACATCACGCCCGACGTGCGGCCCCACTACCACATGAGCTGGGCCACGCAGGAGTGCTTCCGCGACCCGCTGCCCGTGGCCCGCGACTACTTCCTGGTCAGCCACGCGCCGGCCGAGCGGTTCGGACTCTACGTGATCGACCGCTACGGGAACCGCGAGCTGCTGTACCTGGACCCGGAGATTGGCAGCATGTGCCCGACGCCGCTGCGGCCCGCCGAAACGGCGTCGGCGGTAATCGCGCCGGCCGGCAGGGAGGTCTTGTCCGACACAGGGTGCGTGAAACACACCGAAACCAGCGATGGCGCGCCGGCGGAGACGCAGATGGGGCAGTTCACCGTGGCCGACGTCTATCGCGGGCTGGAGCCGGCCGTCAGACGGGGCGCGGTGCGGTACCTCCGCGTGTGCCAGGAAATACGCTCCGATTTGGAGCAACTGCCCGACGGCCGCTACCGCAGCGATCACGATCCGTTCCAGGACTTCTACGCCTCGCCCACGCATAAGGTGACGGGCCCGTACGGCTGGCCCAGCTACGTGGCCAAGGCTTCGTTGGGGGTCGTGCCGGTCGAGAAAGACGGCTCGGCGAGCTTCTGTGCCCCCGCCGGCAAGGTGCTGTACTTCGAGGTGCTCGACGAGCATTGGAACGAATTGCAGCGGATGCGGAGCGTGGTGCAATTGCAGCCGGGCGAGAAGCGGGGCTGCATCGGTTGCCACGAGCATCGGACTTCGGCCCCGCCGGCCGTGTCGGCGGTAGCGCTGCGCCGCGCGCCCCGTTGCCTGGAGCCGCCGCCCTGGGGCCCGGTCGCATTCTCTTATGAAGAAGTCGTCCAGCCGGTGTGGAACGCCCGCTGCGTCCGTTGCCACGACGCCAACGACAAGCAGAAGATCGACCTGAGCGGCACACTCGATCGTGAGCAGGTTCCCGCCTCCTACCGCACCTTGATCTCGCAAGGCTGGGTCCACTATTTCGACTTCACCTGGGGCCGCGAGCACACGAAAGCCGCGCCGCTCACCTTCGGCAGCGTCCAGAGCCGGCTGTGGAAGGTGCTCGACGCCGGGCACTACGACGTGAAGCTCAGTTCAGAGGAACAGCATCGGGTGAAATGTTGGACCGACCTGAACTGCCCCTTGTGGCCGGATTACGTGGAACGCTCGAAGCGGCCGAGCGCGGCGTCATTCACCCACAAGTGACCCACGTCAGCGATCACGAGAGGCTTTTCATGGGCAGAATCACCATCGCTAAAGCAATCAAGTACACCGCATTATCTTGCCTATTGGCCAGTGGTCTGGCGGCCGCCCAAGGGGCAACCACCTTGTCGCAACACATGATTGATCTCTCCGGCCGCAAGGCGGGAGTGTGCTCGATGCCGCGATGCGGCGACGGCAGGCTGGCCGTCGAGATGGCACAGAACGGCAAGCTGCTGGTGCATGCCATGAGCGACGACCCGGCGGAGGTGGCGGCGGTGCGGAAGGCGGCGGATGCTGCGGGGCTCCTCAACCGGACGGTTTATGTCGAGGAAGGCGGCGTCTCGAAAAATCCGCTGGCCGACTGGTGCGCGGATCTGCTGGTGATCGACGATGCATCAGATGCGGACCTGGATCAAATCGCCCGGAAGGAAGTGCGCCGCGTTCTATCGCCCTATCGCGGCGTGGCCGTGGTGGGACGGGCGAAAGCCTTGGGCGCGGGTCTGACCCGGGCGCGGCTGGAGGCATGGCTCAAGGAGCTGGATGTTCCCGGCGGGAAGGTCGTCGAGGACGATTGTGGATTACGGGCCGTGGCCACGATGCCGCCGCTGGCCGGCGGCGATGATTGGACGCACTACGCCCACGGACCGGACCAGAACCGGCTTTCCACGGATGAAGCCCTCAAGTGGCCCTACCTGATCCAATGGACGGCCAAGCCCTATTACGACGGCAAGTTCGACATCGCCGTGGCCGCCGGCGGCCGCTTGTTTCGGGCGAATGTGACGCTGGCTGTGGACAATAC
>JBEKTY010000111.1:0-26551 GCA_049515555.1 Thermoguttaceae bacterium
GTACTGCTCACCACGTTGTTGAGGAACTCGCGGTCGTGACTGACCAACAGCAGCGTGCCGGGGTACTCGCTCAACAGGTCTTCCAGCAATTCGAGCGTCTCCAGGTCCAGGTCATTGGTCGGTTCGTCCAGGACCATGACGTTGGAGGGCTTGGTAAACAGGCGGGCCAGCAGCAAGCGGTTCCGCTCGCCGCCCGAGAGGCGGGCCACGGGCGCGGCGGCCTGCTCGGGGGTGAACAGGAAATCCTCGAGGTAGCCGATGATGTGGCGCGTGCGGCCGTTGATGGTCACCGCGTCCGACCCGTCGCGGACGTTCTCGCGCACCGATTTCGCGTCGTCCAGTTGTGCGTGGAGCTGATCGAAGTAAGCAATCTCCAGGTTCGTACCGTGGCGAACCGTACCGGCCGCGGGCGGCAAGTCGCCCAGCAGCAGGCGGAGGAGGGTGGTCTTGCCCGAGCCGTTAGGGCCCATCACTCCCACCCGGTCGCCGCGCATGACCATCGTGGAGAGGTCGCCGACGATGGTGCGGGGGCCGTAGCTGAATTGCAGATGCTTGGCCTCGATCACCAAACGGCCGGAGCGCTCGGCCTCCTGGATCTCCATTTTCACGTCGCCGGGTCGCTCGCGTCGCGCGCGGCGGACCGCCCGCAGGGCTTCCAGGGCCCGAACCCGGCCTTCGTTCCGCGTTCGCCGGGCCTGGATTCCGGTGCGTATCCAGACCTCTTCGCGGGCCAGCTTCTTGTCGAATTCGGCGTTCTGCCGGGCTTCCGCCTCCCGAAGCGCTTCTTTCCGCTTCAGGTACGTCGCGTAATCGCAGGACCAGCTCGTCAGCCGGCCGCGATCGAGCTCCAGGATGCGGGTGGCCACTTTGCGCAGCACCGCGCGATCGTGCGTGACGAACAACAGGCTGCCGCCGAAGCGCAGCAGGAAATCCTCAAGCCAGCCGATCGAGTCGATGTCGAGGTGGTTGGTGGGCTCGTCGAGCAGGAGGATGTCCGGGTTGCCGACAAGGGCCTTCGCCAGGAGCACGCGGCGTTTCAGGCCGGCCGAAAGGGTCGCCACCTCGGTGTCCGGCTGAAGGCCCATGCGCGAGACGACGGCTTGGACCTCCTGGTGCAGGCGCCAGCCGCCGTCGATCTCCAAGGCATGTTGGATGCGGCCCAGCGCGGCGTGAAGTTCCGGGCTGCCCTCGGTTGCCAGCCGGCCGGCGAGCCGGTGATACTCGGCCAGGCGCTCGGCCTTGGGTCCCAGTCCGCGGGCAACCTCGTCGAAGACCGAGCCGTGAAGGTCCCGCGGCACTTCCTGGGGAAGCATCGCCGTGCGCAGCCCCTGTTGCCGGATGACCGCGCCCCGGTCGGGCTCCAGAACCCCTTGGAGCAGGCGGAGGAGCGTCGTCTTGCCCGTGCCGTTGCGGCCCAAGAGGCACACCCGCTCGCCCGGCTCGATCGTCAGATTGGCCTGTTCCAAGAGCGGAGGGCCGCGAAAACCCAGGTTGACGTCGGCCAGCGCGATGAGTGGCATCTATGGATCGTACCACGTTTACCAAAGTATTACACGGCAGTTTACCAATGTATTATGCGGCTGCCAGCGCGCGGCCGGAGGCCGTTTTCTCGGGGAATCTGGCGGTTTTAGCCCGGGGCGATCCATGGTCTCGCGGCCGATTGATGCTTGTAAGTGGGCGTTAAGTTCCCGATTGGGGCATGACTCGCCGGCGCGGCGCGGGAAGGATACATCATGACCTGCCGATTCCAGTGGGCGGCGGCGTAGCCGGCAATCGTGGCTCCTCTTCTCTGGGCCGACCCCCTGAATCCGCTTTCACGGGGAAGCATTCGATGAAGACTTCAACAGAAAGTATTGAGGCCCATGCTATTGATATTGGCGGCCCTTTACCCACGGCGGCGAGCGATACCGTGGGTCTGCTTGCGGCGGGGGCCTGCCCCGCCGTCAAGCCCGCTTACCTGCTGCCGGCCGCAAGCAAGCGATGGTCGCACGGCCTGGACTGGTCGGCCGTGCTGTGGATCACGTTGGTCCACGTCGGCGCCTTGGCCGCACCCTTCGTATTCACCTGGAAGGGCCTGCTGCTGTTCCTTGCTCTGTCGTGGCTGACGGGTGGGTTGGGCGTGTGCTTGGGCTACCATCGGCTGCTCGCGCACCTCAGTTTCCAGACGTATCCGGTGGTGCGGCGGCTGCTGGCGTCTCTGGGGGCGTTGGCCGGCCAGGGTCCGCCCGTTACCTGGATTGGCGTGCATCGCAAACACCACCAATTCACCGACGTCCGCGGCGACCCGCACTCGCCGCGCGAGGGCGCCTGGTGGAGCCACGTGCTCTGGCTCTTTCCCCGACCGCACGAGCCGCAATGGACCAAAATGATCCGTCGCTACGGCAAAGACCTAGCCGGGGATCCGTTCATGCGGTTGCTCGACAAGACCTACCTTGTGTGGCACTTGCTGTTGGGCGCCGTGGTGCTCGCCGCCGGATGGCTGGGCTGGGGGCTTTTCACGGGACTGTCTTTTCTCGTCTACGGCATGTTCCTGCGGCTGGTGTGGGTGATGCACGTCACCTGGGCCGTGAATTCGGCCTCCCATATATGGGGCTACCGGAACTACGACACGCCCGACGACAGCCGCAACCTGTGGTGGGTCGGACTGCTGGCCTACGGTGAAGGCTGGCACAACAACCATCATGCCTTCTCCAACTGCGCCCGGCATGGCCACCGCTGGTGGGAAATCGACATGACCTACATGGCCATCTGCGTAATGGAAAAGCTCGGGCTGGCCTGGGACGTCCGCCGCGAGCGACGGCCTGGCGCTAGGGCGCTGCTTACGTCCGGGATGCGTGGACATGACCAATCACCAAGCACCAATGACTAACGATCTCCCCGCGATCGGTCATCGGTTGCCGTTGGTCATTAGTCATTAGGATTTGGTCGCTTGCATCCCGTTTTGTTTGCCGACCTGGCGGTCTGTCCAAGTCGAGGTTTCGGGTGCCACGGTTGGCTTGTCCAACCGTGTGTCCGGCACTGCTGGGCAAGCCAGCAGTGGCACCCAGCACGAAGAGCCACACCCGGCGCTGCGCCCAGGGACGTGCCACTCTCGCCGGTTTCTGGAGCGGCCTGCCGGGGCGTTAAAGTTTGCCCAATCCTCATATACCGTTCGTCGCAACTCTCGGTTACAAACGGCATATCTGCTACCCGATAATCTCCCAAGGATGCCGAATGTAGCGTTTCTCGGGGATTTGCCATGTGGCGTTTCAGGCTGCCGTGCATAGTGGTCCCGGCCTTGGCCGTCGTGTTGGCCGGCTGCAAGACTGTGGCGCCGCGGGCCGCCGATTCGGCCAGCCCGCAGTCGTCCGGTCAGGCGGAGTGGGGGATTCCCGTCTCGCGGCCGGCAACTCCCGCCCCCGACGTGCGCGCGGCGGCGGCGTATACCCTGAGCAGTCCGGTGCCGGGCGGCCTGACCGAAGCCGGCACCTATCGGCTGGTCAAGCCGTATGAGGCCCAATGCCGTGCGACGGCGAACTGCCCGCTGGCCGCGGCCCTTTGCGCGGAGAACGGGATCGCCGGCGGGAAGAGGCACAAGGAGAAATCGTCGCAGCGCTCGGAAGACGTTCTGCGCCAGGCGCGGGCCTACCGCGCCGGGGAGGAGCGCAACAAGGCCGCCGGCCGGGCCCTGGAACTGTTCTATCTCCTCGCCGAAGCCGAGGCGGGCCGCGACTTCCTGCGGCAAAGCAAGGACAAGACCGAGGCCATGCTGGGCGAGGTGAAGGAGCTTCAGGGGCAGGGAATTCGCGTCGAGAAAGGGCCCGCCCAAATCCGCCGCCAGCGGCTCGATCTGCTGGACCGCGAGGCCGAGCTGCAGCTCTCGCTGGTCCAACTCCACAGCAACTTGCGGCTGCTGTTGGGCTGCCCCGCCGAAGACCAAATGCCGATCTGGCCCGACGTCGATTGGAAAGTGGTCCCCGCGCCCATCGACCCGGGCGCGGCGGTCTCGCTGGGCCTGTACTACCGCCCGGACCTCAATCTGCTGCGCATGTTGATCCAATGCCTCGACGCCGATACGCTGGACGCCGCCCGATCGGGGCTGGGCTCCGTCTCCAGCCTGTTGGGCGCCTCGCCCATCGCCGCCTGCTGGCTCAGCCACCATCTGAAGGATGAAGTCGACTCGCGACGTTCGCAGTTGTGCGAGCTGCTGGCGGGCAAGGAGCGGGCGGCGACCGAGGAGATCCGCCAGGCGGTCGCGGCCATCGACGTGCGGCTGCGGCAGATCGCCGTGGCGAAGCAGAAGGTCGACCAGTGGCAGGAACAGCTCCAAGTGCAGCGGATGGAGCGCCAGCGCCCCCGCAGCATGGTCACGGCCCTGGACATCGCCGCCACGGAGCTGCAATGCCTGGATGCCCGGCGGGAACTGATTCATCAGGTGCTCGCCCTGCGGATCGCCGAGGCGAAGCTCAAGGAAGCCCAAGGGCTGCTCGACGAAGAGTGCAACCCACCCTGCGGCAATTGACGGCGCCACCGTGGCCGAGCCAACGTGTCCGGCACACTCCGTGTGCCGTCGGCTGAGGCGGAAAAATGCATGGCGAACGGCACACGGAGTGTGCCGGCTAGCGTGCCGTAACGACCGGCTCGGCGCGGTGGTGGAGAACCCATACCACACAGTCCGTCCGGCTTCAGCCATCGAGATATTGTCGATTGGCTTGCATCCCGGCAGCGGGGCGCTGGCGAGCACCGTTATCCAGCGGCAAGAGCGTCCTGATCCTGCCAAGCGAGAAGGGGATGTCAGTGGGTATTCCCATTTCTCCTCGGGCGGTCGCGGGCGGCAGCAGCGTGCCGCAACTCAGCCGCTCCTCGTGCCAGCGGGGGACCGAGTGGACGAACTCGGCCAAGTCCTCGTGGTTGCACATCACGCGATCGAAATCGAGCGTCAGGGAAAGGAACTCGTGTACGACAAAGACCGCAAAGGCCGCGCGCTGATTTTCTGCCTCGATGATGGTCGCGGCGAGCCCGTGGAGAAGTTGGTATCGCAACCGACGCAGCCCCGCGTCGATCGGACGCCCGAAAACGGCACGCGAGAGATCGTAGATCATTCCCGGACGAGGGTTGTCGGGCGTGGCCGCATGCAGTAGCGTATCATCAATGGTGTCGCCGAAGGGCTGGTCGGCAACCGCTTCGACGGCTATAACCATCTTCTCTTGCCCCCGTTGTCCGTAAAGCAAGAGGTCGCTGTGTCGTTTTTTCGCCCAGTGGGTGGCGGCGACGATGCTCTTTCCCGCCACCGCGGCCTCGATCTGAAACCCCTGCGTTTCCGAGCGGCTGTCTAACAGAGCAGCCATTTCCTCTGGGACCGAGGGGGAACCGGTTCGGAAGTAGGCTCGCGCCAACTCCTTGGCACTGTGGAAGTCCTTCCACTCCACTGCGGCATCGGGAGGATGGGCCAGCGGCAGCCAGTCTCTGAAAGAGCGGATCGCCTGGCCGTTCGGACTGTCTAGTCTGAGTGTCATCACTAATCGGATTTGCTTGTCTGAGTCACGGCTGCCAGCCATGGTACATCCGAAAGAGCCGAAGGGCAAGTTGTAAACGACATCGGGGGGCGGGAATTGACAACCAGGTCGATGGCGTATAAAGTCAGTGGCTTCGGCTACTACGGCAGCCGCTAGTCTCTGGCTGGAGGTTCGAGCTTGAGCACGCAAGACTACAACGATGCAAGACTCCTTGCTGCCGTCGAACGGCAGCCTCGGAGTCAGGCGAACCCTGTGGTGATCGAGGCCGCGGAGCGGCAGATGCAGCAGTGGCTGCTTGTGCAAGCAGGCCGCGAGAAGGCTGCCCCTGCATCGAACCCCGGGGCGCCGGGAGCGGGCATCGGCCCGTATTTGACCATCTCTCGGGAAGCCGGGGCTGGGGGCAGCCAAATCGCACGACTGGTCGGCGAGGCCATCGGCTGGGAGGTCCTCGACCGAAAACTTCTGGAATGCGTGGCGGAAAGATACCACACCTCTCCCGCCGTGCTGGAACTCGTGGACGAAACCACCCGCAACTGGATCACCGAACTCTTCGGCAACTGGATCGCTCCGGCCTCCGTTTCTCAAATGCAGTACGTGTGCCGTCTCAGTCGAGTGATCCTCATGGCCGCGCGGGCGGGGAAGGTCATCTACGTCGGCCGCGGCGCGCAATTCGTGTTGCCCCACGAGCGTGGTCTAAGCGTTCGGCTGGTCGCCCCGCTCAAATACCGGGTGCAGCAAATCATGGAGCGTCGGCATCTGAGTTTCGAGGAGGCCCGTGACTACGTGGTGAAGACGGACGCCGGCCGGCAAGAGTGTGCTCGACAGTACTTCCATCACGATATTGCCGATCCGCACCTGTTCGACCTGGTGGTCAACGTCGAGAAACTCGGACCAGAACGCGCCGCGCACCTGATTGCCGGCGCCTTGGCATCGTGCTTCGACGACCATCGGTTACCCTGAAAGGCCGCCTGAAGCGTGGCAAGGAGCAAGCGATAATGGAAGCTGACGACCCTGTGACCGTGTACACGCTGAATGATCCCTGTCAAGCGGAAATCATCAAGGGAGCCCTGCGGAACGAGGGCATTTCTTGCGAGTTGGATGGAGAACGTCAGGCGGGGCTTTCCGACATCCTGGAGATCGGCGTCCTCGTGCGGGCACGGGATGCCGATCGTGCCCGGAAGCTCATCCGCCGGCACGAGGTCCAGTGGGCCAAGGAGCATGAGGCCCCGGGGTCGGGGTGAGCGGCGGAAAGTTCTCCCTTTCTGCGGTCCATCCCAGCAGTCAGGGAGAAGAACCGTGCGGAGAAAGGAGGTCCACGTGTACCATTCGATTCTCGTTCCACTTGACGGCTCCCAGTTCGCGGAACAGGCGCTGCCGCTGGCCTTGAGTATCGCCAGTCGGGCCGGTGCCAGCCTGGAAGTCGTGCGAGTCCATGTGGCCTACGCGCTTCAAGACCTACAACACTGTAGTTGGTTACCCTTCGATCCAACGGAGGACGCCATATTTGAGGAGCAAGAGCAGGCATATTTGGACGCACTTGTGAGGCGGTTACAGAAGACAGCATCGGTGAGTGTCACCTCCGCTCTCGCCAGCGGCGTGATCGTGGACGGCATCCTGGAGCGCGTCCGGGCCACGGCGGCCGATCTGATCGTGATGACCACCCATGGGCGCGGCCCAATGAGCCGCTTCTGGCTGGGCAGCGTTGCCGATGAGCTCGTGCGGCAGGCTCCGGCCCCGATCTTATTGATGCGGCCCCGGGAGGCCTTCCAACACCTCGAGCCAGAGCCGGCGCTGAGGCGGATGCTGGTGCCTCTGGACGGATCGGAGCTGGCCGAACAAGTTCGGGAACCGGCCATCGCACTGGGAGGTTTGATGGGCGCGGAGTACGTGCTTGTTCGAGTTGTCCAATCGAGTTCCTTCCCGGCAGGCTATCCCGTTTCAGCGGAATCGCCGGCGGCCGGGCAACCCCGGCTTGAAAGACGAAAAGCCGAAGCCCAAGCCTATCTCGACCGCGTGGCGGAGCGCTTGCGAGCCGAAGCCTTTCGCGTCCAGACGCATGTTGTCGTTGGCGAGTCGGTTGCCACCGCCGTTCTCGACATCGCCCGTGACAAGGACGTTGACGTTATCGCGCTGGCGACCCACGGCCGCGGCGGTCTTAAGCGATTGCTCTTGGGAAGCGTCGCCGACAAGATAGTGCGGGGCACGTTCACGCCCGTACTGGTTTACCGGCCGGTGACGAACGGATAGACGGACAGTAATGTACACAGTGCTCTATACCGGACGACGATCCAGCCCCGGGGAGTCCCGGAACGCTGGAAACTGAACGCTGAACACCGAAAACTGAACACCGCTACTGCCTTTGGAAGATGGCCTTGCGGAGTTCTTCCTCGAAGGTGGCGCTGGCCTGGATGACGGCCTGGAAGTCCTCTTTGCCCAGGGTGTAGAATTCGGTTTCCTCGCGGGCGACGACCGTGGCGTTGCGGGTTTCGCCGGTGATGAGTGCCGTTTCGCCGAAGAACTGCCCCTCGCCCAAGGTGGTCAGGAGGCGCGATTCGGCGCCTTCTTTTTCTGTGCGCCGTACTTCGACGCTGCCGCGGCGAATGAGGTAGAATTTGTCGCCCACGTCGCCCTGGGCGACGATCGCCGTGCCGGCGGGGTGCTTCTCCTGCCGCACCTTGTCGGCCACTTCGCTCAGGGTTTTCGGCGTAAGCCGCTGGAACAACGGGACGTTGCGGAGGAACTCGCAGATCTGGGCGGCCACGCGGACCAGGACGTTGGACTTGATCTGGCCGTCGACCATGCTCACGATGCGGTCGGCCACGTCCAGGATGCGGTTGTCGTGGGTGACCATGATGATCGTGCACTGCTCTTCGCGAGTGAATTTCTGGAAGAGCGTGACCACGTCGCGGCCCGACTTTTCGTCCAGGGCGGCGGTGGGCTCGTCGGCCAGGATCAGCGGCGGGCGGTGCACCAGTGCGCGGGCCACGGCCACGCGCTGCTTCTGCCCGCCGGAGAGCGAATCGGGCTTGTAGTGGATGCGGTGCCCCAGGCCCAGGATCGTCAGCAGCTCGGTGATCCGCTGCTGGGCCTGCTGCGGGGTGAAGGAGGCGAACAGCTCGGCCGCCATGCGGACGTTCTGGAAGGCGGTGAGCGACTGGAAGAGGTTGTGGGCCTGGAAGATGAAGCCCAGCTCGCGTCGGACGCTCACGAGCTTGGCCAGGTTGGCGTCGCGGAGCTGATGGCCGAGCACTTCCAGGCTCCCCTCCTGCACGGTCCGCAGGCCGCCGATGAGCGTCAGCAGGGTGGTCTTTCCCGAGCCCGAGGGGCCGGTCATGATGACGATCTCGCCCCGGGCGACTTCCAGATTATTGTCGAAGAGGACCTGTTTGCGCAGCTCTCCTTCGCCGAAGTAATGGTTCAGTCCGCGGGCCCGCAGGGCGGCTCGGCTGGCCCCGTTGTCGGCGATGGGCGGGCCGGCGGCGGCCGGGAAGGCGAAGGTTTGCGACATGGTAGACATCGGGGATTTGGGGATTTGGGGATTTGGGTCTTGGGTCTTGGGTCTTAGTAAACCTGTAGGGTGGGTCGATCGCAGAAAAGCCCCACCATCAATTCTCCTCACAGCTCACAGCTCATAGCTCATAGCTCATACCTCATACCTCAGAACAGGTCCGCGGGATCGGCCGCCAGCACCTTGCGGATGGCCAGGCAGCCGGAGGCCACGCACATGCCCAGGGTCAGCAGGAACACGAAGGCCGCATGCGACAGTTTCAGCTCCAGGAGCAGGCCCGTCGAGCGTGCCAGCCCCTGGTACAGCGCGGCGCTGACCAGCAGTCCCGGCAGGTAGCCGATGAGCGACAGGTACAGCGACATTTGCAGCACCAGGCCGATGAAGTAGCGGTTCCGATAGCCCATGGCCTTGAGCGTGGCGAACTCGGGCATGTGGTCGGCGATGTCGGAGTAGATGACCTGGTAGCAGATGATGACGCCGACGACGAAGCCCATGATCGTGCCCACCGAAAAAATGTATCCGATGGGCGTGCTGCGGTCCCAAAAGCCGATCTCCTTGGCGATGAAATCGGGCTTGAGGAAGACGGCGACCTCGGTATCCGCGAATCGCTGCTGGAGGGCCCGTTGCACGGTGCGGAGATCGTCGCCGGGTCGGACCTTGACCACGCCCAGGTCGACCGAGGAGAGGGGATCGTCGCCATGGGCCCGCCAGGGGAAGAACTTGGCCAGGTTGGCGGCGCTCATGATCAGGTTGCCGTCGTTGGCGAAATCGGTGCCCATGGGGAAGGTGCCCACCACGCGGACGGCCTGGTTGGCCAGCTCCGCCCCGCGCTGGCGGCAGATCAGCTCGATGGTGCGCGGCATGCCGTATTGCTTCTTGGCGCGGCTGTCGATCAGGGCGGTGCCGGGCTGGCGGAGGGCCGCGGTCTGGGCGCGGACCTCAGGCGTCAGGAAGAGGGGATCGCCGGGGTCGAAGGCAATGACGCGGATGGGGTAGGGCTTGGCCTCGACGGCCGGCTTCCACTCCGTGCCCATGGTCTCGAAATACAGCGGATACACGGCGGCCACGCCGGGGCAGCCCCGGGCCTGCTCGATCCGCTTCTGGTCGAAGCTTTGCCGCGCCGGCAAGGCGTATTGGGCCTGGTTGACCAGCAGCAGGTCGGCGTCCAGGTCGGTAACGACCTTCACGGTGCTGTAGAACAGGGCGTAGCGGAAGCCCATCTGCATGAACATCAACACGACGGCGAAGCCGATCCCCGCCACGGCCACGATCAGGCGGCGGAGGTTGTGGGTGAGGTTCTTTCGCGCCAGGGGCGTAGGGTCCAGTTTTGTCATCTCGGCAACCGTTCCCTCACGTTAGAACAGCGCGGCCGGATCGGCCGACCACAATTTGCGCAAGGCGCCCAGCCCGGATAGCGCACACATCATCACGGTCATCCCCAGGACGGCGACGATCCGGCCGCCGTTCATGACGATGGGAATATTCGCCATCTGCGAGGTCAGTTGATACAGGGCCTCGGCCAGCAGCAGTCCGGGCCCGAAGCCCAGCAGGGCCAGCCCGACGGCCTGCGCCAGCACCACCCGCGACAGGAAGCCGTTGGTGTAGCCCATCGCCTTGAGGGTGGCATACTGGCGCAGATGGGCGGCGACGTCGCTGGAGAGCACCTGGTAAACGACGACGGTCCCCACGGCCAGCGAAACGGCCACGCCGAGCTGGAAGATGATGCCGATCGACGTCTCGCGGATCCAGCGTCGGAGCTCGTACTGGATGGCGTCGCTGCGGGCGAGCACTTCCACGTCGCCGCGTTGGCCGGAGGGTTGGACGCAGGCGAGGCGTTTTCGCAGCCCGGCGGCGACCTGCTCGGCCTTGGCGCCCGGCGTCAGGCGGACCAGGCCGAAACTGACCTCCTCCGGCCCGCGCACCGGCACGAACTGCCGGAAGGCCAGGGCGTTGACCAGCACGCAGCCGTCGGCGGTCAGCCCGGTGCCCAGCGCGAAATGTCCCACGATCTGCACCTCGTGCCCGCTGATCTCGGTCACCACGCCGATGTCCGCGTCGGAGAACTGGCGGCCGTTTTGCGGGCCGAACTCCTTGCGGGCCTTGCGATCGATCAGCACCGACCGCTGGTCTTCCAGCAAGTGCGTCTTGGCGCGGATCTCGGGAGTGGAAAAAGCCTGCTGCTCCGGCCAGATGCCGATGACCAGGATTCCGCGGGTCCGCTGGGTGAGCGGCGACCGCCAGCGGCTCAGGCCGATCTGGACCGGCGTCACGCTTTGCACGCCGGGCACCTCGGCCGCCTCGAACAAGCGGGTTTGGGGGAACTCGCGGGTGTCGGAAAGGTGCAGGTACTTGGGCGAGCGGATCAAGAGGTCGAAATCCATGGCCTCGAAGAACCGCGTTACCGTCGTCTCGACCGAGCCCAAGAAGCCCAACTGCATGAACACCAGCACGACGGCGAAGGTGACCCCCGCCGCGGCCACCGTGGTCCGCACCTTGTTGTATACCAGGTTGTACCAGGCCAAGGGGGTCCGCATGGCACGCTCGATCTCATTTCGCGTCGCCGCAGAGCTCCACGTCGACTTGCAGGTCTACGAAGTGCGCCGCTTCCGCGGTGTCTTCCGGGCTGAGCTCGATGCGGATGGGAATGACGTGTCGATCGACGCGGGCGAACGGATCGAGGCTTCGCAGCTCGGGGGTATTCACCAGCCGGCCGATTTGTACCACCCGGCCGTGCAGCCCGTCGCGGTCTTTGGGGGCGTGGAACGCCGCGCTGCGGACGATCGCCGGCTGGCCCAGGCGGACCTGCTTGGCGTCGACCTCGTAGACCTCGACGCGGGCCACCATGCGCGTGAGATTGGCCAGCCGGAGGATGGGCTTGGGCCCGATGGATTCGCCCGCCTGCATGAACACCTTGAGCACCGTGCCCGCCGCGGGGGCCTTGATCTCGGTCAGCGCCAGTTGCAGCTTGGCCATCTCCCGCCGCGCGGCCAGCGATCCGAGCGGGATCAGCGCCAGCGCCTCGTCCTTGCTGGCCAGCGCGGAGCGGAACTCGGCTTCGGCCGCTCGGCGGGCCAGGTCCTGCGTGGCGCGAAGGCCCTTAAGCTCGACCCGCGCCGATTCCAGCTCGGTCTTGGCCTGCCGGGTCACCAGCTCCTGCCGCTCGACTTCCTGATCCGAGACGACCGCATCGGACAGAGGATTGGTAGATGCCTCGGCCTGCAGGCGGTGCAGGCGCTCGGAATCCTTGTCGGCCAGTGCCAGGTTGGCTTCCAGGAGTTTGATCTTCGCTTCCAGGACGTCGGCCTCGTCTTCCTTGAGGCGGACTTTCTCGATGCCGAGCTTGGCGGCCTCGGCCCGCATCTCGGCGAGTTTCAACTCGGCGTCGCGGCGGGCGGTGGCCTCCTGGATCTGCGCCTGGAGTGCATCCAGATCGAGCTGCTTCATGGCGCGGCTCTCGAGAATGGCCAGCAGTTGGTCTTTGGCGACGACGGCGTCCTCGGCGACCTTCAGGCTTTCCAGTCGATCGCCCGGCGGGCCGTTGATGTCCAGCATGCCGTCGGCCGGCGCCAGCCAGCCTAAGAAGTGCATATCGCCGGCCGAGTCGGCCCCGTTGCCGCCGGCAGTCGAAGGCCCGCCGGCCCCCCGGCTCGCCCAAGCCGGCAGCGACAATGGCAGCCAACCGTAATACCAGGCGCCACCGCCGCCAATCGCCGCAATCAGTGTCAGAATTATGAGGCTGCGAAAGTACTTCACGGCATCACCCAATAAAGAAGTTGGTTCCACACTACGCAGGCTCTTGCCAATTTCAGGTGCCTAGTCCCCTCTCCCTCCGGGAGAGGGTTAGGGTGAGGGGAGGAGGGTTTGTCGTGACCAACGCAAGTCTCCCTCACCCCGGCCCTCTCCCGGTGGGAGAGGGGGACCGTACTGGCGGCCGCAGTTCAAAGCCCTGTACCAAACCGTAGCTTACCCTTTATCTTTGGAAATGGCACGGCGCCGGGCAAGGGCCGAACTAATTGCAGCGAACCGTCCGACAATCTAGAATACACGGCACAGGTTGCCCCCTTGGTGGGGGTTGTATAATAGTGGCAGTGCGCAGAAACATTCTTTGGCGTAGCGTCAAACACCTTTTGCGAAGGGGAGCGTGGCGGGGCGTCGCCCCGGGCATCGTTTGCGCCCTGGTCTGCTGGCTGCTCAGCGGGGCGGCGTGGGTTCAGGATTTGGAGAATCGGGCCTATGACGACTGCCTGAGCTTTCGCGGCCCGCGCCCCACCCACACCAACGTCGTTATTGTCGCCCTGGACGATGCCTCGTTGGAGAAACTTCCCAAGCCGGTGCGGCTGCTCAGCCCGGAACTGGGCAAGGTGGTCAAGTACCTGCACGAGCGGGGCGCCGCGGCGATCGGCGTGGACGTGTTCTTTCCGGATCCGGAGAACCGGGATACGATCCCGGATCTGTTGCCGGGCCGCTCGGGCGATGCCAGCGCCATGGGCCGAGCGGTGGTCCAGGCCGGCAACTGCGTACTCCCCTTCGAGATAGGACGCCGGGGAGAGTGGCAGTTGCCGATGTATGAATGGCTCCCGCCCACCGATCCGCGGTGGAGCGATCTTGGTTTCATCGACTTCACGGTCGATGCCGACCGCTACCTGCGATCGCAGCAACTTGCGCCGACCGACCCCAAAGGGCAGCCTTACCCATGCTTCGCGCTGGCCGTGTTCGGGCTGGCGCGGGGCTTTTCGGAGGACTGGCTGGCGGAGTCGCCCCTTAGCCTCGACGGCCGCCCCATCCCCCTGAACCGCCAAGGGAAGATGGCGATCAACTACGTCGGCCCGCCGGGAAGCATTCGCGCGATCCCGTTTTGCGACGTGCTCGAGGCGGCCGAGGGCCAACGCCCGCTGGAGTTCGACTGCCGCGGCGCCATGGTGCTCATCGGCGAAACCGCGACCGTCCAGCAGGACCTGACACCGATGGCCTGCCTCAACCCGTCGGCCGGCCGGCTGCTGCGGTCCATGTGGTTGAATCACGAATATGACCTGATGCCGGGCGTGGAAGTGCACGCCAATATCATCGCCACGCTGGGCGACCGCGCCTTCATCACCACCCCCTGGTGGCTGTCGACGCCGCTGGTGCTGCTGCTGGCGGGCGCCGCGCTGGGCGTGGCTTACAATCGGCTGAGTCTGGAAGCGGGCGCCGTGCTGGCCGTGGGCCATCACTTTGCCTGGCAGCTCCTGTGCCTGCTGATCTTCCGCTATACGGCCTGGCGGGGCGAGATGATCGCCATGTTCATGCTGGGGATATTACTGTACGGCGCAGCCTTCGCCCTGCGCTGGCGGTGGATGCGGCGGATGATGGGCATGATCAAGTCCGAGGCCGTCGCTCGGGCCCTGGAGGCCGATCCGGCCAAGCTCCGGCTGCGGGGCGAGGATCGCGAAATCACGGTCCTCTTCACCGATGTCCGAAACTTCACCGACTTTTCCGAGGCCCACGCGGCCCCCGAGGTCGTCCGCCTGCTGAACGCCTTCTTCGCCGCCGTGGTGCCGATCATCGAGGCCGAGCAGGGGATCGTCAACCAGTACCTGGGCGACGGAATGATGGTCCTCTTCGGCGCGCCCGCCTACCAGTCTGACCACGCCCTGCGGGCGGTGCGGGCCGCCATCGCCGTCGTGCGGCGCGTGCACCAACTCCATGACCGCTGGAAACAACTCGACGCCGAGTCCTTTCAGGTCGGCATCGGCGTTCACACCGGCAGCGCAGTGGTGGGCACCATAGGCAGCCCCCGCCGGCTGGACTACACCGCCATCGGCGACACCGTCAACACGGCCTCGCGCATCGAATCGTGCAATAAGGAGTTGCGAACCGAGATCCTCATAAGCGAAGCAACCTTGCGGGCCTTGACCGGCCCGCAGCGCCAGGCCCTGTCGCCCGCGTGGCTGGCCCAATCGGTGGCCGTCAAGGGGAAACGCGAGCCGCTGGTGGTGTATGCAATACCCGTGCCGCCGGCGGAACCCGGCACGCGGGCGGCAAGCACGCCCCCAGGGCCGGGTTGACCGTGGAACGCGATTGGAGTTGGTAAACCGCCGACGCCCGGTCCCCTCTCCCTCCGGGAGAGGGTTAGGGTGAGGGGAAGTGATTGAGGATCTTGTCTCCCCGGTTTTCGTGACCAACGCAGCTTCCCCTCACCCCGGCCCTCTCCCGGAGGGAGAGGGGGACAGCTCGCGCGGCCCTCACCCAAATTTGCAGAACACCAGCAAGCACAAAGGGCGACACCGACGGTGGGGTTCTTGATGCCGCGGCGAATAAAGTGAACAATGCTTGTAGTGCAAGGCTCCTGAATTGGGAGGAGAAGCGATGGCTTTTCGACATTCGCGGTCCAGGCTGTTCCTGGTATGGATGCTCCTGTCGGCCGCCGCGGCCGAAGCCGCGCAACCGGTGGGGCGGGTCCTGGAGGCCAAGGGTAGAATCCTGGTCGCCGACGGCGTCGCCAAAGGCGACGACGCCGCCAAGGGCCGCGAGCTGGCCACGCTCGACACGCTGTACCTCGGGCAGAAAATGACCCTCGAGGTCAACGCCTCGCTGCTCCTGGCATTCCGTGCCGACGGCCACCTGGAGCGGATCGCCGGCCCCGGCGAAGTGACGGTGGGCAAGGCGGGCTGCCAGCCGGCCTCCCAGGTGGCGATGATCGAGGCCCCCCAACGACACAAGCAACTGGTCAACACGACGATCCGGGCGCTACAGGCGACGGGCGCCAGCGGGGCGATGATCGTCCGCAGTGCGCCGGCCTCGCCCACGGTCCATCGCACCGTCTCGCTGGAGGATGTCACCCTGCTGGCCGCGCGGCCGAAGCTGCATTGGCCCCCGCTGGCCTGGGCGACGGGCTATCAGGTCGTCGTGCGGCTGGATGGCGCGAAGGTTTGGGCATCCGCGCTGACCGCCCAAGCGGAGGCCGACTGCCCGGCCGAAGTGGCTTTGAAGGCCGGGGCGATGTATGCCTGGGACGTGTTTGCCCGGCCGGCCGACGGCCCCTGGGAGCATGCCTATCACGGCACGTTCACCCCGGCCACCGACGAGCAGAAGGCCACCGCCCGAGAGTTGCAGGAGTTGGCCGCGGGCTCCGAGGTCCCGTACCTGACGCTGGCCGCCACGTGGCACGAGGAGAACGGGCTGCCGGCGGAGGCCATTGCGCTCTACGAGCGTCTGACCGTGTTGGAGCCCCATGAGGCGTCGTACTGCTTCGCCTTGGCGCGGCTCTTTCATCGGGTCCACAGAGACGCGGAGGCGGAGAAGGCCCTGGCCAAGGCCCGGCAACTGAAGCCCCTGACCGAGAAACCGCCGCGGCCCGGGTGGATGCTCTTCGGCCGCGATCTGCCGCCCCCGGGCGCGGATTCCGCTCCGGACCAGCCCGCCGCCGCACACAAGCCCGCCGGTGCGGACAAGCCCGCCGAGCCGGTCGCCCTCCGCCGGAATGATCCGGGGTTCCTGGTCCGCGCCGACGTCAACCGCGCCTCGCGGTCCTACCGCGAGGGCGACAACCTGTCGATCACGGTCGCCTCCGAGGCCGACGCCTACGTCTACGTCCTGTACCGGCAAGCCGACGGGAAGGTCTTCCTCATTTTCCCGAATTCGACGCAGCCGGTGGGCCGCCTGCGGGCCCGCCAGGCCGCGCAAATCCCCGCCGCCGACGATCTTTTCCGCTGGAGCGTGGCGCCGCCGCTGGGCAAGGAGATCATCAAGGTGATCGCCTCGAAGGAGCCCCTGGAGGAGCTGGCCGACCCCGCTTTTCGCGAGAAATTCTTCAACGCCGTGCCGCAGAAGAACCTCAAGGGAATCGAATTGGAGCTGGGCAAGAAAGAGTTCGCCTGGGCGGAAGACACGGTCGAGATCAATACCTACGCGGCCGACGACAAGTTAGATCGCGCGACTGCCCGCCGCGTGGGGCTGTTCATCGGCTTGGGCAAGTACGAGCACGGGGTCGCCGGCGACGCGCTGACGCCGGCGGTGGCCAAGATGGTGCTGCACTTTCGCCCCGGGCACCGCGATGCGCGGACCTTGGCGGGCGTGTTCCAGGAGGTGGGCCGCCTCAATACGCTGCGAATCCTGGCCGACGATGAAGCCACCCGCGGCAACGTCGAGCAGGCCGTAACGCAATGGCTGCCGGCCGTCTCGCGGCCCGGCGATACGGTGTTGATCTTCTTTTCCGGCCTGGCGTTTCCGCTGTCCGAGGGCCAGACCGCCGGGGCCCCGCCGGAGGTGCTGCTGCCGCTGTACGACTTTGTTTTTCCGGGCGTGCTGCAAACGCTGGCCCAGAAGCAGCAAGCGGGCAAGATCGGCCGCGGCGAGTCGCAGTTGCTGGCCTACACCGAGCAGTTGGCCCAGCGGGGCGGCCCGGCCGCCGTCTACCAGGAGTGGGCCATCCCGGACCATCAGTTCGCCCACTGGCTGCAAATGCTGGCCGGCCGGCAGATCGTGGTGATTCTGGATGCGCCCTATGCCAGTGCGTTCGGGCCGGGCGGATTCGTGCCGGCGGCGGCCGCGGCGGGCACGCCCCCGCTGGCCGGCGGCGTCGCCCGCCTCCAGGAGCTCGGCCAACGCGACATCGCCATCCTCGGCGCCTGCGGCGGCGCACGCTTCGACGTCTGCCGCGACCCCGACAGCCTCAGCCTCCTGACCGAACTCCTGGCCCAATGCCTCCAAGCCGCGCCCGGCCAGCTCACCCTCGAGCAGGCGCATGCTGAGGTGGCCCAGAAAATGGCGGCCCGGCTGGAAGAGTACAACGCCCGGCTGCGGGCCCAGGGAAAAGAGCCCGAGCCCCCGTACCAGCCCTATCTTACTAATACCTGCACTCAACCGATCCTCCTGAAGCCGTAACGTTTTCAATGTATCCGGCACACGCCGTGTGCCGTTTGCACCTTACGGCACACGGCGTGTGCCGGATACAATTTGTTCGACTTGTTGCTCTTGGATCCCGGGAGGTGGCTGCCATGATGGGGAGCTTGGGCCTGCGTGCGTGGCTGGGGATGCTGTTGGTCGGGGCGGCCGCGGCGACGGCGGCGTTCGCCCAGCCGCCCGCGCAGCCGGTGGTCGGGCCGGCCCAGGCGGCCGGGCAACCGACTCAAAGGCCCGCCGAGCCCGCGCCGGCCACGCCGCCCGACTTCCCCGGCGCCGCGCTTTTCAACAGCCATCCGGCGTTCCTGGTGGGCGTGAAGGTGAACCACCCGGGCCTGGAGTTCCACGAAGGCGACTCGCTCATCGTAACCTGCACTGCCGAGCGTGACGCACACCTGTACCTGATCTACCATCAGGCCGACGGCACGAGCCGGTTGCTGTTTCCCAACGAGGCCCGGCCGGAGAGCCGCATTGCCGCCGGGCAGCCGCTGATGGTTCCGCCGCCGGGGGGCGATTTTCGCTTCCGCGTCCGGCCGCCGCTGGGCCGCGAGGTGCTGCAGGTTGTGGCGACGTTGAAAGCGGCACCCGAGCTGGAGGCCCTGGTGGCAAAGACCGGCCGTGCGCCGCCGGTCTCCGGCGAAGTGCTGGCCCGGCTGTGCCAGCGGCTGAAGGCCGACCCCGACGCCTGGAGCGAGCATCGGGTGCCGATCGCCACGCTGGCCCGGGAGGAAATGCCGCCGGCGGGCAACCCCGACCGGGCGGGCTTGTTCATCGGCGTGAACCGGCAGAAGATCGGCCACGAGACGTGGATCCGCTTCAAGCTCGGCGCCGAGCAGATGGCCAAGGTCATGGCCGAGCGCGGGAAAGTCGATCCCCAGCGGAGCCGAGTCCTGGTCGACGACGAGGCCAGCCGGGCCAACATCGAGCAGGCCGTCACGCGCTGGCTCCCCAGCGTCAGCCGGCCGGGCGATACGGTGTTCATCTTTTATTGCGGCCACGGCGGAACGCTGCACAATCTGGACGGCAGCCGGCCGGACGGCCGCGACGGGGTGCTGACGACCTACGACAACGACTTTCAGAACAGGCGCCTCTCGCCCTCGGAGTGGGAGGCCGGTTGCCGCCAGGCCTTCATCACCGACACGGCCTTGGCCCGCTGGCTCCAGGAGCTCTCCGGCCGCCAGGTGGCGATGCTGATTTCGAGTTGTCATTCCGGCTCGATGCTCGACGAGAAGGTGTTGGCGCAGTTCCTTGCCCGCGAGGCGGCCCGCGTAAAGGGCATCTCGCAGCTCAACGTGGCGGTCGTCGCCTCGAGCCTGCCCGACGAGACGACCCTCTCGCCGCTGGACAAGCCGGTGTGGCTGAGCCAATTCCTGGCCGAGGCCATGACGCAGTTGCCCCGGCCCGTTACCTTGGAACAGGCCTTCGACTACTACCGCGAGAAACACAAGGCCCGTCTGGAGCGATCCGGGACCGCCGGCTGGCACGAGCCGGTCTTTACCAACAACGCCCTGGTGCCCATCGTGCTGGCGCCGTAAGTGCTGGACTTTTCAAGTTTGTCCCCTCTCCCTGTGGGAGAGGGGCAGGGGGTGAGGGCATGGGAGGTCGCACAAGCCATGTGAGGCGTCCTTCGCTATACAGCCCTCACCCTAACCCTCTCCCGGAGGGAGAGGGGACGTTGCCGGATAACCTGGGGACTGTCCCAATTTTCGTCCGACGAAAATGGGACTGTCCCCCTCTGATGGAGGAATCGCCATGAATCGTGCGACTGCGCGGCGGGCGGTGTGGCCCGTCCTTGTCGTCGGGCTGTGGCTGGCTGCGGCCGAGTCGGGGCGGATTCCTGCCGCCGACAATCCTTCCCCCGCCGCCGGCCGGCGCTGGGCCTTCCTGGTGGGCATCGAGAAGTATCACCGCGCCCCGCCTTTGCGCTATACCGTCAACGACGTGCAGCAACTGGCAGCCACGCTGCGGAGCCGCTGCGGCTACGCGGAGGATTGCATCCTCGAGCTGACGGACCAGGCGGCCAATCCCCGCTTTCAGCCGCTAAAGGCCAGCCTGGAAGCCGAAATGCCCGCCTGGCTGCGGCAGGCCGGGCCGGACGACATGGTCCTGGTCTACTTCTCCGGCCACGGCTTCCGCGACGCGGCGGGCAAGATGTACCTGGCGCCGGTCGATTGCAACCCGGCCGACATGGCCCACACCGGCATTTCCGTGCAGTGGTTCCGCCAGCAGATCGCCGCCTGCCGCGCGCGGTTCAAGCTCCTGATCCTGGATTCCTGCCACGCGGGCTCGGAGAAGGGCGACGACGAGGCCCATCCGGGCGTCGTGGCAGGCGAGTTGGGCGAGCCCTTCAAGGACCTCGAGGGCGTGGTCACGCTGGCCAGCTCCACGGCCCAGGAGAAGAGCCAGATCTGGGAGGAGAAACGGCAATCGCTGTTCAGCTATTGGCTCAACCAGGGCCTGCGGGGCCACGCCGACGAGAACGGCGACGGCCTGGTCGATATCGACGAGCTGTACAAGTACGTGTTCCGCAACGTCACCCGCACGGCCAAGGCCCGCATGCCGCTGGCCCAAACCCCGGTGCGGATCGTCCGCTCGGGAACGCCCGACGTGCCGGTGGTCGCCGCCTTGCAGCCCGTCGGCCTCAGACAGGTGCTGGCCGACATGGCCGAGCAGTTGGTCGACGCGGCCGCGGCCGGAAAGTTCGGCAAGGTGGGCGTGCTCGAGTTCACCAACGACACCAAGCTGGGCGAGCTGTTGGGGGCCGACTTCGGCCTGCTGGGCCGGTATTGCGCCGACGAGTTGCAGCGCCGACTGGCCGATCAAGGCGGGGACAAGCTGAGCGTGGTCGACGGGCGACGCTTGCAGGCCGCGCTGCGGGAGCAAGCCTTCACGCTGGCCGATCTGGGTTCGGCCGCCGCCCTGGGCCGCTTGGCCCAAAAGGCCGGCGGCCTGCCGCTGGTGGCCCTGGGCACGCTCCGCAACCGCAGCGGCCGGGTGGTGGTCCTACAGTGCAAGTTGCTGCGGACCGACAGCGACGAGCTGGCCGGCGCCACGGCCGGCACCGCCGTGCTGAACGAGTCGGAATGGGCCATGCTGGGCCGCAGCGTGGCCGTCGGTCCCGGCGAGCGGCGACCCGAGCCGCCCGGGCCCGGCCAGCCGCCCCGCTCGCCCGAGAGCCAGGTCATCCAGAAACTGGACGTGAAGGCCGAAGGCCCCCATCCGCTGTCCGATCCGGCCTTTCCCTTCCCCGTGCGCCTGGTGATCGGCGGCAAGGAGCGGAAGGGCACCTTCCGCGGCAACGATTACTTCGTCGGCGTCCGCAAAGGCGAGGTCTACGAGATCCACGTCGAGAATCGCACCGGAGGGCCAGTCTTGATGCGGCTCCTGGTCGACGGCCTGAACACCCTGCCCGAGCCCGAAGGCACCAAGGGCGTCCAAACCTACCTGATCGGCAAGCGGGTCAACCTGGACGAGGCCCGGGCCTGGGAGCTGGACCCCGCGGTGGGCACCCTGTTTGCCGTGCGGGGGTTTGTGACCGAAGCCGCCGTACAGGGCCAGCTCCGCGAGTTCCTGGTGGTCGACGCCGACGCCTCGCTGGCCGCCCGGCAAAAGTTCACCGACCAGATCGGGTTGATTACGGCCGCCTTCTACGCCCCGGCCGGGGGCTCGCGGGCCGTCGGCACCGGCCTGGGCCGGGTGCGCAGCGAAGAGATCGAAAAGGCCCACACCATCAAGCCGGGAAACCTGCTCGCCGTGGTGCATATTCGCTACGTGGACGCCGACGCCCTGCCCGCCCGTTGATGACCTTTCAATGTCCCCTCTCCCTCCGGGAGAGGGTTGATGACTTTTCAGTGTCCCCTCTCCCTCCGGGAGAGGGTTAGGGTGAGGGGGAAATGGTGAGCAAGCCGCTGCGGGCAACGATCCATGCGGTGCTGGCCGCGCTGGCTCTGGCAATGTTGCCGGCGGGGCTGCGCGGCGATTCAGCGGCCGATGCGCGGGCCGAATACCAGCGCGTGTACGCGCGCTATAAGGAGCAGCGCCAGGCCAAGCACTACGCCGAGGCGGAGAAGACGGCGATCGAGCTTGGCCGGCTCGCCGCGGGCCCGCTCAGCGACCAGCCCGAAATGCTGGCCGACGCGCTATGTCACCAGGCCCATGCGGTTTACCACCAGCAGCGGTATGCCGAGGCTGAGCGCCTATATCTTCGGGAGCTGACGATCCGTGAGCGGGCCCCCAAGCCCGACCGCGCGAAGATTGCCGAAACCCTGTACTCCCTGGCCTTGGCGTACCACGCCGAAGGCCGCTACGCGCAGGCCGAGTCGCCCCTGAAGCGGTCGCTGGCGACCCGCGACAAGTTGCTCGGGCCTGACCATCTCAAGGTGGCCGCCACCGCTCACACCCTGGCGCGAATCGAAACGCTGCTGGGCCATTTGTCCGCGGCGGAGCCGCTGTACCGGCGGGCCCTGGCCATCCGCGAAAAGGCCTTGGGGCCCAACCACGCCGACGTCGCCGAAAGCCTCAATGGCCTGGCTTTCGTGCTGTACCAACAGGTCCGCTACGCCGAGGCCGAGCCGCTGTACCAGCGGGCCCTGGCGATTCTGGAGAAGGCCGTGGGGCCCGAGCACCACAGCGTGGCCATGATTCACAATGACCTCGGGCTGTTGTACAAGGACCAATCGCGCTGGGCCGAGGCGGAGTCGCGGTACCAGCGGGCCCTGGCCATCCGCGAGAAGAGCCTGCCCGCCGCGAGTCCTTTGATCGCCCAAAGCCTCGCGAACCTGGCCCGGCTGTACCAGGCCCAGGCCCGCTACGCCGAGGCCGAGCCGCTCTTGAAGCGGGCCCTGGCTATCCAGGAGCAGAGCCGCTCGCCGGGCCATCCCAGCCTGGCGGGCAGCCTCGGCGACCTGGCCGATCTGTACCGCGCTGAGGGTCGCTTCGGCGAGGCCGAGGCACTGTTCCAACGGGCCTTGGCGATCCAGGAGAAGACCCTCGGACCAGATCATCTCAGCGTCGCCGCGACCCTCGATCGGCTCGCGCTGACTTGCGGCGCCCAGTCGCGCTACGCCGAGGCGGAGCCCCTGCTGCGGCGGGCGCTGGCGATCCGTGAGAAGGGCTACGGGCCGGAACACCCCAACGTCGCCGCCAGCCTCAACAATCTGGCGCTGCTGTACCGCGAGCAGTCCCGCTATGCCGAGGCCGAGCCCCTGCTGCGGCGGGCGGTGGCCCTGTTTGAAAAGGGCCTCGGCCCCGAACACCCCAACTCGTGTTGCGCAACCAATACTCTGGCCGAGATCGAGGTCGGGCTCGGGCGCTACCCGGAGGCCGAACAACTCCTCACGCGGACCTTAAAGACGCGGGAGAAGATCCTCGCCCCGGACCATCCCGAACTGGCCACAAGCTGCCGCAGCCTGGCCCAACTGTACATTCAGCAAGGCCGCCGCGCGGAGGCCGAGCGGTTGTTGCGGCGGGCCCTGGCCGCCTTCGAGAAGTCGTGCGGGCCGCAGCATCCGCTGGTGGCCTATGCCTTGACCGACCTGGCCGGCCTGTACTGCGAGCAGGAGCGCTTTGCCGAGGCCGAATCGCCGGCGGAGCGGGCTATCGACATCTTCGAGCACACGCACGCCAGTCTGCAGCGGCTGTTGAAATGCTACCGCATCCGCGCCGAGCTGGGCTGGCGGGGCGGCCGCCGGGGCGAGGCCGTGGCCGACCTCCGCCGGGCGATGGAGCTGGCCGAGCAATTGCGCGGCCAGACGAGCGGCGCCGCCCACGAACGCGCCGAGTATTTCGGCCAGTTCAGCGACGTCTTCGAGCAGATGGTCGCCTGGCAGACCGAGTTGGGCGATCCAAGCGAGGTCCTGCAGGCCATCGAGCGCGCCCGGGCGCGAAGCCTGCTGGACGACCTCAACCTGGCGGGGGCCGACCTGAGCGCCGGCCGCCCCGCCGCCCAGCGCCGCCAACTGCAACGGCAGGAAGCCGAGCTGAAGGCCCGCGCCGCGGACCTCGAGCAGCAGCTTTCCGCCGCAACGGCCGGGCCCCAGCGGGCGCAGCTCGAAACCCTCCTGGCCCAGGCCCGCGATGCCCTCTACAAACATTACCGCGACCAGCGCAGCACGAACCCCGTGTACCGCAGCCTGCTGGCCACCGGCGCGGGCGGGCTCCGCCTCAGCCGGGTGCAGCACGAGTTGGCCGGCCGCGACGGACTGCTGCTGATGTACCTGCTGGGCGAGCGGAACGGTTACGTCCTGGCCGTCGGCCCCGACGCCGCCCGGGTGAGCACGCTCGACGTGGATGAAGCCGCTGCCAAGGCGCTGGGGATCGAGGCCGGGCCGCTCACCGCCGCACGTCTGCACGCGGCCTTGAGCCGCAGCGACGACCAGGGCGTGCTCCAGCAGTTGGCCAGCCCGCAACGGGCCGCGCAGGCCACCGCCAAACTGGCCGCGCTGTGGCAACTGCTCGTCCCCGAGCCCCAGCGGCAAGCCTTGACCTCCGGGAAGGTCCGGCGGCTGCTGGTGGTGCCCGATGGCCCGCTGGCCCTGCTGCCGTTGGAGACGTTGGTCGTCCGGGCGGGCGACGAGCCGCAGTACCTGTTGGACGCCGGCCCGCCGCTCTTGTACGGTCCCTCGGCGACCGTGATCTGCAACCTGGCCGATCGTCCGGCGGCCGCGCCGCTGCCCGGCCGGAAACCGGTGCTCTCGGTCGCCGATCCGGCCTACATCGCTCCGCAAGCTGATAAGCCGGCTTCCGGCCCTGCCCGCGGCTCGGTCCAGCCGGGCGCGCAGGTCCGTTCCTTCGCAACGGGCGCCGGCTTGACCCGGCTCCCCTACACCGCCTGGGAATCGGCGTGGGTGGCCGAAGCCTTCAACAAGCACGGACTGGCGGTGGAGCAGTTGTTGCAGAAAGAGGCCACGAAACAGAAACTGCGCGCCGCGGTGGCGGGCCGGCGCGTGGTGCACCTGGCCTGCCACGCCATGGCCGACGAGGCCTACGGGAACTTCTTCGGCGGGCTGGCCCTGACCCCCGGTCCGCGCGCCGCGACCGATCCGGCCGACGACGGCTTTCTGACCCTGGCCGAGATCTGCGAGCTGAATCTCAAGGACTGCGAGCTGGCCCTGTTGAGCGCCTGCGAGACGAACTTCGGCCCCCAGCAGCGCGGCGAAGGGGTGTGGACCCTCTCGCGCGGCTTCCTGGTGGCCGGATCGCGGCGGGTGGTGGCCAGCGATTGGCTGGTCGACGACGAGGCGGCGGCCAGCACGGTCAGCTATTTCTGCGCCCTGGTGGCCGCCGCCCAGCAGGCGGGCCAGCCGCCCGATTTCGCCCGCGCCCTGCACGAGGCCAAACGCTGGGTCCGCGGGCAGCAGAAATGGGCCAAGCCCTTCTACTGGGCGCCCCTGGTGCTGGTGGGGCCGAACTGAGGTTCGGGGCCGACTTATGTGCCAGTCTTCGATTGTTGCGTGGCACGCCCGTTGGGTGGCACGCCCTGAAAGGGCGTGGCTGGGCGGCTCACCACGCCCTTGCAGGGCGTGCCACCCATCAATTAAACGATTGTTGGCAGGGCACTACCGGGTGCCGGCCATTGGCCGGCGGGTGGCCTGAATCACGGGGGGCGGGGCCTCGATGATCTTCTTCCACCCCAGCGGCACCGACGCCCGGAACCAATCGCTGCCCAGCAGCCACCGCGTGGGGCGATTGATCTCGGGCTTGTCGAACTGGTAGACCGTCCGCTGCTTGCCGCCGGGTATGAAAACCTGGATGGCATAGGGCGTCAGGCCCGCGGCCCTCAGGATCAACTGCACTTTCTTGAAATCGGCGGCCTGCTGCTGGAACCGCGGCCAGGCCTCCAGCCACACCTCGCCTTGGACGTTGGCCGGTGTGATCAGCCGCAGGAAATAGCGCTGCTTGAGGTTCTGGGCCTCGGTCTCGAACACGAACGGCAGCGGCCCGTCGGCGATGGCCTTGCCTTGCAGCTCCGGCGGCAGGCGGTGCTCGACCACCTTCTTCTCCGGATACTTGTACTCGAAGATCGACTTGCCGTCGCAGATCCACTGCTCGGCCCGCGGGCCGTCGACCCGGAACAGGCCCTTGTCCGGGGCAGCGTACTTAACCACGCCGCGGTCGACCGTCTTGGGCTCGGTGGCCTGGCCGAACACGGCGTCGTATTTCCAGCAGGTGAAATCGGCCTCGAAGGTCTTGATCTCCCGGCTCCGTTTCTCCCAATCGGCCAGCACGTGGTCCAACTGGGCCGCCTCGTCGGGCGACAGAAGGAACGGCGCCTGCGGCGGCGGGGGCGGCTGCGGCGGGCGCAGGATGGTCGGCAACGGCAGTTGCCCCACCCCCAGCGGCGAGACTGGGATGACGTACACCGGCTCCCGCGGCGGCGGTTGGCCCGGCTGCTGCTGCGGTTGGCTCGGCTGCGGCGGTTGCCCCAGCGCCACGCCACCAAACAGCATCCCCGCCACCGCCAAAGCCACCACTGGCTTCCCCAGGCTCCACAATCCTTTCATGGGTTCCCTCCCACCGAAATCCTTGCTGGCCGTGCTGTCGCGCCCACCTAGCCCGGATTATTCACCAATCGTTCGTAGTGACCGCATTCATGCGGTCCTTGCCCCGTTCACACTCTCCAGACCCGATAAATCGGGTCACTACGAGCCCCGGTGAATAATCCCGGCTA
>JBEKTY010000112.1:0-26062 GCA_049515555.1 Thermoguttaceae bacterium
CTTGAATGACGTGACCAACAACGAGTTTTGGGGCAGCGCGCCCCTGCTCATGTCGGGCGTCGAGCGCTGCCGCTTCGAATCCAACCGGCTCGTTGCCCAAAGCCTGACGGGAGGCAATTCCAAGGAGCCACAGCCGGTCGCGGCGATCCAAGGGACGATTGCCGAATTCAACCTGGTTCGCGACGCGGCCACGTGCTATCACGTGGGCCAGTCGGCCGACACAACCCTTCTGCGGCGCAATCATGCTTATGCCTGGGATGTCGTTCGTCCGGGCGGCGAACCGTCGGTCGCATTCAAGATCGATCGCGAGCAGGCGACGGCCGTGCTGGAACTCAACACGACCGAAGGTCGCGAGGGGGTCTGGAATACGTCGGAGCTCGTGCCCGCGCTCCGCGGTGGCAAGCGGCTTCCCAAGGAGGAAGAACGTTTCTGAGGATGACAGCGGCCTTGCGACCAGGAGAGAAACGACATGACATTGAGAATTGCAATGGCCGGCGGTTTCTTTCTGGCCATGGCCGTTTTGGCCGCCGCCGATCAACCCAACGTGAAGGTGGTCCGCGAAGTCGGGGGCCAGCGCGGCGGGCGGTATACCGCCAACCGCGCGCCATTGATGCCCAGCGGACTCATCAAACTGCCCATCGGCGCGATCACGCCCAAGGGCTGGCTCCGCTGCCAGTTGGAACTGGAACGCGAGGGCATGGTGGGCCACTTGGCGGAAATCTCAGCGTGGTGCAAGATCGAGGGCAGCGCCTGGGCCAGCCCCGAGGGCAAAGGACACAGCCCTTGGGAAGAGTTGCCCTACTGGCTGAAAGGCTACGGCGACCTTGGTTACGTGCTCAAGGACGAGGCGATCATCCGTTCGGTCCGCCGCTGGATCGACGGCATGCTCGCTAGCCAGCAGTCCGATGGCTGGTTCGGTCCCCGCGATCTGAAGAAAGGCGAGGGCGGCACGTTCGGCGGCAAGCTGGCCAGTCCTGATTTCTGGCCGCTCATGCCCGTGCTCAATGCCCTGCAATCGTATCATGAAGCCAGCGGCGATCCTCGGGTCTTGCGGTGTCTGACGGGCTACTTCCGCTGGCAGCTCAATTGCCGCGCGACTCGTTTCATGGCCGACTGGGCCGACGTCCGCAAGGGCGACAACCTGGAAAGCGTCTACTGGCTCTACAATCGCACCGGCGAGCCGTGGCTGTTGGATCTGGCGACCAAGATCCACCGCAGCGGAGCGGACTGGACCGGGCGGCTGCCCACCGAGCACGGCGTCAATCTCTCCCAGGGATTCCGCGAGCCGGGCGAATACTACTTGCAAACCGGCGAGCGTCCGATGTTCGATGCTACCGTGCGGAACTACGATACGATCATGGGCACGTACGGCCAGTTCCCTGGCGGCGGCTTCGCGGCCGACGAGAACTGCCGCTCCGGCTACGTCGACCCGCGGCAAGGATTCGAGACCTGCTCCTGGGTCGAGTTTCTGCACAGTTTCGAGATGCTCACCAGGATTTCCGGCGATCCCTTGTGGGCTGAGCGTTGCGAGGAGATCGCCTTCAACTCCTTGCCCGCCGCGCTCACCCCAGACCTCAAGGGGCTGCATTACCTCACCGCGCCGAACCAGGTGCAGCTCGATCGGCTGGACAAGTCGCCGGGCATCCAGAACGGCGGGGCGATGTTCATCTATAGCCCCTGGGAATTCCGCTGCTGCCAGCATAATGTTTCCCACGGCTGGCCGTACTACGCCGAGGAACTGTGGCTGGCGACGGCCGACAACGGCTTGTGCGCCTCGCTGTATGCCGCTTCGGAAGTTACCGCCAAGGTCGGCGACGGCACGGCAGTAAGCGTGGCCGAGACGACCGACTATCCCTTCGGCGACAGGATCGAGTTGAAACTGACGGCGTCACAAGCGGTCCGTTTCCCGTTGTACCTGCGGATTCCGGGCTGGTGCCGAAAGCCGGCCATCGGTGTCAACGGCCAGGACCTGAGCGTCGCCGCTCAGCCGCCTTCGTACGTGCGCATCGAGCGGACGTGGAGCCCGGGCGACACGCTTTCGCTGCGGCTACCTATGACCATTGGCGTCCGCACCTGGACCAAGAATCACAACGCCGTTTCGATAGGCTACGGACCGCTCTGGTTCTCGCTGAAGATCGGCGAGAAGTGGTCGCTGTTCCTCGGGACCGATACGTGGCCCGGCTGGGAGGTCTTCCCCACGACCCCGTGGAACTACGGCCTGGTGCTCGACGAGAAGGCCCCGGCAAGCTCGTTCGAGTTGATTCGCCGCGCGGGACCACTGGCCGGACAACCGTTTACCCCCGAAGCGGTTCCGCTGCAAATGAAAGCCAAGGCCCGCAGAATTCCGCACTGGACGCTCAATGGCCGAGGTCTGATCGGGGCGCTGCAGCAGAGCCCCGCCCGGTCGACGGAGCCGCTGGAAACGGCGACGCTCATTCCCATGGGCTCCGCACGTTTGCGGGTTGCCGCCTTTCCGACCATCGGCAGCGGGCCGGACGCGCACGATTGGGTCGAGCCGCCGGACTTCCGGGTCTCCGCCTCGTACAGTCCCGCGCTCGAGGCGCCCGATGCGCTGTGCAACGGCAGCAAGCCCGCCCGTTCCAATGATCACAAGATCCCGCGTTTCACCTGGTGGCCGCACAGCGGCACGACCGAGTGGGTGCAGTACGAGTTCATGCCGCCGCGAAAACTTTCCGTTGCAGAGGTCTATTGGTTCGACGACGGGCCCAAGGGCGGGTGCCGGTTGCCGGCGTCCTGGCGGTTGCTGTATAAAGACGGTCAGGCGTGGAAAGCGGTGGAAGAAGCCTCGGCCTGCGCGACCAAGCCCGACCGGTTCAATCGCACCACGTTTCAGCCCGTCCAGACTCGCGGGCTGCGGCTGGAAGTCAAACTCCAGTCCGGCTTTTCCGGCGGGGTTTTGCAATGGAAGATCGGAGAGTGAGGAAGCGAAGAAGAGCAGGAAGACACATGAGCCGGTCCATGAGAACGATTGCCGGGCGATTTTCTTTTCGAGCGATCCGTATTCCGTCGGTAAGAATCAGTTTCCCTACCAGTCTGTTGTCGGGAAAGGTGACCATGCTGCGCACCCTGTTGCCCATCCGTCTAGTCTTGATGGTTGCCGTCCTGCTGCCCTGGCGCTGTGCGCTGGCCGCGCCGGAGAACGCGCCGCCGAAGTTGAGGCTGTGGCTCCGTGCCGACGACCTGAAGAACCTTCAGGACGGCGACCGGATCGACCGCTGGCCGGATGCCGCCGGCCGCTACGACGCGGTAGCCAAGGGCGCCGCTCGCCCGTTGTATCGGGCCAAGGGCGCAGCCGGCCGGCCGGCTGTGACGTTCGACCCCAACCTCGCCGCCAGTCCGAAGGTCGTCCGCCGGCTCACCCTGCCGCTGGCGGGCGAGTGGCCGGGCGGCACGATCCTGATGGTCGGTACCAAGGCCAACCACCTGGTTTGGCTGGGCACCACGCCGGGCGGCCAGGGTGACTTGCGCCTGCTCGGCACCGTGCAGTGGTGCAACACGCCCGACTCGCCCGCCTTAGGTCTCGCGCTGCCGGACAAGCCCGGCCTACAGATCGCCGGCCTGACCGCCGGCCTGGTCGACGACGGCTTGCGGCTCAGCGTCCACGCCGACGGCCAGCGGATGGGCTCCTTCAGCGGCAAGTCCGGGGTCTACGGCCTGATATGGAAGGATGCCAATCTCGGCGGTTACCTCGATTGGGTCGGGTTCGACGGCGAAATCTGCGAACTGCTGGTCTACCAGGGCGAGCTGAGCGACCAGGACCGCCAGGCGGCCGAACGCTACCTGGGCGGCAAGTATAAGCTGACGGTCGCCCAGCCCAAGGGAACGAATCTGCCGGCGCCGCCGAACCCGCCAGGCTGGCCGTTGCCGCCCGTGCCGCAGGTGGTCAAGCCGCCGCTGCCACCCATCACCACCCAACCAGTCATGACCGGTCTGCAACACTGGTTCAAGGCCGACGACTTGAAGCTTGAGTCCGGGCGGCCGGTCGATGGCTGGCCGGCTGCGGTGGGCGGCGCTACCCTTACCAACAGCGGGGACGCCCGGCCGACGTTCGTGGCCGAGGGCCTCAACGGCCGGCCCGCGCTGCGGTTCGACGGCGACAAGCAGGCCAACCCGCCGGTCCGCCAGAAGCTCAGCGCCCCGCTGCCCGACGGCCAGTACAAGGAATCGACAATCATCCTGGTCGGCCAGGGCCTGACCACCGGCGGCTCGTTCGGCTCGGACTTCGGCCGCCCGTCCGAGGTGCGGCTGATCGGCAACTTGCAGCACTGCGGCAGCGCGTTGGGGGCCAGCGCGCCGCTGCTCGGACTGCTCGCCAAGGGTCAGCTTTTCACCCTCGTGACCCGTTTCGACGAGCAGGGCGGGAGGATGTTCTGCTACGCCAACGGCCAATTACAGACCGACCATAGCGCGGCGCCGCAGGACGTTCGCCAGCCGTACGTCGAGTACAACAACCTCCAGGTCGGCGAGTATTTCGACCCGATGCGCGGCACGATCGCCGAAATCCTGATCTACAGCAAAGCGCTCTCCGACACCGAGCGGCAGCAGACCGAGAGATACCTGACCGAGAAGTACAGCCTACTGTCGCCGACCGCGGAACAGGCCGTCTTGGCCCGCACCCCGTGGTCGCTGGTCTTCCCGCACCTGAGGGCAACCCAGAGTTGGGCGGCCAACAGCTTCAGCGGCAAGCCCCATTGGGTGCAGACGGGCATGTTCGACTGCTGCATGTTGCCGGACGGCACGATCGTCGCATGCAGTGTGTGGGATGAGGCGCACAAAGAGCTCGGGTTCTACAAGGACGGCCAGGCGCTGGGCGGGTTCGGCGGCGGCTGTGCCGCGCTGGGCACCGACGGGCGGTTCCTGTACGTGGGCACCAGCGGCATGGGCAAGGCCCAATCGGGCGTCAAGCGCATGGCCCTCAGGCCCGGCGACGCCCTGGCCGTCCAGGACGAGCCGCCGCTGCCGGTGCTCCAGGTGCCGGCCGACCAGTGGTCGCGGCCTTTCCTGCGCGAGGCCCCCTGGCCCGGCAAGAAGCCCGGCGAGCCGACTTGGTTCGCCACCGCCAAGGCCTGGGACGAAGTGGTTTCCATCGTCCCGGTCGGCGCCGAGCTGTGGGTCACGGTCGGCGGCCTGAAAGACATCCAGGTACTCGACCGCGACCAGGGCACGGTCAAGCGCACCATCCCCTGCGCGGCGCCGCCGCGGAAGCTGGCGGTCGCCAAGGACGGCACGGTCTGGGCGGAGGTCGGCACGCAGGTGGTCCAGCTCACGGCCGACGGCCAGCCGACCGGCAAGCGGATCGAGGGTCTGAAGCCCGGTGGTCTGGCGGTCGACGCCGCGGGGCACGTCCTTGTGGGCGACGTGGGTGCGCGGCAGCAGGTGGTCACCTTCGACGTAACCGGCCCGCAGCCCAAGGAGATCGCCACGTTGGGCCAGTGCGGCGGCGTCTACGCCAGCCCCCGACCCGGCATGATCGGCTCCGGCCGGCTGATGAACCCGATCGACATCGAGATCGACCCGGCTGGCAACCTGGTGGTCCTCAACGCCGGCTGCCTGATCTGCGGCTACACGCCCGCGGGCAAGCAACTCTGGAGCCTGCAGGCGACCAGCTTCTGCATGGCGCCCGACTTCGATCCGGCCAGCGACGGTCAGGACATGTACAGCGGCATGCACCACTTCGTCGCCTGCCCCGGCCAGCCCGCGGGCCGCGACTGGGTCTGGCGCGGCACCACGCTCGACCCCTTCCGCTTCGACGAGAAGCTGGTCGGCACCGCCAATCAGGACAACCAGTGCCAGCGCATCAACGGCCGGCTCTACCGCATAGTTGTCGCCGACGACATCAAGATCGCCGAGCAGGAGCCAGGCAGCGAGATCTTCATGCCGCGGGCGATCTACTGCCAGGACGAGCGGAGTCACTTTTGGCGACCGGCCGGGGCGCCGAAACAGGGCCGCTACCTGTGGAGCGACCGCAACGGCGACGGAAAGGTGCAGCCCGAGGAGATCAGCGTGCCCGCCCCGAACGACCACAACCCGACCCAGTCGTTCTCGCTCTGGATGGACGACCGCGGCGACTTGTGGGAGCCGCTAGGCCGCTGGGGAATGCGCCACATTCCGGCGAAGATGACCGCCGACGGCCGGCCGACCTGGAGCCTGGCCGACGAGATCAAGGTCCCGCGGCCTTCCGACTTTCTGGACGTCGAGCGCTCGATCTACTATCCGGCCGCCGACACCATGTACCTGGCCGGCATGACCTGGGACCAACCCGGCGGCAAGGACTGGGGCTTCGGCCACTGCGGCCGGCTGACCGTGCGCTATGCCGACTGGAGCAAACCGACCCGGAGGATCGTCAGCCGCATGGTCTACCCGGAGGGCACCGACACGATGCGCAGCCTGACCATCGTGCCGCAGCTCGACCGCTTGTTCATCGGCGAGATGGGCAGCGCCACGATCTTCGCCTTCAATACCAAGACCGGCAAGCTGCTCGGCATCCTGGAGCCCGACGTGCGGCGGTTCGGTCCTGCCATGGCGTGGTTCGACCAATCGGGGGCGATCCGGGCGACCGCGCGGTCCAACGGCGAGATTTTGATCACGGCCGAGGAAGGGCTATGCGGGAAGTTCCTCGTTTACCGGCTGCCGCCAGGGCCGTAGGGCGCGGTCGTCCTATTTTTCTCCCATTGCCTCACGGCGATGGCCATGGGCAACTCCCATACGACCTTGTCGCCGCTGCTCCACGTCCGCGCGATCCGCAGCAGTTCGCCACCCTTGGCCACGATTTCTGCCGGCTGGCCGTTAATGCTGAGCTTCGGCTGAGCGCACCACGCCGGGATGCGAAGATAAAGCGGGAAAGCCACGCTCTTGGGGCTCGATAGCAACAACTCGATCCGCTCGTCGAACGGGTAGCACGTGCTTTGCTCAAGGGTCACCTTGGTGCCGTCGCCGACCTGTGCCGTCACAGTACATGGGGCGTACATCATGGCGGCCAGTCCGCGATCGGGCGTGGCCTGACCGTGGACATCGTAGATGTCATTATAGTTGCTCTCCATCTGGGCTGGGAACGACGCGAATCTCTGTGTTTCCAGAATCGCTCGTGGCATGAAGCGTCTTCTTCGCGGTGTTCTTGCGGATCGCCTCATGCTCCGCCGCATCGTAGGGGCGACCGTCGGAGTGGAACAGGTCATGGAACCAGACCTTTGGCTCCGGCGTGCCGCGCTTGTGATACCAGGCGAACTGGCACTGCGTACGGCCGTTGACGAGGCCCCAACTGTAACAGCCCACGTCTTCCCGCTTGAACAGCGGCAGGTCGGTTTCCCAACGGCTTCCCTGGAGCCGCGCCATCCACATAGAAAGACCAGTAGGTTACGACGGAGGGAGGTCTTGCGGGAAATAACGGCCTCGACCGGGAGCTTTTGCTTGCACGTCTTCGAGGATACCATAACTGCAAGCGGTAATGAAGATTGCGGCCAAAGAAATGGGCTCAAGGAAACGCTGGACCACTGTAGCAAGATCGGGGAGGTGACATGCACGGCAAGGCATCCATCAGGTCGGCTTGGTTCTTTGTTGTCGTCATCGCGGGGAGTCTTCCGGCCTCTGCCGGCGCGGAGTCCCAAGGGGAGGTACTCTACAATGGCATTCTCCTGCCCGTGCACTGGCCGCCGGTCGAACCGTTGACGCGAGAGCCTTCGCCGGTGCCATATCTCCAGCGGCCTCCGGAGGTGATTTCCATTGACGTGGGCCGGCAACTGTTCGTCGATGATTTTCTCATCCAGGAAACTACCCTCCATCGCGCTTTCCATTACCCTGAATACTGCCCGGCCAATCCGGTGCTCAAGCCTGACAAGCCCTGGGACAAGCAAGGCAAGGCATCGGCGGCCATGGTGTTCAGCGACGGGGTGTGGTGGGAGCCGTCGGCCGAGCGCTTCCGTATGTGGTACATGGGAGGGCTGTTCAGTTCCACCTGCTATGCCCAGTCACGGGATGGCATACGCTGGGAGAAACCCTTGTTGGACATCGAGCCGGGCAGCGGAGTGGTGCTCAAGGGGCAACGCGATTCGAGCACGGTCTGGCTGGATCACAACGAAACGGATCCCCAGCGGCGCTACAAGATGCTGACGGCGACCGTGGACCGGCAAAAGAAGTCCTGGCATCTGGTATTGCGCGTCTCGCCGGACGGCATTCATTGGTCGCTCCCGCTGGCCTCTTCGCCGCCCTGCGGCGACCGCAGCACCTTCTTCTACAATCCGTTTCGCCGCGTTTGGGTGCTGAGCCTTCGCAACGCGGGCATCCCCCGAGCGCGAAACTACCGCGAGCACCCCGACTTGGTGCAAGCACTGGCGTGGAGCAGCCAGGACGTGGTGCCGTGGGCCGGGGCGGACCGTCTCGACCCTCATCATCCGGATCCGCGCTACGGGGCCATCCAGCCGCAGTTGTACAACCTCGACGCGGCCGCCTACGAAAGCCTCTTGCTGGGGTTGTTCTCGATCTGGCAGGGACCCGAAAACGGGACCTGCGCGAAACTGGGAATTCACAAGCGCAACGAGGTCCTGCTGGGCTACAGCCGCGACGGCTTTCATTGGCACCGCCCCGACCGCAGCCCGTTCTTGCAGGTCAACCCCGTCAAAGGAGCCTGGAATTGGGGCAACGTACAATCGGCCGGCGGCGGGTGCCTCGTCGTCGGCGAAAAGCTCTACTTCTACTTCAGCGGCCGGGCCCTCAGCGGCGAGTTTTGGGACGGCAGCGCCAACACCGGCCTGGCCGTGTTGCGGCGCGACGGCTTCGCATCGATGGATGCCGGCGCGACGCCCGGAGACCTCACCACCCGGCCCGTACGCTTCCATGGCAAACGCCTGTTCGTCAACGTGGCGGCCGATGGCGGGCAGCTCGCGGTCGAGATCCTCGACGGCCAAGGACAGGCGATCCCGCCGTTTACCCGGGCCAACTGCCTGCCGCTGACGATCGACAAGACCCTTGCCGAGGTCAAGTTCCGGGGCGTCGGCGACCTGTCGGCCCTGGCGGACCGGCCGGTGCGGCTGCGTTTTCATCTCCGCAAAGGTTCGCTGTATGCGTTCTGGGTCAGCCCCGATGCCGGCGGAGCCAGCCGAGGTTACGTGGCAGCCGGAGGCCCCGGCTTCCAAGGACCCGTGGATACCGCGGGGACCGCGGCCTATGTCGCGGCCCAGCGAATCACTAAATGAACCTGCGTGATTCCGGGAAAAAGGGGACAGTCCCCATTTGCCGGAACGGCCCGAAGGGTGCTTCGCACAAATGGGGACTGTCCCCTTTTTCCCTCCGGATCAAGGCCCAGTGACCGGCCCCCTGGTGTTGGCCGGCAACGACTCCCTCACTTGCTTCTTGCGAGCCGGAGGGCTAGCCTAATGACAAGCGCATCCGCTGAGGGTTCGCCCCAGAGCCGCTTGAACAAGTTCCACACCGGCAACCGCCTGTTGATCGGCTGCATCCTCGTGGCCGGGACAACCAAGTAGACGTCCTGTCCGGACCGCAATCACTCGTTCAGGAGATCGAACCATGCATTCCCGATCATCCCGCCTACAGCGACCGCTTGCCATCGTTGTGACGGCTGCCGCCCTCGCGACGGCCTTGCACGGCAGCTTGCTGGAGTCGGCAACGCCGCAAAAGACCTATCCACGCGTCAACCTGGCGACCGTGTACGAGGTGGACCCGAAGTGGCCGCAGAAGCCCGAGAACGTATCCTGGGGCGAGATGCCCGGCGTCGCCGTCGACAAGGCGGATCGCGTGTGGGTCTTCACCCGCGCGAATCCGCCCGTCCAGGTATACGATGCGGGCGGCAAGCTCATCCGGGCATGGGGAGAAGGCAGCATTCGCACGGCCCATTTCCTCAGGTTCGACCCGCAAGGCAACGTGTGGGTCGCCGACGTCGGCAACCACGTCGTGTTGCAATTCACCGTCGAGGGAAAGTTGCTCAAGACACTGGGCACCCCCGGAGATCCCGGCTGCGACCGGACGCACTTGGACCGCCCGACCGACATGGCGATCACGCCCGGGGGCGACGTCTTCGTTGCCGACGGCTACGGCAACGATCGGATCGTGCACTTCGACCGCGACGGCAAGTTCGTCAAGCAGTGGGGAAAGCTGGGGACCGCGCCGGGAGAGTTCAGCCTGCCGCACTCGATCGTGCGCGACTCGGCGGGCCGGCTCTACGTGGCCGACCGCAACAACGTGCGCATCCAAGTGTTCGACGAGACGGGCAAGCTCCTCGACGAGTGGCGCAATCTACTCGTGCCTTGGGGACTTTGCATCACCGCGCACGACGAGATTTGGGCCTGTGGTTCCTCGCCTATGCCGTGGATCGGCGCGCAGACCCATTTGAGCTGCCCGCCGAAGGACCAGGTGGTGATGAAGTTCGACACTTCAGGCAAGGTCCTAAGCCTATGGACGTTCCCCAAGGGAAAAGACGGAAAGGAACAGCCCGGCGAAGTCAACTGGCTCCACGGTATCGCCCTGGACGCTCACGGCAACCTCTATGCCGGCGACATCATGGGCCGGCGGATCCAGAAGTTCGTCAAGACGTGTCCGCAGCAATAATCCCGTGCTCGTTTCGGCAGCGGATCTCGCAACAGACCGTTTATCCGCTGCCCGAATGTGACTGCCGGTCGGAGCCCCCTGGTCCGAAAACTCCAACAGCGGAACCTGATCGAAGCGCCCGCCGTCCCCCTAGTGGTCTGTCCAAGTTGAGTTTACGGGTGCCACGGTTGGCTTGTCCAACCGTGTTTCCTGCACTGCTGGGCAAGCCAGCAGTGGCACCCAACTAGTAAAGTCCCGATGGACAGACCACTTGCCTTGATACGCCCGCCCCGCCCGCGGGACCTAGCGGGGCGGAATCCAGTGGGCGCCGTGACAGTCGGTACACACGCCCGACGGGTCGATCTTGCCCCCTTTGATTTCTTCCTGGGCCTTCTTGCTTTTGGCCAGGCGCGCCGCCCGATCCTCCGCCTTCAACGTGGGGTGGTCGGCCTTTTCGTGGCACTTCGCGCACATTGGAGCGACCTGGTTATTCTTGTAGACGCGGTCGGGTTTGGTGCCGCCGATGTTCTCGTCGGCCATGTGGCGGGCGCTCGGACCGTGGCAGTCCCGGCACCAGACCTTCTTCTTGGCATGGACCTTCGCAAGCGGTTCGTCAGCAAACGTGATGTGGCACACGTGGCACATGTCGTTGGGGACGACGCCCTCCTCGTCCGCAGGCTTCTCCGCTGGCCCGGCCCCAAAGCAGGCCGGCGGCGCGGACGCCGGCGGAACGTCGCCCACGGCAAGGACGGCCAGCGCGGCGGCCAGCGCCGCGCTTGCCCGGAGCATGGAACGCTTCATGCCCCTACACGTACTCCCACCCGCGCAGCCACTGGTACCGCTGCGGCAGGCGATCGAAGAATCCCGCTTCCTGCGCCGCCAATTCGCCCAGCTCCTGCTCGGTCAGTGCCACGTTGCGCGTGTACGACGCCTGTACGTTCTCTTCGAGCTGCTGGGCATTGTTCACGCCGGGAATCGCCGCCGTGAGGTTGGGCGAAGCGAGGACCTTTTTCAGGTGCGTGGCCGCCTTGCCGCGGACAAAGCCGGCCGCCATCGGCTTGATGGCGATTGCCCCCACGTCCTGCTGCTTGCACCTGGCCAGCACGCCGTGCTCCGCTTCCTTGGTCATGAAGAAGTATGGGAAGAGCACCATCGCGTACAAGCCGCTCTTGTGCCCGATGATCTTCTTCAGTGTGGGCGGGTGGTGCGAGGAGAGGCCCAGGAACCGCACCTTGCCGGCCTTCTTGACCGCCTCGAACGTCTCGGCGATGATGTCCAGCGTCTGGTCGGTGACGATCGAGGTCAGGTCGCCGCCGCCCGTCGAGCCCACCGGACGCCAGATGTCCAAGTAGTCGGTGTGGTAGTCCTTCAGCCGGTCGTCGATGTCCTTGAGCATCTTCTGCTTGTCCTTCATCGTCTCCGGCTGGTGCGCGATCTCGACCGGCCATGAGGAGAAACCCACGTAGAACTTCTCGCGGAGTTTCAGCTCGTTGAGCACCTTGCCGTACAACTGGCATTCGGAGAGCATGTTCGTGTCGACGTAGTTCACCCCCAACTCGTGGGCGCGGGCGAGGACTTTCTTGCGCTCCTCGACGCCGCTGCTGCCGTGGCCGCCGAGGCTGATCTCGGACACCCACAGGCCGGTCTTGCCCAGCCGGCGGTAACCCATTTTCTCGTGGTAGCCGAGGATCTTCGTCTTGTCGGGCTGCGGTTCGTCGGCCAGCGTCTGGAGGGCGCTGCCTGTGGTCAGGGCGCCGGCCACCAACAGCGAGCCGCTCTTACCGAACTCACGACGCGAGAGTTTTTCTTCGTGCATGGCGGGGACTCCTTGGTTTGAGGGGCTGTTTCAGAACGCAGGGGCATAGCATAGCCTTCCAGGCTGCCCGTCGGTTCTGAACGGCCTCTGAGGCGGGATGCCGCCTGGGCCGGTCGGGAACCGTTCCAGAATCCACCCCAGGCGACACACAACGCAGTTCAATGTAGGATCTAGGATAGCGTGCCCACCGGACAAAAGAAATCATTCTTCGAATCGGTGCGGTGGATTGTTCGGCAATTGGCAGGGTCTTGGGTCGCGGAAACCACCGGGGGCGATGTGCTGGTCCAGCGAGATTGGACCACTCCTATGGGTGGTTTTGCGCCCGGATGATCCCACCTACATGGGTTATAAAGACCTGGTGGACCACCACACCCATGCAATAACCCAAATGCCTCACAAAAGGAGGATGCCTCGATGAAACAAACAGCCCTCTTCATGATGGGAAGCCTTGCACTAGGCTTGGCGGGCACGCATGCCATGATCCTGACCGCGGGGGCCGACGAGGCGAAGCCGGCGGCCGGGTCGATTGCCCCCGAGCGAAATCACTTCACGCGGAAGCCGGTGACCCGGCACACGGTAGCCGAATGGTTCCGTGATGCGAAATTCGGCATCTACTTCCACTGGGGCCCCTACTGCGTCCCGGCTTACGACAACGAGTGGTATTCTCGCAACATGTACGTCAAGGGCTCGGCGGCCTACAAGTACCATGTGGCGAAGTACGGCGGTCCGGAGAAGTTCGGCTACAAGGATTTCATTCCAGGGTTCACGGCCGAGAAGTTCGATGCCGACCAGTGGGCGGATCTCTTCGAGCGGGCCGGCGCCAGATTCGCCGGCCCCGTAGCCGAGCACGCGGACGGTTGGTCCAACTGGGACAGCAAGCTCACCCGCTGGAATGCGGCCAGAATGGGCCCCAAGAAAGACATCACCGGCCTCATGGCGGCGGCTGTCCGCAAACGAAACATGAAGTTCATTGCCACCTTTCACCACCAATGGCTATGGGGGTGGTATCCGACCATGGACAAGACCGTCGATTGTTGCAATCCGGAGTACTCCGGTCTCTACGGGCCGGCCGTCCCGCCCAGCGCATTCGAGCGGAACGATCCCGCGCCCAGCCCCGAGTTCTGCGAGCTCTGGCTGGCAAAGGTCAAGGAGGTCGTCGACAAGTATCAGCCTGACCTGCTTTGGTTCGACAGCCGGCTGTCCATCATCGGCGAGAGATACCGCCAGGACATGCTGGCCTATTACTACGGCAAGGAAGCGTCGTGGGGAAAGAGCGTGGTGGCGACCTGCAAGAATGGGGATCTGTCCGCCGGCGCCAGCGTGCTGGACCTGGAACGCGGGCGCATGGAAAAGTTGGCGGACTTCTCCTGGTTGACGGATACTGCCATTTGCAACCGCTCTTGGTGCCACATCCAGAATCCCGACTACAAATCGGCCAAGACCCTCGTCCACACCCTGGTCGATATCGTCAGCAAGAACGGTTGCTTGCTCCTGGACATCTGCCCGACCGCTCAGGGCGAGATCCCCCAGCCGCAGCAGGAACGATTGCTGGAAATGGGCAAGTGGCTGAAGGTCAACGGCGAGGCGATCTACTGCACGCGGCCTTGGAAGGTTTTTGGAGAAGGCCCCACGCAGGTCAAGGGCGGCCATTTCAACGAGGATGCGGCCTCGCGCTATACCGCCAGCGACGTCCGCTTTACGACCAAGGCCGGCGTGCTCTATGCCATGCTGTTGGGTTGCCCCCGCGACGGTGCTCCGGTGACGATAAAGTCGCTGGCGCTTCCCGCCGGTAAAGTTTCCGGCGTGGGCCTGCTGGGCTGTCCGAACAAACTCCAATGGAAGCAGACTGCCGAGGGGTTGATAGTGACACTTCCGGCAGATACGGCTTGTGAGCTGGCGTACGCGTTGAGAATAAGTTGGCAGGACTCGAAGCCGTAAACGCGCATGGTCAAGCCGCGCAGGCGATCGTTCACCCCGAGGGAGACTCGCGATCATGAACCATGAAAAACTTACGCGACGTCGCATGTTGCAGTCGGCGGCCGCCGGCGCCGCGCTGGGTGCATGGGGCTTTCCGGTCCAACCCGCTTCGGCCGCCCGGGCACCGGCCGACTTGACGATTCTCGAACCGGTTTCCGGGGCGGTGCTGAATCACCGGCACGGACGGCAGACCAGCGACGGCCTGACGATTCGCGTCGTCGGCCAGGCACGTCGCGGCGACCGCGTGACCGTCAACCAGGTGGCGTGCCGCGTCGAGGGAACCCGCTTCGAAGGCGAAGTCGTCCTGCGTCAGCCGGAAACGGACCTGCTGGCGGTGGCAGAAGGGGCCGGTCCTTCTCGCGAAGACCGCGTGCGCGTGGTGTGGGACCGCTACAGCGAGCCCCGCTACCGGTTCTCCATCGACGACAATAGTTTCTTTCTGCGCGACATTGCCCAAAAGAATTATCGCTCGCTGTTCGATTGCTTCTACCTGAAGATGCTGCGCGATCTGCACGCGAAGTATGGTGCCAAGTTCTCGGTCAATATCTTCTACACGGCCGCCGACGATGCGAAGGTCGCGACCGGCACCGATTTCAAGATCTCCCAGTTCCCCGACCGCTACAAGGGCCAATGGCGCGACAACTCCCACTGGCTGAAGCTGGCGTTCCACGCCTATGCGAACATGCCGGACCGGCCGTACCAGGACGTGCCGCCCGAGCGGCTCGTTGCGGACCTCGACCTCGTGGCGGCCGAGATTCGCCGTTTCGCCGGGGAGGAGAGCTACGCGCCCCCGACGGTGATCCACTGGGGGATGACGCGCCGCACGGCGCTGGCGCCGCTGTTCCGCCGCGGCGTTCGCGCCCTCAGTGGTTATTTCGTCAACCACGGCCGCGGGTGGGACATCAACTATGGCTGGGACGACGCCCACTCCGAGTACCTTTCACGGCACAACGCCTGGAAGGATTTCGAGAGCGGGATCGTCTTCTCGCGCATCGGCATCGTGTGCAACAGCGTGCCGTTGGAACGCATCGCCGCGGTCCTGGAGCCGTTGGCCAAGGACCCCAACACCGCGGAGATCATGGACCTCTTCACGCACGAGCAGTATTTCTGGCCGTTCTATTTCCACTACATTCCCGACCATGCCCGACGCGTCGATCGGGCGATTCGCTGGGTCACCGAACGCGGCTACCAACCGGTTTTCTTCCACGAGGGCCTGCTGGGCGGGCGCGTGTAGAGTTAATCGTCGGGCCTACAGCGTCCAGCCTTCACGGTACGGCTGCCGGACGAACCGATCGGCCGCGGGGCAGTTGGCAGAGGTCAGGTTCTCCGGGTTCCACTGGAGCTTCTGGCCGGCGCGGAAGGCGACCGTGCCCAGCAGATTGTGTTCGATCAGCGTACCGGAGTACTCGAAGTTGCAGAGCGTCGGCGAGCCCGTCTTGCAGGCTTCGATCCATTCCTGGTGGTGGCCGGGCGACGGGGCAATATAGGGCTTGGGCGGCATGAAGTCCTTGAAATCGGCCTCCGGCAGCAACATCCGCTTGCCGTAATCGGCCAACAAGATCCCCTTGTCGCCGACGAACATGATTCCCAAATGCCATTTGTTCAAGTCGACTCCGTCGGGCGACTTCGGCCGCTCGTGGCCGTCGTACCAAGTGAGGCGGACGGGCGGGCGTTTGCCGCGGGCAGGGTGCTCCCAGCGAACCGTCAGGCGGTCGGGATACGTCTCGGGGCGCACCGGCCCCGGCCCTTCGGCCTCGACCGTCGCCGGGTACTGCAACTCCAGCGCCCAGAACGGCAGGTCGATCGTGTGGCTTCCCATATCGCCCAGCGCCCCGTTGCCGAAATCCCACCAGTTCTGCCACGACATGGAGCGATTCTTGAAGTAGCAGGGGTGATAGGGTCGCCAGGGCGCGGGTCCGAGCCAGAGATCCCAGTGCAGATTCTTGGGGACCTGTGGCGTCTCCTCCGGCCGGCTGCGCGGACCTTCAATGCCCTGGTCCACCCAGACGTGCGCTTCGCGCACGGGCCCGATCGCGCCGGATTGAATCAACTCGACGACGCGGCGATAGTTGTCGGTGGCGTGGATCTGCGTGCCCATCTGGGTTGCCACCTTCATTTGCTTGCAGGTTTCCCGCATCATGCGGGCTTCGTACACCGAGTGGGCCAGCGGCTTTTCGCAATACACGTGCTTGCCGCGCCTCATGGCCATGATACTGGCCGGGGCGTGGGTGTGCTCCGTCGTGCTCACGGTGACCGCGTCGAGATCCTTCTGGTCGAGCATCTTGCGCCAGTCGACGTACGTCTTGGCCTTGGGATACCTCTTGGCAGCTTCGGCCAGGTAGTTCTCATCCACGTCGCACAGCGCGACGATGTTCTCGCTTGCCACTGCCTTCATGTTGGCCGCCCCGCGACCGTTTACCCCGATGATGCCCACATTCAGTCTTTCGCTGGGAGCGCGACTGGCCGCCCTCGCGTACGTGCCGGCCACCCCAAAGCCGGCTCCGGCCAGGGCAGAACTCTTTAGAAACTTACGACGATTGGCCTGCCGATTCATCATCAACTCCTCTGCTCATGAGGGAACGAATTAAGGCGGGGCGGCCCGCGCACAGCGGAAACCAGGCTAGCCCGGGGAATCGGCCGCGTCAAGCAATGGGCCTTGTCCTCCTCCACAGCCCCCGCCGAAAAACGGGATCGGTCCATACGAAACGTGAAAACTCGCCAAGCCTGTTGACATTCATACAGCTATCCCCGATCCATAGGCCGAGATAGGACTTTGTTACCCGTCTCCAGCCTCAATTGGCATCAGCACTTGCACTGCGGCTGATTATTTTGGCCCTACGGGATGTCTCGCCTTCTCCATCTCCGCGGGTGTGGCTTTGTAGATGCTGTCGAGCACCTCCCGCGACTTCTTCGCCAGCCGCGGATTGCGGTCCCCCAGGATCCCCACCAGCGTTTGGATGACAGCTTGTCGCTGGCTGGTCACTTTGCGGGCCAGGGCGGCAAGGCCCTCCAGCGCCGATTGCCTGACCACCGGCTCTTCGCGTTCCCGCTTGGCCAGCGCGGCATTCATCGCCGCGATGATCTCCGGGAAATGGGGCGTCTCCTCCCGCCCGATCTGAGCCAAGGCTTGCAGGCTCGCACTGCGAACCAACGGCTGCTGGTCGCGGGCGGCGTTCAATATCGCCGGCACGGCCTTGGTCACCTTGAGCCGGCCCAGCTCGTTGACGGCGATCGTGCGGATGAAGGGGCGGGGATCGGGCAGTAGCGCGATCAACGGGTCGACCGCCGGCAGGCCCTTGCGGCCGAGCGACTTGGCGGCCTCTTCGCAAATGTCCCAGTGCTGCTCCTTCCGGGCCGTGTGCAGCAGGAACTCGATGACCTCCGGGCCGTCGAGCTTGGCGATGGCGTCCAGTGTCTCCAGCCGGACAAGCGCCTCCCGCTCGTTCTGGAAATCGGCCTGATGTTTGTCGTAGCGCTCCTTCAACTCGGCCAGCGTGCCCGAGAGGGTTTTCACGGGTTGAGCCAGCGCGGTTTTTCCGGTCTGGGCCACGCAGTACAAGGCCGCGCTGGTGCGGATGAACAACCGGCCGTTGGCGATCGCCGGCGTGGCCATGCACACCCCGCTGAGCTGGTTGACGGAGAGCACCTCGACCGACGGCTTGTCGCCGGCCAGCCGGGCGGCATCGATCACATAGGTCTTGCCCCGCTCGGAGGACCAGTAGATCTTGCCGTCGCCCCCGATCGGCGAAGAGCTGAAGTGGTCGCGGACCCGCTCCTCCACGACGAGCCGGCCGCCGCCGTTGTAGAAGAGCATCCGGCCGTTGTCGCCCGGCACCAGCAGATGAGGATAGACCAAGGGGGTCGGCACGTAGGGTCCGCCGCTCGTCAAGTGCATGTGGACGTGGGTCTCGGTCACGTCGCCGCGTCCCGCCGGATCGATGGCCATCACCGGACCGGTCCGGCCGGACGAGGCGTAGACCAGGCCGTGGCCGAAGGCCGGACTGGGCCCCACGCACTCCTTCATCCCGCGGCAGGACCAGAGTTCCTTGCCCGTGTCAGGGTCGTAGGCCGCCACCGGCTCCCCGTTGACCACCAATTGCGCGCCGCCCTGGACGGGGATCAGCAGCGGCGTCCCGAAGTGACCGAAGCCGCTGGATGTGCGCGGCGTGCGCCAGCGCTCTTCGCCGCGGCTCCGCTCCAGCGCCACGAGGAAGGCCGGTCCGCGGTGATCGCAGCATTGGATGACCATGTCCTTGTAGAACATGGGTGAAGTGGCCATGTTGTAGGGGCAATCGAACGGTCCCAAGCGGCGCGTCCAAACGACGTGGCCCTGCATGTCCAGCGCCACGAGCCCCGGCTCGTCGAAAAAGACGTACACCCGCTGCCCATCGGTGGCGGGCGTCGGCGAAGCAAAGCCGGTCTTGGGATAGAATGTGGTCTTCAGCCCCGGCAACAGTTCCCTTGTCCATAGGATCTTGCCGCTTTGGGCATCGAAGCAAAGGACCACGCGCCGGGCCCCTTCGTCGAGCGCGGCCGTGAGGAACACCCGGTTGCCCCAGACGACGGGCGAGGAATTGCCTTCGCCCGGCAGTTCCGTCCGCCAGAGCACATTCTGCGTGTCGCTCCAGACGACAGGAAGCTGCTTCTGGTCGGTGATTCCCGAGCCGTCCCGGCGCCAGGCCGGCCAGCTTCCGGCGGCGGGCTGATTTTCGGCGGCCGACGACCACGAGCCACCGGCAAGCCCTCCCACAATCACGACCCACGCGGCCAGCACGCGGAGGAGTCGCTTCGGATCGGAAAAGCGCTCGTGGCAAATCCTCGTCCGGCGCGGTGGTCTCATGGCAGGGCTTATTCCTCTTCCATGTCGGCTGTGAGGGCTATGCACTCGCTAACCGGGATGCGCATGTCCATTGGCGAAGGCATCGATCAGCAGTGCGACGGCCTCTCTGCCGTTCCCGCCGTGCACTTCACCGATCGCGGCCAGTGTGGCGATCATTGCCGTATGGGGGCTGTTTCCGGCGGAAGCGGAAAGCTTGGCCGCCTGCGCGGAAATCGTGCCCGGACCGTTAGTGGCGAGCCGCTGCATCGCCCGCACCGCATCGGAAACCGAGTCCACTTCTTCCACCAGGCCGGCCTTGCCTCGCCCGCTGGCCAGGATGTCGGCCTTGGCAACGGCGCCTTTCCAACGCCCCAGGCAATCCTGGATCGTCTTGCGGTCTGCCGGCCACTGAAGAAACTGCGGCGCCGGTATAGCGTAACGCGGCGCCAGCTCGCGCAAGAAAGTCAACTCTCCCATTTCGCCGTTCATCTTTGGCCCCTCCTGGCGGCCATGATCTCCAACAAGAATCGGCGTTCCGTGTCCGGCTGCCCAGAGCGGTGTGGGGCCGATGCTCATTATACCATTCCAGGATATGCTGAAGCTCGCGACGAAACCCCTCGCGTCGCAGCGGGATCGTCCACAGCCCATACGCAATTCCCTTGAAGCACGCGGCAGGGCATAGGGCCTCGACGGAGACCTTTCGCTTGCAACTCTTCGAGGATATCATAAGTGCAAGCGGTAAAGAAGATTGCGTCCAAAAAAGTAGACCCAAGAGCAATAATTGCGGTTTCTCTATAAGATCCGGAGGGCAACATGAAACGCACGTGTATCGTAGGGTCGGCCGTGGGGTTGTTGGTGTTGTACGGGTCGTTGGCCGTAGCCGGGCAGAGGGACTTCGTCCTTGGGAATTGGATCGACCGCGATTGGCCGAGGACGCTTCTCCATTACGACGTCGTCTGCCAGAGCGGCGAATTCCAGGAGGGAAAGGTCCAGGTGGTCGGCCCCGAGGGCAAGCCGGCGCCAAGCCAAACGGTCGTCCTCTCGAAGCACCCGGACGGCTCGATCCAACGGGCCCGCGTCAGCTTCTATGCCGAGCTGCCCAAGGGCGGAAAGGCGGTGTACCGGATGGTTTCCGCCGCCACTGTGCAGCAGTTCCCGGCAAAGGTCCATAGCACCGCGGCCGGCCAGCAGATCGAGGTCGCCTCGGACTGCGCCGGCGTGCGGCTCCCGGCGCCGTGCCGCAAGCAGTACGATCCGCCGGTCGAGGCGTCGACCGTCCCCGCGCCGATCCTCGCCTTCCGCCTGGCCAACGGCGTCTGGGCGGGCAAGGGGTGGCTGGAGAGCTCGCGGCCCATCGCCTCGATGTCGCAGGAGGTCATGGCCGACGGCCCGCTGTACAAAGAGTACGCCTACGAGGTGCGCTACGCGCCGGAAGGCTTCTATCGGGCCCGCGTCAGCGTCGAGGCCGAGCTGCCCCTGGTACACGTGGCGGAAGAGTACGACATGGGATCGGCCACCGCCGGCAAGGACTTCTTCGTCCTGGCCTTGAACGAGGGTTGGCGGCCCGACACGGCCTTCTGGGCCGCCGATCGGCTGCCGCCGGGCAAGCAGGTCCTGGTGCGCGAGCGGCGCATCGAGCACGATACGTGCGTCTGGCGCCAGCCGATCGACTTCGCCGGCGATCCGGGCAATCCCCCTCAGGACCGCGAGCACTCGCGGATATATCCGGGCGGGGACTGGGGGCCCAAGGCCCAGTGGTATAGCGTCTTCGCCGACGCCGATAAGAAGTCGCCGCAGGTCGCCATCCTTACCGAGCACAGCGGCGCCTGGCGCCTGCCCGATCAGTCGTTGTCGTCGATCTGGTGGACCCGCTCGGGGCAGGTGCTGGCCCGCATGCGGACGTCGATCAATCTCAACGGCTGCCCGCAAAATCCCTTCTCGACGGCCGAGATCGATCCCGACCTGCCGCAGACGCTTGGCCGGCGGATGTGGGCCCTGGTGTTGGGGCCGCGCCCGGCGGGCGAAATCCACACCGTCAAGGACGGCAAGCAGGTCGTCGAGCCGAAGTTGGATTACAGGCAAATGGATTCCTTTCGCAGCTACCAGGGCTTCATCAACCTGAACGACTACAAAGATTGGATCCTTACGTGGCCCGCCCAGGATTTGGCCCGCCCGCGCATGTTCGCCACCCCGGCTTCTCTGCAAAAGCTCAGAGCCAACCTCGACCGCTGCCCCGGCAAGGAGCGGATCAAGGACACCTTCCTTCTGACGGGCGACCCGACCAAGGCGGTCGCCGAGGGGAAACTGGCCGTGGCGGCCCTGGACAGCCGGCTGAGGGGCCTCGACTTCTTCTGCACCCACTATCGCCAGGCGCAGTTCGACGGCGAGACGGCCTTTTATGCCGACAGCGCCTTGTCCTGCAACCGTCTGCCTGCCGATCTGAAGGAGGCTATCCGCGCTAAGGTTGCCGCCATGTGTTACATGCTGACCACGGCCGATTTCTGCCCGCGCGGCGCCGGCATGCACATGGGCAACCCGAACATGGCCATCAACCGCTACATGGGCATGCCGCTCTATGCCGTGATCATTCAGGACCACCCCTTGGCCAAGACGTGGCTGGACGATGCGGCCGTCTACACCAGGTGGAAGGCTTCGCTGAACGTCACGTCGGCCGGCGGCGCCTTCCGCGAGAACCCGGGCTACGCTACTTACGGCCCGAGCATCTTCCTGAGCACGGCCGCGATTGCCCTGCGCAACGCGGGCTACGACCTGGAGAAGTGGGAGCCGCTGAAGGACATTGCACGGTACTTCAACGATATCGACACGCCGGCCACCCGTCCCCGCGGCATGTGGCGCAAGGACCACCTCGAGTCGTTGGCCGGCAGAAAGGTCCGCGTGTTGCCGGGCTTCGGCAACGGGGCCGACGTGGCCGGCGGCCAAACCCGCATGCTCCTGGCCAGCCTGACGGCCAAAAGTGATCCGGCCTACGCTGCCCGGATGATGGGGGCCTTCCACGAGGCAGGCGCATTCCTCGGCACCGAGGCCACCGCGCCGTGCTTCTGGTTCCTGTGGGCCCCGGAGATCGCGCCCCAGTCGCCGCCACGCACCGACCAGATGATCACCGGCTTTGGCGGCGTGCTCCGCGCCCACGTGGGCACTCCGGAGGAGACCTACGTCTGCCTGCGCCAGGGTTATACGCAAAGCCACTGGAACCCGGACCAAGGCACCTTCGTGCTGTATGCCCGCGGCGCGTGCATTGCGCCGCCGACCGGCTGGGGTTACTCCGGCACCGCCGGCATCTGCCACGACTCGCGCATCTGCTTCGGCGAGCCCCTGGCCGACCACGAGCACGGCCGCGTGGACACGAATATCGAAGACTACGGCTTTCTGCCGTCGGTCGGCTACCTGCTGGGGCGGCAGACGTTCGTCAAGCGCTGGGACAAGAGCGGCACGCTCAAGAAGGACTTCGAGTGGAGCCGGCAGGCGCTGTTGATCCGCTCCGGCGATCCGCGGGGGCCGAACTATGTCGTCCTGCGCGATACGACGCAGGGCGATTGCCCGCTGCCGAGCTGGTGGTACCAATGGCTGGTGGCCAAGGCCGACAAGGTGCGGCCCGCCGCCGCCGGCGTCAGCGCCGAGATGCTCGACGGCGTCCGGTGCGACATCCGCTTCCTGGAACCGGCCGACCCGCGCATCGCGGTCAAAGGGACCAAGGTGAACGGCTTTTCCGAGGACTACTCGCAGATCAGCCTGTCGCAGCCGGCCGGCAAGGGCTACTTGAGCGTGTTCTATCCGTATAAGGCCGGCGAGCCCCTGCCCGAGCGGATCGAGAAGCTGGCCGACGGCCTGGCGAGAATCGTCACCAGCCAGTCGACAGACTACGTCTTTGCGTCGCCCGACAAGCCCGTTCGCTTCAAGAACGACACGGTCGAGATTGACGCCTGCGCCGGCGCCGTGCGGGTGTTCAAGGACAAGGTGCTGCTGGTGAACGCCTCGGGCCGCGCGGGCAGCGTCGGGTACCGCAACGTGGTGGCCACGGGCCTTGGCCCGTTCGAGCAACAGGTGCCGCTGTCGCCGGCCGGGGCCCAGGTCGTCCGGGCGGGGCGCGTGCCGGCCAAGCTGACGCCGCCGGAAAAGGCCCTGGCTGTGGACGGCTCGGGCCGGTACGACAACGCCCGGCTCTCGGGCGAAGGCCTGAAAGGGTGGGTGGAGGTCGACGGCCACAAGGTCACGTACGTGGCTGCCGAAGGCACGGGCAAGATCGGCTATGGCGATTTCTCGATCAAGGGCGAGGCCCCGTTCGTTTGCGTCCACGAGCCCGGCAAGGTGACCATCACCACCGAAGGCCGGCGACGCATCTTCCAAATGCCGATCCCCGAGAACATCGTCCCGCCCCACCTCCTGCCGCCGTTCGAGGGCCTGCCGGCCGACTTCAAGTATCAGTGCCAGGTCGGGGGATGGATAAACTGGCCATGGTCGGTCGATGTCAAGGTGGATGGCATCAGCTACCAGGGCGGATGGTACGCCGGGCGCATGACCGTGGGCATCCCGGAGGGCAAACACGCGGCCGAGATCACTCCCTACAACAACCCGCCGGTCTGGAAGCAAAACGCCTTCAGCCGGCTGCTGCCCCGCTGACAAGGCGGAGAAGGACGCTTGCCGGGCCTTTCCCGGGCCGCAGGGCGATGGCCTGGCGTCCGGGCCCAAGCGGAATTTCCAGATTCTCTCCCCGCCATCCCGCGGCTGCCAGCCCGTTCCAGGGGGCTCCTCGTTTGCCGAGGGCCAAGCCCGGTGCCAACGCCTCGTTGTCACAGACAAGCCGACGAGGGGCTCGCCGTCCCGAAGAGACGATTGAAAATAGCCCAGCAGTTCACTGCTGGGGAGAGATAGGCAAAGTAGGGATCTCAGAGTCCCGTAGGGACGAATGAAGGCGTGGATTTGTTCTCCCTGTCAATCGTCCCTACGGGACTTTCGACGGGATTGTGCCAACCGATCTCCCAGCGATGAATCGCTGGGCTATTCTCAAATGCCCCTGCCGGGGCAAGAGGCTGCGGCCCTTTTCCACCTTGTGTGCAACAACCCGGTGCCCGCCGCCCGCCTGATCGTCCTGGCCGCGCCGTCGCCCTCGCCGTCGCACCCGGCCTTTCTGCCGACCACCAAGGCCAGAACCCCACCGGCGTCACCCCCCGTTGGCTACCGTTGAACGGAAAAACTTGCTAAAATAGCAGCTTGACTTGGAGCCCCAGATGTTTTCCCCGGTCTTTCCGAAAGGCTTTCGGATGAGAACGATACTTCTTTCGGGTGTCTTGATTCTGTGCACCTCCACCGATGGTTTTGCGCAGCCCCGCCACCGCCAGATTCCGACAAAGCCTGCGCCTGAAACCATCCCGACCATCCAGACGCAGGCTACGAAGGTTCTCAAATCCCCGACCTGGGATTACATGATCTGGACAGATGCCTCCGAGAAGAAGCATTTGCGCGCGAAGTTGCTTACGGCAAACGAAGCGACCGTGCATTTGGCAAATTTGGAGGGCAGTCGGGGTCAGACTTTCAAAATTCAGTATGATTTCTTGTCTTGGTCCATCGGGCGGGCGGGCCCGGAAGCGGGGCCACTGAATTCAACCCTTGATTCCGTACCGGCCATTGTTGCCGCCGCATCCTTCGTCGTCCTCTCCAAGGCCGCGGGCCGATTCGGGCCTTGCAATTTGTCAGGGCTTGACAGTTGCCGGCGAATATGGTACAGGTGTATAGTAGTGGGGATTAGGGATTGGGGATTGGGGCGGAATGGGGAACGGACGCACAAAGGGGACATCACTGATTTGCGTCTTTTCTTGGTCGACCGCTCCCGTTGAGCCCTCCCAGTTCGGCAATATCAGCGATGTCCCCTACTCCAGGGACAAGACATAAGCGCCCGCAAGGTTGCTGCCCATTGCCGTAACTACGGGCCCCCTCGGCGGTACTCTGATAGCCATGATCTTGACCGGTTAATTCAGCCTGTCAACCCCCCACAAATAGTCTTCCGGAATCGTGGTTCCGATAACGGAGAGCCCGGCAACGCTGCGCATGACCCATGCAGCCGACACTTCCCCGTGCCCTTTTCTCGTTCACTTTCTCGCCGCGGGCCGATCCAGGCCATGAAGATCTTCAAGAAACTGGTCTTGCGGTGTGAACACAAATATGGTACAGATGTATAGGTATGGCGGAAGGGATTAGGGATTAGGGCGGAAGGGGGAACGAGAAGGGTAACCGTTCACCGGGAGATGGAAGACGATACCACGGAGGCACGGAGAACACGGAGAAGAAGGCTTGAAGTTTGTTACGGGAATCTCCGTGTCCTCCGTGCCTCCGTGGTGAATTTCGGCTCCGTATTCAGTGAGCCACCCCGGCCTGTGAACGGTTACGCACCAGGGCTGGACCGATCCCGAGTTCGTGGCCGGCCTGGCGGAGCTGGCCGCCTACAACAACCCGCCGGTCTGGAAGCAAAACGCCTTCAGCCGGCTGCTGCCGCGGTGACAAGGCGGAGAAGGACGCTTGCCGGGCCTTTCCCGAGCCGCAGGGCGACGGCCTGGCGTCCGGGCCCAAGCGGAATTTCCAGATTCTCTCCCCGCCATGCCGCGGCTGCCGGCCCCGTTCCAGGGGGCTCCTCGTTTGCCGGGGGCCAAACCCGGTGCGAACGCCTCGTTGTCACAGACAAGCCGACGAGGGTCTCGCCGTCCCGAAGAGACGATTGAAAATAGCCCAGCAGTTCACTGCTGGGGAGAGATAGGCAAAGTAGGGATTTCAGAGTCCCGTAGGGACGAATGAAGGCGTGGATTTGTTCTCCCTCTCAATCGTCCCTACGGGACTTTCGACGGGATTATGCCAACCGATCTCCCAGCGATGAATCGCTGGGC
>JBEKTY010000113.1:0-26034 GCA_049515555.1 Thermoguttaceae bacterium
CGGCCCGGAACCACGACTACCAGACGGTCGAGTACACGGCCGCGGTGCAGCCCGGCGAGAAAGTCGACCTGCCGTACGAGGTCGTGCAGCGCCAGGGCCACAACGCCACGCAGAACAAGGTGGCGATCGAGCGGCGGAAGTAGCGAGTATCCGCCGGCGGGGATATAATAGCGATAATTCCGGAATGCTTACAGAACCCGCCCCCCCGGTTCTCAACTGGCTTATTGTCCGCCGGCCCCGGGCTTCGCGGAAAGTCCCGCATGCGTCCTGTTCTCGCAATTGTCGGCGGACCGAGCGTGACGACGGCAGGCTACTGCCGGGCCCACTGGCGGCTGCCGGTCATCCTCGGCGGACTGGCCCTCATTACGGTCGGCGCCTACTGGCAGGTGGGGCAGTGCGAGTTCGTCTATTTCGACGACCCCGGCTACATCTACGAGAATCCGCGCGCCGAGCGCGGGCTGACCTGGGATAACGTCTGCTGGGCCTTTCGAAGCAGCGAACAGGCCAACTGGCATCCCTTGACCTGGCTCTCGCACCTCACGGACTGCCAACTGTACGGGCTTCGCAGCGGCGGGCATCACGTTACCGGTCTGCTGCTGCACGTGGCTAACACGTTGCTCCTGTTCGCCGTACTGCGGAGCTATACGGGGGCCGTGTGGCGCAGTGCGATAGTTGCCGCCTTGTTCGGCATCCACCCCTTGCACGTCGAGTCGGTAGCTTGGGTCTCCGAGCGCAAAGACGTGCTCAGCACGCTGCTGGGGCTGCTCGCGCTGCTGGCGTACCAGTGGTACGTGCGGCGCGGGGGCCTCGGGCGATATGCCCTGGTGGCGGCACTGTTCGCCTTGAGTTTGATGGCCAAGCCCATGCTGGTGACCTTGCCGCTGGTTCTTCTGCTCCTGGATTTCTGGCCGCTGGCGCGGCTGTGGCCGCGGACGACGTGGAACGTAGCAGGCACACTCCGTGTGCCGTCCGCTGAAGTGGACGAAGGCATAACAGACGGCACACGGAGTGTGCCTGCTACTTTTGCATGGCTGGTGCTCGAGAAAGTGCCGCTCGTGGCCCTTTCGGCCGCGTCGAGCGTGGTGACCTATATCGTCCAGCGCCGCGGCGGATCGGTGGTGGCCGTCGAGCATCTCGGCCTGCTGACGCGGATCGAGAACGCGATCCTGTCCTACGCGGCTTACATCGGCAAGATGTTCTGGCCCCTGAACCTGGGTGTCTTGTATCCATACCTGCCCATCGAGAGCCACGCCCGGGTGGCCGTCGCCGCCGCCGGTCTGCTGGCCGTTTCGGCGGTCGTGGTCTGGGCGGCCTGGCGCGGCAGACGCTATCCGGCCGTCGGCTGGTTCTGGTTCCTGGGAACCCTCGTGCCCGCCATCGGACTCATCCAAGCCGGCGAGCAGTCGATGGCCGACCGCTACACCTACGTCCCGCTCGTCGGGCTGTTCATTGTGCTGACTTGGGGCGCCGCCGATCTTCTGGCCCCCTGGCGACATCGTGCGGCGCTGGCCGCCGCTGTGGCCCTGCCCCTGCTGGCGGCCTGCTTTATCTTGACCATGCGGCAGGTGGGCTACTGGCACAACAGCGAGACCCTGCTCCGACACACGCTCGACGTAACTACCGGCAATGCCATCACCCACAACAACCTGGGCAACGTACTCTCGATGTACCAGGGGCGACACGCAGAGGCCGTGCCCGAATACGAGGAGGCGCTGCGGATCAATCCGAACTACGCCGAGGGGCACAACAACCTGGCCAATGCGCTTTCCGCGCTGGGCCGCGCGGACGATGCCCTTCGGCATTACCAGGAAACCCTGCGAATCAACCCCGACTACAACATGGCCCGCTTCAATATGGGCAACCTGTTCCTCAACCGGGGCGAGCCGCAGAAGGCCATGGCCCTCTACCAAGAGGCCCTCGCGCATCAGCCGGATTATGCCGACGCCCTGGCCGGGATGGGAAACGCTGCGGTAAACCTGGGGCAACTCGAGGACGCCAAGCGCTATTTTCGCCAAGCGCTCCACATCAATCCCGAGCACCCAGGTGCGCTGACCAATCTGGCAGTGGTTCTCATCATCCAAGGACGAACCCAGGAGGCCGAGGACCATTACCGCCAGGTGCTCCAAACGCACCCCAACTGGCTGCTCGGGCTGAATCACTTGGCAAGCCTGCTGGCGACGGCCGCCGACCCCGCTTGCCGCAACGGCGCCGAGGCCGTACAACTGGCCGAGCGGGCCTGCTCCTTGACCGGCGGTCGAAATCCTTACCTGCTCGACACGCTGGCGGCGGCCTATGCCGAGGCGGGACGCTTCGACCAGGCCGTGGCGGCAGCCAAGGCGGCCGCGGCACTGGCCGATGCCAACCTGGCCGGTCAGGTCCAGGCCCGACTGCAACTCTACCAGCGCCGCCAGCCCTATCACCTGCCACGCTAACCACTCGTCGGGACCAGAACTCGGCGGATGTTGGCCAGCAGGGCCTCGGCGCAGGCTTTGGCAAAGGCGGGATCGTTGATCGGCACGTCGAGCACCACCAGGGGTACGTCGCGGCGGAGATCGCGCCGCAGGGCCGCCAGCAGGGCCGCGTCGGCTTCCGGGTCCCAGAACGGCTGACCGGGCGCGCCGATGGCGCTGAGGCCCTTGGCCGGAAACAATACGGTCGTCGGCGCCCGGTAGGCGCTTATCTTCTCCGCCAGAATCCGGCCCAGCTCGGCACACTCGGCGGGCGTCGTCCGCATCAAGGTGACCTGCGGATTGTGCTGGTAGAAGCGTCTGCCCGCGAAGCGTGCGGGAACGGAGCCGGGCTCGCCGAAGTTCACCATATCCAGGCAACCGGGAGCGACGATGGCGGGCACGCGGGCCGCCTTTGCTGCGTCCAAGCGGGTTTTTCCGGCCGACAGGATGCCGCCCACGAGCTCATCGGCCCATTCGGTGGTCGTCACGTCGAGGACCCCCGAGGCCATGCCGGATTCGATCAGCCCCTCCATGGTCTTTCCGCCGGCGCCGGTGGCGTGGAAGACGAGGACCTCGTAGCCCGCCGCCTCGAGGATGGCCCGCGCGGCGGTGACGCAAGAGGTGGTGTTGCCGAACATGCTGGCCACGATGACGGGCCGGTCCTGCGACTGCGGCGCGGGCCGCTGGGCCACCATCCCGCAGATGGCCCCCGCGGCGCGGCTCAAGAGCAAGCGGGAGATGCGGTTCAGGCCGGAAAGGTCCACGATGCTGGGAAACATGACTATGTCGCGGCCACCGAGGTAGGACGCCGTGTTGCCGGTGGCCAAGGTCGAGACCATGAGCTTGGGAAAGCCGATGGGCAAGGCCCGCATGGCCGCCGTGCCGATGGCCGTGCCGCCGCCGCCGCCGAGGGCCAGGATGCCGTCGATGCGTCCTTGGCGGGCTAGGCGCGGGATCAAAGCGGCCGCGGCCGTGGCCATGGCGGCCACGCACTCGCCGCGGTCTTGCCGGGCAAGCAAGGCCGCCAGGTCGAGGCCCGCCGCGGCGGCCACCTCTTCGCGCAAGATATGCGGAGCGATTCCCGGAGGACCGCCGGTCCCCACGTCCACCAGCAGCGGCTGGTGGCCCAGTCGCCGGATCTCGCCGGCGACGTGCCCCAGCTCGTCGGCCTTGGTGTCCATTGTGCCCAGAACCGCGATCACGGGCATGGCGGCCCTCCGCCCGTCTTGCCGGCAGCGGGGACGGGGATGCCCTTGAACCGCCGGGTCAACTGGGTGAGGGAGTCCTCGACGGCCATCCGTTCCAGGCTCGAGGCGCCCACGAAACCGACGGCGTCGGTGTGCTGGGTGATGTAGGCCGCGTCGTCCGGCGAGCAGATCGGACCGCCGTGGGCCAGGAAGATGATGTCGGGGCGGACGGTGCGGGCGGCGTCGATGATCGCCTGAGTGCGGCGCACGGCCTCCTCCATGCTGACCACCGCTTCCTTCACCCCGACGGCGCCGCCGACGGTCGTGCCCACGTGGGCGATTATGGCGTCGGCGCCGGCTTCGGCCATGGCCCGCGATTCCTGCGGTTGGCTCACGTAGACGATCGTGAACAAGTCCATTTTGCGGGCCAGAGCGACCATCTCGAACTCCTTGCGGACGCTCATCCCGGTTTCTTCGAGGACCTGGCGGAATCGCCCGTCCACGATGCAGTGGGTGGGGAAGTTGTTCACGCCGGAGAAGCCCATGTCCTTGACTTGCAACAACCAATGCCACATGCGGCGGCGGGGATCGGTGGCATGCACGCCGCAGATGACGGGGATCTCCTCGACGACCGGGAGCACCTCGTACTGGCCGATCTCCATGGCCACCTGGTTGGCGTCGCCGTAGGCCATCAGGCCCGCCGACGAGCCGTGGCCCGCCATGCGGAAGCGGCCCGAATTGTAGACGATGATCAGGTCCGCCCCGCCCTTCTCAATGAACTTGGCGCTGATCCCGGTGCCCGCGCCCGCGGCGATGATCGGCTGGCCCTTGCGGAGCGTGGCGTGCAGCCGGTCGACGACCTCGCTACGGGTATAGGGGTTTCCTTTTCCGGTCCAGGGATTGGGCATAATGGTCCTCGCAGTGAATTGGGGAAGGGGACGGCGCTATTGTCGAGGTAGCAGGCACACTCCGTGTGCCGTCCGCTGAAGCGGACAAAGATACAGCAGACGGCACACGGAGTGTGCCTGCTACTTTCATGCCGAGAACGGTTACTTAGGGATTGTAATAACCTATTCAAATTGCACCGAGTGTGGCACGTCCCTGAGCGTAGCGAAGGGCGTGATTTGCGATCCCCGCCACGCCCTTCGCTGCGCTCAGGACTTGCCACCCAATTGGTCGACTTGTTTCTTTCGAGCACTCAGCCTGAGCCCTTGCTGGGCGTGTAGCCGGGGTAGGCCACGGCGGGCCGGAGCGTCCGCCACGGCTCCTCGTCGAAAACGTCGATCGTGAAGGGGCCAGCCACTTGTACGGGGCTGAGAATCGCCAGGAAGCGAAGGGTTCTCGGACCGTTGTTGAACGTGGCGTGGGCCAGGCCCGTCGGAATGAAGGCCACGTCGCCCGGCCGGAGCAGGCGATTCTCGGCGCCGACCCATTGTTCGGCCTCCCCCTCGAGCACGTACAGGATTTCCTCGCGGCCGGGATGGCAATGGAAGTTGTGCCCGTCGCCGGCGGGCATCGTGGCGCGGACCATGAACAGCCGCTCTGCGCCCACCGTTTCCTGCGTGGACAATTCTTCCATCCGACACCAGGGCGAATCGAGGTGCTTGACGTCGCCGGACTGGACGAATCGATTGGAGGTCTTCGCAGCCATGGTAGTGGTTCCTTTCCGCTTGTTTCCTAAACGATCTTGCGGGATTCCGGGAAAAAGGGGACAGGCACCATTTGTGCGAAGCACCCTCCGGGCCGCTGGCGGCAAATGGTGCCTGTCCCCTTTTTCCCTCCCCTCTACGCTTCCGGCAGCGTCCACGGCCCGCGGAGGGACCGGGGCGCCAGCAGGCGGTTGGCCTGGGGGTTGTCCAGGAACTGCTCGGCTTTAGGGTCCCAGCGCAGCTTGCCGCCCAGTTTGACGGCGATGAGGGCGATCTGGCAGAGCGTGTCGCTCCGCACGGCCGTCTCGATATCGCAGATGGCGCGCCGGCCCGTTCGCACGGCGTCGAGGAAGTTGCGGGAGTGGTCGCGGCTGACGGGAAGCTTGACGCTCATTTGGCCCGCTTTGTTCTGCGGATCGCGCAGCAGTTTATCGTCGTGGGCACGAATGGCGCCCCGGTTGACGTGGACCCAGCCGGAATCGCCGATGAACTTCACGCCGAAGGCCAGGCCCTTGCCATTGTCGACGAAAGTAACGGGCGCCGCGTGGGCATACTGGAAGCGGACCTTCCAGCTCAGGATTGCGTCGCAAGTTCCTGCCTTGGGGAACTCGGCCGTACCCTCAACCGTGGCCGGACCGGTGGCGTCGGTCCCGTTGCCCCATTGGGCGATGTCCAGGTGATGGATGCCCCAGCAGGAGATCATACCCAGCGAGAAGTTCGTGATGTTCTCGTGCCAGTCGCGACTCAGCTTGTGTTCGTTGAAGGGCGTTGTCGAGGCCGGGCCCACCCAGCGGTCCCAGTCCAGGTAGTCCGGCAGCGGCTGCTCGGGAAGCAACTCGCTTTGCCGGCCTCCCGGCACGGAAACCTCGATCTCCTGCAGCTTGCCCAGGCGGCCGTTGAGGGCCAGCTCGCAGGCCCAGCGGAAATACAAATCCGATCGCTGCTGCGTGCCGAACTGGAACACCACGCCCTTGCGGCGCACGGCGGCACGCACCCGCCGGGCTTCCCCGAACGACAAGGCCATCGGTTTTTCGTGGTATATGTGCTTGCCGTGCAGGATGGCGTCGGCCGCGGGAATGCTGTGCCAGTGCACGGGCAGGACCATCAAAATCGCGTCGATGGCGGGGTCGGCCGTCAGCTCCCGGAAGTCCGAGAACACCTTGACGTCGGGCTTTCCGTACGTGTCGGCGATGATTCTGCGGGCGGCCGCAACATTCCGCCGGTTGATGTCGCAAATGGCGGTCACGCGCACGTCCTCGTGATTGAGGAAGGCGCGCAGATCCTGCTTGCCCTGATCGCCGACGCCCAGCGCGGCGACGGTGATCTTGTTCGAGGGCGCCACGCCGCCGCCGGCCCCCATCGCCGTGGCGGGAATGAGGCAAGGCGCGGATACGGTGGCCAAGGCGGACCCGAGAAAAGTCCGGCGGGTTGATCGTTTCATGACGTGGTTCTCCGCGTTTACGGTAAGTCTAAATGAGGGGCTCGGAGAAGTCAAGCCGGCCAACGCCCTAACCCCTTGACACGCAACGAGAACGAAATTACTTGTGTAGCAGGCACACGCCGTGTGCCGTCCGCTGAAGCGGAAACATTTATGGCGGACGGCACGCGAAGTGTGCCTGCTGCTTTCCGGAGGTAGTGTGATGCAAAAGTGCGCCATCTGGTCGCTTGTCCTGGGGCTGGCGGTTCTCGGCGGGAATGTGCGAAGCGACGAGAACTGGCCCCGCTTTCGCGGGCCGACCGGCCTGGGCGATACGACCGAACGGAACTTGCCCATCACGTGGGGCGGCCCGAAACAGGAGAATATCCGCTGGAAGGCCCCGCTCGTCGGAAGAGGGCTTGCCAGCCCGATCGTTTGGGGACAACGGTTGTTCGCCTGTACGGGCATCTGGGAGGGGAACCTGGTGGAGCACCACGTGCTGTGCTACGATGCCCGCGACGGCAAGCTGCTGTGGGACAGCAAGGTTGCACCGGGGCCGTTGCGGCCGGGCGACATCCGCGGCCTGCGCGGCGAAGGCTACGCCGGTCCCACGCCCACCACCGACGGCAAGCTCGTCTACTGCGTGTTCGGTTCCGCGGTCCTCGCCGCGCTGGACTTCCAGGGCAAGATAGCCTGGCGAAAGGAGCTGCTTCCCTGGCAGTCGTTCGACGTCATCGTCGGCAGCAGCCCGGTCCTGTATCAGGACACGCTGATCTACCTGTTCGCCATGAACCGGAAGCAGGACTCGAAGGTTGTGGCCTACGACAAGCAGAGCGGCGCGGTGAGATGGCAGCGCCAGATGCCCGACATGGATTTCGCCCACAGCACGCCGGTCATTATCGAGGTGCGGGGGAAGCCGCAAATGCTCATTTCTTCGGCCGGCTGCTTCCACAACGATCCCGCCGCGCTGCAGAGCCTGGATCCGGCCGACGGCAAGCGGCTGTGGTGGTGTTGGGGCCAAGGCGAGGTGCCCTCGCCGGCCGTGGGCGCCGGGATCGTCTATTTCGACAGCGGCCGCGGCGGCCCCGGCGTGGCCGTCGATCCGACCGGCCGGGGAGACGTAACCGCGACCCACACCCGCTGGAAGATCGACCAGGTGGCCAGTTCGCTATCCTCTCCGATCGTCGTCGGCGATTGCCTGTATCGGCTGCAAGAGAGCGGCGTGCTGCGGTGCTGGAAGGCCGCTTCCGGCAAGCCGCTGTATGCCGAGCGGCTGGACGGCATCACGAGCAAATGGGCCAGCCCCATCGCCGACCCCAACGGCAATATCTTCTTCGCCAGCGGCGGGAAGAGCTTCGTGATCCAGGCCGGCCCCAAGTTCAAGGTCCTCGCCGTCAACGACCTGGGCGACAGCAACCACGCCTCGCCCGCAGTGGCCGGCGGCAATATGTTCCTCGTCGGCGCCAAGAACGTCTACTGCATCGGGAAGAAGTAACGACGCCGACAGACGGCTTCCGTATTCATCACGCTGGAGCGTGATGACCTTCCTCTCGCGGAGCGAGAGGAGTACGGGAAATGCGGAACCGGTTTTTCGGCCGCTCCTAAGGGACGCCGATCACTTCCACTTGCACTTGCGCTGGGCCAGGCGGTGTTTGCCGTGGCAATCGGTGCACAGCTTCTTGTCGTGCATCGCCGGGAAGGGGCACTTCTGCGCCTCGCTCTTGCTCATCTCATGGCAAGTCATGCAGAAGGCATTGACTTTGGCGGGCAGGAACATCTTGTCGGGCGGCGTGCCTTTTCCGCCCGAAGTCCAAGACTCGTCGTCGATGTGCGCGTCGGACGGGCCGTGACACTTGGGGCACCCGATCTTGGCCCGGGCATGCCTTACCGCCAGCTCTTCGTGGGCGAAGTTCACGTGGCACACGTGGCAACGGCTGTTGTCGGCCATGCCTTCCGCCGGGGGTTTGGCCTCCGCGTCGTCGTCCAACAGCAGCAGCGCTTTCTCGCCGGGCGCCTGCTTGGCGCGGCCGGGCGGCGGCGATTGCGCCGGGGCGCCGGCCGCGGTACTTGCCGCCGGCGGCGGCTGGGCCGCGGGGCCTTTCTCGGCGCTGGATGCCGCACAGATCAAGGCGGCCACGACAACGCCGGCCGCCACCGCCAATCCAAGCTGTTTGGTCATCGGTCAAACGTACTGCCAGTCCCTCAGCCACTCGTAGCGGGCAGGCAGAGCGGCCCACATCCGCCCACTGATCCTTTCGAGATCGGCCTTCTCGTGCTTGTCGAGTTCGCGGCGTTCGGCCATGGCCCGGGCCACGTTGTCCACCTCGGCCGCGTTGTTAAGGCCGGGGATGGGAAGGACCGTGTTGCTGTGCAGGATATAGCGAAGGGCCAGGCGGGAGCGCCGCAGGTCCTCTTCCTTGTCGCCCGAAAACAGCGAACCGCCGGCAAAGGGCTTGATGCCCAGCGCGCCCACGTCGCACTTCTTGAGCGCCGCGAACAGGCCGTCCTTGGGGGCCGCCTTGCTCATCGTGGTGAACGGGAAGAGGACCACCTCGAGCTGCGGGAATTGCTCGATCATCATCTTGAACCACCGCCGGTCGTGCGACGAGATGCCGATGAATCGCGCCTTGCCCTGCTGCTTGGCCTTCGACAGGGCTTCCATCACTTCGCAGCAGGTGTCGAAGGTATGCCGGCCGCCGGGCTCGTAGACCGTGATTCGCCACAGATCGGTGTACTCGAGCTTGGCCCCTTTAAGGGCTTCGTCGAGGGTCCCCAGCAATTTGCCGGCGGTGCGAAAATCCGGATTGCGCGGCTCCTTGCCGGTCTCGGAAAGGGCCAAGTAGACCTTGTCGCGGCGCGATCCGAGGGCCTTGATGTCTCGCAGCAGCTCGCCGTTGCCGGTGCTGTCGATGTAGTTGATGCCGATCTCCAGGCAGCGGTCGACCACGGCCCGCCGCTCGGGATCCGGGCTGTGGGCATGGCCGCCCAGGCCGATGGCCGAGAGCATCTGTTCGGTCTTGCCCAGCCGCCGGTACTCCATGTTCGGGTGGTAATTGCGGATCTTCGAGGTATCGACGGCCTTGCCCGAGCGGGCGCCTTGGTCGTCGGCCGCGGCCGCCCGGCCGGCCACGCCGCTCAAGCCGATGGCCATCCCCGCCGCTGCCGCCGCCGTATCCCGCACGAACTCGCGCCGCGTCGTTGCTTCGCTCTTCATCAATAGGTCTCCTTGGTATCCGGAAGTTCAGAACCCATTTCCCCTCACCCTAACCCTCTCCCGGAGGGAGAGGGGACCGGGCATCCGTAATTTGAAAAAGTCCGGGTTATGGTTTGGCTGCGGGCCCCCGGCACGGCGCGGAGAACAGGGCCTTGATCTCCTCGTCCGAAAGCCCGCGATCGTAGATACGCAGATCACTGATAAGCCCCGCCCAGCGCTGTCCGATCCGCACGTCCAGCATTTGGCCGGTTTCGATGGGCCACAGGTCCAGCAAACCGATGTCGTCGATCTCGGCCGGCTCGCCGTCCTTGTAGAGTTTGACGTCATCGTGCAAGTTAGGCAAAGCGGCGTCGCGCACCACGGCTGCCACGTGATGCCAGGCGTTGTCGGCGTGCCCGGGCTTCATGTACAGATAGCCGCCGCCGGGCGTGACTCCCAAGCCCCCGCGAGTGTGCCCGAAAATCCACATCTGGCCATGCTCGTTGCGCCCCCAGGAGACGATCTCGCCGGAGGCAGAGGCGGTCTTGATCCAGGCGGCAACCGTCCGCGGTCTCGTCCCCGCAATTCCCTTGAAGCCCGCGATCCGCAGCGACGATTCGCCGCCGTTGAACTTCAGGGCCCGGCCCGACCGGCCTGCGACGCTGTGCGTATCGAACGACAGCCCGCCCTCGAGTGTGCCGTCGTGCTTCTGAGCGGAAGAATCGGCCGCCGTCTGGCCCGCCGTCTCGCCGAGTTTCCACCAGCCGACCAGGTGCGGATCGGAGTCAAGATTGATCGCCTGTGTGACTGCCGCAGGAGGGGCCCCTTCTGCCCCGGCCACCAGCAGCGTGGCCACGAAACAGACGACACCCAGACCGACTTTCAGCCTCATGGAACGGCCCCTCCACATCCGCCGATCGTCAATTCCGCAGAAAAATGGCTCTTCCAAGCCTGTCCCTATCAATAATCCCGCTGCCGCTGCCTGTCAAGTAGTTTGCGTTGCGGAAAACCAAGTGTTGCTCGGTCCGCTTTGGTGTAGAATAGCCGCTGCCGGGTGGGAATCGCGGAAGGTAGCAGGCACACTCCGTGTGCCGTCCGCCTGGAAGGTTTTTGAAAGAACGTGGGCCCGTATACCTGGGAGGTCTCCATGTTGCGACGCAGCGGTTGGATTTCGGTCTTTTCAGCGGTTATGGCAACCGGGTTGGCCCACAGTACGTGGGCCGCGGCAGAGGAGCCGGCGATCGTCGGTCCGAAGTCGGGCTCATTTGCCGAGAAGCTCGCGGCCAAGGAAGTTCGCCGCTACATCTACCTTCGCACGGGCCGGCTGCTGCCGCTTTGCGACGCACCGCCCGCGGGCGCCGATCGCACCCTGATCGTAGTGGGCAACAAGGGCCAGGCCCTGGTGCGAGAAATATCGGCCGCCGCAAAACTGACGGACGCTGTCGAGCGTCTTGCCGCCGAGCAATATATGCTTAAGACGATTGATCGCCCCGACGGTGGTAAGGTTTTGTTGATCGCCGGCGGCGACTGCGCAGGCACGCTTTACGGGGCCTATCGCCTGGCCGAGCATTTGGGCGTGCGATTCTACATGCACGGCGACGTAGTGCCCGACGAGCTCTCGCCGTTGGCCCTTCCTCGATTGGATGAAACCGGCAAGCCGCTCTTCGCACTGCGCGGAATTCAGCCCTTCCACGATTTCCCCGAGGGACCCGACTGGTGGAACGGCGACGACTACAAAGCCATTCTGGGCCAGCTTCCCAAGATGCGCATGAACTTCTTCGGGCTGCACACCTATCCGCAGGGCGGAGTGGGACCGGAACCGCTTGTTTGGATCGGCCGGCCGGCCGAGGTCGGCCCGCAGGGCAAGGTAAAGGCCAGCTACCCGTCGCGGCACTTCACGGCCGGCAACGTGACGGGCGCCTGGGGCTACCGGCCGGCGAAAACCGGCCAGTACGCGTTCGGCGCCGACGCGCTTTTCGATCGCGACGACTACGGCGCCGACTACATGAACGGAACCTATCCGTGGAACAAGATGTCGGCCGACGAGTGCAATCGCCTCTTCGATCAAATGGGCGACGTGCTCCACGATGCGTTCAGCTTCGCCCGCCGCGTGGGTATTAAGACGTGCCTGGGCACCGAGACGCCCCTGGAAATTCCGGACCAGGTGAAACAGCGGTTGAAGGCCGCGGGCCGCAATCCGGCCGACCCGGCCGTGGTGCAGGAACTTTATGAAGGCATTTTCCAGCGGATCGCCAAAACGCATCCGGCCGATTACTACTGGCTGTGGACGCCCGAAGGCTGGACCTGGAGCGGTTGCACCGAGGCCCAGATCAAGGCCACGCAGGCCGACTTCCGCGCGGCCCTGGCGGCGCTCGAAAAGGTGAAGCCATGCATTACGCTGGCCACCTGCGGCTGGGTCTTGGGACCGCCGCAGACGCCCGCTCTGTTCGACGACACGCTGCCCAAGATCATGCCCATGAGCTGCATCAGCCGCACGGTGGGCAATTCGCCCGTCGAGCCCGGTTTTCGCGACGTGCACGGGCGGCCGAAATGGTCCATCCCCTGGATGGAAGACGATCCGGGCCTGACCATGCCGCAGCTCTGGGCCGGCCGCATGCGGCGCGATGCGGCCGATTCGCTGGCCTATGGCTGCACGGGCCTGATGGGCATCCACTGGCGGACCCGCATCCTGGGCCCCAACGTCTCGGCCTTGGCCCAGGCCGCCTGGGATCAGCGGGGCTGGAATCCCGACTTCGGCAAGCATCCCGATCTCTCGCCGGCCAATCTGCCCAAAAAACCGGCCGGCAGCGACAAACCGCGCTACCTGTCGACGGCCGATTTCTACGCCGACTGGGCCCGGGCCCAGTTCGGTCCGCAGGCCAGCCGGGCCATCGCCGCCATCTTCTCGCGATTGGACGGCCATTTGCCCCGGCCGGCCGACTGGGTCACCGGCCCCGGCAGCATTCGGCCTGACGAGGCCGCTTGGCAGACCGTCCAGGGGTCTTACGCCTTTGTGGGCGAGCTGGCCGCACTGCGGCCGCAAATCGTGGGCCCGGGCAACCTGGAGCGTTTCGACTACTGGTTCAACAACTTCCGCTACCTGCGCTCCATCGGCCATGTCCGCTGCGTTTGGGCCCGCTTTGCCTCGGCGATGGCCAAGGTCCGCGCGGAGAAGAATGCCGATCTGCGAAAGAAGCTCGCCCGCGAGCTGGCCCTGCCTCTGCGCAAAGAACTTGTGACGGCCTTTGGCGAGCTGCACAAGCATCTATTGGCCACGGTGAGCACGCCGGGCGAGTTGGGCAACGTGTGCAACTGGCAGCAGCAAACTCTGCCGGTTGTGCTTACCGATCCCGGCCGTGAGCTGGCCTCGCTCTTGGGTGAAGCGTTGCCCGCCGACGCCCAGCCTTCGCGGCAGTATGCCGGTCCGCCGCGAATCATGGTGCCGACGGTCCGCACCGGCATCCTGGCCGGCGAATCGCTGAAACTGACCGTGCTGCTGCCGGGCGTTGAACCCCGCCAGGCGGCGCTTTACTGGCGGCCGCTGGGCAGCGGAGAGTTCGCCCTGGTGCCGCTGGTGCATGCGGCTCGCAGCGTATACCACGTTTCGTTGCCGCCGGAAGCCACGAAGGCCGACCTGGAGTATTACATCCGCGTAGAAGACGGCAAGGGCACGGTGCTGAACTATCCGGCCACCGCGCCGCGGCTCAACCAAACGGTGGTTGTCGCCGAGTAAGGAAGGAGTCTGATTCGGCACCTGCCCCCAAAAGGGGTTTTCACAGGACACCTGTCCGGCCACTGCGCCGCGGCTCAACCAAACGGTGGTTGCGGCCGAGTAAGGAAGGAGCCTTATACGGCACCTGCCCCAAAGGGGCTTTCATAGCGCAGCCCAGGGTTGCGGCGTACCCGCCGCTACCCTGGGATAACAGCGCCAACAAGACACAAACCCCAACGGGGTTTCGGAGAACCGCTGTCCATGCCGCAATCGCTGGCCAACGTATTGGTTCATTTGGTATTCTCCACGAAGGATCGTCGCGCGGACCTGAAAGGCCGCGAGTTGCGCGAGGAAATGCACCGCTACCTGGCGGGCATTTCCGCAAAACTGGAATGCCCGGCAATCACCACCGGCGGCGCCGACGACCACGTGCATCTCCTTGGTCGGCTATCGAGGACTACCGCTCTGGCCGACTGGGTTAAGGAACTGAAACGGGCCTCGTCCTTGTGGGCCAAGACGAAAGACCCGCAGTGGGGTTCATTTCAATGGCAGGCGGGCTACGGCGCATTTTCCGTCAGCCAGTCGCAAAGCGCGCGAGTCCAACGGTATATCGATTCGCAAGAGGAACATCATCGACGATTGTCATTTCAAGTTATACCAGGGTAGCGGCGAGTACGCCGCAACCCTGGCCTGTGTTATCGTCACCGCGTTGCGGCGGAGCGGAAAAGGGGGCAGGGCACTGATATTCACGGAAACGGGCGCGAATTGGGTACAGACGAGTGGACTTTGTACCTCGGAACACGCTTATGCCGGCCCAGGGGGCTGGAGCGTCTGGTCAGGCGGGCTCGCGGTCTTCGGACTGCGAGCCTGTTGCACCAAGATCACCAATATACCGATGAAAGCCAGGGCGGTCAGGAAAGAGCCCACTCCCGCCGAGCTTTTGTCGGAACCCATCAAAGCCAACCACGCGACTCCCGTATGGAGCAAACCGTAGCCGGCTAGAGCAAACAGCACAGCGGACGGTGCATCCCAAACTGATGCGGCTTTCAGCCAGCACAATGCCGCCACACCGGCAGATGCCAGCACAACGAGCCAGTTCGGTAATGAAAGACCTCCCAGGGTGATGCTGCCATTCCAGCCGGTTATCGTGATCGTCATATTCATGCCCGAGAGGGGATTGCCCCCCAGGGGGAAGTTACCCCCGAACGGCAAGTTGATCGCTGGGGTCGCACGAATTTCACCCCAAGGCATGAATGCGGCAGCGAAGATCAGAACCGACACAATCGTGACGCCAATGGCAGAGTTCTTGACCATGAGAGACACTCCTCTTGTGTTGCATGCCGACCTTTGGCGGAGCAGCCTCTACTCCGCGACCATTCCGCCCTGACATGCCATTTTAGGGTGAGGAACGGGGAATGCAAGCGGATCAGGGTTGCGGCGTACCCGCCGCTACCCTGGGAACGTGGGCCGCAACGGCCGGAAAACCCCAGAGGGGTTTCGTGGTCGCCCCAATCAATCCCAAATGTACTGTTCGTCGAATGCGATGCCATGCCGGCGCGGCAACTCCGAAACCCCGCTGGGGTTTGTATCCTGCTGGCGCTGTTATCCCAGGGTAGCGGCGAGTACGCCGCAACCCTGGGCTGTGCCATGAAAGCCCCTTTGGGGCAGGGATCGCATCCCCGGTTTAACGTCGGCCGCTAATGCCGACGTTTTTTTTGCGCTGCACATCTCTTCATTCTACCGTTTTGGGGGGTGGCAACAAATCCCGCCCGCCCGCTTGCACTTGCCGCGGCGGGTGGTCACAATAGCGCTGTCCCTCCGCGTGTGTCCCCGCCACAACCTACCCAACCCAAGGACAGCGACCATGAAAAGTTCCGGCACGAGTCGTCGGCAGTTTCTCCAAGCCACGGGGCTGGCCATTGCCGCGCCCACGATCATAAGGTCTTCGGCGTTGGGCGCTGAAGGCCGGCCCGCGGCCGCCAACCGCATCGTGATGGGCACGATCGGCTGCGGCGGCCAGGGGACCGGCGACATGAACGGGTTCCTCGGTTTCCCGGAGGTGCAGATGGTGGCCGTGTGCGACCCGGTGGCGGGCCATCGGGAGCATGCCCGGCACGACGTGAACTCGCGCTACAAAACCGACGACTGCAAGACGTACAACGACTTCCGCGAGCTGTTGGCCCGGCCCGACATTGACGCCGTGCTGATCGGCACGCCGGACCACTGGCACGCCCTGGTCACGATCGAGGCCTGCAAGCACGGCAAGGACGTGTATTGCGAGAAGCCCGAGTGCCTGACGATCCGCGAGGGCCGGGCGATGGTCGAGGCGGTGCGGCGTTACGGGCGGGTCTTCTCCGGCGGCAGCCAGCGGGTGCTGGGCGATTACGGCGACTGGCCGCGGCTGCTGTGGGGCGGGGCCATCGGCCGGATCCGCGAGGTGTTCGTCGACTGCGGCGGCCCTTCCGGCGATTGTTACTTGCCCCCGCAGCCCGTCCCGCCGGGGCTGGACTGGGATATGTGGCTGGGCCCGGCCCCCTGGCGGCCCTTCCACGAGATGCTGATCCACGGCGGATTCCGCAACTATCGCGATTACTCGGGCGGGGGCATGACCGACTGGGGCGCCCACCGCTTCGGCGCCGCCATGTTCGCCTGCGGCGTTCACGAGACGGGCCCGGTGGAAGTCGTCCCGCCCGACGGTAAAGACGTCAAGCTGCTCACGTACCGCTTCGCCAACGGGCTGGTCATACACCACGGCGGATCGCGCAACATCGATTACAAGGGCAGCGAGGGCTCGCTGCCCGGCAAGCATCGTGTGCCGGCGGGCCGGGTCGACATCCCCGGTTACAAGGGCCAGGGGGGAATTTTCGGCGACTTCCTGCACTGTGTCCGCTCGCGCGAGAAGCCCTTTCGCGACATCGAGATCGCCCACCGCGCCACCACCGTCTGCCACCTGGGCAACATCGCCTACTGGCTCAAGCGGACGTTGCACTGGGACCCGGCGGCCGAGACCATCGTCGGCGATCCGATCGCCGCCCGATGGCTGGATCGCCCCAAACGCGCGCCGTGGACGTTGTAACCCGAGAGATTGCAAAAAATAACCTGTTCAAGCTATACCAAGTGTGGCACGTCCCTGAGCGCAGCGAAGGGCGTGATTTGCAAGCCCGCCACGCCCTTCGCTGCGCTCAGGGCGTGCCACCCAATTGGTCAACTTCTAAGGAGGAACCGCGATGCAGAATCTTCGATATTTCGTGGTGTGTGTGGCAGTGTTCGGCGGTGCGGCGGCGTGCTGCGCCGAGCCGCCCAAGAGCGCACAGGAGCTGCGCAAGACGTTCGCCGAGCTGCTGCCGAAAATGGGCGGCGAGCAGTCGGGCGCGGCCGCCGACTCGCAACAGCGGTGGCAGGAGATTTGCTTCCAGCTTGGCGCGCCGGGCAACGAGGCCCTGCGGGCCGAGGCCTGCGGCCTGATGGCGGCCCGGCTCGGTCCGGCCACGCCCCAGCCGACCCGCATCTGGCTCTTGAAGCAATTGGAACGGCTGGGCGACGGCCCGTGCGTCGAGGCCGTGGCGGCGGCCCTGGCCGACGGCGACGCGGCGGTCCGCGAGGCGGCCCGGCGGGCGCTGGCCAACATCCCGGCGCCCGAGGCCGGGGCTAAGCTCCGCGCCACGCTGGGCTCGACCTCGGACCCGCAAGCCAAGATCGGCCTGCTCGCCGCGCTGGGCTATCGCGCCGAGGCCGCCGGCGTGCCGGCCTTGGCGGGCGAGCTGGACAGCCCCGATCCGGCCGTCGTAGTGGCCGCCGCCAAGGCCCTGGGCAAGATCGCCACGCCGGCCGCCGCCCAAGCCCTCGCCGCCGCACGCGGAAAAGCCGCGGGCGAGCCACGATTCTGGATCGACGATTCGCTGCTCCTGGCGGCCGATAAGCTGCTCAAGGCGCAGAAGAAGAGCGAAGCGACGGCCATCTACCGCGACCTCAGCCAGCCCGGCGAACCGCGATCGATCCGCATGGCGGCCGTCAAGGGCCTGCTGCAGGCCAAGTAGCCCCAAGTTCGGCGCGGGGCTCCCGACCCCGCCGCGGCGCGGACCGAAGGTCTCCGGGGCTCGGGAGACCTTCGGTCCGCTGTGTGGCTCGGTCGGAGACCGGCCACAACGCGTTCCACCTCAACGGACGGCACACGGAGTGTGCCTGATACATTCGTTCACAACCGTCCCAGGAGGAGGGCTAGGCCCACCAGCACAAGGCACAAGGGCGCCAGGAGGGCCATGCTCTTCTGAATGCTCGATCCCTTGGCCAGGTTGCCGATGGCCTTTGGCACGGTGGCCCCGCCCAAGAGCGCGCCGGCGAAGATGATCCCGAACACGCTGCCGTAAACCTCCGGGCTGTACTTGGCAAAGGTAATTCCGACGATCGTCGGGAAGAAGGGGGCGGACAGCAACCCGACCGCGAACACCAACAGCCAGGCCAAGGCGGCGCGGCGCGTCAGGGCCATCCACACGATGAGCGCGGCCGCGGCCAGCGAGGCCACGGCCACGAACAAACTGCCGTGGTCCTTCAGCGTCTCGACCAGTGCCGGCACCAGGCTGGCGGTCAGACGCCCGCAGATCAGCGACACGGCGTATACCGAGATCAGCCGCTGCGCCGAGGCATCGACCGCGTCGGGGGCGGAATTGGGCCGCGCCGCGGTCAGAACCTCTTTGCCAAACGCCGGCAGCCAGTTGCTGAAGGAGATGTCCAGGGCGGCATAGCAGAAGAGGGCCAACCCGGCCACCCACACCGTCGGCTCGGTGAGCATCGCCAGCGCCCGGGCGAACTGGAAAGCGGCCGCGCTTGTGGGATACGTTGCCAGCAGCGCGGGCACGACCGGGACCGCCATGATCGCGGCCAAGGCCGAAACCGTGTTGGCATACGAAACCTTGCGGAACAGGTAGCTCACCACGAGCGGGGCCAGCAGCAGCCCCACGCCGAAGGCCACGTTGCCGAAGTTGCTGGCGGCGGCCGGGTTCCGCCCTTCGAAAAACACCACGGGAATAAGGGTATTGGCCGCCGTGTTCAGGGCCATGGCCCCCAACCCGAACAGCAGGCACGAGGCGAACACGGCCGCGTACGACTGGCTGCGGGCCAGCAGCAGGATGCACACGGCCGCCATCGCAAAGCCGAAAACCGCCACCGGCCCGTAGCCCAGCCGATCGGTAATCACGCCCATCAGCAGCGAGGCGACGAGGCAGGAGCTCATGAAGCCCGTCACCAGGGTGCCGAACTTCGCCCGATCGATCTTCAAGCGGGGTATCAGCTTGACGCTGATCGCTCCCAACAGCGAGAAGCACACGCCCAGTCCGAATGAGCACAAGAGGGCCACGATCTTCACTAACATGGGTTCTCCTTTTTGGCATCCGGGGGCCGTGGGGGCGGGCTGCTGCCCGGGCTGATGCCGCGGCGCAGGGCCCGGCGGCCGACGCGCCGCCGCATCTGGTTCGCCGCTGCCGTCAGGCTGGCCTGCTTCTGCCGCTCCGCCTCCTCGTCCAGCGGCGCCTCCGGCTGCGACCCGGAGGGCTCCAGCTCGCTCACGCCCAAGCCCAGCAGCCGGACCGGCAGGCGGTTGGGGGGCAGGTGCCGGCACAGCATCTCGTCGGCTACCGGCAACAGCTCCTCGGTGATGTCCGTGGCCTGGGCCAGCGTCTGGCTGCGAGTAACGGTCGAGAAGTCTACATACCGCAGCTTAAGGTTGACGGTTCGGCCCCGCAGCCCGGCGTGCCGCAGTCGCCAGCCGATCTGCTCGACAAGGTCTGCCAGCCACGCCCGCAGGATTTTCTGCTCCTCGATGTCGCGCTCGAAGGTGGTCTCGTGCGCGATCGCCTTGGCCTCCCGCTCGGGCACGACCAGGCGGTTGTCGATTCCGTGGGCCAGCTCCCAGAGGGGCTCGCCGGCGGGGCCGAAACAGGCCCGGAAGGTATCGATGGGCCAGCGGCGGAGCTGCCCGATGGTGTGGACGGCCAACTGCTGGAAGATTTGGCTCGTCTCGCGGCCCACACCCCACAGCCGCTCGACCGGCAGGGGCTCGAGGAAGAACCGCGTCTGGCCCGCCTCGACGGCCATGAAGCCATCGGGCTTCCCCAGGTCGCCGGCGATCTTGGCCACGAGCTTGTTGCTGGCCACGCCTACCGAGGCCGTCAGCCGCAGTTCCTTGGCGATGGCCTGCTTGATCTTCCGCCCGACCTCGGCGGGCGGGCCGAAGAGGCGCTCGCTGCCGTGGACGTCCAGGTACGCCTCGTCCAGCGACAGCGGCTCGACCAGCGGCGTGAAGCGCTCGAAGATCTCGCGGACCTGGGCGGCGACCTGGGTGTAGTAGTCGATCCGCGGCGGCAGGAAGACGCCCTTGGGGCAGAGCCGCCGCGCGGCGGCCGTGGGCAGGGCACTGTGCACGCCGAAGCGGCGGGCGAGGTAATTGGCGGCCGACACCACGCCCCAATCCTGCGGCGCGCCGCCCACGATCACCGGCTTGCCGACCAGCTCCGGCCGGTCCCGCTCCTCGATCGAGGCGTAAAAGGTATCGATGTGGCAATGCAAAATCATACTTCCTCGATCATCCCATACGCCAAACGCGTCAGTCAAGGGCCGCCGCGCGGAGGCCGGCCCGGCCTACGCCAACCCGCAGCGCAAGCCAAGGTCGCCAAGGCGAAATGCCCCGCAATCGGCCGGCGCGGCGGGCCGCGCCAAAGTCAAGCGGCGTCGGCACTTGCGTTTCGGCTCGATCCTTTCAACCCGCGGGCGGCGGGCAGGGGGTTTCCGCTGGCCGGCTCTTGGGCTATTCTAAACGCATGGAAGATCGTGCAGTACCACGCAACCCGCCCCCGTCGGAACTGGACCAGATCCGCGAGCGGATGGCGGCCTTGGAAGCCTCGGAGACCGAGCGCCGACGGGTAGAAGAAGTCTTGCGCCTGAACGAGGCACGCTTGCAGGCCCTGCTGCAATTGAACCAGATGGCCGGCGCCGCCATGCAGCAGATCACCGATTTCGCCTTGGAGGCGGCGGTAACGCTGACCGGCAGCAAGATCGGCTACCTGGCCTTCGTCAATGAAGACGAAACCGTGCTCACCATGCACTCCTGGTCGAAAACGGCGATGGAGGAGTGCGCCATCCGCGACAAGCCGCTGGTCTATCCCCTGGTCGACACGGGACTGTGGGGCGAGGCCCTGCGGCAGCGGCAGCCGATCATCACCAACGACTACCAGGCGCCCAATCCGCTGAAGAAGGGCCTGCCGTCGGGGCACGTCCCCGTGTTCCGGCACATGAACGCCCCCATTTTCGACGGCGGGCGGATCGTCGTCGTGGCGGGAGTGGGCAACAAGGAGTCGCCCTACGACGACTCCGACGTGCGGCAGTTGACCCTCTTGATGCACGGCATGTGGCAACTGGTCGAGCGGAAGCGGGCGGAAGAAGCCCTGCACAGCCGGCGACGGGCCGCCGAACTGGCCCAGGCCAATCAGGAGCTCAGGCAGGAAATCGCGGAGCGCAAACGGGCGCAGGAGGTGCTGCGGAACTCCCAGGCCCTGTACTCGTCGCTGGTCGAGAACCTGCCGCTCCGCGTGCTGCGCAAGGACCTCGACGGCCGCTTCGTGTTCGCCAACCGCTCCTTCTGCGAAATGGTCGGCAAGCCGCTGGAGGAGATCCTGGGCAAGACCGACTTCGACTTGTTTCCCGAGGCCATGGCCCGCAAATTCCGCCAGGACGACCGCACCGTGGTGAAAACGGGAAAACTGCTGCAAACGGTGGAGGAGAACCGCAGCGACGGCGAGACGCGCTTCATGGAAGTCATGAAATCGCCCGTCCGCGACGCGGCGGGAACGATCATCGGCGTGCAGGTGGTCTTCTGGGACGTGACCGATCGCGAGAAGGCCGAGGCGGCGCTGGAGCAAGAGCGCTATCTGCTGCACGCCCTGATGGATACGCTGCCCCACAACATCTATTTCAAGGACGTGGCCAGCCGCTTCATCCGCATCAACCGGGCGCTGGCCGGCTACTTCGGGCTGCGCAACCCGGCCGAAGCCCTGGGCAAGACCGACGCCGATTTCTTCACCGCCGAGCACGCCCAGCAGGCCATTGCCGACGAGCAGCAGATCGTGCGCAGCGGCCGGCCGCTGTTGGACAAGGAAGAGAAGGAAACCTGGGCCGACGGCCGCGTCACCTGGGCCCTGAGCACCAAGATGCCGCTGTACGACGAGGAAGGCCACCTGGTGGGCACCTTCGGCATCTCCCGCGACATTACGGAGCAGAAGCAGGCGGCCGAGGCCTTGCAGTCGGCCAAGGAAGCGGCCGAATCCGCCAATCGCGCCAAGAGCGCCTTTCTGGCCAACATGAGCCATGAGATCCGCACGCCGCTGAACGCCATCATCGGCATGACCGAGCTGGTGATGAAGGGCCAGATCTCGCCCCGGCAGCGGGAATTCCTGACCGCCGTCCGCGACTCCGGCGAGGCCCTCCTGGCCGTGATCAACGACATCCTGGACTTCTCCAAGATCGAGGCCGGAAAACTGCTCCTCGATCGGGAGGTCTTCGATCTGCGGGAAAGCCTGGGCGACACGATGAAATCGTTCGCCCTCCGCGCCGATCAGCAAGGCCTGGAGTTGGCCTGCCAGATCCATGCCGACGTGCCCCGCCACGTCGTCGGCGATTATCATCGCCTGCGGCAGATCGTGGTCAACCTGGTGGGCAACGCCATCAAGTTCACCGACCGCGGCGACGTGGTCCTGGAGGCCAGTCTGGAGTCGCTCGCGGAGAAGGAGGCCGTGCTGCACTTCACGGTCACCGACACGGGGATCGGCATTCCCGCCGACAAGCGCTCGGCGGTGTTCGAGATGTTCGAGCAGGCCGACAGCTCGATGAGCCGCCGGCACGGCGGCACGGGCTTGGGCCTGGCCATCGCCTCGCGCCTGGTGGCGATGATGGGCGGTCGAATCTGGGTCGAGAGCGAGGTCGGCCGCGGCAGCCGCTTCCACTTCACCACCAGGCTGCAATTGGCCGAGCCGGACGCCGCCGCGGCAGTTCCCGCCGAGCCCGATTGCCTGCATGGAATGCGGGTCCTGGTGGTCGACGACAACGCCGTCAACCGGCGGATCCTGGAAGAGATGTTGCGTAGTTGGAAGATGATCCCCGGCGCCGCCGAAGACGCCTGGAAAGCCATGAAGACCTTGCGGCAGGCGCGGCGCATTCAGGAGCCCTACCACCTGGTCCTCACCGACGCGCACATGCCGCACGTCGATGGTTTTTCGCTGGCCGAGCGCATCCGGCAGGACCCCGAGATGGGCGGCACGGTGCTCATGATGTTGACTTCCGGCGACTCGCCGGAAGACCTGGCGCGGTGCGAGAAACTGGGGATCGCCGCCTACCTGATCAAGCCCATCAAGGAATCGGAGCTGCTCGAGGCGATTCAGGTGGCCTTGAAGATCACGGTGGCGAAACTGAAATCTCGCACACCGGCCGCGGGGCCGGCCCAGCCCGCCAGAGAACTGCGGGTTCTGCTGGCCGAGGACAGCCTGGTCAATCAGAAACTGGCCGTTGCCTTGCTGGAAGAAGAGGGGCATTCGGTCACCGTGGCCCACAATGGCCGGGAAGTCCTGGGACGGCTCGATTCCGGCACTTTCGACCTGGTGCTGATGGACGTGCAGATGCCGGAAGTGGACGGGCTGGAAACCACGCTGCGAATCCGCAGCCTGGAGCAGCAAACGGGCACGCACCTGCCGATCATCGCCATGACCGCCCACGCCCTGAAGGGCGACCGCGAGCGATGCCTGGAGGCGGGCATGGACGCCTACATCGCCAAGCCCATCCGCGCCGACGAGTTGTTCGCCGCGATCGACGCCTTGTTCGCCGCCGGCCCCCGGCGCGACTCGCCCGCGGACGACCTCCCGCCCCGGTCGGAGATCGTGGATTGGCCCAAAGCCTTGCTCGCGGTGCGCGGCAGCCAGCGCCTGCTGATGACCATCGTGGAAGCCGCCGCCGAAGAGGTGCCGCGCCTGGTCCAGGCCATCGGCCAGGCGGTGGCGGCCGGCGATGCGCGCCAATTGCAGTTGGCGGCCCACACCCTCAAAGGGGCCGTCCGCTACTTCGCTTCCAACCACATCTCGGACCAGGTCCGGCGGCTGGAACAAATCGGCCACTCGGGCGCACTCGATGAAGCCCGGCAAACCGCGGCCGCCCTGGAAATCGATATCGCACCCCTCATTACCGCCCTGGCCGACTACCTGCGCGAGCACCAAGCCCGGGAGCAGTCGCCAACCTTGGGACCGGAATCGGAGAGGAAAGCGGAAGACAGCCCATGACCAGCGTGCGCGGGTGCCACTCCTGGCTTGTCCAGCAGTGCCGGACTACCACCGGGTGCAACACTGCTGGACAAGCCAGCAGTGGCACCCCCAAGATCATTGAATCGCATCCGCATGAAACATCAGGATTAAGACCCAAGCCCCAAGACCTAAGACCCAAGTCCTAAGACCTAGGAGTCCGGCATGTCCTCTTCCGATGCTTCGCAGTCCGTGACGCCCAGCCCGCAGCAGCTCAAGGCGGCACTGAAGGCCTTCCGAAAACGGCTCAAACTCACGCAGCTCGACGACCAGTCGCGGATCGGCAAGAGCCCGATGAGCAGCGGCCGCCCGTCGGGGATCGTGGCCATTACGCCGCCGGACCAGTTCCCGCCCGCCGTTTGGGAGGAGTTGGCCCGGCAGGGTCGGATCAAGCGCACCGGCGACGGCCAGTACGAGCTGCTCCAGTAAAGAAGTGTTCAGTTTTCAGTGTTCAGCCGGAGAACTGAACACCAAAGACCAAACACCGAAGACCGAACACTGAAAACTGAGCGCTAAACCATGACTGCAAGAACCTGTCGAATGGGCGTCGCGCTGGGATTGGCCGGCTGGCTGGCCGCCCTGTCGGCCGCCGGGGCCGAGCCGCCCCAAGCAGATCGGCAGCGAATCATTTTCTCCAGTAATCGCTCCGGACCGTGGCGGATCTGGAGCGTGCGGCCCGACGGCACGGGCCTGGCCGAGCTGACTAAGGCCGGCCCCGAGGAGCACGACGTCGATCCCATGTTCAGCCCCGACGGCCGGTCGATCCTTCTGACTTCCACCCGCGGCGGCTCGACGGGCGTGTGGACCGTGGCCGCCGACGGTTCGCGTCCGCAGCGGATCTGCGACGGCGACCAGGCGGAATGGTCGCCGGAGGGCACGAGCATCGTCTTCCGCCGCAACGAGCGGCTTTTCACGCGGGAGTTGGCCGCCGGGCGGGAGCGGCCCATCACGCCCGCCGACTGGCCGCACTGCTCCGGCCCGGCCTGGAGCCCCGACGGGAAACGCATCGCCTTCGCCTGCCGCTGGAACTCGGGCAACGCCCTGTTCCTCGTCGATCCCGCCGGCGGCAAACCGGCCGCCGTTTACGACAAGCAAGGCGCCTGCGAGCCGCACTGGTCGCCCGACGGCCGGCGGCTGGTCTACGAGACCGAGACCCACGTCTCGACCATCGATCCGGACGGCAAGCGGAATCGGCTGGTGACGTATTTCGGCGGGGTGCAGCGTTACGGGCGGTTCAGCCCCGACGGCAAGTCGATCGTCTACTGCCAGGGCGCCAGCGAGCGCGGCCCGTGGGAACTGTACGTCATCCCGGCCCAAGGCGGCACGCCCGTGCGGCTCACCGAAGGGGCCTCGGACATGAACCCCGATTGGAAGTGAGGGGCGGAGGGGATAAGGGGATGAGGGGATAAGGGGGTGAGGGCATGAGGGATGAAATGGATTGTAGGGTGGGTCGAGCGCAGCGAGCCCCACCAGATGCCGCGGGCAAATCCGGATATCCAAACACGAAATCCGAAACAAGTCCGAAGCACCAAGCGGCCAATGATCGAAACCTGGCTTGGGAGATCTTAGGTTCCGGCATTTCGTGCTTGGAATTTGTTTCGGATTTCGCTATTCGTATTTCGTATTTGCACTTCAATGGTGGGGCTCGCTGCGCTCGACCCACCCTACTGGCCCTGCTGCTGCTGGCCGCGGCGGTTGCGCCGGCTGCGGCCGACGAGCCAGCCGGGCCCGGCACGGTGCTGTTCGACACGGGAAAACGATCCGAGCAGCCGCTCGATAATCCGGTGGTGAAGAGCAAGACCGGCTGGCAGGCCGTGCCGGAGGATAACCTCACGCACCGCTTCCAGGGCGATGCCGCGGTGGCGAACGACCGCTTGACGCTCATCCTGCGTAGCAACGGCCGCGGGGCCGAGGTCTATTCAAACGCGGCTGGCGGGCCCGTCCGCCGCCTCGTGCTCGCCCCCCTGGCGGCCTCGGAGGGTGGCACGTCCCTGAGCGCAGCGAAGGGCGTGATTTCCAGGCCCACCACGCCCTTCGTTCCTCAGGGACGTGCCACCCAAACTGATCAACCTATTCTGACGCCGCCGTCCACGCT
>JBEKTY010000114.1:0-26161 GCA_049515555.1 Thermoguttaceae bacterium
TGCTCCTTGTCCAGCGTCTTGCGGTTGCCCATCCAGGTGAACGAGACCCGGGTGGCAGCCCATTCCAGGGCAAGGTGTTGTGCTGCTTCGCTGCGTTCCAGCGAAACGCTTTCGCCCATAACTTGACCTCCGGCTAGGGTTTTGGGATGAAGGGGGTTAGTTCCCCGTAGGACCGCATAGCGCCGCTACGAGGGGCGTTACGGCACAGAAACCGCAAGATGGCCGACTTTTCGACCCACCCGAAAGTATGGCAAAAGTCGAACCGTTCCCCCCTGCTTTTCGCCTTGCAGAACCGCGCCTTGCCGGCCAAGCCTCCGTAGACCGATGGCCGCTAGGGAGCGGTGGTAGGGGCTTAGGTGAGCTAGCGCCGCCGAGCCCTGGCCGGGTGCCCACCCTTACCTCCCCTACCGTCGCCCTACTAGCGTCCTCCGGGCCGAATCACTTTTGGCGTGTAGTGCGCAATAAGGATATTGTCTTTTCCGTTGCTGGGTACGAACCGCGCATTTTCCCGAAGTGTGAGGTCGGGTCCCCCGCCTGTTGGGACACCAAGTGGCGTGTCAACAACGTATCGTACTTCGACACGTCCGCGAAAAGGGATGACTTGTTGGGACGCCAGCAGCGGCTGGGATAATCTGGGTAGCGCGGAGTCGTCGCCGGTGCCTTCCCACGGCCTGTCTGTTTCGTTACACTCTATACTCGCTCTGCTTCCGCTGGCCATCGTGTTTCCTAAAGCGCGCCGACAAGCCCAAATTAGCCATGTCGAAGCCGGATGATGTCCGTACCTATCAGCGCGTGCAGACCGTCTGCCTCCTGATGCTCACACTCGTGGCCTTGGGGGTGGCGTCGTACCTGCTTCGGCCGGTGCTCGTGCCGTTCGTGCTGGCCGTTTTTCTGATGTACTGCCTGACTCCTGTGATCGAAGTACAGCGACGGTACTTGCGGATGCCACGGGGGCTGGCGATCGTGTCGACCGTGCTCCTGGCACTAGTGATCTTGGCCCTTTGTGGCGCCGTCGTGGCCACGTCCATCAGCAGCGCCTCCCGGCGGCTGCAGGACTACGAAAAGCAATTCCAAGACCTCACTGAACGCTTCGCCTCGTCCATGCCGTTAGAGCGATTGGGCATTAAGACCGACACCGAACAAATCCACAAGTTTCTCACCGCTCAAGAGGGCGTCGGCTGGCAACTTGTATCGACCGTGCTCAGCGAGGCCACGAATGTCATCTCCAACGGGGCGCTGGTGATTATTTTCATGCTCTTCCTCTTGCTAGGCCACAGGTCTGCCCCACGGCCTTCTGCCGACGTGCTGGCCGAGATCGAGACGAGCGTGAAAAGCTACATTGTTGGCACGATATTCCTTTCGGCCGTCACGGGCCTGCTGGTTGGGCTGAGCCTGGCACTGCTGGGAGTGGAGTTTGCCTGGGTTTTCGGCTTGCTGGCCTTTCTGTTGAACTTCGTTCCGAGCATTGGAGCGATCATCGCCTCACTCTTGCCGCTGCCTGTGATTCTGCTCAGTCCCGACATGTCGCTCACCGCCATGGTTCTGGCGATTGTCATTCCGGCGGCCGTTCAGTTTTTCATCGGCAGCTTCGTGCAGCCGAGGATACTAGGCCATGCGTTGGATCTCCATCCGGTGGTGATTGTGCTGGCGTTGATCTTCTTCGGCATGATTTGGGGTCTCATGGGAGCGTTTCTGGCGACTCCCATTACGGCGGTAGTCCGTATCATCTTCGGGAGAATCCCGATCACGCGTCCGCTGGCGAGTATGCTAGCCGGCAATTTGGACGTGCTGTCGGTTGCGGGTAACCGGGAGACCCTATCGGCCGGGCGCGACGAATCGTGAGAACGCCGCCGCTCCGCAGCCGTGACATCGGTGTCCGGTTCACCTGGCGGACCTGGAATCTGACGACCCACCGGATTGATTCCGACGTGGACGAGGCCCGGGATTACGTCGTCGAGGATCTGATGCACGTTGGTCGGTTGGATATGGCAGATTACGTAGATGGTGTCGGCCCGTGCGAGCGGGCGACACCGCGACGGAACTTGACCGGCGACCCGTACTACACCGATGGCAAACGGGCCGTTGTGTTCCTGTCGGCGACGCGAACCGCACCAAGGTTCGTCGCCCTTTCCTGATTCGTCTTGTTCGACCGGCCTCCCAATGTTGTCCTTCTGGCAAGACATAGTTGGTCCAGAAGTGACTCTCTCGGGCGGTCTCGATGCTCGTCGGCCTCTCCGCAGAGGCCAAGGAGTCTGTCGCGAGAATCCGTCGGTTCTCGAACCACACTAGCTCGATCGTGTCGAGGGCCTCGGCCCGGCAAGTATCTGCGGTTGCAGAAAGAAATGTCGGGAAGGAGCGAACGGCGCATCTACGGCTGGCTTTTTTTCGCCGGTTGTGTGGCTTCGTCCTCCTTGGCCGCCGCTCTCGCCGCGGCCTGACGCTTGATCGCGACTTCGGGCACATCAGGTTGTCGTTCGTTGTTGACGACGCGGTCTCTGGATTGCAGCGTCACGGTCTGGGCATCGACCTTGGTGAGAATGTTCGTGGCGGAGGTTTCGCTGCCGTCGGCCAACGTGCCGGCGTACTTGATCAGCCAGCGATCGCCATCACGGACCCAGACGTTCTCGCCGAAGCTGCCGTCGGCATCGAAAGCCCATGAGCGAATGCGATTGGTGCGAGGATCCCAGCCAATGATCTCCGTGCCGCCATGCAGAAAAGCCCCCTTGCCTTCGACCTTGAACTTGCGAATGAGGAATGCCTGGTTGGCGGTCCAATCGCAGGACGTTCCGAGCGAAATGCCGGCTTTCGAGGTCTCGCTTGCCCAGTCGCCCACAAGCCACTCCAGCTCTTTCAAGCGATTGGCCTGAACGGCGACGCGGCCAGATGTCTCGTGGGCGCTCTCGATCAGCCAGCGGCCGTTCTGCTTGACGATGACCATGGTGGCGGTCCGCGCGGCCGGCGCAGGGGAATTGGCCGCGGCCAACTTGATCTCAGGAACGGCATCGACCAATGCCAGGCTGTCGTTCACCAGCCGGAAGTGCAGAATCTGCATCTGGAGCTTGCCGCCCTTCCGCGCGGCGAAGGCCTGGGCGAATTGCTTCTCGATGGCTTCGCGGCCTTCGGCGCTGGCGCCACCGGCGCCGACAAAATCGCCGTTCTCCGTCCAGCAACCGGCTGCGCCCTTGGCGTCGCCTTCGTTGAAGTTGGTCTCGAGTTGCGTTAGGAGGCTAAGAACGCCCTGTCGCTCGGCCGACGCGGCCACGGTCTTGGCAGCGTCTTTTTCCGCGGCCTTGTCCAAGGCAGTGTTCTGGGCGAGCACGGTCCCGGCCACAGCGAGGGAAAGAAAGGCAGAAACAGTACCAATCAGGCGATGCATGTTAAGGCTCCATGAACGAGAATTCTTCACAAACCAAGGTTAACTCGAACTGCCGGCCGCTTGGGCCCGGGCGGTGACTTCCTGAGCTAACTGATTCAGAAAGGTCTTGGCCGCGTCGTAGTCGGCCTTATCGATGCCAGTTTTCAGCCGCCACTCCAGCACGGCCTTCATATCCTCCACGGTGCCCGCCATCTTGCGATAATCGGCCGACGTGGGAACACTCAGCTTCGGCGGCGTGCGGCGATACGGCGCCTCGATTCGGGTACGCTGGGGGACAAAGCACGTCTCCTGCAGCACGGTCGGCCACCGGATAATGTCCATAGCCGGCGGAGGCGGTTCGCCCGAAGGCGCGAAGCCAACCGGAACCGCTGGAGCACCGGAAGCATACCCCATAGCACCACGCGGGGCCGATTGCTGGGTCTGCTGCTGGAACCACCAATCTTGGTTTGCCTGCTGCTGCCCCGCGATCGAATCGGCCCGGCTCTGGGCCTGACTGGACAACGTATTGCGAATGCCGCTTTGCACGACATAGTTTTGTCCCATCGCGGCCCGCTGCCCGGTCTGCGTGCTCTGGGCCTTGAGCTGCATGGCCGTTGCCTGCCGATAGTTGGCACCGAACAAGGCGGCCGCGCCATTCGCACCGCCCCAGCCGCCGTAACCATAGCCGGGGTAGAACTGCGCCGAAGCGGGACCAGCCAGCCCGATCATTCCGCCGGCAATCAGCGCAGCGACGAGAATTCGACGATTCATTTTCGACCTCCGAAGTAATTCGGCACGAAGGCAACAAGTGGGCGAACCGGCGAGGTGGCGATATGGCCCCTGCTGGCACGAAACTCATTATACACAACGAGAACACAATTGTCCCGATTCATGGGGACATTGCCTTTGTCGTGGCCAATGGACTCTAGCCCTTATCGTCCGTTTGCTTGGTACAGACTCCTCTATTGCTGTTCCTGGCCTTCCGGCTGCTTCAGACGGATCAGAGTGCGAGGCTCCTGCCGGTCAGGCCCGAAATGGACCAGCACCGGCACCTCGTCGTTAGTCAGGTTGTAAAGACCGGTCTCGACAACCACCGACGTATTGCCTTGCATTCGGATGGCCACTCGCTGAGTTTGCTTATCCACGGCGCCAACGACGGGCGTAACGTTATCGGCCAAGAAATCTTGAAAATTGCCGCGAATCGCCCCCTCCTTGTTCAACGCGAGTTGGACGACCTTGTCGGTCTGGGTCTGCGCGGGCTCGGCGATGACGGCGAACACGCCCAGGGGCAGCCACTCTTCGTTCTGGGGCGTCTGACCGGCATCGGCGACTTTGCCGGCCTGATCGTAATATTGTTCGGCCGACGCCACCGGCTGATCGCCGTAGTAGACGTTCCCGTCGTCGTAGGTTACGTTCTGGCCGTAGTCGTAGTAGGTTCCTTCGCCCGTGCATCCGCAATAGCTGCCGGCCGCGGCCCAGTTTGCGGCGGCCCAGGCCGAGGCGGTAACAGCCCACCGCGCGGGCCACCAAGCGCCAAAGTGAACGGCGTGCCAGCCTGGCGTGAAGTAGCCCCATCGAGTAAAGTTTCCGTTGACTGCGGCCCAAGAGCGGCCGCCGACGAACTGGCCGTTGACGAACGAAGCACCGCGTCCGGCGGCCACAGTATTGCCGCCCGGGCCGCGAATGGCCGCGCCGCCGGCCACTTTGGTATATGAATTTCCGCCGGGTCCTGTGACCTTGACTGCGGCGCGGCCGGCGCCGACGGTGGTTCCGCCCGGCCCCGTTCGGCTACCGCCCACGCCGCCGACGGAGATCTGGCCGCCGCCTGGCCCCGTGACCGTGTGGCCGCGACTTCCGCCCGTGGAGGGCAACTGTGCGGGGCGAGCCGGCGCCGATCCCGCGAGTTGCCCGCGCCCGGAATCGGCCGGCATGTTGAGGAAGTTGCCGAGCTGGCTGGCGCTGGGCCGTTGGGCGGCCTGCGCCGGGAGCTGCCCCGGGCGGGCCGCGCCGGCCGCCGCGCCCGTGCCCGGACGCCCGGCCGGAAGTTGCCCCGGCCGATTGCCCGCAATCCCCTGCCCAGCCCCGGCTGCGGGCCGATTGCCCGCACTGGGCGCCGCGGGACGATTGGTCGGGAGTTGGGCCGGCCGATTGGCCGGACGCGCCTGCCCTCCCCCAGCCGCCGGCCGCTGGGCCGGGCTCGGGGCGGGCCGGCTCGTGGCCGGTCGTGGAGCCGGACGACTGGCGGGCGCGGCCCGGCTCATCGACGGGCTTCGGTTGGCCGCCGGCGCAGATCTTGGCGCCGGTCTCGCTGCCGCGCTCGGGCGTGCGCCGCCTCCTCCGCCACGGGCACCGCCTCCGCCGCCACCCCGTCCGCCGCCGCCACGAGGAAAACCTTCCGTTGCCAACAGCGCCGCCGCCACGGCCGCGCCTACCAGGAGAATCGTGGACCTCTTCATCGGATCACCTACTGTTGTTGTTGCTGCTGCTGGTCTTCCGGTTGCTGCAGACGGATCAGGGTACGATCCTCGTGTTGATCGGCATTGAAGTGAACGAGGACGGGCACTTCGTCGTTCGTCAGGTTGTACAGGCCCGTCTCGACGACCACCGCGTCGTTGCCTTCCAGTTTCATCGCCACGCGCTGGGTCTTCTTGTCCACCGCGCCGACGACCGGCATGAGCTTGTCGGACAGAGTGTCGTGCAAGTTGCCGCGAATGACGCCCTCCTTGTTCAACGCAAGTTGGACGGTCTTGTCGGTCTGGGTCTGGTTGGGCTCGGCGATGACGGCGAACACGCCCAGCGGCAGCCACTCCTCGTTCTGGGGCGTTTGGCCGGAATCGGCGATTTGGCCGGCCTGGTCGTAGTACTGCTCGGCCGAGGCCACCGGCTGATCGCCGCAGTAGACGTTCCCGTCGTCGTAGGTTACGTTCTCGCCGTAGTCGTAGTAGGTCCCTTCACCGCTGCAACCGCAATAGCCGCCGGCCGTGGCCCAGGCAGCCGTGGCCCAGGCCGTGCCCGCGATCGCCCACTTGCCGGGCCACCACGCGCCCGGATAGCGTCCGCACCAACCCGGCGTGAAGGAGTTCCAGCGGGTAAAGTTCCCGTTCACTGCGGTCCAGGACTTGCCGCCGACAAACTGGCCGTTGGCGAAGGAGGCGCCGCGTCCGGCGGCCACGGTATTGCCTCCCGGGCCGCGGATCGCCGCACCGCCGGCGACTTTGGTATAACTGTTGCCCCCGGGCCCCGTGACCTGCACCCCAACTCGGCCCGCGCCAGCGGTGGTGCCACCCGGTCCGGTCCGGCTGCCGCCCACGCCGCCGACGGTGACCTGGCCGCCACCGGGCGTCGTGACCGTTTTCGATTGGATGCCCTGCGCACCGCCGGACAATTGGCCGGCGACAGGCTGGCCGGAAGTGCGCGGGCCGGCTTGCGGCTGCTGAGGGACGTTCAAGAAATTGCTGACCTGGCCTTGGGTGGGCCGCTGATAGGACTGTGGCGACTGCAAGCCCGCGCGATCCGCGGCGGCCGGAAGCTGGGCAGGACGATTGCCCGCAAGACCCTGACCTGGTCCGGCCGCGGGCCGCTGGCTCGGCACCGACGCTGCCGGCCGACTTGCAGCCGGAAGCTGAGCGGGGCGATTCGCGGCCGGTGAGGGTGCAGCCCGGCTCATGGATGGACTGCGGTTGACGGCGGGGCTGGCCGCCGGGCGTGCTCCAGCGGAGACTCCGCCGCCAGCACCTGCACGTGCGCCGCCGCCACCGCCTCCGCCGCCACCACGCGCGCCACCTCCGCCGCCTCCGCCGCGTGTAAAACCGTTCGTTGCCAAGAGCGCCGCGGCAATCGCCACGCCGACGAGCAAGATTGTGGATTTTTTCATGAGGTCACCTGTCCTATTCCCGTGGGAGTGTAGAGTCGTGTCTTGGCGAGTTGCGGAACCTGGCATCCTTACTTCTTCGCCCCTGACTTCCGCGGTTTCTGCGCATCCTTGCCCGCCTCCTTCACCGTAGCGTTGGCCGTCTTGCGAACGATCTTCACTTCCTCGACATTGGGCAGGAATTCCTTGTCCACCTTGCGGCCGATGGATTTCCAGGTGAAGGTGTTGCCATCCACGAGCGTGTAGATGTTCGTCGCCGATGCCTTGCGGCCGTCGGGCATGACTTGACTGAATTTGACGGTCCACGTGTTGTCCTTATTCGACCAGGTGCCTTCGCCGAACCCGCCGTCGGAGTCGAACATCCAGGAACGGATCGTACCTGCCGCCGGGTCCCAGCCGATGACTTGGGTGCCTTCGAGATCGTCCATTCCGGACGCCGAGGCCTTGAACGAGTAGCTCAAGAAAGACTTGTTCTTCGTCCAGGTTACGGTGGCCGCGACCGCGGCGTCGGGGCTGTCGTCGGTCCATTCACCGACCAGCCATGCCAGGTCTTGCAGGGGCGAACTTGCCGGCGGCGCTTCGGGGACGTCGGTCTCGCGGACGGTATCCAGCTTCCACTGGCCGCCCTTCTTCACGTGGACGGCAAGGTAGGTCGATTCGCTCGGCGGTTCCGCAGGGCGAATGACCCGAACCGTGCCTTCCTCAATGGCTGCGTCGGCCGACAGGATGCGAATCGTGGGATTCATCACTTCAATGCGGACACCCTTGTTTTCGGCAAACAGGGTTTGCAGTTCTTTCTCGATGGCCACTTTTCCCTGGAACCGCTGGCCCGAAGGACTGATCCACTGGCCGGAATCGCTCCAGTGCGAGGCGACCGCTTTGGCGTCGCCCCGGTTGTAGGCAGCCGCATAAGACTCGACAGCCGCCCGGATAGCGTTTTCGTCCGGCTTCTCGCCGGGGTTGTTCTTCTCTGCCGCATGTGCCGAAACAGTGACGGCCAACACTGCCGCCACGGCCACAAACGGCCGGAAGGCGGCGACACGATGGAACAATGAACGCGACATGACTTGTATCTCCTTGCTGCTGGAGTTGATGGGATGCACCAAAAGTTTTCAGCCGCCCGGTCGCATCACCCTATCTTAAACCAGGAAACCGCAATGTACTAATATGTCACCGCAGCGAGAGGCAAGACCACGGCTCCGAGCTGAATCACTTGGTGCCCGACGGATAGCGATGTACCAAATGGAATGGGCAGGCGGCCAGGATGGCGTAAGTCTTATCAGTGAAAGACTTTGCGTGGCAGAGGATTGTGTGAAGGCCACCCAGATGCCTGAGCCGGTTGCCCCAATATTTTGGAGATTCCGCGGGATTCCGGTCCCACGGCTCGATATAATCTGTTCCGGAGGCTCCTCCCCTAGATTGACACGTCCCTTGAGCCACCAGAAGCTGCCTTCAGCAGCATTGACAAGGTCCAGGGAATCGAGTTCTTGATCGACGTACTAAGCTCGCCATCACGCTAACCAGACACGTGTTGTGCGGAGAAACTTCCATGACTTGGCTTCAGCGCTATCGGGTTCGCCACTATTTCACGAATTCGATCTGGATCCTGCCCTCGCTGAGCATGGTGCTTGCGCTTGCAGCGGTTCCGCTGCTGCACTCGGTCGAGGAGACGTGGGGCTGGGAATCGACCATCAGCCCGGACACCGCGCGGGCCGTGCTGGGAACCATGGCCGCGTCGATGTTCACCTTCATCGTCTTCGTTTGTTCCGCATTGCTGGTGGCGGTGCAACTTGCCAGCGCCCAGCTTACCCCGCGCATCATCGCCATCGTATTCAGAGACCCGGGCACCAAATCCGCTTTGACGGTGTTCGTTTTCACCTTCACATTCTCCCTTGCCGTCTTGGTCCGCATTAATACTTCCGTGCCCCTGCTCACGGCGCGGTTGTCCGGATACAGTTGCCTGGCAAGCCTGGGCGTTTTCCTGTACCTGATCGACCACGTGGGCAAAACGCTGCGTCCGAGCGGCGCCTTGCGGGCAGTAGCCTTGCTGGGGCGCGAAGTCATCGAGAACGTCTACCCGCGGCGCCTGGGCGCGTCGAAGGAATCGTCGCACGAGCCTGGCAGCCTCTTCGGTGGGGAACCCGCCTCGACGGTGACGAACCTCAAGGATGGCGTCGTCCTGGCGGTCGACATTGACGGACTGGTGTCGATGGCCCAGCGTGCCGAGTGTGTCATCGAAATGGTGCCGCAGGTTGGTGATTTCATTGCGATCGGGGACCCCTTGTTCCGGGTCTTTCAGGGCGGGTCAACCCTGGCGGCCGGCGCCTTACGCCAATCGGTCGCCGTGGGACAGGAACGCACGCTGGAGCAGGACCCGGCCCTCGCGCTGCGGATCATGGTGGACATCGCCTCCAAGGGGCTTTCGCCGGCGATCAACGACCCGACTACCGCGGTCCTCGCCATCGACCAGATCCACCACCTCCTTCGCAACGTCGGCAGCCGGCACCTGGACGACGAGCGGGTGCGGGACGCGGCAGGCCGGGTGCGGCTCGTGTATCGGACCCCGGCTTGGGAGGACTTCGTCAAGCTGGCGGTCACCGAGATCCGGCATTTCGGCGGTGAGAGCATACAAATCTCGCGGCGTTTGCGGGCCATGCTGGAGAATCTGATTCAGACCTTGCCCGACGAGCGAGCGGGGCCGCTGCGCCAGGAGTTGAGCTTGCTGCACCGGTCCGCCGAACGCTTCTTTCCGGAACCGGAGGATCGGGCGTTGGCCGAGGTCAGCGATTCTCAGGGAGTGGGCAGCAAGTGTGGACAGGGCCCGCAGTGCGGGGAACCCGGCGAGGCGAAATCACCATGACGATGGACCAACTGATCAACGTGCTGGTGACGATTACGCTCGTCGAGCTGATGGTGGCTATTGGGCTGGGCGTGGCACTTGCCGATCTTGCCGGTGTCGCCACGAACGGGCGTCTGATGGGGCAGGCTGCGCTGGCGAACTATGTGTGCGTCCCGGCGGCGGCAGTGGGCCTCCTGCTTCTCTTCCGTCCCGAGCCGATGGTCGCCGCTGGGTTTCTTATTGCCGCGGTTTGCCCGGGAGCCCCGTACGGCCCCCCCTTCACCGCCATGGCCAAGGGGAGCGTGGCCGTCTCCGTGGGGCTGATGGTGGTTTTGGCCGGATCGTCTGCGCTGTTGGCGCCGCTGCTCCTGCACTGGTTGTTGCCGCTTCTTACGCCGGGTAGCGAATCGCTCAACGTCGATGTGACCAAAATGGTCTTCACCTTGCTCGCGGTCCAACTGTTGCCCTTGTGTGTTGGGCTGACGGTTCGCCAGTGGCGTCCGAAACTGGCGGCCAGGCTGTCGAAACCGGCCAACCTCTTGAGCGTGGTCCTGAATATGTCCGTGATCGGACTCGTTCTCGTCGTCCATTTCCAGACACTGGTGGTGATCCGTCCGCGCGGTTTTGCGGGAATGCTCGCCCTGGTACTAGCCGCCCTGATCGCCGGTTGGCTACTGGGCATGCCCGGCAGCAGCAACCGCAAGGCCATGGCGATTACGACTTCCGTGCGCAACGTCGGGGTGAGCCTCGTTATCGCGACGGGCAGCTTTGCCGGCACCCCGGCCGTAACCGCGACCCTGGCCTTTGCGTTGTTCCAAACAATCCTGTTGGCGCTGGTTGCCCTCGGTTGGGGGCGATTGGCGCCCATTACTTGCTGAGACGAGTGCCCTTCTGAATCAAGCACAGGTGCATCATGACCGCAGAACAGATCCGACTTGACGAAGCACGCCAAAAGAACGTTTCCTGGAAGAAATGGGGACCGTACCTTAGCGAACGGCAGTGGGGAACCGTGCGCGAGGACTATAGCGAGAATGGCGACGCCTGGAATTTTTTCACCCACGATCAGGCCCGCTCGCGCGCCTACCGCTGGGGCGAGGACGGCATCGCCGGCCTTTCCGATGACCAACAATGCCTTTGCTTTGCGCTGGCCCTGTGGAACGGCAAGGATCCCATTCTCAAGGAGCGGCTCTTCGGGTTGACCAACAGCGAGGGCAACCACGGCGAGGACGTGAAGGAGTACTACTTCTACCTCGACAGCACGCCGACCCACTCGTACATGAAGTACCTCTACAAGTACCCGCAGGCGGCCTTTCCTTACGCCGACCTGGTGGAGACGAGCCGTCGGCGCAGCCGCAACGACATGGAGTATGAACTGCTCGACACCGGCGTCTTCAAGGACGACCGGTACTTCGACGTCTTCGTGGAGTACGCCAAGGCCGGTCCGGAAGACATCTTGGTGCGGATCACCGCGGCCAACCGGGGACCAGACGCGGCCCAACTGCATCTCCTGCCCACGCTGTGGTTTCGCAACGACTGGTCGTCGTGGATTGCCGAATCGAATCGAGCTGCCGAAAAACCAAACATCGAGCAGATCAAGACACCCTCGGGTGCGAGTGCGGCTGCCGCAACGCATCCCGTGCTCGGTGAATTCATTTTGTTCTGCGAAGGCGAGGTGCCGCTACTCTTCACCGAAAACGAAACAAACCACGAACGGCTTTTTCCCGGGCAAAAGAACGAGAGCCCCTACGTCAAGGACGGCATCAACGACTGCGTAGTGCAGGGCAACCAGAGCGCGGTGAATCCAGAGAAGCAGGGCACCAAGGTCGCGGCACATTACCAGGTCAATGTCGGCGCCGGCCAGACCACAGTGATTCGCCTGCGGCTCTCCAAAGCTTCTCCGGACCAGAAAGGCAAACCCTTCGGAAAGCAATTCGATGAAGTCTTCGCCGACAGGCTTCGTGAAGCCGATGAGTTCTACAAGTCGGTCACGCCGCCATCTGTGAGTGAAGACGCGGCCAACGTGATGCGTCAGGCCATCGCCGGCATGCTCTGGAGCAAGCAGTTCTTCTTCTTCGACGGCGACAACTGGCTTGACGAGCACAACTCTAACCCGCTCCATTCCGGCTATCGCAACTCCCGGAACTCGGAGTGGTTCCACATGCTGAACAAGGACATCATCTCGATGCCCGACAAGTGGGAGTATCCCTGGTACGCGGCCTGGGACCTGGCCTTCCACACGCTGCCGCTGACGATTGTGGACCCTGATTTCGCCAAACAGCAGATGGAACTGATGTTGCACGGGGTGTACCTGCATCCCAGTGGCCAGATTCCCGCCTACGAGTGGAATTTCAGCGACGTGAACCCGCCGGTCCATGCCTGGGCGACCCTGTTCCTCCATCGCACCGAGCAGGCATTGCGAGGAGAGGCCGACGTTGATTTCCTCAAGTCGGCCTTCAATAAGCTGCTGCTGAACTTCACCTGGTGGGCGAACCGCAAGGACCGCTTCGGCAAGAACCTGTTCGAGGGCGGCTTTCTGGGCCTCGACAACATCGGCGTATTCGACCGCAGTGCGCCGCTGCCCACCGGGGGCCGCCTGGAGCAGGCGGACGGTACGGCCTGGATGGCACTGTTCAGCCAGAACATGGCCGAACTCGCCGTGGAACTCACCTCCCACGACCGTACCTACGAGGACATGTTCGTAAAGTTCGCGGAGCACTTCTACTACATTGCCGCGGCCATGAACCAACCTGGGGCCAACGGCATGTGGGACGAGGAGGACGGCTTCTATTACGACCTGCTGGTGCTCCCCGACGGCAGTACCACGCGGCTCAAGGTCCGCTCGATGGTCGGGCTCCTGCCCCTGTGCGCCACCTCGGTAATCGAAAAGTGGCAGCGGGAGCGCATTCCGCGGGCGATGGCTCATTTACATGAGCGTATGCGCCGGATGCCCGAGCTTTTGACGACGATCCATCCTACCGGCCCGGGGCACTTCGGCGTGGCCGAGCGGGGCATCGCTGCCCTGGTCAACCCGGAGCGGCTCCGCCGGATCCTTGCGAAGATGCTCGACGAGAACGAGTTCCTGGGCCCCCACGGCATCCGCTCGCTCTCGAAGTTCCACCAGCAGCATCCCTATGTCTTCCATGCGCAAGGTCAGGAGTACCGCGTGGACTATCTGCCGGCAGAGTCGAACACCGGGATGTTCGGCGGCAATTCCAACTGGCGCGGGCCTGTCTGGATGCCGGTGAACGCCATGATCATCCGGGCCCTTTTGCAGTTCTACCTGTACTACGGCGACAACTTCAAGGTCGAATGCCCCACGGGGTCAGGCAGGATGATGGATCTCTTCGAGGTGGCCAAAGAGATTGCCGATCGGCTCACCCGGATATTCACCCGCGACAAGCACGGCCGGCGACCCGTCTATGGCGGCACGGAGAAGTTTCAGTCTGACCCGCACTGGCGCGACCACGTACTTTTCTACGAGTACTTTCACGGCGACAACGGCGCTGGGCTTGGCGCGAGTCACCAGACCGGCTGGACCGGGCTCGTTGCCAAATGCATTCAACTCTTCGGCTGCCTCGACCCCAAGCGGGCCTTGGAGGTGGGCAAAGGGGCCGCGTTCTTGAAGGGGGCGGCAAGTGCCCAGGAGCAATGACGTGAAAACGTGCCCCGCGAATCCCGTCCTCTATCAGATCAATACCCGCGTCTGGCTGACGGAAATGTCCCGAGAACTGCGCCGAAGGGCCACGCTCGACGACATTCCGGACGCAGAGCTGGACCGCCTGGCCGAGATGGGTTTCGACTGGATCTGGTTCCTGAGCGTCTGGCAGACCGGTGCGGAGGGTCAGCGGATCTCTCGCAGCAATCCGGAGTGGCGCAGGGAGTTCCAGGAAACGCTGCCCGACTTGTGTGACGAGGACATTCCCGGTTCCGGCTTCGCCATCACGGGCTACACGGTGCACAGCGGCCTGGGCGGGGGCGCCGCTCTGGCCCGGCTGCGGCAGCGGCTCCGCAAACGCGGCCTGCGCCTGCTGTTGGACTTCGTTCCCAATCACACAGGGCTAGATCACCCCTGGGTGGAGGATCACCCCGAGTATTACATCCCCGGCACAGAACCCGACTTGGCCCGGGCGCCGCAGAATTACACCTGGGCCAAGCGCAGGCAAGGCGACTTGCTACTGGCGCATGGGCGCGACCCGTACTTCCCCGGCTGGCCCGACACCTTGCAGCTCAACTACGGCGACCCGGCCACCCAAGAAGCCATGATCGGCGAGTTGCAGAAGATTGCCGGGCAGTGCGACGGCGTGCGTTGCGACATGGCCATGCTGGTGCTGCCGGACGTCTTCGATCGGACCTGGGGCATCTCGTCTCAACCTTTCTGGCCGAAGGCCACTCAGTGCGTGCGTGAACGGGTTCCGGACTTCTGTTTCATGGCCGAAGTCTATTGGGACCTGGAATGGACCCTGCAGCAACAGGGGTTCGATTACACGTACGACAAGCGGCTATACGACCGCCTCCGCGAAGGCCACGCGCGCCCGGTGCGCGAGCACTTCCGGGCCGGCTTGGATTACCAGGACAAGATGGCCCGCTTCCTGGAGAACCACGACGAGCCGCGGGCCGCAGCGGCCTTTTCGCCTGGAATGCACGAAGCCGCGGCGGCAATCACATTCCTGTCCCCCGGTCTGCGGTTCTTCCATCAGGGCCAGTTCGAGGGGCGGAAGAAACGAATCTCGCCCCACCTCTGTCGCGGCCCGTGCGAATCCGTCGACGCGAGGTTGCGAGAGTTCTATGAGCGGCTGCTCGCCGTGCTGCGCGCGCCGGTGGTGCGCGACGGCCAGTGGCAGTTGGTCGAGTGCGTGCCCGCCTGGGAAGGCAACTGGACCTCAGATTGTCTCGTGGCCTTCGCCTGGCAAGGCCCCGGTGGCGACAGGCTGCTGGTGGCAGTGAACTACGCCGCCAACCAGAGCCAATGCTACCTCCGGCTCCCCTTCACGGACCTTGCCGGCGGCCAGTGGCGGCTGAAGGACCAAATGAGTTCTGCCATCTATGACCGAGATGGCAATGATCTGCAATCCAACGGCCTGTTCCTGGATATGTCGCCCTGGCAGACCGCCGTGTTTTCCTGGACGAAGTGAGGCCAGCATGGCAAACGATACTAAATGAGGAGTACTTTCATGGCAAGAGCTCTGCTTTTCGGATCAACCAAGACTGTCGTCGTACTGGCTTGCTTCGTCTTTGTAGGATGTAGCAACAAGGAGCCGGGCAAAACTAAGGAGGCGCCGCGAGTTACGGTGGCTCATCCTGTCGTCCGTAGTCTGATGGATGAGGACGACTATAACGGCTGGCTGGAAGCCTATAAGACCGTTGACGTGCGTGCGCGGGTACGGGGCCACATCACCAAGGTGCACTTCCAGGACGGGGATCTCGTTACAGAGGACAAAACTCCTTTGTTTGACATCGACGAGGCTCCGTTCAAGGCAGAACTAGCGCAGACCGAAGCCCACATCAAGGCGCTCGAAGCCCAGGAAGTTGCCGCAAGGAAAGTCGCGGAGCGGGACCGGGTTCTGATCAAGTCGAACGCTGTATCACAACAGGATCTGGACAAGTCGGAAGCGGACGCCAAGTCTTTCGAGGCACAAATCGCGGCAAAGAAGGCAGAAGCGGATAGAACCCGGCTGGATCTGAAATATGCCAAGCTCTTCGCCCCCTTGACCGGCAGGATTGGCAAGGCAAACCTTGTCGAAGGTAACCTTGTCAATGCTGGTGGGACCGATCCCGTACTGACGACGATCGTTACGCTTGATCCCGTCTACGTCGATTTCAATGTTGACGAGCGCGCAATCCAACGATACCAGCAAATCAGTTCTGGTCGGCCGGACAAACAACCTCTCCGTGACAGGAAGATCGCCTTTACCTTCGGGCTGGATACCGAACAGGGGTTCCCACACGAGGGCCGGCTCGTATTTGCGGACATCAAGTACGCAGGGGGTACCGGCACGGTCCTCGTCCGCGGCGAAGCTAAGAACCCCGATGGCCAGCTTGTTCCCGGTTCGCGGGTCCGAGTTCGCATTCCCGTGAGCGACAAGTACGAGGCCGCGGTGGTTCCCGACTCGGCCGTGCTCTCCGACCAGGATCGAAAGTACTTGCTCGTCCTAGGGAAGGACAACACGGTTCTGCGTCGTGACATCACCCCGGGCAGGTTGCTCGATGACGGAATGCGGGTCCTTCTGCCTGCGCCCGGCGAGAAGAAGGCTTCTGAAGGGGTCAAGAACTGGGAAAAGGAATGGGTGATCACGGTGGGCTTGCAGCGGGCGCGGATCGACTACCCGGTCCAGCCGCTGGACTCCAACGGCCAGCCGATCGATACCAAGGCTGCTCCGCAATAAGACCATCACGAAACCAACAGAGGCCCACCCATGTTTGCTCGCTTCTTCGTCGATCGACCCATTTTCGCCACCGTGATGTCGCTGGTGATCGTGATCATCGGCCTAGTGGCTTTGACCCGCCTGCCTATTGCCCAGTATCCGGATGTCGCACCACCGACGGTCCAGGTTTCGGCAACGTACCCCGGTGCCGATGCAGAAACGGTGGCGATTACGGTTGCCACTCCCATCGAGCAGGAAGTCAACGGCGTGGAGCGGATGCTCTATATGGCGTCCCGTTGCACCAATGACGGCCAGATGTTCCTGGACGTAACATTCGAGCTGGGCACCAACCTGGACACGGCTCAGGTGCTCGTGCAGAACCGCGTTTCGGTAGCCCAGGCCAAATTGCCTGAAGACGTCAAGCGAATCGGCGTGACCACCAAGAAGAAGTCGCCCAGCATCCTGCTTTGCGTCAACCTGGTCTCGGACAAGACGCCAAGCGGGACTTCCGTTTACGACCAACTCTACCTGAGCAATTATGCCTCGCTCAGCGTGAAGGACGACCTGGCCCGCGTCAAGGGCGTGGGCGACGTGACCTTCCTTGGCCCCCGCGACTACAGCATGCGCGTATGGCTTGACCCCCAAAAGCTCGCATCCCTGGGGATGACGTCGGCCGACGTGATCAAAGCTATCCGTGAACAGAACGTCCAGGTCGCTGCGGGACGCCTCGGGCAACCGCCGGTCGCGGCCAAGGAAGCCGTGCCATTTCAACTGGTGATCAAGACCCAAGGGCGGCTGAGCAGCGAACAGCAATTCGACGACATTGTCGTCAAGACGGGATCGAACGGCGAAGTCGTCAAGCTGCGAGACGTCGTGCGCAAGGTCCGGCGCAACGAGCACGGCCACGTCGTCGAGAAGGGCACGGAGCTGGGAGCCAAGAACTACGACGTGAACAGTTATCTCGACGGCGACGACTCGGTCACGCTGGCAGTGTTCCAGTTGCCCGGTTCGAACGCCTTGAAGACCGCCGAGGAAATCAAGGCTAAGATGAAGGAGCTTAGAGCCAACTTCCCCCGGGGCGTGGACTATAAGATCGTCTATGACACCACGGTGTTCATCGACGAGTCCGTGCATGAGGTGTATAAGACGCTCTTCGAGGCATTCGTCCTCGTGTTCATCGTCGTGCTCGTGTTTCTCCAGGATTGGCGGGCTACGCTTATGCCGATGATCGACGTGCCCGTGTCGCTCATCGGCACGTTTGCTGTCATGGCCCTCTTGGGATTTTCCCTGAATAATCTCACGCTGTTTGGGTTGGTGTTGGCCATCGGCATCGTCGTGGACGACGCCATCGTGGTAGTCGAGAACATCGAGCGTTGGATGGCGACCGGGCTTGCGCCCCGCGAGGCGACGATCAAGGCCATGGACGAGATTACCGGGCCCGTCATCGCCATCACCCTGGTGCTCAGCTCGGTCTTCATTCCCACGGCATTCTTGGCCGGTATCACAGGTCAGTTCTACCGGCAGTTCGCATTGACCATCGCTGCGTCGACGATCATCTCAGCGATTAACGCCATGACCATGGCCCCGGCTCGTGCAGTAACGCTGATCAAACCGCATGTCCATGGTCAGGAGAGCCATCGCGAGGCCCTGCCGCGGTGGGGCATCGCGGCACTGATCGGCTATGTCGCGTATGCGCTTGTGGCGGCGCGCATTCTGGAAATGTGCGGCGTTGCGGCTGGCGGCCATGGACACGAAAGCGCGTCGGCGGCCCACTCCGCAGGTTCCTTGGCGCTCGTGTGGAGTGTTCGCCTCGGAATCTTTGCCCTGGGGTCCGCAGTTGGCTGGTTTGCCGCCCCGCCGGTGAATGCGGTTCTCAATCGCTTTCTGGCCGGCTTTAACTGGGTTTTCGACCGGCTCTCCGGCGGCTACGGATTTCTGGTCCGTGGCTTGCTCCGGGTATCGTTTATTCTGCTCATAGTCTACGGTGGATTGCTTGGCATGACCGCCTTGGGATTCAAAGTCGTGCCCAAAGGCTTCATTCCGGATCAGGATAAGGGCTATCTGGTGGTCAACGTGCAGCTTCCCGACGGAGCGAGCTTGGAGCGCACGGACCGGCTCGTCACCCAACTCAGCAAGGTTGCCATGGAAACCAAGGGCATCGCACACGTGATTGCCGTTCCCGGTTATTCCACGCTCTTGAGCACGAATATCAGCAATGTGGGTGGGATGTTCGTAATTCTCGACCCTTTTGAAGAACGCAAGGAACATCCGGAGTTGCACGGCCAGCGCCTCGCCGCCGAATTGCGACAGAAGTTTGAGGCCTTCCAGGAAGCCACGGTCGGCGTTTTTGGAGCCCCGCCCGTCGAAGGCCTGGGGTCGACCGGCGGCATCAAGCTGCAAATTCAAGACAAGCGGGACGCCGGATTGCGGTCTCTGCAAGGGGCCGTGGAAGCAACGGCGGACGAAGGCCGCCGCCAGCCAGGCATCGCCGTGCTCATCTCTACCTTCAGCGTGAACCAACCCCAAGTCTTCGTCGAAATCGACAAGGACAAGGCCAAGGCTCAGTCCGTGTCGTTAGACGATGTCAACAACACGTTGCAGTCCTATCTCGGATCCTACTACGTCAACGACTTCACCTTCCAGAATCGCAACTGGCAGGTCAACATCCAGGCCGACCCGAAGTATCGCATGCGCGTCGAGGACATCGGCCGCCTTGAAGTCCGCAACGCCAAGGGCGACCGCGTGCCCTTGGCCACGTTGATACGCGTGAAAGACACCTCCGGTCCAGCTATCGTCAACCACTATAACCTCTATCCTTCGGCCGAGATCACCGGCATTTTGGCGCCGGGCACCAGTTCCCGTCAGGGGATCGAGATCATGGACAGCGTGGCCGCCGATCAACTGCCATCCACGATGGGCTACGAGTGGACTGAGTTGAGCTTTCAGGAACTGTTGGCGGAAAAGGACCTGCTTTCCAAGCTGGTCTTCCCGTTGGCCGTGCTCTTCGTGTTCATGGTTCTGGCAGCACAATATGAAAGCTGGTCATTGCCGCTGGCGATCTTGTTGATTGTGCCAATGTGCGTCCTCTCCGCGCTGATCGGCTTGTGGATGGTCCGGCTCGACAACAACATCTTCGCCCAGATCGGTTTCGTGGTTTTGATCGGGCTGGCCGCCAAGAATGCGATTCTGGTGGTGGAGTTCGCCAAGCAATTGGAAGATTCGGGCAAGAGCCGGCTGGAAGCGGTGGTCGAGGCCTCACGCACGCGGCTGCGCCCGATCCTCATGACCGCCTTTGCCTTTATCCTCGGCGTGGTGCCCTTGGCAATTGCCAAGGGTGCGGGGGCAGAAATGCGCGTTCCGCTGGGCGTGGCCGTGTTCAGCGGCATGCTCGGCGTGACGTTCTTCGGCTTGATCTTCACGCCCGTTTTCTACTCCATCATCATGCGGTTTTCCGGCAACGGGCAGCCGGCCCAAGATCAGTCCCTCCAAAATCACGGGACCGGGCAGGAATGACGCTGAGGTGAAACGGTAATGCACGATGCAACGCGTTCCGACGGCCCTCAGCGCAAGGCCATGCTCTACCGCATCGCGCCCGGCTTTGGGGTACTGGCCAAGTATCACCGCGAGTGGCTCAAGCACGATTTGATTGCCGGCGTGTCGGTGGCTGCGGTGGCCCTGCCGACTGCGATCGCTTACTCCCAGATCATCGGGCTCGATCCGGTCATCGGGCTCTACGCCGCCATTCCGGCGCTGTTGGCCTACGCGATGTTCGGCACGTCCCGCCACTTGATCGTGAATCCGGACGCGGCCACCTGCGCGATGATCGGAGCAACCTTGACGCCGCTGGCGGCCGGAAATTCGGAAGTCCTTCTCTCGCTGTCGGTCGTCTTGGCCATCTTCACCGGTCTGTTCTGTTTTGCAGCGAGCTTGCTCCGGCTCGGCTTTCTGGCTGATTTCCTTTCTCGCCCGATTCTGACCGGCTTTCTCAATGGCGTGGCAATCAGTATCTTCCTTGGCCAGATCGGCAAGGTATTCGGTTTCCCCATGCAGTCGCATGGCATCACGGCCAGCCTGATCGAGTTCGTCGGAAAAGTGCCCCAAACGCACTTGCCAACGTTGGGGGTAGGCCTGCTTGCAATCGTGGTGATGCTCGTCAGCAAGCGGCTGCTGCCTCGCTGGCCCGGTCCGCTGTTGGCCGCCGTGGCGGCGGTCGTCGTGGTGAAGACGTTGGGACTCGACACCCGGGGCGTGGCGGTCGTGGGCAATGTTCCCGCCGGATTGCCTCGCCTGTGCTGGCCGACGTTCGACCCGCACCTTCTTCCGCCGCTGTTCGGCGGTGCGCTTGGCGTGGCGCTGGTGAGCTTCTGCAACGCCATGGTGGTCGCAAGAAGTTTTGCGGCGAAGAATCATTACGAAGTCGATGCGGATCGCGAACTCTTCGCCCTGGGCGCAAGCCAATGCGCCGCCGGCCTATGCCAGGGCTTCGCCGTCAGCGGCACCGAGTCGCGGACGGCGATGAACCACGCCATGGGTGGCAAGAGCCAGGCTGCGGGATTGGTGGCGGCCGCGGTGATGGCGGCCGTGCTGCTATTCCTGACCGCTCCCTTGAGCTATCTGCCGAAGGCTGCACTGGGCGCCGTATTGATCTTTGCAGCCATCGGGCTGTTCGATCTCGCCGCCCTGCGACGGCTCTGGCGCGTGAGCCGGTCGGAGTTCGGCGTGGCCATCGCGACCATGCTGGGGGTCATCGCGCTGGACGTGTTAGAGGGCATCGTGATGGCGGTCAGCCTGGCCTTGCTCCTGCTGCTAAGGCGCAGTGCCCGGCCACCCGATGCCGTGCTTGTCCGTGTGCCGGGTATGAAGGGGTTTCACGACCGGATCCATCATGCCGATGCCCCAGGGACGCAGGGGTTACTGCTTTACCGGTTCGGCGCCGGGATCGTGTTCTACAACGCATCGTACCTTAAGAAACGCGTTCTGGACCTGGCGGCTGCCCAACCCGATCTGAAATGGGCGGTCATCGATGGAAACACCATCAACACGATTGACAGTACAGGAGCCGAGACGCTCGAAGCATTGGCTCGTGATCTGGACCGGCAGGGTATTCAGTTGCGACTGGCGGGCTTCCGTACCGAGCCGCTGGCCATGCTCGAGCGCGCGGGCACAATGTCGGCCGTCGGGACCGACCGTGTTCATCCCACACTCAAATCGGCGGTCAGCGCGTTTCTGGCTACTCGTTCAGAACCGCAGATCGGAGTCCCAAGCCGTGAACCCCCTGCGCCAGACGCTGCCAAGGACTGCAAAACCAACTGATCGGTCCGTCGGGAAGTGATGACTCGAAGCAATTGCACGACTCTCGCCACGCTGCCAAGACGCCGCATGTGAAGGGGCGCCCCCGATGAACCTGTTCCCAAGCATGCCCCTGGCAACTATCCGCCAGCGATGGCGATTCGCCATAGTGCTCGCGGCAGCCCTTTTGCTTGCGATCGCGCAACCGCTTACCGCAGGACTTGTCGGCGACGAAGGCTCTTTCGACGTGTTTTTCTCTTTGCTGATCGGTGCGGTGATGCTCCTGGTACTTGAAGAGCGAGAACACCGAATCACTGCGATCGCAGTCAGTGTGATTTCCATTCTTGGCACCTGGATTGGCTACGGCATGGGCGGCTTACCCGGCCGAGTGCTCCTCGTGGGATCACACTTGCTCGCAGCGTGCGTTTTTGCGTTTGCTTTGTACAGAATTCTCCGTGCAGTTCTTCTGGATCAAGCGTCGGGGGACGCCATCTTTGGAGCGGTCTGCGGCTATCTGCTTCTGGGAATCATCTGGGCGCTTGTGTACTCCGCTGTGGAGACGGCTTCGCCCGGCTCGTTCACTTCATCCGCCTCGTCGAAAACACCCATGGTTGCTGGAAGGCTCGACCGCGGCGTCCTCAGCTACTACAGCTTCATTACCTTGGCCACGGTGGGGTATGGGGACGTGACGCCCGCCACGGCTTTGGCCCGGACGCTGGCCTGGATCGAGGCCATCACAGGTCAGTTCTACCTTGCGGTCCTGGTGGCGGGACTTGTAGGGATCAAAGTAACACAGGCCATAAGAGACAACCCCCGAAAGGAATAACCCAATGAGCGCGCGTATCGGGATTGTGACCGGCGGCGGCGATTGCCCGGGGCTGAATGCCGTAATTCGCGCAGTAACCAAGGCTGCCGAACAGGTTTCCAACCGCGAGGCCCGTCTGGGCGGCGTCGCTGCTGTGGTGGCCGCGGAACTGGAGATGCGTACCGGGAAAGAAGCCCGCGCGTGCGTCCTGGGGCACATGCAGCGGGGCGGGAGTCCTACCAATTTCGACCGTGCGCTTTGCACCGTCTTCGGTGCCGAAGCCGTGGAGCTGATTGCCGCGGGACAATATGGACACATGGTGGCCTACCAGGGCTCGGGGGTGGGCGCTGTGAAGATTACCGAAGCGGTCGGGAAGTTGAAGACGGTGCCACCCACGGGAGGCCTTGCGCGCACGGCTCGGGCGCTGGGGATCTGCCTTGGGGACTAGGAGGGAACTATGTCACTGCGACTACAAAAGACGAAAATCGTTGCTACCATCGGGCCGGCCTGCGATGCGCCGCCGCTTCTGGAACAGATGATCCGCGCCGGAATGAGCGTGGCGCGTCTGAATTTCTCGCACGGTACTTTCGACGAGCATGCGGCGCGCATCGAGCGGTTGCGTGTGGCCGCGAAGACCGTTGGACGCGAGATCGCCCTGATGGCCGACCTACCGGGGCCCAAGATGCGCATCGGGCAACTTGCCGAGGAACCCATCCAGGTCGCTCCCGGAGGTGTATTTACCCTGACCACACGAGAGATTGTTGGCGACGCCGAACAGGCTTCAATGACCTTTGGTCGGCTGCCTCAGGTCGTGAAACCCGGTGACACACTGTTTCTCAACGACGGCATCATTGAACTGGAGGTCGATCGCGTGGATGGCCCCGACGTCCACTGCCGCGTTCTCACGGGCGGCGAGTTGCGGTCACGCAAGGGGCTGAACCTGCCGGGCATTGACCTCGGGATTTCGGCCTTCACCGAGCGCGATCGCGAGTGCCTCAAGTGTGCCCTTGCTCATGGCGTGGACGCCGTCAGCCAATCGTTCGTGGAATCGGCGGCAGACATCCAGGCCGTGCGGGAGGCGGCGCGCTCCTTCGGCGGCGATCCCTTTATCCTGGCTAAGATCGAACGCTCGCGCGCGTTGGAGCACGTGGATGAAATCCTCGCCGCAGCCGACGGCATTATGGTGGCGCGCGGCGACCTGGGAGTTGAGGTGCCGATCGAGCACATCGCCATTCTGCAGAAAACGCTCGTCAGCAAGGCGGTGCGCCTTGGGAAACCGGTGATTGTTGCCACCCAGATGCTTGAGTCGATGACCCACAACCGCCAGCCCACTCGCGCGGAGGCGACCGACGTGGCCAATGCCGTGTTGGACGGCGCCGACTGTGTGATGCTATCCGGCGAGTCGGCCACGGGCGACTTCCCCGTGGAGGCAGTTGCTGTCCTATCTCGCATCGCGGCGGCAACCGAACCACACCGAGCACGGGCCGATCTCTGGGAACGACTGAAAACGCTCCCGCGGGAAATGGATTACAGCACCGCCGATCTTCTCTCGCTCAGCGTCGAGGCGGTCATTGCCGCGTCGACGCCGGCCGCTGTGGTCGTACCAACATGCAGCGGCGCAACGGCCCGCGCCATCGCTCGCTTCCGCCTCCCCGTCTGGATTGCGGCGCCCACGGACTGCGCTAATGTTGCGCGTAACCTGCAATTCACCTATGGGATCGAGCCGGTGCCCATGCAACAGGTCCCGCCGGAGTGGACCGCATTTACTCGCGACTGGGTGTGTGCCGGGGAACTGCCCGGCCGTGTGGCACTGCTGGTTCAGGGCCCTTCGCCCGGCAGCCCGCACGCAAACCACCGGATGGAAATCCAACAGTTGCACTGATCGCCAAGAACAATATGGGCGACTCAATCAACCCGATGTGCACATCGAACATACTCCCCCTGTGACGCTCTTGCCGCCACAGAGGCGAGGGTAAGAGGCGTCGCGGCCGAGAATTGCATTTGTGGAAGGTACTCGGCCGCAGTTCGCTGACGAGACGGCGGTTCTGCTGCGGAGTCGCTTGCAAGCGGCTACCCTGGTTCTGTCAACCATGCCGGTAGTCGCGTTTACCGGACTGGTACGTTCTGAATCTGTGATGGGTGTCCCTAGTCTTGCACGCTCATCTTGGTGAGTGACGGTACCAGCGGCCTGTTGGCCTGCGCTTGGCGAAGGCGGTTCCCTTAGTCCATTCGCTTGGGAAGTAGAGCGCATCGTGGTAGAATGCGGGCATCGGGACGGCCGACGACGATCGCAACCGCCCCGGCCCAGCGAACCTGTCGGGGGTTGCCGTTCCTGCCTTTCGGCAGCATCCCGGGCTTGATGCGAAACAGGAGAGGAGAGACGATGATGGTGAGTACAGAGCAACCATGCCAGCGGTATTCCGGCGTCACCTGGCACGCGGGGAAGTGGCTCGTCAAGCTCCGGCATCGGGGCAAGGACCTGACGATCGGCCACTACGAAGACCCGGAAGAGGCCGCCGTTGCCGCAGATTTCACGCGGTACATGCTGATGGGGCTGAATCCGGCAAACTGGTACCACAACGTCGCACGACCGAACTTCCCGCCGAGGCATCCCGGGGATGTGGTTCGCGGAACCGTTCTCCGGCGCCTGATGTCGGCCCAAGTGGTCCCGCTTGGCGTCCTGCTCCGCCACTGGGCGGAATATCGTGCCGTGCTTGAGCAGAACGCGGCCAGCGAAGCGTTGGGAGTGGGGCAGTAGGCTAGTCGGCCGATTGTGATTACAATGCCATGAGCCGGGGGGGACGCTCTCCGGTTCCCGGTCCCTCCGGCGGAGCCGGTCTCCTGCCTTTTCCGGTCCGCCGGTGGGACCCTCTTCGCAAAGGCAGGATCGTGTCACGTCACAAAAACATCTCAGAAGCAGTGATCCGCTGTTTGCATGAGGCCAAGTGGCTCTGGCCCTATAACCCGGCTTTGTCAATCGAAGAGCTTACAGCAGGCCCCGATGCTCGAAGCTGGGACATGATACTCCGTTTAGTAGCCGACAAGCTACGGGAGATCAAGCGGTCTTTGGACGGTTTCTATAGAGAGGACTTGAGCGATTTCGTTGCGCAGTATCCAACGGAACCGAACCCTGTTGCTGGTGTATCAGGTGAATCCCGCCATGCGATCGCGATCAGTTTGGCGCGCATAATTTGGTCCAGCGTAATCGGCGCAGCGTACCCGGAAATACCGAAGCGAGGGCTGCCAGGGCCGCCACCTTACGATGATGCTTTGACTGATTGTGAGGACAGGCTCGCGGAGCACTGGCCGGCCGTCGAGCAAGCCTTACAGCGGATTCCACAGTGGACTTCACTGTTTGACATGCAGAGGTTTGAAGAGCAACTTCGCGATGAGGCTGTGAGGGCAGAACGGGCTGCGGCGGCGCGCGCGGCCAACAGTAACATACCTGGCGGGAAAGTGACGGGAAGCGGGGAACAAGGGGACAAAAAAGGGGACAAAAAGAAATTGTCCCCTCGTGGCCTTAGTTGCTGTTAAGAAATAACTTAGCCATTGGTATAATCTGCCTGTTCCGCTTCCACGGATGGGGAGATGGTCATGGCAGACCCAGAGCGCAAGCGAATCCACCGCTGTCGGTGCCGAG